>NZ_MDSK01000042.1 GCF_002940205.1 Xanthomonas arboricola pv. guizotiae
TGCATGGTCAATTGTTCGCCACTTCTGACATGTACTGGAAAATTCCGCTGGTTGCGCCTCGCGTCGCGGCTGGTATTTCAGCAGCCTGCTAAGGTGTATCAGTTCGGGTTCTTTGATCAGGCTGTTTTCAATATCCAACTGCTGTATGCGTTTGTGACGACGATTCTGTTTGTCTTTAACGCCCGTCTACGTGAGCCTGTCCGCGACGGCATATCAAATCAGTCGAAGGATGATTGTTATACTTTTGGTCGCACAAGCTACGCTAGCGCCGAGCGCTTATTGCGCAATCGCGTGCTTGAATACTCTGACATCAATGTGCAGATCAATCGGATGCGCAAAGATGTGGTGGCTGATTTGAGAGCAAAAGGGCAGCATTCGGTTGCGATGGAGATGACACGAGTGGGTGTTATCGAATCGCAGCTGTTGCAGCAATATGTGGCTGCATTGTATCCGTTGGAAATAGAAACGCATGGGTTGTATCAAGCACTGTGTTCGCCGGCGCTTGAGCGCTCTTGCGCTTCTAAGTTCCAGTGTGTGTTTCGTGGCGACTGTAGGAGCCTGTCTTTGGAGCTACAGTTGAGCGCCTATCGCAGTGCGCTTAATTGCGTCGAGATTCTGCCTCCGGCTGGTAGGCATTTCATTCAGGTGCGTACATGGATAGCGAGGGAGACCCGTGGTGTTGCAGTGCGTGTTATTGCTGATTCCTCATCGGTTGACGCGGTACGGCGCGACTCGAATGATGTAGAAGCAGAACTGAAAGCAAGATTGAAAGCGCATGGCGGCATGTTTCATCGCCGCCATGCATTGGTTCTGACATTCCTGGTCGCTGAAGCCAATCCCGTGCTGGTCAGGGAGACACGATCCACTGATCCCCAGTTGCTCCGCGCCGTGTGAGCACTGTGAAGTTTCTTGTCCTATAGACAAGCTGGGCTGCATCGTCTGCAGTCAGTTCGCTCAAGCTTGGAGCTGAGGAGATTTTATTTTTCTTGGGCAATACAACGCGATCCACATCCTTGCCCATTGGTAGGGTCCATAGAGCGTCATCCACCCGGGCGACGACAGCGTGGACCACGCCGGTGACATCGTTGATTTGCAAATATGTCACGCCATCACGATTGAATTCGTAGATGGCAAGCGAGGAGTCCATAGCGAGGTTGGCTGCCTTGGGATTGCTATCGCCAAGCCCGACGGCGGGCGCGCCGATACCGCCACTGGGACAGCAGTCAGCCATCGCCGCGCTCGATGCGAAGAGTCCGACGATTAAACAAAAAGCCATAGGCCAAATTTTTGCGTTCTTCATAATTTTGCCTTCCCCCTGCATGGGGCAACTCCGCCTGCGATTCAGGCACTTATACGTTACGTGTTAATTGGCAAATTTTGTTGATTATTTGTCGCAGAAAGTCGTTACGGCATACCGTCCGCCGATTAGGGAACCTCTGAACAACTCTTGGCGTTGCGAGCGAACTTGGGATTTCGCTTGATCACGACAATCTCCGTTGCTGAAAATCAATCACTTACGCGTGATGGCTCCAACCTCAGGCGTCGATCAGAAGTCTATCGAGGAGTTGTTCAGAGCTTCCTTAGCGCGGAACAGTCAATCGCGTCCGCTGTTACCTGGACTTATCCACTCAGGCGTGATCTGCGGTGCCGGAGCGCGCGCTATTTAGCGGCTTGGCTCGAGTTCGCTACCAGTTCGCCACGCGCATGCTCAAACCATCCAACCAACCGCCGAAGATGCGCCTGGCCCCAACGACGCAACAATTGCCGGGTTTGGTGGTCGCTGAGGCTACGCAGGCTGGCGAGTCGTTGCGCGATAAAAGGGGCGGTGAGTGGCTGGGCGCAATCGACTTCGATGCAGGCGCCAGGCGGTATAGCTGTCGGGGATGACGGGGGACATCGTGGTGTTCTTCGGCAGGAATGAACGAAAGACCGCGGAAGATGCGCGACGGGCCCGTTTTTGCGCTGGATATGTTACTTTATAACACTTCATTCCATTGTTCGCCTGGTCCCGCCGTGCCGCGTCCCTTACCGCAGAGTGATGCCTGCCTGGTCACCATGCCGAACCTCCCAAGCTCGAAGCCGCGTGGATCCGCCGGTGTCGGCACGATGAGGCGGCGGCAGGTGGTGCGCACCGTCGGCGCAGCCTTGGTGCTATGCCTGGTACTGCGTCGTTGTCCGCAGCCGATCAGATCGATCAGACCGACCCGGCCGTTGCGGCGGCGGCGTCCACGCACGCGCGCCTGCATTCCTGCCTGGTCGCCATCGACGCCGTCACGGCGGCAAGGATCCCGGCGCGGTCGGTGTCGCGCGCGCTACAAGCAGCATGTGGCCAGTGCGGTCGCGGGGCGGCTGCACCCTTTGTCTGGCGGCCGATCCGCGTTGCCAGCCGAGCATGATCCGCAGCGAGGAGCGCTCCGTGGCGCTGCACGAGCGGGTGTTGATCGCCCATCGCCGCAATGCCGATCGGTTCGTATCCATCCATGCCGATGCTGCGCGCAGCAGGACGAACCGGCGCAAACGCTACATGCCGGTATTGACGATTACTTTCAGATGTTTCCCGGTCGCGTCTGAGGCGCGATTGCCTTCATCTCCTTCTACGAGCTTTCGATGTCCGCCACGCTGCCCGATGTTGCCGTTACCGAACCTTCCCCACTGAGCGCGCCGTTGCGCTGGGTCGGCATGCAGGACATCGCCGTGCCGCTGCGCCTGGCCGATGCCGGGCTGGGCAGCAGCGTGGCCGCGCGTGCCAGCGTGCAGGTGGATCTGCCGCGCCCGGAACTCAAGGGCATCCACATGTCGCGCTTGTACCGCCTGCTGGATCGGCATCTGGAGCGGCCGGTGTCGCCGGCGATGGTGTCGTAGCTGCTGCAGGCGCTGATCGACAGTCATGCCGATTGCGGCAGCCGTGCGGCGCGGCTGGCGCTGAACTTCGAGCTGATGCTGCGGATGCCGGCGCTGCGCAGCGAAGGGCTAAGCGGTTGGCGCGCCTATCCGGTGCGCATCGACGCGCAATCCAGGGCAGGCCGCACCGAGATCCAGTTGCAGGTCGATGTGCTGTACGCCTCCACCTGTCCCTGTTCTGCAGCCTTGTCGCGCCAGTTGCTGAGCGATGCGTTTTTGCAGCAGCACCAAGGGCGCGATGCGTTACCGCTCGCAGAGGTTGCGCAATGGCTGCAAGACAACGGTTCGTACGCCGCGCCGCATAGCCAGCGCAGCGTGGCGCAGGTGCGCGTGGAACTGAGCGCGTGCGTGCAGCGCTTCGACATTCGCGAACTGCTCGGCCTGTGCGAACAGGCACTGGCCACGCCGGTACAGGCGGCGGTACGGCGTATCGACGAGCAGGCGTTTGCCCGCTTGAATGGCGCCAACCTGATGTACGTCGAAGATGCCGCGCGGCGGTTGCGCAAGGTGCTGGCCGAGCGGCATGCCGTCTTCCAGGTGGCGGTGCGCCACCTGGAAAGTCTGCATGCCCATGACGCCATTGCCGAAACCGACAGCGATGCCGGCGCGTTTCATCCATTGGCCGAGTGAGGAATTGCCATGCGGTGCAAATATCCACGTCGATCTGCCGTTGCTGCGCGCAAGTGCGAGGGCGATCGCACGCTGCGGCGATGCGGACGCGCTGTCGCGCAGGCCTATGTGTTGATCGGGCCGTACATGATTTTTGTGGTGGGATGATCGGCAAGAGCCGCGCCCACGCCAGATTGCACGAGGTGCAGCCGCAGGACTGAAGTGCGCGATCCACGGCAAGGCGCAACCCGCAGCGCCCGGCGCCGTAACCGGCCTCAGCCAATCGGCGCATCACAGTACATTGGCTCGATGCCGTTGCCATGGGAGTTGCGCTTATCTGACCGGGGGCGGGATCAACACGCGTCCACCCGACCAGCGGCAACCACCCATGCCCGATAACGCAAAAACCCCGCAATGCGGGGTCTTGGCGTGTTCTGCGGTCAGACGACGGTGGTGCTCCCTAGGGGACTCGAACCCCTGTTTTAGCCTTGAGAGGGCCACGTCCTAACCATTAGACGAAGGGAGCGTTTGGTGCGTCTTGTGCAGCGCGCTAGTATAGTGCGCTAGAACCCGTTGGGCAATCCTGCAACACAAGACGGAAGCGCCATCATCGAACCCTCAGTTACATCTCCGTTCACGCTGCGCGTCATCCCACGCGATCAGCACACCATCTCGCGCAAGGACATCAGCCCCAACGCGCTGCGCGTGCTGTACCGCCTGCGCGAATCGGGCTTTGGTGCCTACCTGGTCGGCGGCGCAGTCCGCGACCTGCTGGTCGGCGGCCATCCCAAGGATTTCGACGTGGCCACCAGCGCCACGCCCGAAGAAGTCAAGGCGCTGTTCCGCAACTGTCGCCTGATCGGCCGCCGCTTTCGCCTGGCGCATGTGGTGTTCGGCCGCGAGATCATCGAAGTGGCCACGTTCCGCGCCAACATCGACGATGGCAGCGGCGACCGCGAACTGGATAACGGCCGACTGGTGCGCGACAACGTCTACGGCACCATCGAAGACGATGCGATCCGTCGCGACTTCACCTGCAATGCGCTGTACTACGCGATCGAGGATTTCTCGGTACGCGACTACTGCGGCGGCTTCGAGGACGTGCAGGCGCGCCTGATGAAGCTGATCGGCGACCCGGAGCTGCGCTACCAGGAAGATCCGGTGCGCATGCTGCGCGCGGTGCGTCTGGCGGCCAAGCTGAACTTCGATATCGAAGCCGGCACCGCAGAACCCATCCCGCGCCTGGCCGGTCTGTTGTCCGAGGCCGCGCCGGCGCGCTTGTTCGAAGAGATTCTCAAGCTGTTCCTGTCCGGACACGGTGTGGCCAGTTTCGAGGGCCTGGAGCGTTACGGCCTGCTCGGTGCGCTGTTCCCGGAGAGTGCGGCCGCATTGCGCTCCAACCGCAGTGGCGCATTGCGCGCCATGGTGCTGGAAGGGCTGCGCAATACCGATGCGCGCGTGGCCAATGACGAGCCGGTGTCGCCGGCGTTCTTGTTCGCGCTGCTGCTCTGGCCGGCGTTCTGCCGCACCCTGATGGGCCTGCAGGCGCAGGGCGTGCAGCTGGAAGACGCGCAGCGTCGCGCCGCCGACCGGGTCACCCTGCATCAGCTCGAGCGCGTGGCGCTGCCGCGCCGTTTCTCGCTGCCGATGCAGGAAATCTGGCTGCTGCAGACGCGCTTCTCCTCGCGTCAGCGCAAGCGCGTGTTCCGCACCTTGTCGCACCCGCGTTTCCGCGCCGCGTTCGATTTCCTGGTGCTGCGCCAGTTCGCCTCGGCCGATCACGCCGCCGATGTGGAGTTCTGGCGCGAGGCGCAGAAGTCCTCCGGCCAGGAACTGGTCGATGCGATCGAAACCGCGCAGGCCGATCACGAGGGCGAAGAGGGCGCGCCGCGCAAGCGTCGCCGCCGCCGTCGGCGCACCGGCGCACCGGCAGGCGAGTAGGGCGTGCACACCGCCTTTGTCGGCCTGGGCGCCAACCTGGGCCCGGCCGAGGCCAGCGTGCGCGCGGCCATCGCCGCCCTGGGCGAGCTGCCGCAGTCCACCCTGATTGCCGCCTCGCGCCTGTACCGCACGCCGGCCTGGGGCCGCGAAGACCAGCCCGATTTCATCAATGCGGTGGCGCAGCTGCGCACTGCGCTGGCGCCATTGCAACTGCTGAAGGCCTTGCTCGGCATCGAGCAGGCCTTCGGCCGGCAGCGTATCGACGGCGAGCGCTGGGGCCCGCGCACGCTGGACCTGGACCTGCTGCTGTACGCCGATCAGGTGATCGACCTGCCGCGCCTGCAGGTTCCGCACCCGCATCTGCAGGCGCGCGCCTTTGCGCTGCTGCCGCTGTCCGAGCTCGCTCCGGAGGCGATCATTCCGGGCCATGGAACAGTGCGACACGCCCTGCAGGCCATCGATGTCTGCGGGCTGGAGCCGATTGGGTAGATAATGGCCGGCTCATCACCCCACGTAATGACTTCATGAGCAGCCATACCGACAGCAAGCCCTGGACCGTGCCCGCCTTGGCGCAGGCCAAGCGCGAGGGTCGAAAACTGGTCATGTTGACCGCCTACGACGCCGGCTTTGCGCGGACCTTCGATGCCAACGGCGTGGACCTGATCCTGGTCGGCGATTCGCTGGGCATGGTGGTGCAGGGGCACGATTCCACCTTGCCGGTGACCACCGCCGACATGGTCTACCACACCGCCGCGGTGGGCAGGGTGCTGGAGCGGGCATTGCTGGTGGCCGATCTGTCGTTCCAGGCCGATGCCACGCCGGAGCGCGCACTGGACGCTGCCACCCAACTGCTGCAGGCCGGCGCGGAGATGGTCAAGATCGAGGGCGCCGGGCACAAGCTCGAGGTCATCCGCTATCTGGTCGAGCGCGAGATCCCGGTCTGCTCGCATCTGGGGCTGACCCCGCAATCGGTGCTGCGTTTTGGCGGTTACACGGTGCAGGGGCGCGGCGAAGCCGGCGAGCAGTTGCGCCGCGACGCGCAGGCCGTGGTCGATGCCGGTGCCAGCCTGGTCGTGCTGGAATGCGTGCCCACGCCGATCGCCACCCAGATCAGCGCCGCGCTCGGCGTGCCCACCATCGGCATTGGCGCCGGCCCCGGCTGCGATGGCCAGGTGCTGGTGATGCACGACATGCTGGGCCTGGACAGCGGCCACCGCCGTCCCAAGTTCGTCAAGGATTTCCTTGCTGAAGGCGGCTCGGTGGCGGGCGCGGTGCGCGCTTACGCGCAGGCCGTGCGCGACGGCAGCTTCCCCGACGCCGCGCACGCGTACGCCGCATGATCCAGACCCTGACCGATCTGTCCACCTTGCGCGCCCTGGTCATCGGCTGGAAGCGCGAGGGCCTGCGCGTGGCGCTGGTGCCCACCATGGGCAACCTGCACGCCGGGCATTATTCGCTGGTGATGCTGGCGCGCCAGTACGCCGACCGGGTGGTGTCGAGCGTGTTCGTCAACCCGACCCAGTTCGGCCCGAATGAAGACTTCGCGCGTTACCCGCGCACGCCCGAGGCCGACCTGCGCGGCCTGGAAGATGCCGGCTGCGATGCGCTGTGGCTGCCGGACGTGGACACCATGTATCCGCTCGGCACCGCGCTGGCCACACCGATCCACGCGCCCGGCGTCAGCGATGTGCTGGAAGGCGAATGCCGGCCGGGGCACTTCGATGGCGTCTGCACCGTGGTGGCGCGTTTGTTCAACCAGGTGCAGCCGGACGTGGCCGCCTTCGGCAAGAAGGATTACCAGCAGCTGGCGGTGATCCGGCAGATGGTGGCCGACCTGGCGTTTCCGATCGAGATCCTGGGCGGCAGCATCGTGCGCGAGGCCGATGGCCTGGCGATGAGCTCGCGCAACCAGTACCTGTCGGCCGAAGAGCGCCCGACCTCGACCAGGATCCGCAAGGTACTGCTGCAGATGCGCGACAGTTACGCCGCCGGCACGCCACGCGCGCAGGTGGAAGACGCCGCCAGCCACGCGCTGGAACAGGCCGGTTTCCGGGTCGATTACGCGGTGGTGCGGCTGCCCGACCTGAGCGAGCCGGGCGACAGCCATGCCGGCGCGCGCGTGGCCCTGATCGCCGCCCGTCTGGGCAGCACGCGGCTGATCGACAACCTGGAATTCTGAGCGGGCCGAACGCGACTGCAGGCGCTGCGTCAGGCCGCGACCAGCAACGCCTGCGATCCTGCGCACAGGCGCGTTTGTCCAGCGCCGGCCTGAAGCCCTCACCACCGGTTGCGCGGCAGGCCGGTGGACACCGGCGCTTTCCGCTAAAATGCCGGCTTTCCTTTGCCGTTGCCCGTCATGCACCTGTCCCTGCTGAAAGCCAAGATCCACCGCGCCACCGTCACCCATTCCGAGCTCAACTACGAAGGCTCGATCGCCATCGACGGCCTGCTGCTGGAAGCCACCGGCATCCGTGAGTTCGAGCAGGTGCATATCTGGGACGTCACCAACGGTGCGCGTTTCAGCACCTATGCCATCCGCGCCGAAGACGGCAGCGGCATCATGTCGCTCAACGGTGGCGCTGCGCGTCACGTGCAGGTGGGCGATCTGATCATCGTGGCCGCCTTCGCCAGCATGAGCGAAGACGAGGCCAAGACCTTCAAGCCCAATCTGGTATATGTGAACGCGCACAACGCGATCTCCCACACCAATCACAGCATCCCCACGCAGGCCGCATGACACACATCAACGGATTCGACGCGCTTCACGCCCACGCCCAGCGCCTGCGCGGCGCTGCCATCCCCGCATTGCTTGCCGCCGAGCCGCAACGGCCGACGCAATACGCCAGGCAGGTCGGTCCGTTGTATTTCAATTTCGCGCGGCAGAAGTACGACCGCGCCGCGCTCGATGCGCTGTTCGCCATTGCGCGTGAGCGCGATCTGGGTGGCGCGTTCCAGCGCCTGTTCCGCGGCGAACAGGTCAATGTCACCGAACAGCGGGCGGCATTGCATACCGCGTTGCGCGGCGACCTGACCGATGCGCCGGTAGCATCAGAGGCGTATGCCACCGCTGCCGACGTGCGCCAACGCATGGGCGCGCTGATCCAGCAACTGGAAGCCACCGACGTCACCGATATCGTCAGCGTCGGCATCGGCGGCTCGGACCTGGGCCCGCGGCTGGTGGCCGATGCCTTGCGTGCGCCGTCGGGTGCGCGTTTCCGCGTGCATTTCGTCTCCAACGTCGATGGCGCGGCAATGCAGCGCACGCTGGCCACGCTGGATCCGGCGCGTACCGCCGGCATCCTGATTTCCAAGACCTTCGGTACCCAGGAAACCCTGCTCAACGGCAGCATCCTGCATGCCTGGCTGGGCGGCAGCGAGCGGCTGTATGCGGTGAGTGCCAATCCCGAGCGCGCCGCCAAGGCTTTCGATATTGCACCGAGCCGCGTGCTGCCGATGTGGGACTGGGTCGGTGGGCGTTATTCGTTGTGGTCGGCGGTGGGTTTCCCGATCGCGCTGGCGATCGGCTTCGAACGTTTCGAACACTTGCTGGAAGGTGCTGCGCAGTTCGACGCGCATGTGCTCGACACGCCACTGGAAGAAAACGTCGCCGTGCTGCACGGCCTGACTGCGGTGTGGAACCGCAACCTGCTGGGCAGCGCCACGCATGCGGCGATGACCTACGACCAGCGCCTGGCACTGCTGCCGGCCTACCTGCAGCAGCTGGTGATGGAAAGCCTGGGCAAGCGGGTCAAGCTCGACGGCTCGGCGGTGGACAGCGACACCGTGGCGGTATGGTGGGGCGGTGCGGGTACCGATGTGCAGCACAGCTTCTTCCAGGCGCTGCACCAGGGCACCAGCGTGGTGCCGGCCGATTTCATCGGCACCGTGCATAACGACGACCCCTACGCGGAAAACCATGTCGCGCTGATGGCCAACGTGCTGGCGCAGACCGAAGCGCTGGCCAATGGCCAGGACAGCAGCGATCCGCACCGCAGCTATCCGGGCGGCCGCCCGAGCACGGTGATCCTGCTCGATGCGCTGACCCCGCAGGCGCTGGGTGCGCTGATCTCGATGTACGAGCACAGCGTCTACGTGCAGTCGGTGATGTGGGGCATCAATGCGTTCGACCAGTTCGGCGTGGAGCTGGGCAAGCAGCTGGCCAGCCAGTTGCTGCCGGCGCTGAAGGGCGAGTCGGCCGAGGTGGCCGACCCGGTGACGCGCGAGTTGCTGAGTAAGCTGCGCGGCTGAGCCGCCTACGCAGCGCGTTTCAGAAAACGGGGCCTGCGGGCCCCGTTTCGTTTTGGCGGGTTTGCCGGAGTGGGCTTTGGCCAAAATGGAAAAATTTCCCAAATTAGACGATTGGGAGTAGGCTGGTCGCCATCATTCCGCGCCGGACCGCCCGCATGTCGCGCTTCCAGGATCTGCCCGAGCTCGAAAAATCCCCTGCCGCCGACATCAAGGTGAAGGGCTGGCCCAGTCTGATGCGCAAGGTGCGTTCGCACGGGGCGGTGGTCATTACCAACCACAATCACCCCGAGGCGGTGGTGGTAGATGCCGAGGAATATCGGCGCCTGGTCAATCAGGCGAGTGCGGCGGCGGCGGCCTCGTCGCGCGCGCAATCGCTGCAGGCATTGCAGGCGAAGTTCGACGCGCATCTTGCGGTGGCGACCGAGGGTGCTGGCCTGGCCAAGGCGATCGCCACGCCGGCACGCCGCAACCGCAAGGTGGCCCTGGGCCCGTCGCTGTAACCGATGGGCAATCTCCTGGTGCTGGCCGGCGTCAACGGCGCCGGCAAGAGTTCGCTATTGGGCCGTTTTCTGCAGGAAGACGGTGCCACCTGGTTTAACCCGGACGCCTTCACCAGGGACCTGGTGGAGCAGGGCTGGGCGCCCGCAGAGGCGAACGCGCAGGCCTGGCAGGACGGCGTGAGGCGGCTGCGCCAGGCCATGGCCGATGGCAGCGATTTCGCATTCGAAACCACGCTGGGCGCGACGACCATTCCGCGCCTGCTGCGCGAGGCGTGCGCGCAGCACACGGTAGCGGTCTGGTTATGCGGGTTGGCGACGGTGGATCTGCACATCGAACGGGTCGCGGCGCGGGTTGCCGCCGGCGGTCATGCAATCCCGGAGCACAAGATTCGCGAGCGTTACGACGCGTCGCGCGCCAACCTGATTGCGTTGCTGCCGCATCTGGCAGTGCTGCATGTCTACGACAACAGCGCACCGGCCGACGCAGCGGGGCAGGCGGCGCCAATGCTGGTACTGGAACTGGACCGCAGCGGCCTGCATTACCCGCAAACCGCGGAAGAATTGGCGCAGGTGCCCGAATGGGCCAAGCCCATCGTGATGGCGGCGCTGGAGTTGCGGCAGTCTTGAACCGCGCGCTCAGGCACCTGCGGTCTGATCCGCTTCTCACCGACGCGGCCAGACATCCATCGCCCTCACCCGTAGGAGCGCACCCGGGCGCGACAGGCCATACCGGCCACGCTCCTCGCGCCCAGGTGCGCTCCTACCGGGATTGCGACAGCAGCGAGAACGCCACGCTGCACGGGTCGGCCTCACCCGTAGGAGCGCACCCGGGCGCGACAGGGCATACCGGAAACGCTCCTCGCGCCCAGGTGCGCTCCTACCGGGATTGCGACAGCAGCGGAACGCCACGCTGCAGGTGTCGGCCTCACCCGTAGGAGCGCACCCGGGCGCGACAGGGCATACCGGCCACGCTCCTCGCGCCCAGGTGCGCTCCTACCGGCCTTGCGACAGCAGCGAGAACGCCGCGCTGCACGTGTCAGCTGTAGCGTCAGGCAGCGCTGCAACGGCAGCGCTTACGCCTTGCCCAACTGCACCGCCACCGGGTCGCCGGTGAGGTAGCCCACCGCCGCGCCGAAACGGTCCTTGTAGTTGGCGCGGACCAGCGGATCCAGCGTGGCCTTGACGGCGTCGTGCAGCGGGCTTTCCCAGTCGCCGGGATGCTGGAAATTGCTCATCACGTAGGTCCAGCCGTGGATCTGGTCGACCGCGTGCAGGCCGGTGGATTCGGCGCCGGCCGGCACCGACAGCACCCGCGTCAGCGCGCCGCTGTCCACGTTGTAGGCCCACAGGAAATTGTTGACGTGCAGGCTGCTGTCTTCGCCGATGAACAAGGTGCGCAGGGTCTCCGAGAACTTGAGGTTGTCCGGGTTGGCCAGCCGTTCCGGGTCGGCCAGGTTGCCCAGCGCGTCGGCCTTGTCCAGATCGTGGCCGGTGAGCGCGGCCGGGGCGGCCATGTCGATCGGCACCCAGTCGCTGTGGATCGGCGCGCCGTGGCTGTCGCGCTGGCTGCCGCGCAGATTCAAGGCATACACCGCGCCGGCTTCCGGGCCTTCCACCTTCACATCGCCCGAGCCGTTGCGCATGCTGGTGACGATGTAGGACATCGCCATGTAGGCGATCTTGTCGCGCGCGTTGACGGTGGTGCCTTCGAGCTTGGTGAAGCCCAGGCTGCCGCCGGCCAGCGCCGCGTAGCGATGGGTTTCCAGATAGGTGGCGGCCTTTTCCATGCCCGGCTTGATGCGGATCCAGTTGAAGGTGCCGTTGAACGGGATCTTGGTGAACGAAGCATCGCCCGGGTCGCTCAGATGCACGTCGAGGATGTCGGCGGCGGTGAGGCGGTCGGCCATGGCCTGGATCTCGGCACTGGTGGCATGGCCCAGCCTGATCCAGCTCAGCGTGGCCGCGCCCGGGCCGATGCCCGAGGTCTGGTGCCAACGTCCGACGTACAAGGTGCCGGCAGACAGGTCCGCCTTGCGGTCGGCAATGAACATGAAAAGCCCGCCATTGGTGGCGTCGTCGCCCATCAGCACGGTGCGCTGGTCGGGCATCACCTGCACCAGCTCGTGCGAGATGCGGCCCAGGCAGTAGTGTTTGCGCACGCTGCCGGTGCCGTCCGGGTGCACGGTGATCTCGGGCAGGTGGCCGTAATGGTACGGGTTGGCCTTTTCCGGGTCGCCGTACAGGTGCGTGCTGTAGCTGCGGAACTGGGTATTGGCGGCCAGCGCGGTGGCATCGGGCTCGTACTCTTCGCTGGACAGGTGGGTATTCCACGGCGACAGGCTGGCGCCGCAGGTGGTCCACAGCCCGTGCACCGGCGCGGTGTCGACGTTGTGGTATTTCACCAGCGACAGCTTGCCGGTGGCCGGGTCCTGGTCCAGCGTCAGCACCGCGATCGGCGCGGGCAGGTGGCGGTTGGTGTCGTTGCCGGCCTGGTCGCGGGTGGTGTATTCGAACTGCACCACCGCGAACACGTGGTTGCCCTTGACGCCCGGCACCTTGGCATCGGGCAGGGTCAGCAGCGAGGAGCCGTCCGGGCAGTCGGAGAAGAACGGGCGCTCGGCGCCGGGTTTGGAGCGGTCGATGATCGGCCGGTGCTGGATGTCGTAATACCCGCCCGCCAGTACCGTGCCGCCGTTGCCGTCGGGCACCTGGTCGCCGGTGACGAAGAACGGGTGGTAGGCCAATGCGTAGCGCTGCGTGCGGCCGTCGCTGCGCGCCACCGTCAGCGCCGACCCTACCGTGGTGGTGGCCATCGCCGCGGGGTTGGCCAGGCTGGGTGCGGGCATGCCATGGAAGGTGGCCGACACCAGCTGGGTCGGGTTGTCCGACGGCCGCAACGGGTGCGCGGCCAGTGCCGCGCCGCCGAGGTGTTGCAGGGCGGCGGCGCTGGCGCTGCCCAGCGGCAACAGCGGGACGGACGCCAGCAACTGCATCAGGCGGCGGCGGGCGGGATCGGGGGAGGCAGACATCGAAACTCCAGGCGAAGACGACGATCAACGATGGCCGGTGGCGCATCGGCAAGCCGGTCACGCTAGGCCCGAGGTATGACAGGTGTTTGACGGCGAGCTCACCCGTTGGCGGGCGTTCGTACACGGTGCAGCAAGCGAACCCAGCAGCGCGCGTGCAGGTGACAGGAGCTGCGCAATGGTGATCGCGGACAGTGGTGCATTGCAGCAAACTGCGCCGCCGCGAAAGATCAAGCGCCACGCCGGATTCGGCGCTTTGCCGTGGTTTGACAGGTGCTGCCGGTATTCCAAGCCTATAGCCCGGGCCAATAAGTTGGCCGTCGTTTGGCATACAAGCGCGCGTTGTTGACAGGGTAGGGGAATCACGCAAGCGTACGCCGCCTAATGGCCTGCGGCGCAACGCATCGCCGTGGGAGAACCACCCTGGAGACCCGGATCTTGGACAAGCTGCTTCGTCGTACCGCCGCGCCCGTCGCGCATCGTGCCCTTTCTCTGGCAACCGCTGCGGCGGTGCTGATGCTGGCTGCCTGCCAAGGCAAGGACACCGCCGCCGAAGCGGGCAAGACCGCCCCGGCCGCCGCGCCGGCCGAGTCTTCGACCACCATCCATCCGGACCAGTGGCCGTCGCCGAAGTGGCCATTCGCGCAGGATGCGGCGCTGGAGCAGCGCATCACCGATGTGATGGCCAAGATGAGCGTCGAAGAAAAGGTCGCGCAGACCATCCAGGGCGACATCGCCAGCATGACCCCGGACGATGTGCGCAAGTACCGCATCGGTTCGGTGCTGGCCGGCGGCAACTCCGATCCCGGCGGCAAGTACGACGCCAGCCCGGCCGAGTGGTTGAAGCTGGCCGACGCGTTCTATGAGGCGTCGATGGACACCTCCAAGGGCGGCAACGCGATTCCGATCATCTTCGGCATCGATGCGGTGCACGGCCAGAGCAACATCGTCGGCGCCACGCTGTTTCCGCACAACATCGGCCTGGGTGCCACGCGCAACCCGGAGCTGATCAAGAAAATCGGTGAAGTCACCGCCGCCGAAACCCGCGTCACCGGCATGGAGTGGACCTTCGCGCCCACCGTGGCGGTGCCGCAGGACGACCGCTGGGGCCGCAGCTACGAAGGCTATTCCGAGTCGCCGGACGTGGTGGCCAGCTTCGCCGGCAAGATGGTCGAAGGCGTGCAGGGCACACCGGGCACCCCGCAGTTCCTAGACGGTAGCCACGTGATTTCCTCGGTGAAGCATTTCGTCGGCGACGGCGGCACCACCGATGGCAAGGACCAGGGCGACACCAAGGTGTCCGAAGCCACCATGCGCGATATCCACGCCGCCGGTTATCCGCCGGCGATCGCGGCCGGCGCGCAGACGGTGATGGCCTCGTTCAACAGCTTCAACGGCGAAAAGATGCACGGCAACAAGGTCATGCTGACCGACGTGCTCAAGGGCCGCATGCACTTCGGCGGCTTCGTGGTCGGCGACTGGAATGGCCACGGCCAGGTCAAGGGCTGCACCAACGAAAACTGCCCGGCCTCGTTCATTGCCGGCGTCGACATGGCGATGGCCTCCGACAGCTGGAAGGGCATCTACGAGACCGAACTGGCGGCAGTGAAGTCGGGCCAGATCTCGGCCGAGCGCCTGGATGATGCGGTGCGCCGGATCTTGCGCGTCAAGCTGCGCCTGGGCCTGTTCGAAGCCGGCAAGCCGTCCAAGCGCCCGCTCGGTGGCAAGTACGAATTGCTGGGCGCGCCGGAACACCGCGCGATCGCCCGCCAGGCGGTGCGCGAGTCGCTGGTGCTGCTGAAGAACCAGGCCGGCATCCTGCCGCTGGATCCGAAAAAGCGCGTGCTGGTGCTGGGCGACGGCGCCAACGACATGGGCAAGCAGTCCGGCGGCTGGACGCTGAACTGGCAGGGTACCGGCACCAAGCGCAGCGACTATCCCAATGGCAACACCATCTGGGAAGGCCTGGACAAGCAGATCAAGGCCGCCGGCGGCAAGGCCGAGCTGGCCGTCGATGGTGCGTACAAGACCAAGCCCGACGTGGCGGTGGTGGTGTTCGGTGAGAACCCCTACGCCGAGTTCCAGGGCGACATCGCCACCCTGCTGTACAAGCCGGGCGACGAGAGCGAGCTGGCGCTGATCAAGAAGCTCAAGGCCGAAGGCATCCCGGTGGTGGCGGTATTCCTGAGCGGGCGCCCGCTGTGGATGAACCAGTACATCAACGCCGCCGATGCCTTCGTCGCCGCCTGGTTGCCGGGTTCGGAAGGCGAGGGCATTGCCGACGTGCTGCTGCGCAAGGCCGATGGCACGGTACAGAACGATTTCAAGGGCAAGCTGAGCTTCTCCTGGCCGAAGACGGCGGTGCAGTTCGCCAACAACGTCGGGCAGAAGGATTACGACCCGCAGTTCAAGTTCGGCTTCGGCCTGACCTATGCCGACAAGGGCGATCTGGCTGCGTTGCCGGAGGAATCGGGCGTGTCCGGCGAGCAGTCGGTGGGCGGGGTGTACTTCGTGCGCGGCAAGCCGGCACTGGGCATTGCGATGCAGCTGTCCAATGCCGGCCAGGCCAACATGCCGGCCACCACGCTGCCGGTGGGTCTGTCCGATGGCAGCCTGAAGATGACCGCAGTCGATCACAAGGCGCAGGAAGATGCGCGGCGCCTGGTCTGGTCCGGTGCCAAGGCCTCCAGCGTGTTGCTGGTGTCCGGCAAGCCGGTCGATGTCTCGCGTGAGAGCAACGGCGATGTGCAGTTGCAGCTGACCCTGCGCCGCGACAGCGCAGTGACCGCGCCGGTGTGGCTGGGCGTGGGCTGCGGCGACAAGTGCGGCGGTCGCGTCGATGCGCAGAAGACCCTGGCCGCATTGCCGCAAGGCCAGTGGAAGGTGGTTGGCGTGCCGTTGAAGTGCTTCGCGGTGGCCGGCGCCGATGTGACCAAGCTGACCCAGGTCGCCAGCATCGAAAGCGCTGCGGCGCTGGACCTGTCGGTGTCGAAGATCGCGCTGGGCGCGCTCAACGAGGCCGACGTCACGCTCGACTGCCCGGTCAAGTAGGCAGCACACCCGCAGGCGCGCTTGCGGGTATGCCCAGGTAACAACCCCATACATGCGTCGCCGGCCCCGGCGACGTGTTACAGCGGCCACCCTGATCGGTGGTGTCATCAGCCGCCGCGGGACGCGCGCGTCGATCGGCCGGGACGGCCTGCAGCTGCGGTTCGCCGCGCTGCCGCCACGCACGCAGTGCGGGCGGCGGCAGTCTGCAGACCTGTCCGGTCCACGACGCACGACCCAGAGCCAGACAGGAGAGTGCAGTGGGTTTGGCGACGTTGGATATCGTGATCGTGCTGGTCTATCTGACCGGCATCTTCGTGCTCGCGCAGTGGGTCTCGCGCGAGAAGGCAGGCCACAGCAAGAGCGCCGAGGATTACTTCCTGGCCAGCAAGTCGTTGCCGTGGTGGGCAATCGGCGCCTCGCTGATCGCCGCGAACATCTCGGCCGAACAGATCATCGGCATGGCCGGTTCCGGCTATGCGATCGGCCTGGCGATCGCCTCCTACGAATGGATGGCGGCGCTGACGCTGCTGATCGTCGGCAAGTTCTTCCTGCCGATCTTCCTGCGCAACGGCATCTACACCATGCCGCAGTTCCTGGAACAGCGGTACGGCAAGTGGATCCGCACGCTGATGGCGGTGTTCTGGCTGCTGCTGTACGTGTTCGTCAATCTCACCTCGATCCTGTGGCTGGGGTCGATCGCGGTCAGCCAGGTCACCGGCATGGACCAGACCCTGGCGCTGGCGTTGATCGGCGTGTTCGCGCTGGTCTACCAGCTGTACGGCGGTCTTAAAGCGGTGGCCTTGACCGATATCGTGCAGGTCACCCTGCTGGTGCTGGGCGGCCTGCTGGTGGCCGGGCTGACCCTGGCGCGGATCGGCGACGGTGGCGGCGTGCTGGCCGGCTTCCAGCACCTGTGGAATGCGCACCCGGAGCACTTCCACATGATCCTGAGCAAGGACAACCCGTTCTACAAGGATCTGCCGGGCCTGAGCGTGCTGCTGGGTGGTCTGTGGGTGATGAACATCAGCTACTGGGGTTTCAACCAGTACATCATCCAGCGCGCGCTGGCGGCCAAGAACATCGGCGAGGCGCAGAAGGGCATGGTGTTCGCCGCGTTCCTGAAGCTGCTGATGCCGTTGGTGATCGTGGTGCCGGGCATCGCCGCGGTGGTGCTGGCGCCGGATCTGGCCAAGCCCGACCAGGCCTACCCGACCATGATGCAGTTGTTGCCGACCGGCATCCTGGGCCTGGTGTTCGCCGCATTGGTGGCGGCGATCGTGGCCTCGCTGGCTTCCAAGATCAACTCGGTGGCGACGATCTTCACCCTGGATTTCTACGCCAAGTTCCGTCCGCAGACCGAGCAGAAACAGCTGGTGCGCGTGGGTCGCATCGTGGCCGTCCTGGCGGTGGTGATCGGCATCCTCACCGCGCGGCCGCTGCTGGGCAACTTCGATCAGGGCTTCCAGTTCATCCAGGAATTCACCGGCTTCTTTACCCCGGGCGTGGTGGTGATCTTCATGCTCGGCTTGTTCTGGAAGCGTGCCAACGAAGCCGGCGCACTGACGGCGGCGATCGGCTCGGTGGTGCTGTCGTTCGCGCTCAAGTTCGCGTGGCCGGAACTGCCGTTCATGGACCGCATCGGCGTGGTGTTCGTGGCGGCGCTGGTGCTGGCGGTACTGGTGTCGTTGATGACCGCGCCCACCCAGGCACGCGACCTGATCCGTACCGACGATGTGGCCTACGGCACCACGCTGGGCTTCAAGATCGGTGCGATCGGGGTGGTGGTGATCCTGGTCGTGCTGTACGCGGTGTTCTGGTAATCGCCCAGCCAGTCCGCCGAGATCGGCTGTGCGCACGCGGCGCGACAGGCAGGTGTCGCGCCGCGTGCGTTTTGGACGTCGTACTGCGGCTGCTTACACCCGCGCCGCGGCCAGGCTTGCCGCAAGCAGATTGACCGGCGTTTCCAGCTGCTCATGCCACGGCGTCTGCAGCCAGGTTTCCAATGCGGCCGCCGGCATCGGTTTGGCGATCCAGTAGCCCTGACCTTCGTCGCAGCCCCAGGCGCGCAACTGCGTGTAGGCCTCTGCCGACTCGATGCCTTCGGCGACCACGCGCTGGCCCAGGCTGTGGCCGAGCTGGATCATCGCCGGTACCAGGGTGCGGTCTGTGCGGTTGTCCGGCAACGAGCGGATGAAGGACTGATCGATCTTCAACGAGCTGGCCGGCAGCTGCTTGAGATAGCTGAAATTGCTGTAGCCGGTGCCGAAATCGTCGATGGCGATATGCACGCCCAGCGCCGCGATGGCCGCCAATTGCTCGGCCAGATGCTCGGGGTGGCGGATCATCGCGCTTTCGGTGAATTCGATCTCCAGCCGGCGCGGATCCAGCTTGTGGCGCTCCAGGCCACGCCGCAGCAGGCCGACGAAGCCGGGCCGGTCCAGATCGGCGGCCGACACGTTCAGGGCCAGGTTGAAATCCAGGCCCTGTTGCTGCCAGCGCGCGGCCTGGGCGATGCCGTTGTCGATGACCCAGGCGGTGATGCGGTTGATCAACGCGGTTTTCTCGGCCATCGGCACGAAGTCGGCGGGCATCACCGGGCCGATCATCGGGTGCTGCCAGCGCAGCAGCGCTTCCACCCCCACGCAGCGATGATCGTGCAGGTCCACGCGCGGCTGGTAGTGCAGGCGCAGCTGGCTGGCGCTGTCCAGCGCGGCGGGCAGGGATGCCAGCAGCCGGAAGGTGTTGCGCTGGGCCACGTCGTGCTTGCGCTCGTACATGCTCCATGGCACGCCGCGTTCGCGCGCGATGTCCACCGAGGTGGTCAGCGAGCGGATGGTGTCGGCCGCGCCATAGCTGGTCTGCAGCGAGACCGCGCCGATCGAGGCCACTGCGGTGTGCGGAATGCCCTGGTGTTCCAGCGTTTCGGCAAAGGCCTTGGAGACCTTGGTGCACAGCGCGGACAGACGCTGCGTTTCGGCCTGGGCCAGAAAACCGAAGGTGGTCGGGTCCAGCCGATACAGCGCGGTGCCGGCAGGCAGATAGGCCGCCAGACGACGCTGCGCGATCCCGACATAACCGTCGGCGTAGTCCCAGCCCAGCGCCTTGACCATGTCGCGGAAGTAATCGCTGCCGCAGATGTCGACCGCCACCGCAGTGGTGGCCGGCGCGCTGTCGCGTTGCGATAGCCAGGCATCCAGGTCTTCGGTAAAGCGCGACCGGTTGGGTAGCCCGGTCGGACCGTCGCGGTAGGTGGTGCTGCGCAGGTTTTCCATCCGCAGCACTGCCAGGTCGCGCAGGCCTTCCAGTTGGGTGATCGCCTCGGCATCCAGGCCCGGACGCGGGCTGGTCCCGATCACGCACAAGGTGCCGATGCGGTGGCCGTCGCGCAGCGTCAGCGGCGCGCCGGCATAGAAGCGGATGAAGGGTGGTCCCAGCACCAGCGGGTTGTCGCAAAAGCGCGGATCCAGTTGCGCGTCGGGCACCACCATCACCTCGGGGGCGCGGATCGCATGCGCGCAGAACGCCTGGTCGCGCGGCGTTTCCTGCGGTTCCAGGCCGATGCGGGCCTTGAACCACTGACGATGCTCGTCTACCAGCGACACCAGCGCGATTTCCGCGCCCAGGTTGTGGGCGGCCATGGCGGCGATGGTCTCGAACACCGGGTCCGGCGGCGAGTCCAGCAGGCACAGGCCACGCAGGACGGCCAACCGGGTCGACTCGTCGACCACGGGCGGAAGAGGGGCATTGGCAGGAGCGAGCGCGGATTGCATGCGCTTCTATCGGCCTGAAGCGTAATCCCTTGATCGACGCTCCCAGGCACCGTTCAGTTGAAACGGCCTTGTCGCGCGACGGCTGCGATTGAGCCGCCGCCGTGGCACCAGCGCGGCGATGGACTCAGGCCACCGCATGCCGCGACCGCAGCAGGCGACAGCCAGGCGCCAGGCCGACGATCGCTCGACTGCTGCGGCGGTGCCGGGCAGGTAAACGGCCGGCGTCGCAGGCGGCACCGGGCGGTCGGCGGTTAAACATTGGCGACGCCTTGCCGATCACTGATGGTGCGCCAGTGTTTTTGTCGACCCACAACGAAGCGGTTGTTTGGCGCACGTGTTCCGGTGCCTGCTCGTTATGTGACATGGGTTGCATCAGTCATGGTGTCAAATTGACACAGTGTTCACGCGCGCTGTGAGTTTTCGCCGCCGCTCGTCATCCTCCCCTCTGTCTGGAATTCGATCGTGAAATCACCGTTGTCCCGTTTTGCCCACCGCATGCTGCTGGTCGTTGCAGGCCTGGCAGTATCCTCTGCCGCGCACGCGGGGCTGTCGGTCTCCGGCACCCAGCTGCGTGAGTCCAATGGCAACACCGTGGTCTTGCGTGGCGTCAATCTGCCGCACGCCTGGTATGCAAGCCGTACCGACGCGGCACTGGCCGCCATCGCTGCGACCGGCGCCAACAGCGTGCGCGTGGTGCTCAGTTCCGGCTATCGCTGGAACCGCACGCCGGAGGCCGACGTATCGCGCATCATCGCGCGTTGCAAGAGCCTGGGCCTGATTGCGGTGCTGGAAGTGCACGACACCACCGGTTATGGCGAAGACGGCGCTGCCGCCGGCCTGGCCCATGCCACTGCGTACTGGACCAGCATCCGCAAGGCGCTGATCGGCAACGAAGACCAGGTCATCATCAACATCGGCAACGAGCCGTTCGGCAATCAGTTGAGCGCCAGCGAATGGGTCAACGGCCATGCAACCGCGAT
Source organism: Xanthomonas arboricola pv. guizotiae (assembly GCF_002940205.1). GTDB lineage: Bacteria > Pseudomonadota > Gammaproteobacteria > Xanthomonadales > Xanthomonadaceae > Xanthomonas > Xanthomonas arboricola_C. The sequence goes on from NZ_MDSK01000042.1 coordinate 21,027, forward strand.
CGCCGCATTGCGCAAGGCCGGACTGACTCACGCACTGATGGTGGATGCGCCGAACTGGGGCCAGGACTGGAAGTTCTACATGCGCGACAACGCCGCCGCGTTGCTGGCGCGCGACAGCCGCCGCAACCTGATCTTCAGCGTGCACATGTACGAGGTGTTCGGCAGCGATGCGACGGTCAACAACTATCTGCGCGCCTTCCGCGATAAAAAGCTGGCGCTGGTGATCGGCGAGTTCGGTGGAGACCACCGCGGCGCGCACGTGGACGAGGCGGCGATCATGCGCCGCGCTCGCGACTACAACGTCGGCTATCTTGGCTGGTCGTGGTCGGGCAATGACAGCAGCACGCAATCGCTGGATATCGCAATCGGCTGGAACGCCACGCGCCTCAGCAGCTGGGGGCGCAACCTGATCCTGGGCGCCGATGGCATCACCGCAACCTCGCGCAGGGCGAGCGTGTTCGGCCCACGTTGAGAGTGAAGCCCTGCGGTCAGCGTCTTTGGTTTTTCGGGATGCCTGGATAGTTTGCTGCAGAGCTGCAGCGCAGTTGATCTGCGACTTGGCTGCAGGGTCCTTGCCCGCCCACCATCGCAGGACACGCCGCAAGTACGTTCCTGTAGGCGCTTACGCGGCATCCATGCCGCGTAAGGTCCCGCGACGGTGAGCGGGCAAGGACCTGTCGAGGTGGTCGGTGTGCATGTCACCAAGCGTTTGACCTAAGCATCGGATCGCGTCAAAAAAACAGCGCCATGGTTGAATGGATCCAGCCTTGGATCGCACCTGAAAAACACCACGGTTCAACGTCTCGATGCCAGATCTCAACGCCCGGGTTCGCGTAACGGCGCTGGGCTTGGGCGCTTGGTCAGCTTGCGCTGCAGCGAGCGGCGGTGCATGCCGAGCAGGCGTGCGGCGGCGGAGACATTGCCGCCGGTCTCGTGCAGCGCCTGCTGGATGTGCTCCCACTGCAGGCGGCTGAGCGGTGTCATCATTTCCCGCGCGGTTTCTTCCTCGTCCGGCTCCGGCAGCTCGTCGTCCTCTTCGCCCAGCGCGCGCATGATGGTCGGGATATTGGCCGGCTTGGGCAGGTAGTCGTCGGCGCCGAGCTTGATCGCCTCCACCGCGGTGGCGATGCTCGCGTAGCCGGTGACCAGCAGGATGCGCATGTCGGCGCGGATCTCGCGCAGCGGCTGGATCAGGCTCAGGCCGGAATCGTGGCCAAGCTTGAGATCGATCAAGGCGAAATCGGGCAGGGCGCTGCGTGCGGTCGACAGCGCACTGGCCGCGTCGGTGGCGGTCAGGGTTTCCACGCCGCGGCGGGCGAGGCTGCGCTGCAGCGTGCGTAGATACAAGGTGTCGTCGTCGACCAGCAGGCCGGTACGCAGGGGAGTGCCTGTCATGCGAGTGCCTCGTGTTCGGAGAGCGGCAGACGGAAACCGACGCGGGCGCCGCTGCCTTCGGCGGGCAGCATCCACAACTCGCCCTGCAGCCGCTCGACGGTGGCGTGCGACAGCGCCAGCCCCACGCCCATGCCGTCGTGCTTGCCGCTGTTGAACAAGGTGCCTGGCAGCATGGCCTGCGAGGTGTCGAAGCCCGGACCGTAGTCGCGGACTTCGCCGCTGAGATGGTCCTGCTCCACGCGCAGGGTCAGATCGATCTGCGGCCGGCCGGCACGTTCGCCGGCATCGGCCGCATTGTTGAGCAGCACCATCAGCAGATGGCTGACGCCGGGCTGCAGCAGCAGGCGCATCGGTGCGTCGTCGTTGCGGCGCAGCTCGATGGTCGGGCGCACCAGCCGCCATTGTTCCAGCACGTCCTTGACCGCCACCTCGCGGCTGAGATGGCCATTGTCGGCCGGCGCGGCCAGCGCCAGCACGCGCTCGTGGCACTGCAGCAGCAGTTCGCGCAGGGTGTCCAGATCCTCGCGCAATTCGCCCTGGTCGCATTGATCGGCGATGTCGTCGACCAGCAGGGTCATCGTCGCCAGCGGCGTGTTGAGCTCATGCGCCACCGAGGCGGCATGGGTGGCCAGCGCGACGATGCCCTCGTTGCGTGCGAAGCGCTCGCGCAGCGTGGAGATCTCGCGCTCGCGTTCGCGCATCGACAAGGCCAGCCGGGTGGCGAAGGCCAGCACCACCACCGTGGACAGCAGGAAGTTGGCGGCCATGCCCCACATGTGCAGGCTGAGCGGGTCGAAGCTGCCGTAGGGCAGCGGCAGGCCGAACGCCGCACTGATCACATAGCCGGCCACACAGGAGGCTGCCACCGCCATCGCCCAGCCCAGCGGCAGGGCCAGCGCGGCCAGCGCGATCAGCACCAGGAACAGCGAGCCGAACGGGTTGGCGATGCCGCCGCTCCAGCCCACCATCCAGGTCAGCACGGTGACATCGACCAGGATGTGGCCGAACTCGGTGGCCGGGCTGACCGCGCCGCGGTGGGCCACCCGCAGTTGCGCATACAGGTTGAACACCGCCAGTGCGGCCACGCCGGCCCACAAGGGTTGCTGCGGCAGGTCCAGACCCATCAGGCCGGTGGCGACCAGGATGGTGGCGGCCTGGCCGGCGGTGGCCAGCCAGCGCAGGCTGCACAGGGTCCGCAGGAAGGAGGCGTCCGAAGAATTCATCACGGCAATGCTATGCGCTCGGGGGCGTGGCGGCCTGCGACAAACCGTCGCATCGGCCAGGAAGACGGCCCGCGCAGCGCTTCAGCTGTGAGCGGACCGATGACAGGCTAAAATACCGCGATGTACGACGCCGTGACTCGCCCAACCCCTCCCGCCGACGCCACCGCCTGGCCGCGCCGCATCACCCAGGCCGTCAAGATCGGCAGCGTGACCGTGGGCGGCGGCCACCCGGTGGTCGTCCAGTCGATGACCAATACCGATACCGCCGACATCGCCGGCAGCGTCAAGCAGGTGGCCGACCTGTGGCGCGCAGGCTCGGAAATGGTGCGCCTGACCGTCAACAACGCCGAGTCGGCCGCGGCCATTCCGCGCATCGTCGACAAGCTGCGCATGATGGGGATCGAGGTGCCGTTGATCGGCGATTTCCATTACAACGGTCACCAGTTGCTCGCCGCCGAGCCGGCCTGCGCCGAAGCGCTGGCCAAGTACCGCATCAATCCGGGCAATGTCGGCTTCGGCAAGAAGAAGGACCTGCAGTTCGCGCAGTTGATCGAGTTCGCGATCAAGTACGACAAGCCGGTGCGCATCGGTGCCAACTGGGGCTCGCTGGACCAGTCGCTGGCTGCGCAGCTGATGGACGAGAACTCGCAGCGCGCCACGCCCTGGGATGCCGGCCGCGTGCTGCGCGAGGCCTTGATCCGTTCGGCAGTGGATTCGGCCGAGCGCGCGGTGGAACTGGGTCTGGCGCGCGAGCGCATCATCCTGTCGGCCAAGGTGTCCGGTGTGCAGGAGCTGATCGCGGTGTATCGCGACATGGCGAGCCGCTGCGACTTTGCGCTGCATCTGGGCCTGACCGAGGCCGGCATCGGCAGCAAGGGCATCGTGGCCTCGGCCGCCGCGCTCAGCGTGCTGCTGCAGGAAGGCATCGGCGACACCATCCGCATCTCGCTGACGCCGGAACCGGGGCAGTCGCGCACCCAGGAAGTGATCGTCGCGCAGGAACTGCTGCAGACCACCGGCCAGCGTGCCTTCACCCCGATGGTCACGGCCTGCCCGGGCTGCGGCCGCACCACCTCCGAGTTCTTCCAGGAACTGGCCGGCGTGGTGCAGAACCATGTGCGCGCCAAGATGCCGGAATGGAAGATCAGCAACCCCGGCGCGGAAAACATGACCCTGGCGGTGATGGGCTGCGTGGTCAACGGGCCGGGCGAATCGCGCCACGCCAACATCGGCATCTCGTTGCCGGGCACCGGCGAGGCGCCGTCGGCACCGGTGTTCATCGATGGCGAAAAAAGCGTCACCTTGCGTGGCGAAAACATCGCCTACGAATTCATCGATCTGATCGATCAGTACGTCGAACGTACCTATGTCCGCCGCGCCGGCTGAATCGCCGGCCGGTTTCAGGGGATGGCTGCGCAGCAATGCGTGGCGCATGGCATTGCTGTTTGCCGGCGTGCTGCTGCCGTTGGGCTTGTTCGTCGACCTGGCCGACGAAGTCCACCAACTGGAAAACGTCTATTTCGACGAGCCCCTGCTGTGGAGCATGCGCAGCATCGCCACGCCGGGGCTGGATGCGTTTTTCGGGGTGATTTCCAAGATCGGCTACCAGTACGGGGTGATCCCGGCCGATATCGCCATCGTGCTGGCGTTGCTGATGTTGCGGCGCTGGCGCGAGGGAACCTTTGCCGCACTCGGCTTTGGCGGCTCGGCCTTGTTGAACATGGGCGCCAAGCAGGTGTTCCAGCGCGACCGCCCGAGCCTGTGGGAATCGATCGCCCCGGAAAGCACTTTCAGCTTTCCCAGCGGGCATGCGATGGGCTCGATGACGCTCGCCGCGGTGGTCATCGCGCTGGCCTGGAACACGCGCTGGCGCTGGCCGGTGACCATCGCCGCCAGCGGGTTCGCGGTGCTGGTCGGCGTGTCGCGGATCTACCTGGGCGTGCATTACCCCTCCGACATCCTGGGCGGCTGGTCGGCCGCGCTGGTATGGGTGGTCGGGCTGTATCTGGTGATGTTTCGCGGCGCACGGCGGCCGCATTGGCGTCGCCATCTCACCTCGGCCTGAGCGCACGGCCGCGCTGACGTCGAACGTTGTGGGCAAAACATGCGGGTGCCGAGCGTGGTGCACACACTGGTACTGCCTTTGACTCAGCAACGACTTGCACGCTCGCGGCGCCACAACTGTAGCCCGATCACGCTGCCGATCGCGGCCAGCAGAATCATGTAATACGCCGGTCCCATCGGGTGCTGCTTGAGCAGCATCACCACCACCAGCGGGGTCAGGCCACCGAATACCGCATAGCCCAGGTTGTAGGCGAACGACACGCCGGACAGGCGCACCACCGGCGGAAACGCTTCGACCATGACGCGCGGAACCGCCCCCAGGACGCCGAGCGCCGCGCCCAGCAGGGCGTATAGCGGAAACAGCAACTGCGGATCGCCGGCCAGGCGATAGAACAGCCAGGCGCTGGTTCCCAAAAATACGCTGCCGGCAAGCAGCACGCGTCCATTGCCGTAGCGATCGGACAAGGCGCCGGCCACGATCGAGCCGATCGCCTGCAGCAGGACCGCAAGCAGATTGGCCTGCAAGGCGACCGCTGCCGGATAGTGGTACGCGCTCTGCAGCAGCGTCGGCGTCATCAACGACACCACCAGCACCGCGGCTGCCACCATCCAGGTCAGCCACAAGGACTGCGCCACACTGCGTGGATGATCGCGCAGCACCAGCTTGAGCGGCGTTTCGCGCGCGACCGCACGCATCGCCATCAGCTCGGCGAACACCGGCGTTTCGTGCAGCCAGCGCCGCAGATACACCGAAAGCAGGCCGAAGAGGCCGCCGACCAGGAACGGCAGGCGCCAGGCATAGTCGGCGATTTCCTGCGGCGTGAAGGCACGATTGATCGCCCCGGCGCTGAGCGAGCCGAGCAGCACGCCGGCAGCCAGGCCGGCCGTCAACGTTCCGCAAGCCAGCCCCCTGCGCTGCGCAGGCACGTGTTCTGCGACGAAGACCCATGCGCTGGGGACTTCGCCGCCGATCGCCGCGCCCTGCAGCAACCGCATCGTCAGCAGCAGGAGCGGGGCGGCCAGGCCGATCTGCGCGTAGGTCGGCAGCACGCCGATGGCCAGCGTCGGCAAGGCCATCAATCCGATGCTCAGCGCGAACATGCGCTTGCGACCGAGCAGGTCGCCGAAGTGCGCCATCACGATCCCGCCCAGCGGACGGATCAGGTAGCCGGCGGCGAAGATGCCGAAGGTCTGCAACTGCCGCACCCAGTCCGCAATGCCTGGCGGGAAGAACAGTTCTCCCAGCACCGTCGCGAAGAAGATGAAGATGATGAAGTCGTACAATTCCAGCGCGCCGCCCAGGGCGGACAGGGCCAGCGTCTTGTAATCGCCGCGTGTGAGCTGGCTTGTGGGTGCGGTGCCTGTTGCGGAAAGGGTCTTCAAGGCATGACATCCTATGGCAGGTGGTCGCGCGCATGCGCGTGCTGGAGCAGGGACGTTTCGGTCATCCGTACTGTCTGTGCGGCAATGCTCAGCTTGCACGCTCGCCCGCCACGGCGAGGCGGATGCACTTCGGGAAAGGCGCGCTGGCTGCGCCTTCGGTGCCGATCAGTCGCGCACACTTGCGTGCGCCGCCGCTGCCGCCATCGCCTGGCCTGCACCGTCCCAGTCGCCGGCGTGTTGCAGGCGCTCGATCTCATGGAAATCGACGCTGTACAGCACTAGTTTGGCCGAGTGCAGGCCGCCGCAGGCCAGGCGCACCCGCTGGTTGATGATGCGGTAATAGGGCAGGGTGGATTCCCAGCTCATGCCGTCGATCAGGCCGATGGTTTTGCTTGGAACCGGCATGCCGCCCTCACCTTGGAACAGTCAACGAAGTGCGTGCGCATCGCCCCTTCGATGGCCGGGGAGCGCGTACCAGCGCAGTGTACGTCGGCATCGTCGCCACGCCACCGCGCGGGCCGGACAGGCCGCTCGCAGACGGTCGATCACTCGCCCGGTTTTGCGCCTTCCAGCGGTGCGTGCGTGGCGGCGCGACGCGCCAGCACGCTCTCGCGATGGGCGATGTAGACGTTGGCGCAGATGATGATGGCCGCACCGACCAGGGTGTGGCGTTCGATCGCCTCGCCGAACAGCCACCAGCCCAGCAGCGCCACCATTGGCAGCTGCATGAAGCTGATCGGCTGCAGTGCGGAGACTTCGCCCAGCTTGAGCGCGCGCGTCCAGAACAGCTGGCCGGCGGTGCCGAAGATGCCGGTCGCCGCCAGCCAGAGCCAGTCGATGCCCTGCGGCCAGCTCCACTGAAACAGTGCCGGAATCAGCGACATCGGCACCCAGAACACATAGGTGTAGAACACCACGGTGTCCGAGTCGTCGCTGCGTGAGAGCTGCTTGATCTGGATCGCCACCACGGCGCTGATCACCGCTGCCAGCAGCGCAATCAGCAGACCGGGCGTAAAGGTGGACGAGCCTGGCCGCAGGATCACCAACACGCCGATGAATCCGGCCGCCACCGCCAGCCAGCGGCGCAGGCGCACCTGTTCGTGCAGCCACACCACGGCCAGCACGGTGACGAACAACGGGGTGGAATACGACAGCGAGATCGCCTGCGACAACGGCAGGTGGCCGATCGCCCAGAACCCGCACAGCATCGAGGCCAGGCCGATCAGGGTGCGTGCCAGGTACTGCGGCAATTGCCGCGTGTGCGGCAGCGCCTTGCCGGCGCGCAGGATCAGCGGCAACAGGGCTAACAGGCCGAATGCATTGCGAAAGAACGCGATCTCGGTGGTGGCGATCGTGCCCGACGCCAGCCGGATGCAGATGGCCATCAGGCCGAAGGCGAAGGTACTGGTGAGCATCCACAGCGCAGCACGTCGTGATGCCTGCTGCGCTGTCACCAATGCGCCCCGATGATGCGCGGCTCCGGCTCCAGGATCACCGAGTAACGCTCGCGCACCGATTCGGCGATGCGCCGCGCAAACTCCAGCAGCTGCGCACCGCTGGCGGTGCCGTAATTGACCAGCACCAGGGCGTGATCCGGCGACACCCCGGCATCGCCTTCGCGCCGGCCCTTCCAGCCGCACTGCTCGATCAACCAGGCCGCCGACAACTTGCCCTGGCCGGGCTGCTCACCGGGGTAGACCGGCATATCGGCAAAGGTGGCCTGCAGCGCTGCAATCTGCTCGCTGGGCAGCAAGGGATTCTTGAAGAAGCTGCCGGCATTGCCGAGCACATCCGGGTCCGGCAGTTTGCGCCGACGGATGTTGATCACCGCCTGCGCCACATCGGCGGCACCGGCCAGGTCGGCGCCCATGCTGGCCAGTTCCTCGCGGATGCCGGCGTAGTCCAGCCGCAACTCGTGCAGCAGCGGCAGATTGAATTCCACCGCGACGATCAGATAACGCTCCGGCTGCTGCTTGAACACGCTGTCGCGATAGGCAAAGGCGCACTCGGCCGCGGTCAGCCGCACGAACTGCTGGGCATGCAGATCGAAGGCGTCCACCACATGGATGAAGTCGCCCACCTGCGCGCCGTATGCGCCGATGTTCTGGATCGGGCAGGCGCCGACGGTGCCGGGAATCAAGGCCAGATTCTCCAGCCCCGACAGGCCTTGCTGCAGCGAATACAGCACCAGCGCGTGCCAGTTGACGCCGGCTCCGGCGCGCACGATGGCGTGGTCGGCGTGGTGCGCGATGATGGCGATGTCGCGGTTTTCGAAACACAGCACGCAGCCCGGTGGGTCGCCGGCCAGCAGCACGTTGCTGCCGCTGCCCAGCACCAGCAGCGGTTGCCCGGCGATCTCCGGCGCTGCCAGCGCCTGCGGCAAGGCATCGGGTGCGTGGATGCTCAGCAACCAGCGCGCCGTGGCATCGACATGAAAGGTATTGAACGCGCGCAGGGGCGCGTGTTCGCTCAAGTGCCAGCCGGCCTGCGTTGCATCGCTCATAGCGGCGACACCGCACCGCCGCTGGGCGCTTCGCGGCGGCGACGGATCGCGTCCACGCATTCGCCGATCAGCGGCGGCCCGCGATACACCAAGCCGCTGTAGCACTGCACCAGCGTCGCGCCGGCTGCCATCTTGGCCACCGCATCCGCACCGGAGTTGATGCCGCCCACGCCGATCAACGGGATCGACTCGGGCAGACGCGCGCGCAGGCGGCGCAGCACCAGCGTGGATTGCCCCAGCAGCGGCGCGCCCGACAGGCCGCCGGCCTCGGCGGCCAGCGGATGGTTGGCGATCAGGGTGCGCGTCACCGTGGTGTTGGTGGCGATCACACCATCCACCGCCAGATCGGCCAGCACGCGCGCGGCCGCATCGATGTCGCGATCGTTGAGATCCGGCGCCACCTTCACCAGCATCGGCACGCGCTTGCCGTGTTGCGCGGCCAGGGCTTCCTGGGTGTCGCGCAGATCAGCGATCAGCCGGCGCAGCGCCTGTTCTTCCTGCAGCTCGCGCAAGCCGGCGGTGTTGGGCGACGAGATGTTGACCGTAATGTAGTCGGCCAGCGGATATACGCGCTCCATGCAATAGCGGTAGTCGCTGGTCGCCTCTTCGTTGGGCGTGTCCTTGTTCTTGCCGATATTGATGCCGAGCAGGCCGCCGCGCCGCCGCGCGCGTTGCACGTTGGCCACCAGCACATCCACGCCCAGGTTGTTGAAGCCCATGCGGTTGATCACCGCCTGGTATTCCGGCAAGCGGAACATGCGCGGCTTGGGATTGCCTTCCTGCGGCCGCGGCGTCACCGTGCCGATCTCGACGAAGCCGAAACCCAGCGCGAGCAGCGCATCGATGTGCTCGCCGTTCTTGTCCAGGCCGGCACCGAGCCCGACCGGGTTGGGAAACATCAGACCGAAGGCCGGCGTCGGCAGCGGCACCGGGCGCTTGGCCAGCAGCGGCGTGGTGCCGGTGCGGTAGGCGACATCGATGGAGCGCAATGCCAGCGCGTGGGCGCGCTCGGCATCGAGGGAAAACAGCAAGGGGCGGGCAAGCGAATACATGCGGGTCAGTTCAATCCCCCGGCGAACACCCGGGTCTGGTATTGGAAGTCGATCAGCCCGTCGCGCGCATGCGCATCGAACAGCGTGCGCAGTGCGGCGAGCATCGGGGCATGGCGTGGGTCATGCGCGAGCGGGGCATACGACGAAGACAGCAGCCGGCCGCGCAAGGCATCGAAGTCCAGCCGCTGCACATTCGGAAAGCGTGCCATCGCGCGGAAGCCTTCGCCGAACCACGCCTGCATGGTGGCATCGTCCTGATAGCGTTCGGCCACGGCCGAATAGTCGGTGCCGTAGTCCAGCAGCAATTGCTCGTAGCCGCGCAGGAAGTCGGTGGTGTCCAGCTCGCGGCTGTTCCAGTAGATCACCGCCAGCCCGCCGGGCTGCAGGATGCGCGCCCACTCGGCACGCACCGCCTGCACGTCGAACCAGTGAAAGGCCTGCGCCGCGGACACCAGGCCGACGCTGGCGTCCGCCAGTCCGGTGGCCTCGGCGGTACCGTCGACCGCGCGGAAGGTGGGGAACTCCGCCAGCCACTGCTGCGCGGCTGCGCGCATGGCCGGGTTGGGTTCCACCGCCGTGACCGGATAACCGGCTTCCAGAAACAGCCGGCTGGAAATGCCGGTGCCGGCACCGATATCGGCCACCGCGGTGGTCGGCGTCACGCCCAGCTCTTCGTGCAGCCAGCGCAGCAATTGCGCTGGATAGCTCGGCCGGTAGCGCACATAGGCCGCGACGCGGTCGTTGAAGCGTTGGGCGGAGGAGGGCGCGGCCATGCTCAACTGTTGGCGGCCGCAAGCCAGGCCAGGCCGCCGAAGAACAGGATGAAGATCGCCACCCCTGCCACCCAGAGCGCGACCGCCAGCCAGCCGAGAATCAACCCGCCGATGGCCAGCCCGTCGCCGTCCAGCCCCTGCGGATTGCGGCGGATTTCGCCGCGCGCCAGATGGCCGGTGATGATGGCGCAGAGGCTGCCGAGAAACGGGATCAGCGTCCAGCCGAGAATGCCCGAGACCAGGCTGACGATGGCCATGGCGCTGGTCTGTCGAACGACGACGTTCATCATGAACTCCTTGAAGGGCGGGGCAGCCGAGGGCTGGCGTCGCACGATTATCCCAGAGCCGCCGGGCAAAAGGCGTGCCGTTTGCGGCGAAACGCAGTTGCGGGGTCTGCTTCGGCGAATGGGAACGGCCGGAATCGTCGATCGTGCGGGTAGGGCGTGTCATGCCCGTTGAGGCGCATCCTGCCGGACACGCCGGCCGTCGGTGGCGTCGAACTGCCGCCGTGCGGCGTGGCGGGCAGCAGCCAGGCCGGTGCTGCGTGGCACCGGTGTTGCATCGCCGAGGGCAAATGCTGCGCTTCCGCAAGGACGTGGCGTGCTCTGCATGGAACAGCACTGGAGAGTGTCGTCCGCAGCCGCCGATGTTTCTGGGCTTGCGCTGTCACCGCGACGACGAGAACCGGTTGGCTGAGTGCGGCGCCTGTGCCGCACGGGCCACCGCAGCCGTAGCCTCGTTGCAACAACGCGGCGCGCCAAGCTTGTGCCCGGCGCGCCTGCCGGCGTCGATCAAAGATCGAACTTGATGCCCTGCGCCAGCGGCAGCGAGTCGGAGTAGTTGATCGTATTGGTCTGGCGACGCATATACACCTTCCACGCATCCGAGCCGGATTCGCGGCCGCCGCCGGTCTCCTTTTCGCCGCCGAACGCACCGCCGATCTCCGCACCCGAGGTGCCGATGTTGACGTTGGCGATACCGCAGTCGCTGCCGGCCGCCGACAGGAACTTCTCGGCGGCCTTCAGGTTCTGGGTGAAGATCGACGACGACAGGCCCTGCGGCACGCCGTTCTGCAGTTCGATCGCCTCGTCCAGCGTGCTGTACTTCATCACGTACAGGATCGGCGCGAAGGTCTCGTGCTGCACCACCGCGTCGCTGTTCTGCAGCCCGGTGACGATGGCCGGCAGCACGAAGTTGCCCGGGCGGTCGATCGCGGTACCGCCCACTTCGACGGTGCCGCCAGCGGCCTTGGCCTTGGCGATCGAGGCCAGGAACTGCTCCACCGCGCCCTGGCTGTTGAGCGGACCCATCAGGTTGGCCGGGTCGGTCGGGTCGCCGATCTTGCTGTCGAGCTGCTTGTACGCCTTGACCAGCGTGGCCAGCACGTTGTCGTAGATGGATGCGTGCACGATCAGGCGGCGCGTGGTGGTGCAGCGCTGTCCGGCGGTGCCCACCGCGCCGAACACGATGCCCGGGATGGCCAGCTTCAGGTCGGCGGTCTCGTCCAGGATGATGGCGTTGTTGCCGCCCAGCTCCAGCAGGCAACGGCCCAGGCGGTGGGCGACCTTTTCCGCAACCACGCGGCCGATCTGGGTCGAACCGGTGAAGCTGATCAGCGGCACGCGGCCGTCTTCGACCAGCGTCTGCGACAGCGCGGTGCCGGCATCGTTGATCAGGAAGAAGATGTCCGGGAAGCCGGCGTCCTTCAATGCCGCATTGCAGATCTTCATCGTCGCGATCGCGGTCAGCGGGGTCTTGTTGGACGGCTTCCAGATGCAGATATCGCCGCAGATGGCCGCCAGGAAGGCATTCCACGCCCACACTGCCACCGGGAAGTTGAACGCGCTGATGATGCCGACCAGGCCCAGCGGCTGGTACTGCTCGTACATGCGGTGGCCCGGGCGCTCCGAATGCATGGTGTAGCCGTACAGCATGCGGCTCTGGCCGACCGCGAAGTCGGCGATGTCGATCATCTCCTGCACTTCGCCGTCGCCCTCGGGCTTGCTCTTGCCCATTTCCAGCGCCACCAGCGAGCCCAGCGCATCCTTGTGCGCACGCAGCGCCTCGCCACACAGGCGAACGGCTTCGCCACGGCGCGGCGCAGGCGTGGTCCGCCAGATCTTGAAGGCGGCCTGCGCACGCTGGACGATCAGCTCGTAGTCTTCCGGCGTGGTCGCCTGCACCTCGGCGATCACCGCGTTGGTGGTCGGATTGAGCGGCTGCAACACCCCGGCGCCGGTGGCCTGCGACCAGGTCGCCTCGCCAAGATAGGTACCGGAATTGGACGCGGCGAGGTCGAGCGCCTTGAGCAGGTCAGCGGACATGGGATCTCCAAAGGTCGGGACGGTCGCGCGGCGGCCATGGCCTCCCGCGACACGGGTAGCCGCCGATTTTAGCAGGCCCCACCGACCACCCACCGGCTTGGCAATCGCAACGATCGTGCGACAATGCCCACCTTGGCCCCGTAGCTCAGCTGGATAGAGCGTCCCCCTCCTAAGGGGAAGGTCGCCCGTTCGAATCGGGCCGGGGTCACCAGGATCGACGCTTGCGCTCGGTGCATTGCTGGGCGATGTCACCGATTGACTGAGCGGTCATTTGTCGCCTGATGGACCTGATGAAGGCTAAAACATTCCTGGCATACACCGCGGCATCGGGGCCGCGGGCAGCTCGGTGCTCAAGACAATGTCTACGGCTGGCTGAGCGCTGCACTGACGGCAAAGGGTAAGGCCGAGGCGGAAGGGCAGGCCCAGATCTAATGGTGCGCATGCTGCGCTTCCTGGGTGGCCGCGGCGATGAGGTGCCGGACTGGATCAATCTTGATCCGGGAGCGCTGCTGCCGGCGTGCTGCAAGGGACTCACGGTGAAGTTTTACAGCAACGAGCCTGGGTCCTGGATAAAGCCGAAAGGCGTGCGGAATGAGCCGCTGGATACCGTGGTGTATGCGGTCTGGGCGTCGCTGGCTCCGGCGGTAAAAGCGGATGTGACTCGTGAGTCGCAGTGGGAAGAGCTAGAAGGGCAGTATGAGCCGGCTACTGACGGTTTGTTCGATAGGCACGTCAGCGTTCGGATTGGAATTTTCTTGGTGCGCTCGCACCAACTGCGGGTTTCCTTGAAAAAACGGGCTTACCGCAGATGCGCGCAGCTGGATTTGTACGGGATGGCTGCTCGCTCTGATGACAAAGCAAAGGAAGCCAGGAATTGTTAACGCTGAATCCGCCGCTTGAAAGACTACCGCCGGATTTTTACTCGCTTCGAGAGGCTGGATGGCATGCCCCTTGGATGTCTCAGCTTCGTCCTCGGCGTTGACGGGCTTCGGATGTGGTGACAGGCCCTAGTGCAATTCGCGTCATTTGTTACTATCTCGTTAGCTGTAGGGGTGCGGCCCCATGCCGCAATGGAAGCAACAGGGGAAGTGGAATGAGAAAGCTACTCGCCGCTGCGATCGTGATCGCGGCGCTCTCTGGCTGTGCGGCCAATCCGCCGCTCAACTTCTCGGTGCCGGGCGTAGGGGTCAGCATCAAGAAGCTCGATGCCGAGCTGAAGTCGCTCACGGTCACGTTGGCCCGGCCGGACGAGGCAAAGGGCAAGGTGCCGCCTGAGGCGCAGCACGAAATACCGGACATGTGGGAGAACGCCCTGACTGAGGCGCTCAACCGGATGGCGATCTTTCGTGACGACGCACCGCGAAAGCTGAGTTTGTCGGTGAAGATCCTGGCGATCGACATACCGTCGTTCGGCGCGTCCATGACCACCAAGACCATCGCACGCTACGAGCTGATCGATCGAGCAAACGGCAGCATCGTCTACACCCAGGATGTGAGCGCTTCGGGCACTGTGCCGGCGGGCTACGCGTTCGCCGGCGTGATCCGCGCTCGCGAGTCGATCAATCGCTCTGCCCAGAACAACATCGCGCTGTTCCTGCAGGCGTTGGAAACGGTCGACGTCAGCAAGCCGATGTTCCCTAGCAGCCAGGCGACCCCGTGAGGTTGCTCATCGTCGCGGCCATCTTCACGGCTGCGGTCGCTGGGTGCGTACCTAACGTGCGCACCGACAGCTACTCGGTGGGTTCGATTGGCCAAGTCAATCGAACCGTAGCAGGCACGGTGATCAGTGTGCGCGCTGTTTCGATCGATGGCACCCAGGGTGGCGGCGCTGCGGCGGGCGCGGCAGTAGGCGGCATTGCCGGCTCATCGATGGGGGGCAGTGGTCGGGCCAACGCAGTCGGAGCGGTTGGCGGGCTGGTCGCCGGCGCCATCGTCGGTGCTGCAGCTGAGCGCTCGGCATCGCGTGCGGATGGCATGGAGTACGTCGTACAGACCGAAAACGGATCACTGATGACGGTAGTGCAGGGTGCAACACCGGTATTTGCGGCAGGCGCCCGTGTGCTGGTTCTGTACGGCTCGCCGTCCAGGCTGATCGCCGATCCTCGCAATTGATCGGCAGCACCTGATTCCGCAAAAGCATTGATAGGCCCCGTGCGGACTCCTTCATCGGGAGAACTTTCGAAAAATTTTAATTTAAGGCTGACTCATGGAACTGATTTACTTCGCAGCTGCGATCTTCGGCCTCGTGCTGTCGGTGTTGTGGCTGCTGGTGCCGTTCGCCATCTTTGGTATCAAGCCGTTATTGGGACAACTGCTGGCGGAGCAGCGCAAGACCAACACTGCACTAGGGCCTGTTAACACATCCGAAGCCCATCAACGACCAGGACGAAGTTGAGGAATCCAAGGAACATGACGTCCAACTTCTCGAAGCGCGTGA
>NZ_MDSK01000043.1 GCF_002940205.1 Xanthomonas arboricola pv. guizotiae
GGAAGTTGCCGCCGCTGCACTTCAATCCGCCGCAGCGTCTTTCCGTGTAGCTAGCCGCCCATCATAGCCGGCTTTTCCGTTTCGTCAACACCTTGTGATGTTTCCGACTCGCCCCGTCCGTTGTTGCGGTGCCTGGAGAAGCGCCGCCGTCCTGAGCGAGGCCGCGCAGTTTATCGAGACTGCGCAGAAGTGCAAGCACTTTTTGACACGGGCATGACACCGACGTCATTGCGCCAATGCGCGAGGCCTGATTTCAAGCGCTTTGCGGTGTATCGGGTCTGATCTCTCTAACAAAGTCATGGCAGCGTGTGTCCGCATTGCAGCGACGTCGTGCTTCCAGGCAGGACAACAAGAGCGTCGACAGAGAGCCGACCACGCAAGGTGCGCTATCGATCACCGGCGCGCTCGGTGAAAATGCATGCTCCTGATAGAGACCTCACGATGCCTCCCTCCCGCAGCCTGCTTCGCGATCTGTCCCTGCCTGCGATTGCCGCAGGCTTTGTCACCGTGTTGGTGGGCTTTGCCAGTTCTGCGGTGATCGTGTTCGAGGCGGCGCGTCACCTGGGCGCGGACCAAGCGCAGATCGCTTCATGGATGTGGGCGCTCGGCATCGGCATGGGCGTGACCTGCATCGGCCTGTCGCTGCGCTACCGGGTGCCGGTGGTGACGGCCTGGTCCACGCCGGGCGCGGCGATGTTGATCGGCAGTGCGGCCGGGGTGCCGTTGCGCGAGGCGGTCGGTGCGTTTGTGCTGGCGGCGGTGCTTGGCATGCTGGCCGGCTTCTCGGGGTTATTCGAGAAGGCGATCCGGCGCATTCCGATCTCGCTGGCCTCCGGCATGTTGGCCGGGGTGTTGTTGCGTTTCGGGCTGGACCTGTTCGTGGCGATGCAGAACCAGGTGTGGCTGGCGCTGGCGATGCTGGCGGCCTATCTGGCCGGGCGGCGCTGGTTTGCGCGCTATGCGGTGATCGCCACTTTGCTGGTCGGCGTGGCGATTGCGGCCGGCAGCGGGTTGATGCAGTGGAAGAGCGTGCAGCTTGAACTGGCCCAGCCGGTGCTGGTGGTGCCGTCGTTGTCGTGGGCGGCGTTGTTCGGGCTGGCGATTCCGTTGTTCGTGGTCACCATGGCCTCGCAGAACGTGCCGGGCGTGGCGGTGATCCGCGCTTCCGGCTATGCGGTGCCGATCTCGCCGACGATCGGCTGGATCGGGGTGGTCAATACGCTGCTGGCACCGTTCGGCGGCTATGCCTTGAACCTGGCGGCGATCACCGCGGCGATCTGCATGGGTCGCGAGGCGCACGAGGATCCGGCGCGGCGTTACACCGCTGCGGTGAGCGCGGGCGTGTTCTATGTGCTGATCGGCGTGTTCGGCGCGACCGTGGCGGCGGTGTTTGCCGCCTTCCCGCGCGAGCTGGTGATGGCCATCGCCGGGATCGCCTTGCTGGGCACGATCGGCAACAGCCTGGCGGCCGCCTTGCAGCAGGACAGCGAGCGCGAAGCAGCCTTGATCACCTTCCTGGTGACCGCATCGGGGCTGACGCTGGGCGGGATCGGCGCTTCGTTCTGGGGCCTGGTGGCCGGGACGATCACCTTGCTGGTATTGCGGCCGCGGGCTTAGCACGGCGATCAACACGACGGCGCGCACCGCCAGGCGGGCGCGGCCGGGGCGCGGACTCCTCGGCACTGCGGTGCTTCCGCGCCTTCCGCGCCCACCTGGCGACTGCGCGCCACGATTTGGCTGCCACTCCTAGCTGCGGCAGCCCGACCGTTGTCGGCGCCTATTCGGGGTCGCGTAGCTGCAGCAGCCAGTGGGCGGTGACGCCATTGGGGCTGGGCAGCGGCTCGAGATGGAACTGGCGGTACACCGGTGCGCTGTCCTGCGAGCGCAGCGGCAGGGTGACGTAGGCGGGGCGCCCTTGCCGCAACGCGTCTTCGAGCAGTTCGACCTTGGGCGCGGCGGCGTCGCTGGCCAGCAGGGACAGGATGTCGCAACCGATCAGGTCGGCCACTTCGGTCTGGCTGAGCTCTGCGAAGGCCGGGTTGACGAACATCAGCCGGTGCGCGTCCGTGGCGCCGCGTTCGATGATGGCCACACCGTCGCGCAGCCGCGAGAGCGAGGCTTCGAGCAAGGTGAAATCCTGCTGGAAGCGCTTGCGCTCCATCAGTTCGATCAGCACGCGCAGGCTGCGCGCCGATTCCAGGTGCAGCGGCGACCAGCGCCGCGCGCGACCACGCACGGTTTCCTGCCAGAGGTCGAAGCTCTTGCGTGGCGACAAGCGTGAGTTGGGGATGTCCGCCAGTTTGGCCAGCTGCGGATTGCCGGCCCATTTGACCTGCTGCACCTGTTCGCGGCGGGTCCACAGCAAGGCGCTGCGCGACTGCGGCATCAGCGGCACGAAAATGAAACCGGCCGCCAGCGGGGCGAGGTCGGCCAGCTCGGGGAACACCTCGCCGATCGCATCCACATGCAGGGCGCCGACCGCGTCTTCGCGCAGGGCATCGTGGTGTTCGGATTCGATGTGGTCGCGGATGCGGCGCAGCGCGGCCGCATCCGGCGTGCTGCCATGCCGGCTGATCTCGCCGCCGTGAAAGATCGCCACGCCGTCGGCGTCGACCACGTCCATCAGGTCCGGCGCCATGTCGGCGAGCATTTCCACGGTCATCTGGTCGGCATCGTTGAAGTCGGTGATCAACTTCTCGCGCACGGTGAGCAGCACCGATTCCATGTGCGCACGCGCCACCGCCTGCAACCCGCCGATGCGCCCGGCCAGCGCACGGGTCACCGCATCGGTGGCGTCGCGCATGGCGTGGCTGGTGAAATGCGGGCTGTAGTGGTGGCAGGAGATCAGCCCCCACAGCGCATCGTTGACGACGATCGAGGACACCAGCGTGGCGGTCACGCCCATGTTGGCCAGGTATTCCAGATGCACCGGCGAGACGCTGCGCAGGCTGACATCGCTCAGGTCCACCGGGGTGCCCAGACGCGGATGCAGCGTGGGTTCGATCGCCGACGCCCGATAGCCGACATCGGCGATCTGGCGGACGCGGTTGCGCAGGTACAGCGCGCGCGCCTGGGCCGGGATGTCGGTGGCCGGGTAATGCAGGCCCAGATAGGCATCCAGCTCGGGCTGGCGCGCTTCTGCGATGACGTCGCCATTCCACTCTTCATCGAAGCGATACACCATCACCCGATCGAAGCCGATCATGCTGCGCAGCCCCTTGGCGGCGCGCACGGCGGCTTCGGCGATGCCGGGATCGCGCTCGATGCTGCGCAGCAGCGGCAGCGCTTCGCGCAGGGTGACGTCCATCAGGCGCGCGTCGCGCGGCTCGATTTCCACCAGCCACTGCTCCGGATACAGATGCCAGGCGGCTACCCAGGGGTGGTCGGTGGGTGCTGCACGCAGGGGAAAGCGCACGTCGGCATGCAGCAGGTGCTGCGCCTGGTCCTCCACCGCGAACGGCTGCTCGCCGGGCAGTTCCAGCGCTTGCGTGTAGACCATGCCCAGCAGCTCGGCCAGCGGCACGCCGAGCAGGTCGGCGGCGGTGGTGCTGGCCTGCACGATGCGGCCGTCGGCCGGCTCGATCACCAGCAGCACGCCGTACGGCTGGATCAGGCCGGGAATATGGATCGGCTCACGCGCACAGACATCCATATCCAGGGGTTCGGTGGACTGATTCACGCGCGCGGCTCCGCTGCAAGACAGGTGTGGAAGTGGGCAAACATGCGCTGCGCACCGTCGATGGCGGACGCGCGCGCGGAAGAGGTGTCCAGGCATTGGTCGAGCACGGCCTGGAAACGGCGCCAGCCGGCCGGATCGTCGTTGGCCAGTTCGAAATAGCGCAAGGCATCAGCCAGTGCGGGCTGCTGCTTGCGCAAGGTGCGCGCGATCATCCGCCCGCCCAGTTGCGATCCTTCGATGACGTAGAGCATGCCCCAGCGCGCGGCATCTCGGCCGGCGGCCGGCGCTGCGATGGCTGTCTGCGGTTGCTGACCGAGCGTGTGCAGGTCCTGGCACAGGGCCGGGACGCGGCGGCGGTACTGCCAGCCGGTGCCGATCAGGGTGTCGAGCCAGTCGCTCAGGTGCGCCTCGAAACCGGCCAGCAGGGCATGGTGCCGGCGCAGGATCAGCGCGTAGGCCGCGCGATCGACCCGCCCCTGCCCCAGTGCCTGCATCAGCGGAACCGTTTCGACCAGGCGGTGGGTGTCCTGCGTGGCATGGCGCAGCGCGAGCGCGGCCGAAGGCGGAACAGCCAGGGTGTCAGGACACATAGGGAGCGAAGGCGGTGCCGCAGCACGGAGTGCATCAGCCTAGCAGTGACTGCGCGAATCGGATAAAGCGGGCGCGAGCACAAACTGAATAGGTTGGCATCACCCCTGTGCTGCGGGGGCCACGACGGCCCCCCGCCCTGCCCGGCGCCAGGCCATGACCCAGCCTGCGGCCAGCAGGACACCCGCCAGCAACCAGGGTGCGCCGGGCAGGTGCAGCGGTGCGCCACGGCCGATGAACCAGGCGAACACGTTGGCAAACAGCAGCGGACCGGCGATGCCGGCCAGACTGACCAGGCTGGTCAGCGCGCCCTGCACGCGGCCCTGCGCATCGGCGCCGACCTCGCGGGTGATCAGGGCCTGCGCGGCCGGGGCGGCGATCGCCCAGAACGCGCTGATCGGCACGCCGATCAGGAACGCGGTACCGCTGTCGGCCAGCCCGTAGATGACGAAACCGACCACCCCGCAGCCCAGGCCCAGCAGCAGCGCACGGCGTTCGCCCAGCCAGCGCACCAGCCGGCCGACCAGCAGCGCATTGACGATGATGCTGCACACGCCGACGCCGGCCAGCACCCAGCTCACTTCGCGCGGGCCCCAGTGGTATTGGTAGCCGGCGAACAGCACGAAGATGCTGGGGTAGACGTAGTGCGCCAGGTTGGCCAGAAACACCACCGAGGCCAGGCCGAACACCTGCGGATACCGGCGCAGCAGCTTGAGCGCGCCGAGCGGATTGGCATGCGACCAGTCCAGCCGCGCGCTGCGGCGTTCGGCGGGTAGCGACTCGGGCAGCACGAACCAGCCATACAGCACGTTCAACAGCGCCAGCGCGGCGGCAAACCAGAACGGCCAGCGCAGGCCGATGCTGCCCAGCCAGCCGCCGATCAGCGGGCCGGCGACAAAGCCAATGCCGAACGCGGCGCCAAGCATGCCGAACGCGCCGGCGCGTTTGTCGGCCGGGGTGACATCGGCGATGTAGGCATTGGCGGTGGAGAAGCTGGCCGAGCACACCCCGGAAATCACCCGCGCCAGCAGCAGCATCGGCAGGGAATGGGCGACCGCCATCAGGATGAAATCCAGGCCCAGACCGAGGCAGGAAAGCAGGATCACCGGGCGGCGGCCGTAGCGGTCGGACAAGGTGCCCTGCAGCGGCGAGCAGACGAACTGGATGGCGGCGAACAAAAAGCCGAACCAGCCGATCCAGCCGGCGGCCACCACGTAGTCGCCGCCGGTGAAGTGCCGCACCAGATCCGGCAGCACCGGAATGATCACGCCGAACGACAGCACGTCGATCAGCACGGTGATGAAGATGAAGATCAGCGCGGCGCGGCGCCGGCCCGTGGCGGGAGCGGAAGCTGGAGGGAGAGACATCGCGCGGCGCAGTGGGGCGAAGCGGCGAGTGTAGCGAGGGAAGCACTTGGTCGGTGGGTCTGGGCAAGGGAAGCCCTGGTGGTTGGCCAGCTGCACGGGCGGACGCACCCTCATCCGCCCTTCGGGCACCTTCTCCCGGTGGGAGAAGGGAGTCATGCTGCTTCTTTACGGTTTTGGAAAGCAGTGCAGGCTCCGCGCGAGCCTGGGGTGATTCTTGCGCTTACTCGACGCTGATGGTCTGGGTCAGGGTGTGGCTGGCGCCGGGGGCGAGTTCGATCACGTCCGGGCCGGCGTTGGCCGCTTCCAGGCAGACATAATGGCGCCAGCCCTCGCCCACGTCGGCCATGTTCTGGCCGGCGTCTTCGCCCGGATTCCAGGCCACCAGCGAGCGGCTGCCTTCGGTGGCGATGACGATGCGGCGGCCGAGCACCGGGTCGGTGAGCGTGTAGCGGCCGCCGGCGTTGGTGTAGATGCGGTCGCTGCGGCCGGGGTCGCGCGGGTCGCGCAGGCTCCAGTCGCCCTGCTGGCGGCGGACGGTGGCGTAGTTCTCGTACTTGTCGAGGTAGTCCAGCCCGTCCAGGCCCTGCACGCTGACGGTGAGCGCGTCGCCGACGCGGAAGTAGTTGTGCAGCGCCTGGGTGAAGCGCACCGGGGCCGGGCTGGTGTTTTCGGTGATCAGGCTTTGTTCGAGGGTGCGGCCGATGCGCAGGGTCATGCGCAGGCGCAGCGCCAGGTCGTCGAAGCTGGGCGGGGTCAGCGTGAGCACCAGGGTGCCGTCGTCCTCGCGCCGGCTCTCGGTGAGCTGCCAGGGCACGGTGCGCACGAAGCCGTGCGCGGGGACCTCGCCGGTCTGGTCCTGGCGGCCGAAGTACGGCCAGCACACCGGCGCGCCGCCACGGATCGGGGTGGGCGGCTGCTTGGCGGTGGGCGACAGCCACATCACGTCCTGCCCGCCCTTGGGCACGAACGACAGCAGCTGGCCGCCGAACAGGCTGATGGCGGCGGTGGAGAACGGGGTGTCGATCAACAGCGAGGGAAAGCCGTGGAAGTCGCCTGTGCGCAGGCCGGTGAGGTCGGACATGGGGGGTGCCTTGTGGACGATGGGGGATTGGACGAATGCGGGATAGGCGGCCGGCAGCTTGAACGCCGTGGCGCGGATGGCCGCCGCGCCGGCGACCGGCGGCGCGGCGCGCAGGGCGGTGAGGATGCGTTGGCCGGGGCGGCCGTCGGCCGGCTGCAGGCCCAGGCGGGTCTGCTCGACCTGGATGGCGCGCCGGCTGGCGGTGCCGATCACGCCGTCGGCCTCGCCGATCAGGTGGCCGCGGGCCAGCAGCAGTTGCTGCAGTTCGCGCCGTTCGGGCCGGCCCAGGCCGGGGTCGTCGGTGGGCCAGGCAGCGGCCAGGCCGGGGCCGCCGCGCAGGCGGTCGGCGAGCAGGGCGATCGACAGCGCGTAGCTTTCGGCGGCGTTGTAGGCGTAGATCGCGTCGTAGTTGCGGAACACCAGGAATGCCGGGCCGGTCGCGCCGGCCGGCAGCAGCAGGGCGGCCGGGGTTTCGGCGGGCAGGCCGGCCGGCGCCAGCGCCTTGCCGTCGGTGCCGAGCAGGCCGGCGGTTTGCCAGGCCTGCAGCGGTTGGCGCCGGGTGCGGCCGGCCTTGCTGGCATCGAAGCCGGCGGGCAGGCGGACTTCCATGCCCCAGGGACGGGCGCGCTCCCAGCCGGCCTTGACCAGATAGTTGGCGGTGGAGGCCAGCGCGTCGGGAATGCTGGCGACCAGGTCGCGGCGGCCGTCGCCGTCGCCATCCACCGCGATGCGGGCATAGGTCGAGGGCATGAACTGGGTCTGCCCGAAGGCGCCGGCCCAGGAGCCAGTGAGCCCATCGGCAGAGAGATCGCCCTGCTGCAACAGGCTGAGCAAAGCGAGCAATTCGCCGCGAAAGAACGGCTGACGGCGGCCCGCGCACGACAGCGTGGCCAGCGAGACCAGCAGCGGGCGCTTGCCGGTGACGCGGCCGTAGTCGCTCTCCACACCCCAGACCGCCACGATGGTGGCCGGATCGACCCCGGTCTGTTCGGACAGGCGCGCAAGCAAGGCGCGGTGGGTGGCCAGCGTGGCCTGGCCGTCGGCGACGCGCTGGCTGTCGACCAGGCTGGCGAGGTAGTCCCAGATCGGGGTGGTGAACTCGGGCTGGGCATCGAGCAGCGGCAATACGCTGGGATCGGGCGCCAGGCCGGCGGTGAAGCGCTGGAAGTCGGCGGCCCCCACGCCCTTGGCGGCGGCCTGGGTCTGCAGGCCGGCCAGGCAGCGGTCGAAGGCCGGATCGGCGCAGGCGAGCAGCGGCGCCAGCGCCAACAGCGCAGGCAGGACGCGCCGGGTCGGCGTCACGGCGCGATCGCCGGCGTGTGGACGGAGGTCATGCGGTGGAGCGCTCCTGCGACAGGTCGAGCCGCCGAGGATAGCCAACCGGGCTGGTTGCAGGCGTGCAGGTGGTGAGGTTGCGACGGCAGCGTGCGCTGTGCTGGTCGGCGGCCCAATGCTGGGTGCCTGTCCGCTGCGCACGCTGTTCAGGGCGGTGGGCATGGCGCGCAGGCCATATGGCGCCTGTCGGAGGATGAGGTTGCGTGCCGATGCCGGGGCCGCGACCTGGCTCGTCGGGCGATACCGCCGCGCACACCGGCCACGTCGGCCCTTGCGCTCAGCTGCCGTCGCCGGTGATGCCGGTCAGCAGCGACAATGCCGGGCTGGAGGGGCTGGTGTCGGACACACGACGGGCGCGGGCCCTGCGCGGGGCATCGTGGCGAGGGCCGAACCAGATCATTGCCGTGGCCAGGCACGCCGGCAGCACGATCGCGAACACCACGATGGCCACAAGCACCCACTGCCAGAGATTGAAGGTTGCCATGATCGTGTTCGCCCTGCGGCGAGCTCCGCCGACGCGGCAAGCTTCCGGGATCGGCTGCGAACGTGGCGTCGAGAAACCGGGCCGGCCGGTGCCGGCCGTCGGGCTGAACGGCTTCATGGTGGGCGTGACCGCCGATCTCGCTCCGGCCTGGACCCGGCTCAGCGCGCGTCGAGGTAATACCAGTGGCCGTCTTCGCGCACGAAGCGGCTGTGTTCGGTCATGCGCACTGCGCTGCCGCCACCGATGCGATAGCGCGCCAGAAAGACCACCTCGGCGGTGTCGGGGCCGGTGTCGATGGCGCGCTGCACGGTCAGGCCGAGCCAGGTGGTGCGGCCGCCTTCGTCCAGCGACAGCTCGGCCGGGCGCGTGGACGGATGCCAGCTGGACAACAGGTACGCGACATCGCGACGCACGTAGGCGCTGTAACGCGCGCGCATCAGCGTCTCGGCATCGGGCGCGGCGGCGCCGGCGTGGTACGGGCCGCAACAACGTGGGTAATCGGCAGGGCGGCCGCAGGGACAGGGATCGGTGGGTGTGGAGGTCGGCATGCGGGGATTGTGCGGGATGTGATTGGGGATTGGGGAATGCGGACGTGTACGCGTTGTTGAAGAGTTGCGGGAGGTTGAGTGATTGATTGACGCGGTGATTTGCAAGAACGCTGTCCTGCAAGCGGCTTGAGGCTTTGGTTAGAAGAATGCTTCTTGCAGGGTTTGAGGCGACCGATAACAGCCTGTTGCCATCGGACGGCACGCGGGCTTCGCCCCGTACCCTCACCCCAACCCCTCTCCCGATGGGAGAGGGGCTTGCTGTCGCGGTGGTGGGGCTCTGACTCTGTAGGCGTGCCACTTTCCTACTGTGCGAGTGCGCTGCACGCGGCAATGCCTCCCTGCATCTATGCATCTATGCGGCTATGCGGCTATGCGGCTATGCGGCAGCTATGCTGTCGCCCCGTCGTGCGGAGCGCCGCCTTGCTGGAACTGATTCCCACCGAATTGCCGTGGCTGCTGTGCATTGCGTTCATCGCCGGGCTGGTGGATGCAGCGGTGGGCGGCGGTGGCCTGATCCAGTTGCCGGGCTTGTTTGCGACGCTGCCACAGCAGGCGCCGTCGCTGATTCTGGGCACCAACAAGTTCAGCGCGATGTTCGGCACCGGTGCGTCGGCGTGGCGTTATGCGCGCACCGTGCGCTTTCCGTGGCGGCCGGTGCTGTATGCGACGGGGGCGGCGTTTACGTTTTCGTTCCTGGGCGCCACTGCCGTCAGCCTGATGCCCAGGCAGGCGGTGCGGCCGTTGATCCTGGTGCTGCTGATCGCGATGCTGGTCTACACGCTGATCAAGAAGGACTTCGGTGCGCTGCATCGCCCCCGCCAGATCGGCCGGCGCGAATTGATCGCCGCCTTGGCGATGGGCGCGGCGATCGGGTTTTACGACGGGTTCTTCGGCCCCGGTACCGGCAGTTTCCTGATCTTCCTGTTCATCCGCTTTTTCGGGCTGGATTTCCTGCGCGCCTCGGCCGCGGCCAAGGTGGTGAACCTGGCCACCAACCTGGCGGCGCTGTCGTTGTTCCTGCCCAGCGGGCAGGTGATGCTGGCGATCGGCATTCCGATGGCGGTGGCGAACGTGGCCGGCGCAGTGGCCGGCACGCGGATGGCGCTACGCGGTGGCACGCGGTTGATCCGCACATTGTTTCTGGTGCTGGTGATCGTGCTGATCGGCAAGATGGGCTGGGATCTGCTGCACGGCGTTCAGAAATCCATGCTCAACGTCGCCGACAAGGTGCGTGGCGCGCCGGGATAGTTGGTGGTCTGCGTCACCGGTTGCTCGATGTAGAACCGGTTGGCGACATTGCGCAGCAGCAGCGCCAGCTGATAACGCCCGCCGAAGCGGTACGCCGCCGATGCATCCAAGCGCGTGTAGCCGGCAATGCGGTAGCTGTTGGCAAGATCTCCCTCGCGCTCGCCCACATGCACCGCGCCTGCCCCCAAGGTCAGGCCGTACAGCGGGCCGCTGGCGACGTGATAGGTGCTCCACAGACTGGCGCTGACGCGCGGTACGCCGCGCAGGCGGTTGCCGACCGGGGTGACGGTGTCGCGGGTGACCTGCGCATCCAGATAGCCGGCGCCCAGGATCAGCCGCCAGTTCTGGGTGAGCTCGCCGGTGATGTCCAGCTCCAGCCCGCGCACGCGTTGCTGGCCGGTGACCAGCACGAAACCGCTGTTGTCCGGATCGCTGGTGGCGACGTTGTCCTTGGTGATCTGGAACGCGGCGGCGGTGGCAAGCACGCGGTTGTCGAACAGCGCGCTCTTCAGGCCGAGCTCGTACTGGCGGCCGGTCTCCGGTGGTGCGCTACCGCCGACAAACACATTCGCGCTGCGTGGCCGGAACGAGGTGGAGGTGTTGGCGTACAGCGACAGCTGCGGTGCGGCCTTCCACACCACGCCGATGCGCGGCGATGCGCGCCGGCCGTCTTCGCGGGTGCGCGCACCGTTGTCGACGGTGGTCTGTTGCACGTCGTCCCAGCGTACGCCGGCCAGCACGTCCCAACGCTCGCCGATGCTGATCTGGTCCTGCACATACAGCGCGGCATAACGCGCATCGACATCGATGTCGCGGGCCGGCACATAGCTGCCTGGCCGCGCACCCTGCACCGGGTTGGTTACGCTGATGCGCGCCAGCGGCGCGCGCGCTTCGTCGGTGTGGCGCTGCGCATCGACGTACTCGGCGCCGGCCAGCAGCTGATGGCGCAGCGGGCCGGTGCCGAAACGTGCCAACGCTTCGGTCTGCGCGGTGGTGGCGCGCACCTGCTGGTCCTGGCGCACGGCGCGGCGTTGCAGGAAGGCGCGGTCGGCGCTGAAGCCGGTGAAGTCGGCCACGTCGCGGCCGCTGTCGCCGTCCTGGTGATTGAGGATCTGGCGCAGCGTCAGCCAGTGGTTGGCGTCGACTTCGATGCGGCCGCGTGCGGTGCGCGAGCTGCCGTGATTGCGCGACCACGGCTCGCCGAAGCTGCGCTGCGCCGGGCCACGCACCACCCCGTCGATGGCGACCAGCCCGCGATCGCCGGGGCTGGTCTGGCGGGTGTATTCGACATCCAGATCGGCGCGCAGCTGCGCATTCGGCCGCCACGCCAGCGATGGCGAGACGAACACGCGGTCGCCATCGGCCTGCGCGTCGCGAAATGTACCGGTTTGCTGGGCGGCGGCGCTGATGCGCGCAGATACCGTCGGGCTCAGCGCGCCGGTGACGGTCGCTTGCACGCGGCGCAGGCCGTGTTCGGCCGCCTGCAGCGAGGCGTTACCACCGAACACCGCATCCGGCCGCAAGCTCACCAGATTGATCACCCCGCCAGGCTCGCCGCGTCCGTACAGCACCGCGGCCGGGCCCTTGAGCACTTCCACCTGGGCGATATTGGCCAGGTCGCGCACGGTCTCGGTGAAGTTCTGCGCCGGATTGAGCAGGATGCCGTCGACCGCATACGAGGAGGCTTCGAAGCCGCGGATGACGAAGGTTTCCGAGCGATTGCCCTGGGTGCCGCCGGGCTGCACGTTGGAGACATTGGCCACCACATCCACCAGCCGGGTGAGCTGTTGCTCGTCGATCACCGAGCGCGGCACCACCTGGATCGCCTGCGGAATGCGCTCCACCGGCGTCTGCGTGCGGGTGGCGCCGGCGGCTTTTTCCGGCCGGTACAGGGCGCGCTTTTCGCTGACCACGATGGCGTCGAGCAGGCTGGCCTCCTGGGCGGCGGCCGGTACGGCGGCAAACAGGGACACGAACAACAGGTGGCGAGGCGCAGGCAGTGGGGTCATCGGGATCTTCAGCGGGAGGATGCGCGCACTGGCGGGCACATCCGGGCCACTAATGATAACGATTCTTATCTGCGCACGCAGGCTGTCCCGCCCGCCATCGCGCAGCGGCCCGCAAGCGCTCAGTCGGCCATGGCGGCCTGGACGCGCGGCCAGGCATAGTCCCAGGCGATACGCTCCTGCTCCAGACGAGGGGACGGGCCGAACCGGCCATCACGCAGTGCGGTGTACAGGCGCTGTTCGTCGTCGCTGAGCGCATCCAGGCGCTGTGCGCGATGCTGTTTGCGTTCGCTTCCCCACAGCGCGCGCGGGGTGGCATGCAAGGTGGCCTGGTCCATCAATAGCGCAATGGTCTGCGGCGCATGCGTGCGCAGGCGGTGCAGGATCGCCAGGCCGTGGGTGTCGATATCGCCCCAGTAATACAGCGGCAATGCGCTCAGCCAGTCGATGCTGCGCACGTACTCGATGGCGTAACCGCGCGCCATCAGCATCAGCGTTCCCGGCAGCGGCTCGCAGGCCAGGCCGGTCTCGCGGTTCTCGACGATCAATACGCGGCGCGCCGGCAAGCGCAGCGCGGCGACCTGCGCGATCGGTGCGGTGATGTCTTCCAACCCACCCAGGTGCTGGCACAGCGCAGGATCGAGCAAGCGCAGGCGCACCCGATCCGGCGCAGCGCGTAGACCCGACAGGCTGGCGAAGCTGCGCGGCTCGGCGATGCCGCGCAGGCCGGCCAGCCAGTCGGCGATCACCCCGCGGTGCGGTTCGATCCACTTGCTGTCGATCCCGGCGATCGGCAATTGGCGCAGGAACAACCCGCTGGCACGATGCCGGTGCAGCCAGTCGACCACCGCCACCAAGCGCGAAAAATCCTCCTCCTGCCAGTCGGCCAGCAGATCGAATTGACGCCGTAGCCGCGCCGCCAGGGCGACCGCCTGCGGCCAACGCGCCTGGAGTGCCGCAGCCCGCTGGCTGGCGCGCTGCCAGCGCTCGGCCTCACCGAGCGCGGCAGCGGCCTGGGTCGCATCGTCCAGCACCCAGGCGTGCGGCAGACGCTGCGAGCCGAGTTGCGTCCAGGCTACTTCGCGCACGTCCACCCGGCCCGGCAGCTCCGTGCGGTTCCAGCTCTGCAGCCAATGGCCGAAGGCATCGAAGCGTGCAATGGCCTGCGCCTGGTTCGGCGCCCGCAGCGAAATGGGGTGCGGGACGCCCTCGCCGATCAACCATTTCCCGCGGTTGCGCTGCCATTGCCCGCGCAAGGTCTGCAGCGCGGCGGCAGGCAACAGCATGGGCGAGGCGGCGGCCATCAGTCTGCGGTTGCGGTGGACGGTTCGGCCAGCGCACTGCGGCTGCGCTCGGGCAGCTTGAGCCGGCGCGACTGTTCGTCGTATTCGATCAGCAAGATGCCCGAGTCGTGCCGCCCGCTGATCTCCACAAAGCACGCACCGCCGATGAACGGCTCCAGCGTCATCACCGATTTCAACGGCGTGGCCACCACCATCTGGAAGCCGAAGTTCTCGAAGATGTTCATCGCCAGCGCGGTGAATTCGTTGTCGGCCTTGTCGAAGGCTTCGTCCAGCACCACGGCGCAGTAGCGCGGCAGCTCGCCGTCTTCGCCGCCGAGCTGATAGCGCAACGCAGCGGCTAGGCAGGTAGTTGCCAGTTTCTGGCGCTGGCCGCCGGATTTGCCGGCACCGCTGCGGTAGATCTCGACCTGCTGGCGCGTGGCTGCGTCCAGTTCGACGCCGACGAATTCCACATGCAGGCGCACGTCCAGCACCAGCTCGCGCCAGCGCTTGTCTTCGCCCTCCTGCGAGCCCAGCTTGCGCACCAGTTCGCGCAGCACTGCGAATTGTTGTTCGGCCAGCTCGCGCTGTTCGGTCTGGTGATGGCCGAGCACATCGCGCAGGCGTTGATGGAACTCGATCACTTCCGGCAAACGGCGATCACTGAGTTCGATGGTGAGCAAGGTGCCGTGGTTGAACGGCACCTGTTCCAGGCTGGCGTTGACCTCGTCCAGACGCTGGGCGATCGACTTGCGCGCTTCGGCGGTGTGGCGCTGCAAGGCGAGCAGGTTGTTCTTGCTCTGGCTTTGCAGCAGGTCGAAAAAGCGCGCCTCGTGCTGCGGCAGGCCATCGCGTTCCAGCCGCTGCAGGCGGGCGAGAAAATCGTCGGCGCCTTCCAGCGTCGGACTCAGATCGCCGCTGTCTTCGGGCCACTGCTGGAAGTAGCGGCGGAAACATCCGATCAAGGCCTGCTGCAGGCGAGTCAGCTCGTCCTTGCTGACACCAAGCTGGGCATCCAGACCACGCTCCACGGTGCGGAAGCGATCCTGCAGGTTATCCAGACTCAACTCGCCCAGGCCGAGCAAGCGCTCGGACAGGCCCTGCTGCTGCAACGGCGTGACCACGCGCGCGTGCGCATCGGCGCATTCCAGATGCTGTTTTTCCAGCCGGGTACGTTCGGCGCCCAGCGTGATCCGCTCGGTGCGCACGCCCTCATAGGTGCGCGTGGCCTGGACGATGTCGGCACGTGTACGGTCGATCGCCTCGCCCAGCGCGCGCAGGTTGGCGTCGCCTTGGCGCAGTTGCTGCAAGGTCTGGGCGATCTGGCCCAGGCGCTGCAGCGCGGCGGCCACATCGATTTCATCCCAGCCCAGGTTGGCCAGGGTGTTGCGGGCCAGGCGCTGCTGCCCATCGCGTTCGCGTTGTGCGCGCAGTGCGGCGACGTCGGCATCGCAGGCGGCGATGCGTTGTGCCAGCGCCTGGCCTTCGCGCTCGTACAAGGCCAGCTTGTCGCGGTTGTTGAAGCCCAGCAGCCAGCGGCGACGGTCGCCCACTGCGTGGCGGTCGTCCTTTTCGTAACGCTCACCCGGATGCTTGACCTGGCCTTCGCGGGTGATCGCGCGTTCGGCATGGCGCAGGGCCTTGGCGCTGTCCACGCAGTCGTAATCGAAGCGCTTGCCCAGCTCGCGCCGCAGCCAGCCGGCAAACGGATGATCACGCAGTTCCAGCTTGTGCAACAGCGAGGCGCTGCCGGGTTCGCGGCCGCCCAGTGCCTGCTCGTTGTGACGCACCCGGTAATAGACCAGGCGCGTGCCGAGCTGGGTGCGATTGACCCAGTCGGCGACCTCGGCGTAATGCCGTTCGTCCACCAGCAACGATTGCGCAAAGCCGTGCAGCACGCGCTCGATGGCCCCGCGCCAGGCGGAGGCTTCCTCGCGCACCTGGATCAGTTCGCCAACGAACGGCAGCGCCGCCTCCGGCACGCCGGTGTCGGCGCTCATGCGCGCGCGCAGGCTCTGCATCGGCGCGGGAATATTGGAGGGGTTGCGCGTCAACGCCTCGATTTCGGCACGCACCTCGGCAAAGCGCTTGCGGTCTTCGTGCTTGCCGGCCAGGCGCTCGCTGATTTTCTCATCGAGCTCGGCGGCGGCACGCTGTCCGTCTTCCAGGGCCGCGCGCGCCTGCGCGACCTGCCCGGCAAAGCCTTGCGCACTGTCGGCCAGGGCCTGCTCCAGGGCACGGCAGGCCTGCTCGGCCTGGGCCCGCTTGGCCGCGCGGCGGTCGCGCTCGGCCTGCAGCTGGGTCTGTTCGCGTTCCAGCGCATCGATGCGCTCGCCACCTTGCGCGCGTCTTTGCGCTTCCAGGTCCTCCAGATGACGGCTGTGGTTGTCCAAGGCGGCGCGGCGCTGACCTTCTTCGCCGGCAAGGCCGCGGTCTTGCACGTCCAGTTCCTGCAGGCGCGCGTCCAGCAAGGCGAGCCGGCGCTGCTCGCGGTAGGCATCGATGCCGAGCTTGAGTTCTTCCAGCTCGCTGCGCTGGCGGCGCAGTTGCATGAGCTCGGCATGATGCGCGCGCGCAGGCAGCAAGGTCTCCACCTGGCGCCGCGCCGTCACCACCGCGTGGTGAGCGCCGTCGAGTTCGGCGAAGTCGCCCACCAGGCGCTCGGCCGCATCGAACGTCTTGGGTTCTTCCAGCATGAAGCCGCGCAGGAAGGCGTTGAGATCGCCCAGATTCTTGGCCGATTGGGTCTTGTGCAGCAGCCGCAACGCCATCTCGTTGCCGATGCCCAGCTGGTGGCGGAAGCGTTCGGCGTAGCCGGCAAAGCTGTCGAAGTGATGCACATCGTGCAGCCGCTGCTTGAGCTTGCGCCGATCCAGATCAAAGCCGGCCAGGTCCTGCGCAACGTCGAAGGCGCGCTCGGCCACCATGTAGTGTTTTTGCACGTCAGCGGTGGCTGCGCTGTTGCCGGCAATCCAGAACAGCCGCACCAGGCTGATCACGCGGTCCTCGCCGTTGCGGTATTCCAGCACCAGCGCGGTCCAGGTGGCGCCCTTGCGCAGGTATTGCGTTGCGATTTCGCCAGAGGCGCTGTCCTGCTGGTCGGCCCAGGCGCCACGCACGTAGGACACCAGGTTGCGATCGCGGCCGCTGCGTTCGGCCTCGCGCGCGGCAGCGTTGAAGTCGACGATGCTGGGCGGGGTGAGCAGTGCCGACATCGCATCGAGCAGCGTCGATTTGCCCGAGCCGGAACGGCCGACGAACAGGAAGCCGCGTTCGGCGATCGGCACCTCGGTCAATCCGGAGAACGTGCCCCAGTTATGCACCTGCAGGCGACGCATGCGGAACTGCTGCAGGCGCGCGTCGGGCAGATCGTTGGCGAACAGGCTGGAAGGCGCGGCAGGGGAGGTCATCGGTACGGTCCAGGAAGCCGGAAAAAGCGCAGGCCTGCGCTTACACAGGTGGTGCGGTAGCGGTACTAGGAACGCGCGGGGTCGGCCTCGTCCTCGCCGCTGGCCGGGAGCTCGCGCAATTGACGATAGACCTGCCCCAGGGCGGCGACGTCTTCGGCCGAGAACAGCAGCTTGAGCGCCGGCGAGATTTCATAGCGTGCATCTTCGCCGCGCAGCCGGGTCAGGATATGGTTGTCTTTCATCTTCTGCACAGCCGTGGCGACACGCCGCAGAAAGCCGGCGCGATCGGTAGACAGGTTTTTCTCGTAGACGGCCAGCGCCTCGCCCAATGCCGCTTCTTCCGCCACCGCACGCACGCCGCGCGCATCTGCTTCGGCCAGTTGCTGGCGCAGGTGCAACAGCAACACGGAGTCGATGAAGGTCAGCGGCGAGGAGCGCAACAGCACTGGCGCCTCCAGCTCGCCGGTATCGGCCTGGCGGGTGAAGGCGATGCCGGCCTCGCGATCGAGCACCAGCTCCAGGAAGACCTCCGCCAGCGCACTGCGAATGCCGGCTTCGCTGCGCAGCAAGGCAGGCCACAGGCGACTATGCCGCTGCGCGTCCACGCTGGGACCACTCAGCAATTGACACAGCGCGCGACGCGCTTCCACCGGCAATTGGCCGGTATCGCCGGCGAACAACCCGGTGGTGACGGCAGGCGTCTGACCGTCCGTCTCGTCGTGGCCGACCTCGGAGTCGGGCTCGTGCTCATGCCAGTTCATGGCGTTTCTCCTGGGTGAACCAGATCAGCGGGATGCGCGCGCGGCGCCATTGGCCGTCGCTGCCGCGCCATTGCGCCACTTCGAACTGATCGCCGCTGACGACGCCATGGCGCGTGCCCAGCGACAGATAGCCGATGACGCTGCCCAGGCCCTGGGTAGCCTGGCGTTGCGTCAGCGCCTGTGCGATGGACAGCTGCGGCTGGGTGGCCAGCAGCTCGAACAGATCGCGGCGCAGGCTGCGGAAATCGATCTCCGATTGCGCGACCAGATCGCCCACGCTGTCCAGCGAGATGGCGGCGGCCTCGTTGCGCTGGATGCTGCCATTGACCTGTTGCTGGCGCGGATCGTGCAGGCGCCATTGCGAGAGCGAGCGCAGCCGGCTGGTGGTCAACATCAGGCTGCGGCCGATCAGGCGCTGGGCCGGAATATGCTCACGCAGGCTCAGCGCTTCAGCCTGCGCCTGTTTGAGCAAGCGGTTGAGTCGACGCTGTTCGAGATAACCACGGCTCTGCACGAAACCACGCAGGCTGCGCGCGAAATGCTGCATTACATCGTGCACCTGGCCGCCGCGTTCGAGCATGGTGCCGGTGAGCCCGCGCAAGAAGCTGCGTTCGCGGCGATCGAGCTTGCGCGCGAACCCACGCGCAAGCACCGTCTCCAACGCCGTATCCAGCTGCGCGCTTTGTTCGGCATCGTTGAGCAGGGCCCAGAATGCCTGAAAGCTACGCCCGGCTTCGCTGTCGCCGATGACATCCACGCCTTCGAACAGCCTGGTCAGGACTTCGCCGCGCTCACCTTCGTCATCGATGATGCGTTCGCGGAATTGCCGGTTGAGCTGCTCGAAATTGTCGCGCACGCGGCGGAAGTCTTCGGTCAATTCATCGGCCAGCGCGATCACCTGCCGGGTGCGCTCCAGCGCACGCTTGCCGTCCAGCGAGGCGACCTTACCGGCAGACACCCGCGCGATTTCGGCATCGATGCGATCGCGCTCGTCGCGCAGTGCCGACAGGCGCGCATCGGGGTTGGTCTCGGTCAACGCCGCAAGCTGGGCCAGCTGCTGCATCACCAGCGCCAGCCGGCTTTCGGTGGCCGCGCCGCGGCTGTGCTCCAGCCCATCGACAAAGCGGATCGCCTGCGCGGCCTGCGTGGACAGCTCGTACTCTTCCTGCTGCGCGCCCTCGGGCAGGCGGCGCTCCAGCCAACCCTGCGCCAGCCAGTGCGCGACATACGCCTGCGCGGTGCGCGGCAGGTCGCGCGCCAAGTGCTCGGCATTGATGTCGTCGAGCAGCCGTTGCAGACGCTCGTGCAGTACCGCTGCCGGCAACAGGCGCTCTCCCTCCAGCAGCAAGGCCTGCAACAGACCGATCACTTCCGGCGCGTGGTCGGCGGCCAGCAGTTTCCACAACGGGTCTTCGCGCAGGCTGCGATAGCGTGCGATACGGGCGCGGACGATCTTCATGCCGGAGGGTGATAGCCAAGACCCAGCGCCATTTGTCGAACCCCATTGAGGAAAGCATGAAAGCTTGGTGAGCAATTACGCTCCTCGCTCAATCTTTCCGCCATCAGTCGTGCTCCACTGCGTTTCTGAAACTCGGGAATGAGCCTCTCCAGTTCTGCAGATTGCTTGTTCCAAGTGTCTGGCTGTGAAAATCTCTTGTGCAACGCCGGGGTATCCAGATTGGAGCTGGGAAAAGCCGACGCCAATGCGCCCAGATCAGCGATATACCAACTTTCCAGCTCTTGGCACACCAGCCTCACCAAGGTGTCTGGGCGTCCCAAGCCGGCGCAGACCTGGACTAGACGCGTTTTCAGCGCCAGACAGTCGCCGTTGTCGTTGTCACGCACCACGACAAATCGATCTCCAGGCACGCGCCAAGCTCTCAGTTTTGTGCGCAGGCTGCGCTCCAGATCGCTCTTACCGTCGTGGGGCACACATTGAAAATGGCGTCCCTCCTGCCATCCCGGGAACAGACGCGGTAACAGGCCATCCAGCAGGATTTTCATGGAGGGCTCTTCCAGCAGGAAGATGATGCGCCCCTGCATCAGGCCACATCCCGGTTCAGACCCTCAAACATACCTTGCTTCCACAGATAGCCAGGCAAGTCGCCTGCTTCGAACAATGCACGAAGATTGTCCGAATCGCTGGCGCGCGTGATGGTGGTAAATCCCTTTTCCTTACGCAGGCAATAGATCTCATCCAGCGTCAGTGCATTGAGGAAATCAGGTGAATGCGTGGAAATAAAGACCTGCCCGCCACGCCTGGCGTAATCGCGGAACTCCTCAGCAAGCTCCGGCAACAACTCGGGATAGAGCTGATTCTCGGGCTCTTCGACTGCAAGCAACGGGTACGGTTTGGGGTCGTTGAGAAGCACCAGATAGGCGAACATCTTGATAGTGCCATCGGAGACGTACCTGGCAATGAACGGGTCCTTGAAACTTCCATCCTGAAACCGCAGGATCAAGCGCCCATCCAGGGTCTGCTGCGGTTGCACCACCGAAACACCAGGCACGCGGCGATTCATTGCATGCAACACACGATCGAAACGATCCCGGTGGTTTTCGTAGAGGAAATTGGCGACCAGGGCGAGGTTGTCCCCGCGCGTTGACAAGTGCTCGGCAAAGCCTTCTTCCTGGCTTGGCCTGGCTTCGGATACATGGAAATCAGAGATGTGCCAGTTCTCGATCATCAGGCGAAAGGCGCTAGCCGCCTTGAAGCGCTCGAACTGGCCTAGGCCCTTGATCGCCAGAATATCCGGGGCATCGAGCTCCTGCTCTTCGCGGGTAAGCTCTTCGTCTTTTTTGGAGAATTCCTCTTCATTGGTGATCGCGTAACCTTTACCGTGCGCGAAATCCAGAAAGCGAAACGGTGCGCCATAGCTGCCGCGCTTGTAGCGCAAGACTTCGCGCTCGATCTCCACACGCGTGCCGGTGCCCGGTGCGATTTTCAGCACATAGGTCACTAGACGCTCTTTGCCGGTGATCTCCAGGCGGAACTGCAGAGTGAATTCGATGGGCTCGTGCGCAAACCCTCTGCTTGCAACTTCTTTGTAACCACCTCGTTTTGCGATCGCCTTGCCCACATTCATGGACAATGCATCCTTGAGAAAGGAGAACACGTCGAACAGCGTGGACTTACCGGTTCCGTTCGCTCCGACCAGCACACAGAGCCTGGGGACATGCGTCAGCTTGGCTTTACGGAACAGCCTGAAATTCTTGATGTCGATCGATTCGATCTGCATGGGTTCCCTGCGACAGTCGTTCGCCAGCGTATAGGGGATCAATCTACCAGCCAATGACGCCAGGCATGCCTCAACGCTTGCCGCCCACTTCGATGAACTGCAGGAACTCGGCGCGGGTGCGCGCGTCCTCGCGGAAGCTGCCCAACATCTTGGAGGTCACCATGCTGACGCCGCGCTTGTGGATGCCGCGGGTGGTCATGCACTCGTGCGAGCCTTCCACCACCACGCCGACGCCGCGCGGCTGCAGCACGTCCTGGATGCACTGGGCGATCTGCGCGGTCATCTTTTCCTGCACCTGGAAGCGCCGCGCATAGCTTTCCACCACGCGCGCCAGCTTGCTGATGCCGACCACCTTGCCGCGCGGCAGGTAGCCCACGTGCACCTTGCCGATGATCGGCGCCATGTGGTGTTCGCAATGGCTTTCGTAGGAGATGTCGCGCAGCACGATCAGTTCGTCGTAGCCGGCCACTTCCTCGAAGGTGCGTTCCAGGTACTCGCGCGGTTCCTCGCGGTAGCCGCTGAACCAGTCGCCATAGGCTTCGGCGACCCGGCGCGGGGTATCCAGCAGGCCTTCGCGGGCCGGGTCTTCGCCGGCCCAGCGCAGCAGGGTGCGCACGGCATCTTCGGCCTGGGCCTGGGTGACGGGGGAATCGGGCTGGTCGGACTGGCTCATGCGCGGGGTGCACCCAAAGGGGGCGAGCATGGTACCCGAGGACGGGCCGGCGGCCCCAGTGGCGGTTGCGCCGGCTTGCCCGGGTTCCGTGACTGTTGATTCATTGTTGAATTGATAGCATCCTATCTATTATGACGAACAGCGTTCCCTCTCCCCGCGCCCAGCTCAGCTCCGGCCTGCTGGTCGCCGCCCGCCAGTGGCAGCGGCTGGCCGACCAGGCATTTGCCGACTTCGGGCTGTCCAGCGCCTGCACCGGGCCGTTGTTGATGATCGGCCGCTCCGGCGGCGGCATCCGCCAGGTGGCGCTGGCCCAGCAACTGGGCATGGAAGGCCCCTCGCTGGTGCGGCTGCTGGACAGGTTGTGCGCGCAGGCGCTGGTGCGCCGGCAGGCCGACAGCAGCGATCGCCGCGCCAACCAGCTGTGGCTCACCGACGCAGGCCAGGCGCTGGTCGGGCGTATCGAGATCCGCCTGGATGCGCTGCGCGCGGAAGTGTTCGGCGCGCTCAGCGAGTCGCAGGTGCAGGTGGTGCTGACCTTGTGGGAGCAGATCGCGCAAGCGCACGCGCGGCTGAGTCAGTGCGACTGAGCCCGCTGCCGGGCGTCGTACCGCGACGCCGGTTGTGACGTCCTGGATGGCCCGGTGCGCATTGCGCACGGCGCCGGACGTGGTTGTTCCCCATTGCCCAGGATGTGCCCGATGTACGGCGAATTCAGTCTCTACGGTGTGTTCGTTCCCACCTTGCTGGCGTTGATGACGCTGGCCTACCTGCTCAACAGCGCCATCGGCGCGCTGCTGACCCGGGCCGGCGCGTACCGGCATATCTGGCACCCGGCGCTGTTCAACCTGGCGCTGTACATCGCGCTGCTGGGCGGCCTGTTTTCCCTTACCCGTTGGATGCAATCGTGAAAAAGCTGATCAAGAACGCGGGGCCGGCGCTGTTGACCCTGGCAATGGTGGTGGTGGCGGCCGTGGTGCTGCAGCACCTGTGGCGTTATTACATGGAAGCGCCGTGGACGCGCGATGCGCACGTGGGCGCCGATGTGGTGCAGGTGGCGCCGGATGTGTCCGGGCTGGTGGAGGAAGTGGCGGTGGCCGACAACCAGGCGGTGCGGCGCGGGCAGTTGCTGTTCGTGGTGGACCGCGCACGCTATGCGATCGCGCTGGAACAGGCACGCGCCGCGCTGGCCGAGCGCCAGGCCACCTTGAGCCAGTTGCGCCGCGAGATCGCGCGCGACCGCAGCCTGCAGGATCTGGTGGCCGCCGAAGATGCCGAGGTACGCCGCTCCAATGTGCAGAAGGCGCAGGCGGCAGTCGCCACCGCGCAATCGGCGGTGGACCTGGCCCAGCTCAACCTGGACCGCACGCAGGTGCGCAGCCCGGCCGACGGCCATGTCAGCGACCGCACCGTGCGCGTGGGCGATTACGTCAGCGCCGGGCGCCCGGTGGTGGCGGTGCTGGACACCGGCTCGTTCCGCGTCGATGGCTATTTCGAAGAGACCCGCCTGCAGGGCGTGCATGCCGGCCAGCGCGTGGACGTGCACCTGATGGGCGAGCCGGCCACCTTGCACGGGCATGTGCAGAGCATCGCCGCCGGTATCGAGGACCGTTACCGCAGCGGCAGCGCCGGCGCGTTGCCCAACGTCACGCCGGCGTTCGACTGGGTGCGGCTGGCGCAGCGCATCCCGGTGCGCATCGTGCTGGATCGGGTGCCGGCGCATGTGCAGCTGATCGCCGGGCGCACCGCCACCGTGACCATCCTGCCGGACGCCGTGCGCGACGCCGCCACCGCGCCTGCCCGCGTGCAGGCCAAGGCCGCGCCATGAACCGCACCGGATTGCGTCCCCTGGGACTGGCCACGCTGCTGGCCGCATTGAGCGCCTGCACCACGGTCGGCCCGAACTACGCGGTGCCGGCGGAGTCGGCCTACCAGCGGCCGGCCGCCAATGCCGCGTTTGGCGACACCGGCAACGACCAGGTGCAGGCCGGCGCGCCGCTGCCGGCACGCTGGTGGGCGCTGTACCAGGACCCGATGCTGGATGGCCTGATCGAACAGGCCTTGCGCGACAACGTCGAGCTGAAGGTGGCCGGTGCCAACCTGCGCCGCGCCGCCGCGGTGTACGAACAGGCGCTGGACGCGGGCGGTTTCGATTACGAGGTGGAGGCTGGCGTCAGCCGCGCGCAGGTCTCGGCCGAGGCGTTCCTGCAGCAGGAAAAGCTGCCGGTGTTCAACCTGGCCGACGGCAAGTTCGGGGTGTCGTATCAGTTCGATCTGTTCGGCAAGCTGCAACGCGGTGCCGAGGCCGCGCAGGCCGACACGCAGGTCGCCCAGGCCGCGATCGACCTGGCGCGCGTCAACGTGGCCGCGCAGGTGGCCGGCAGCTACGTGGAGATCTGCCACGCCAACCACGAGCTGCAGGTGGCCGAGCATTCGCTGCAGTTGCAGCAGCGCAGCCGCGACATCACCCAGCGCCTGATCGCTGCCGGCCGCGGCACCCCGCCCGATCTGGCCCGCGCCACCGCGCAGGTGGCGATGCTGGAAGCGGCGCTGCCGCCGCTGCGCGCGCGCCGCCAGGCCGCCGGTTACCAACTGGCTGCGCTGCTCGGCAAGACCCCCGGCGAGGTGCCGGCCGGCGTGGATCGCTGTGCGCACGCGCCGGCCCTGCAGCGCCCGATTCCGATCGGCGATGGCCGCGCGCTGCTGGCGCGTCGCCCGGATGTGCGCCAGGCCGAACGCCGGCTGGCGGCAGCCACCGCGCGCATCGGCGTGGCCACCGCCGAGCTGTATCCGGATATCCGTCTGGGCGGCTCGATCGGTGCCACCGGCCTGCTGGCCGACTTCGGCGAGCCGGCCACGCATGCCTGGTCGTTCGGCCCGCTGATCTCGTGGACGCTGCCATCCGGCGGTGCGCGTGCGCGCGTGCGCGCCACCGAGGCCGGCGCGGACGCGGCGCTGGCGCAGTTCGACAACACCGTGCTGCAGGCGCTGCGCGAGGTGCAGACCGCCTTGTCGCGTTACGCGCAGGATCTGGACCGCCTGCACCTGCTGGAACAGGCGCAGCAACAGGCCGACCTGGCGTCGGCGCAGAACCGGCGTTTGTACCAGGGCGGGCGCACGCCGTATCTGTCCAGCCTGGATGCCGAGCGCACGCTGGCCACCGCCGACATGACGCTGGCCAATGCGCAGGCGCAGGTCTCGCAGGATCAACTGCAGCTGTTCCTGGCGCTGGGCGGTGGCTGGGAAGCGACCGCCGGCCGCACCGACCCGACTGCCGCGCGATGAGTGCGCTGCTGCGCGATCGCCAGGCCTGGCTGTTTTCGGCCAAGACCTTCGCCGCCTCGATCGCGGCGTTGTACGTGGGGCTGGCCGGCAACCTGTCGCGGCCGTACTGGGCGATGGCCACGGTCTATATCGTCTCCCAGCCGCTGCTCGGCCCCACCCGCGCCAAGGGCGTGTACCGCGTGCTCGGCACCTTGCTGGCCGGCGCGGCCACCCTGGTGATGCTGCCGAACCTGGTGGAAACGCCGCTGCTGCTCAGCGCGGCAATGGCGTTGTGGCTGTCGGCCTGCCTGTTCCTGGCGCTGCTCAATCGCGGCCCGCGCGGCTATGCGTTTTTGCTGGCCGGCTACACCACCGCCTTCATCGGCTTCCCGGCGGTGACCGCGCCGGAGGGCATTTTCGACACCGTGGTGGCGCGCAGCGAGGAAATCATCCTGGGCACGGTGATGGCGGTGCTGTTCGCCGCGCTGGTCTTCCCCGCCTCGGTCAAGCCGATGCTCACCGCGCGCATCGGCAACTGGATGCGCGACGCCGCGCAATGGTGCCGGCAGGTGCTGCAGCGCGGCCCGTCGCAGGCACCGCGCAATCGGCTGGCCGCCGATCTGGTGCAGTTCGAGGCCTTGATCGCTTTCGTGCGCCACGACGACCCACGCCATGCCGGTGCGGTCCCCACGCTGGAGCAGCTGCGCGCACGCATGCTGATGCTGCTGCCGGTGCTGTCGTCGATGGCCGATCGGTTGGATGCCTTGCAGCGCGACGGGTCTGCGTTGCCGCTCGCCACCGACGCGCTGCTGGAGGACGTCGCAGCCTGGATGGACCAGGGCGAGGACGCACCCAGCGATGCGGACGTCGGCGCCTTGCGCGCACGCATCGCCGCACTGCGCCCGGTGGTAGATCAGGACATCGGGCATCTGCTGCTGGCCAGCCTGCTGCTGCGGCTGGAAGAGCTGCTCGACCTGTGGCAGGACTGCCGCGCGCTGCAGCAGGCGGTGGTGCACGGCACGGCGACGCCGGTGCTGCGCGCGATGCCGGCTGCGGCGAGACAAGCTGCAACGGCGGAATCATCCGAACGGGCTACCACTGCACAAAGCGAACCTGCTGTGCGTTCGCGCACGCAACCCTCGTTGCTGCATCGACTGACCTGGTCGCCGCGCGCCCCAACCGATGCGCCGGCAGCGGCCAGCCCCCCCCGCCATATCGATTTCGGCATGGCCGCGTTTTCCGCCCTCAGCGCGGGCTTTGCGTTGATGGCGTACTGCGTGCTGTGGATCGGCATCGGCTGGGAAGGCGGCGGCAACGGCGCGATGATGGCGGCGGTGACTGCCGCATTCTTCGCCGCGCAGGACGACCCGGCGCCGAGCATGCTGTCGTTCCTGACCTGGGCGGTGGTGGCCAGCGTGGTCGCCGGCATCTATCTGTTCGGCATCTTCCCGGCCATCCACGATTTCCCGATGCTGGTGTTGGTGCTGGCGGCGGTGTTCCTGCCGATCGGCGCGTTGCTGCATCGCCCCAAGACCATGCTGATCGCGCTGCCGCTGGTGGTGAACCTCACCGCGCTGCTGAGCCTGCAGAACACCTACAACGCCAATATCCAGAGCTTCGTCAACGCGGCGGTGGCGATGGTGCTGGGGATTGGATTTGCCGTGGTGCTGACGCGCTTGTTCCGCTCGGTGGGCGCCGAATGGAGCGCGCGCCGGCTGGTGCGCCAGGGCTGGCGCACGCTGGCCGATGCCGCCGAGGGCCGCGGCGCGCAGGACCGGCAGCACTTTGCCGCGCGCATGCTGGACCTGCTTGGCCTGCTCGCGCCCCGGCTGGCATTGACGCCGGAGGGCAGCGAGCTGGCCTCGGTGGATATGCTCAACGAAGTGCGCGTGGGCTTGAACATCCTGCAACTGCACAGCGCGCGGCATGGTTTGCCGCAGCCGAGCGTTGAGGCGGTGAACGCGATCCTGGCCGATGTTGCCGCGCACTACCGGCAACAGATCGCGCAGAAACGTCCGCTGCCCGCGCCGGATGCCTTGCGTGCGCGGCTGGATGCCTCGCTGGCGCGCGTGGGCAAGGTGCCGGCGGGTGGGCATCGCGATGAAGCGCTGCTGGGTCTGATTGGTTTGCGTTACAGCGTGTTTGCGCAGACGGCGCAGCACCATCAAGACTTCACGCAACAACAGGCTACTCAAGCCCCTCTCCCGTCGGGAGAGGGGTTGGGGTGAGGGTACGGGTACCACTGCACGACCGCAGGATCGATGCTTCACCTTGGCGGCGCGTGGCGGCGCGCTCACCATAGTCGGTATGCCAGTCACCTGAGGCGCCCCTCATCCGCCCCTTCGGGGCACCTTCTCCCGACGGGAGGAGGGCAAAGCACATCAGCGCTTGCGCTGATGCATCGCCGCTTCGTCGTCCAGCCAGTTGCTGCCCTTGTTGGTCAGGAAGAACATGTAGACCACCAACGACACCGCGATCACTGCCGTCGCGTAGATCACGAACTCGCTGACGTGGCCGGTCTTCAACGAGGCCTGGTACAGCAGCGGCGCGGTGCCGCCAAAGGCGGAGTTCGCCAACGCATAGCCCAGGCCCACACCCAGCGCGCGCACATGGGTGGGGAACAGTTCCGCCTTCACCACCGCATTGATCGAGGTGTAACCGGTCAGGATCACAAAGCCCACGGTGAGGATCGCGAACGCGGTCAGCCAGTCGGTCTGCTTGGGCAGTTCCATCACCAGGAACCAGGTGTAGAGCACCCCGCCGATGCCGAAGAACACCAGCAGGCTCTTGCGCCCGACGATGTCCGACAACCAGCCGCCGACCGGCTGCATCAGCATCAGCACCGTCAGCGCGACCAGGTTGATGATGGTGCCGGCCATCACGTCGCCACCGGCGAACGCGGTCTGGATCATCTTCGGCCCGGTGACCGAATAGGTGTAGAACGCGATCGTGCCGCCGGCGGTGATCAGGAAGCACAGCAGCAGCGGGCGCCACTGGTTGACGAACAGCTCGCGCATCGAGCCCGACGCCTTGGCCTTGCCGGTGCGCGAATCGGCGATGGATTCGGAGCTCAGCGACTCGTCCATGGTCTGGCGCAGCCAGAACACCACCAATGCACCGATGCCGCCCAGGCCGAATGCCACGCGCCAGCCCCACTCGGACACCTGCGGCGCATCGAAGAAATGCAGCATCACCAGCAAGGTGGTCTGCGCCAGCACGTGCCCGCCGACCAGGGTGACGTAATGGAACGAGGACAGGAACCCGCGCCGGCCGGGAATCGCCGCCTCGGACATGTAGGTCGCGCTGGTGCCGTACTCGCCGCCGGTGGCAAAGCCCTGCAGCAGGCGCGCCAGCAACAGGATGATCGGCGCGGCGATGCCGATCGTGGCCACCGTCGGCGTCACCGCGATGACGAACGAGCACAGCGCCATCATCGACACCGAGATGGTCAACGCCAGGCGGCGGCCGTAACGGTCGGCGAAGCGGCCGAAATACCACGCACCGATCGGGCGCATCAGAAAGGTCATCGCAAAGATCGCCCACACGAACATCGTGGCATTCTTGTCTTCCTTGGAGAAGAACTGCGATTCGAAGTAGGTGGCAAACACCGAGTAGACGTAGACGTCGTACCACTCGACCAGGTTGCCGGCCGATCCCTTGAGCGTGTTGGACACCGAACGGCGAAGGCTACCGGGGGCTGCGCCAGAACCGGCGGCGATCGGAGACGTTGGGGGTGCGCTCATGCAGTCAGAACCTCGTGGGTGGGACACCTCGCAAGTATAGGTGCGTGCTTGTGTGACGCATGTAAGCATTTCGGCGCATAGACGGGCCCGGCAACGGCCGGCAGCGGCGCGCGCTTCAGCCCGCTTTTCGAGGCCGTCGGTGTGTTGCTTGCGGCCAGCAGTGCGACTGCACGCGTGTCTTCGCAGCAGCACTGCCGACAGCTGGCCGTGATTGGCGGGACTGCCCTGGATGCGGATTGAAGAAATTATCGAGCTGGCATTGCCGCAAGGCTGGTTTCTGCCAGTGACGTCCGGCACTCGCTACGGCAGCACCTGCCCGAGCGTCTCGATGAATGTACGCAGCCCGGGGGGAATCTGTCGATGCCCCGGGGCATACAGCACCAGTCCCGGCACCACCGGGCACCATTGCTCGCGCACGCGCGTTGGCCACCTGGATGCGTCAAAATTGCCGGCATCACTGGCCGCAAGGACGCTTCGGGCGCCGCCGCATGAGCAAGCACCACACCGACATCAGCAAGTTCCTCAGTTTTGTGCTGCGCCACGAACCGCAGGCGATCGGACTCACGCTCGACCCGGAGGGCTGGGCCGAGCTGGACGCGTTGATTGCCGGCGCCCGGGCCCACGGCACCGCGCTCGATCTGGAGCTGATCCAGGCTGTGGTCGCCGGCAGCGACAAGAAACGCTTTGCGCTGTCTGCCGATGGGCAGCGGATCCGCGCGGTGCAGGGGCATTCCACGCCAACCGTGGCCTTGCAGCTCGAAGCCAGGGTGCCGCCCGAGGTGCTGTATCACGGCACCGCCACGCGCTTTCTCGAAGCGATCATGGCCGAGGGCTTGCGCCCCGGCCAGCGCCACCATGTGCATCTGTCCGACAACAGGCAGACCGCCGCATCGGTGGGGCAGCGCTACGGCGAGCCGGTGGTGTTGCAGGTCGACGCCGGGCGCATGCATCGCGACGGCCTGCGGTTCTTCCAGGCCGACAACGGCGTCTGGCTCACCGCGCAGGTTCCGGCAGCGTTCCTGACCCGCCCGCGCTGAGCTGAGGCACGCCATAGGCCTGCCACCGCCTTCAGTGCGCGGTGCCGGCCAGCACCTGGGCCGGC
The DNA here is from genome assembly GCF_002940205.1 of Xanthomonas arboricola pv. guizotiae. GTDB lineage: Bacteria > Pseudomonadota > Gammaproteobacteria > Xanthomonadales > Xanthomonadaceae > Xanthomonas > Xanthomonas arboricola_C. The sequence goes on from NZ_MDSK01000043.1 coordinate 29,809, forward strand.
ACGGACACGCGCAGACGCCGGACGCATCCCCCTTCACGGCCTCCATGCCGCCCGCCTTGCCAGAATGCCGGCCGCTTGGGGCTGTCGATGGCAGGGGAACCGGAGTTGGATGCATGACATGGATCATCGTGGCCACGGTGGTCACCACGCTGGTGGTGGGGCTGCTGCTGCTCAACTTCGCCACGCCCGAGAAAAAGCTCGAGCACATCCCCAGCCATTGCTACGACGTCGCCGACCCGCAGTTCAAACGCGAGATGTCGGTGTTGCTGGGTCCGGCGATCCTGCCCGGCAACAGGATCCAGGTGCTGCACAACGGCAGCGAGATCTTCCCGGCGATGCTGGCCGCCATCCGCAGCGCGCAGCGCACCATCACCTTCGAAACCTATATCTACTGGTCGGGCGAGATCGGCCGCGAGTTCAGCCAGGCGCTGTCCGAGCGCGCACGTGCCGGTGTCAAGGTGCGCGTCACCATCGACTGGGGCGGCAGCCTGAAGATGGATGCCTCGCTGGTGCAGGACATGACCGACGCCGGGGTGGAGGTGCATCGCTACCGTCCGCTGACCTGGTACAACCTGCACCGCGTCAATAACCGCACCCATCGCAAGCTGCTGGTGATCGATGGCCGCATAGGCTTCACCGGCGGCGTCGGCGTGGCCGACCAGTGGATGGGCGATGCGCAGGACCCGGAGCACTGGCGCGACTCGCATTACCGCATCGAAGGCCCGGTGGTGGCGCAGGTGCAGGCCGCCTTCAACGACAACTGGATCAAGACAACCGGCCGCGTGCTCAATGGCGCCGAGTACTACCCCGAGCTGGCACCGGCCGGCGACAGCGACGCGCAGCTGTTCGTGGCCTCGCCCGCCGGCGGCAGCGAGAGCATGCACCTGATGTACCTGATCGCCATTGCCGCAGCGCGCAGCTCCATCGACCTGGCCGCCGCCTACTTCGTGCCGGATGCACTGATCACCCGCTCGCTGCTGGAAGCGCGTGCGCGCGGCGTGCGCATCCGCGTGCTGCTGCCGGGCAAGCATATCGATGCGGTCTCGGTGCGGCTGGCCTCCAAGGCCAGTTGGGAGCCGCTGCTGCAGGCCGGCATCGCCATCCACGAATTCCTGCCCACCATGCTGCACACCAAGCTGCTGATCATCGACGGCCTGCTGGTCTCGGTGGGCTCGACCAACTTCGACATCCGCTCGTTCCGCCTCAACGACGAGGCCAGCCTGAATGTCTACGACCGTGAGCTGGCCGCGCAGATGACCGACGTGTTCGAGCGCGACCTGCAACGGGCCGAGCTGTACACGCTGGAACGCTGGCGCAAGCGGCCGCTGCGGCAGAAGCTGGGCGAGAAGCTGGTGGTCCCGTTCCGCTCGCAGGTGTGACGCCTGTGGTTGGCCCCTGGCTGCCGGGCCTGCACCGGTCACGCCGCAAGACGCACGCAGTACTGCCTTCCACCGGCATCACTGCGCCAATGCGCTCATCGCGCCGGGCTGGCCACCGCACCGGGCGATGCCTGCAACCGCAGCTGGCGCAGGCGCCACCACACCCCGCCCGCGTGCACCAGCGAATACAGCACCAGTGCCGCCGCAATACCCAAGGTCAGCGGGCTGGCCTGCGACCCGGCCGTGGCCGCGCCATCACTGAAGCCACCGGACGCCCAGCGCCAGGCCAGCCGACCCAGCAGCACCAGCATCAAGGCCCCACCGATCCACGGGTTGGGCGTATACCAACCGCGCCCGTCCACCCATTCGGCATGCGTGTAGCGCAGCGACACGGCGCCCAGCCCGATGCCGACCAGCGTTCCCACGGCGATCCCGGGCCGAACCTGCGGCAGGCCATACACCGCGAACGCCAGCGCTGCCGCCGCAATGAGCAGCACCACCGCACGCACTGCGGTGCCGACCGGCTTCCACGGCTGGCGGCCGAAGCTGCGGCGGATGCGCCGGTAGTAGAGCAAGGCGATGGCCGCCATCGACAGATACGGCGTCAGCGGTGCGATGGCAGCAGCGGGCATGGCGATTCCTTTGCGGGGTGAGGTGACCGACGCAGAATGAAACCGGCCCCCGCCGCGAACAAGGTGCCAAGTGTCACTTTCTGCGCGCACAGGCGGGTTGCCCGGGCGGCCACCACCGCGCGCGGCAATCGCGACAGGCGACCGACCTTCGCGCAGGACCGGCCTGCCTGCCACCGCCGGTGAACGCCCCGGCCGCGCGCCAGCCATTGCCACACGCGAAGCGGAGCCGCACGGGTAGACTTGCCGGCAGAGTTCCCCCACCGCAGTGCCATGTCCGCCATCAAGCAAGAAGCCCGCACGCTGATCGACACGCTGCCCGAGACGGCAGGATGGGACGACGTGGTTCGCGTCGTGGACACCGCCAGCTTCGAGGCCGCGGTGCTGGATGGCATCGCCGCAGCGGACCAGGGCGCCTTTGCCGCGCCGGCACAGGTGAGCGCACTGTTCGCCAGATGGGGCGTTGATGTTGCGGCGTGACTGGACCGTCCCGGCCGCCAGGCAACTCGCACACGCCCAGGATCACTACCACGCGCTCAACCCGACCGCCGCCGCCGCGATGGCGCGGCAGGTGCTGGAAGCCACCCGCACCCTGGCCGAGCAACCCGGCCGCGGCCGCGCCGGCCGGGTCGCCGGCACCCGCGAATGGATGGTCAAGCAAACGCCCTACGTGCTGGTCTACCGCGTGCGCGACGACGCGCTGCAGCTGCTGCACGTCCGCCTGCAGACGCAGGACTGGCTGCCGCGCACCGAGCCGCTGATCGAACGCATCGAACCCTGGATCGCCGCGCTGATCAGCGCCCTGCTGCACGTGCTGATGCTGCTGATCCTGCTGTCGGCCTCCACGCCCACCATGACCCCGCCGCAGGGCTCGGCCAGCGGCGGCCGCACCAAGGTGGATTTTGTCGGCGACACCGCCACGCCCGAACAACCCACGCCCTCGCCGACACCCACCCCGCCGTCGCAGACGCCCGCACCTGTGCAGCCGCCGCCGGCCGCCTCGCCGGTGCAGTCCACCCTGGTCAAGACCGCCAAGAACCCGATCCCGCCGGCAGGCAACACCCGCCGCGGCGGCCTGGTCGAGCAGCGCCAGACCCAACCGGTGCAGCGCCCCACCCCGCCGCAACCGCCGGCAGAACCCTCGTCACCGCCGCAGCGCCGCCCCGAAACCTGGACCGGCCGCCCACCGGGCATGCTCGAAGAACAAGCCGATGCCGCCGAAGACGGCATGTCCAACACGCCCACCATCAGCGAAGGCCGCCGCCGCGACCGCAACAACGCCCAACCCAGCATGGATGTGGGCGGCTACCAGGTCTATTACGAAGTGCGCAGCGAAACCCAGCTGCGCAACTGGCGCGACCAGGGCATGAAGGAAGTGGCCATCATCCTGCCCGGCACCCAGTACCGCATGGTCTGCCCGCTGGAAGTCGCGCTCAAGCGCGGCTCCAGCAAATGCCGCCTGCTGCCGCCGGACTCGCCGGAACTCAAAGACATCGGCGATGCCCGCGAGGTCATCAACATGATGGAGGTCTACAAGCAGGGCGAGCCGGTATGGCGCGGGCCCGGGCCGTATCGGTGAGTGGTGGGGCCAGGTTGGCCCCGGATCTCACTTACCCGCCAGTGCTGGAATGACTGCTTCGATACCGGGTGTGTTGTTTGGTTGCTTGCACTTTCCCGAAGTGCAAGCAACCTGATTCCTGCACGAGGGCGACATGCCTTCTTTCACCGTCCGCAATATCCCCGACGACGTGCATCGCGCGATCCGCGCGAGGGCTGCACTGCACGGCCGCAGCACCGAGGCGAACGAGCCGAAGCTGCCTTCGGCGCGTTCACCGATTACCCGGCGGTTGCAGACATCAGCGCCCCTGGTCTTTTCCCAGCTTGGTCCCCAGTGCTCCCTTCAACGGCGCCGGATTGCTGGTGACCAGGCAGTTGTAGGGTTTGTCGCTGTTGAGAACCAGCACGGACGACTGCGGCCCCTTGAAATCCAGCCCGACCGAGAACAGCACATAGGTGTCGGGCAGCGCGCTCGGCCGAAACGCGCCGAAGGCATACTCCCCGGACAGGCCCAACGGCGCCAGCGGTATCGTCACCGTCAGCGGCTGGGTGGCCACAGGCGATGGCAGCGACGAGGACGCAGACATGATCTTGGACTGCACGTCGATCGAATACTTGGTGGTGACCGCCACACCCAGATACTTGGACGTCGGTGCCGACACCTGCTTGCGGCATGCCGCGATGTCTTCAGGCTTCCGATCCTGCTGGCCGTTCTGCAGCGTGGCAAAGACATGGGTCAGCGTGACCGTGTCCGTCCCGGTGACCGGTGCGGCAACGGCAGCGTCCATGCACAGCGCGGCCACGACGAGTGAGGGGCCACAGGCCGCAAGCGCACCGCGATAGCTGGTTTTACGTTTCATTTCGATCGTTCCCTGGTGTGTGATGCAAGGTGTCGGCAGCGGCTGCCACTTGCGCCTTGAATGGACATTCGCAACGGCACCTGTGCATAACGCCAAGCGGCAGATGATCGATTGCGTACGATAACGACATGCGTGTGTGTGGCAGCACCACACACCTACGCCACCCAGCTGCCCACGCCGCTGGTGGGTTCATCGTTGAAGACCACGGCCTCGCAAACCCGGCAAATCGTCTCAACGACGTCGTTGCGTGATGCAGTTTGGAATTCGGAGGCGAATACGGCGCTGTCCACGGCTCACGTCAAGCATCAGTCGAGGCAAAGCGGCTATTTGAAGCGCTTGGGGGCTTGCAACTTCCAGTAACGCCACTGAAGTGTGGTCGCCTACTTGAAGAGGCGTGGATTGCAGGAATATCCCAATGCATGCATTTGGATGTGGCACAAAATGGATTGCCTGGGCAGCCCTGACGATCCAACTCAGCTATTCATCAACCATGGGAAGCTTGTAGTACGCTGGTATCGTCTGCACGGAAGGAGTGTTGATGTACCAGCCTGCCTGGGAAGGCTCAGGACCGCGCGGACATTCTATTCAAGTGATTGGTTGTATCAGGAGATCGCCATGCCACGCATCGTGCTAAACGGGTGGACCGCAACGCTTGCACTTACCGGGCTTGCGGTGCTCCCGCTTTCATCCTGCGCCAATGCAGATACTGCACGTACCGCTTCGACACAGGAAGACACCATGAAATCAGGAGCCAGCCCAATGCTTGAAGAGATTTATGCATCAAAAAAGCCCGTTCGATTCGAACAGGTCGACGTTAGTAGCATCGTTGCCAAGTACCTTCCTCTGGGAACAACAAAGTTGGTGGTGCTGGAGACGTTCAGCAAATCTCCAACGTCAAAGATTGTTGAAGACACCCCAGGCAAGGTGGTCGTCAGGGACAATAAGGGGCAGGCAATGCTTGATCCAGATGCACGTTCCGTTGTGATGACTTTTTCTTTGGATGCCGACGGCAAGGTGACACACGTCGACGCCGTCCACATCAAGAGTCAGTAAGCCAACGGAGACCATCATGGACGAGAAGATTGAAGTTGGATATCGCAACATCGGGTCTGCGCTGGGCAAGGAGTACCATCACAAATTCCTTCTCTACACAGATAAAGAGGGCAACCAGCACACCATCAGCGGCTGGACCGGCGATGAGCAACCTGGATTGCCGTATGGCCGGATGCACGTTGAGACTAGGTCCTGTTAACGCTAGTGGCTGGGGAGGTTAAACTATTGGACATGGAGATCACGCCAGCACAATTTGCCCTCATCGAACATTGCTTAC
>NZ_MDSK01000044.1 GCF_002940205.1 Xanthomonas arboricola pv. guizotiae
GCTCGCTCTCGGACCTCTGGCGAATACTTCATTGCTTTGCTCATGACTCCATCCTCTCAAGAGTTGGAGCCTCCGGGAATCCCGGGGCGGTTCACTTACTCCCTGACATGCAATTTCAGGGCGCAGCTCAGGCCTATTGCAGTCGATGGCAACGATTGGTTTTCAGCTGTCGGCTTGTTAACCACAGATGGGGTGTTTTCGTCGGCTACAACCGATTGCGACGATGCAGCCGGACATAACGTTAAGTGTTTGGACCGGCATCGATTGCAGCGCGCTTGGAGCGAATAACGCCAGTTGCGCGCTTCGCTGTTTCCTTGCCTATGGTCAGGAACCTCCTGATTGAGCGGGTTCGCGGCGATGGGCATAGTGGCGGCCATCATCGAGCGAGCACCATGACTGCCACGCATCCTCAACTTATCGGCGCACTTCTCAAGGGCATACGACGCGCCGAATCCGCGCGTGCAGCCTCGGTTGCTTACCGCGCCGAGCAGATGCGTTTTGGTTACGGCACGCCGGACGATGCGGGCAAGGTGCTGGAGATGTTCGCGCTGGATTCCGAGCAGATCCGCGAGTTGGGGCTGGTGGGGGTGGAAGAGCTGGGGGAGGCGGTCTGCCACGCCTGGTCCATCAACGCCGGCGAGCTGGAGCGGGTGGTGCAGTGGTTTTCGGCGCCCAGGGTCGAGTTTGTCGGCAAGCACTGCGGTGAGCTGATCCGGGCCGGGCGTATCGGGCCGGTGCTGACCATGGCCCGCGAGCACGCCTTGCTGCGCCATCGCTGAGCGAAGCCCGACTCAGGCACGCCTGCCGCTTTACGCTAGCCGGCGCAACGGCAATACTCGCTGATCCTTCCAACCTTAGTTTTGCCAATGCGCCAGGTTCCGCCCGCTTCACCCTCTGCCGCCGCCAAAGCCCAATTGCTGGAAGAGCTGCGCAAGCTCGAGCAGGAAGAAGCCCAGCTGAAGTATGCCCAGACGCTGGAAGCCTTCGACCAGGTGGTCGAGGTGTTGACCCAGTTCGGTAGCCGCTTCAATGCCAAGCAGAAGTCCCAGATCGCCTCGCTGGCGATGACCGGCAAATCCAAGGGGCCGCTGTCGTCCACGGGCGAGGTGGTGGCCAAATACTGGATTCCGCATTCCGGCGAGACCTGGTCCGGTCGTGGTCGCACGCCGCGTGCGTTCAAGGCCTGGGAAGGCACCAGCTCCTACAAGGAGTGGAAGGCCAATCATCCGGACAAGCGATTCCCGCTGTATCCCGGCTGAGCTCCTGGGTGTTCGAGGCCTGGCTGAGAGCGTTGGTCGAAAGCTCTGGCGCCAAGCGATTCACGGCATTTGCGCACTTTCCTGTGTCGCTGTCGCGTCCGCGCTGCATTCAAGGCGCTGCCGGGTCGTGCGATCAACGCTGGATGCGATCATGCGTGCCGACGTCGCCGTGCCCTAAACCGAACGCGGAGAGTTGTGCGCTCAGCCTGCCGTGGTGATGTGGTTGTTTGAGTGCATTGCTTTGCACTCAACCGCGGGTTCCATTGAGAGATTCGAAATGCGGGACCGCCGGCTGTGGCGGGCTCGGCTTTTGTCAGTTCGTTGCTCGATCAACGATAAACAACGCGTGATAACGCGATAGGTGCTGTGCCAGGCCGCATCGCCGCGTGGGTCGCTGATACCAGTCCACTATTTCAAGTGCCTTGGCAAACAAGGCAACCTAAGCTCCACCTGCATCTGCGACATCGCCAGCAGCGCTTCTGCGTGTAATGCGTTCGACGCAGGGGCTGGAATCACCGCAACGTTGTAACCGCGTACGCACTGCAGCATCGGCATCGATGGAGGGGTAGCGCAGATCCTGTTCAAACCGAGGCCTCCAGCACACATGTGGAAGCATAAAAAAACGCGCGGCCTGCCGCAGTTCCGGCAGGCCGCGCGTTCGTGTCACCGCGTCCGTATCACTGGTCGTTCTGGCACTCGAATACCGACACGCTGCGTGGCGGGGCCAGGAACTCGCTGGCGCCGGCCGGCATCATGTCCACTTCCAGCGCTTCGTCGGTCGAGAGCACCAGCTTCCAGTGCACCGGCTCGTCGGTCGAGGGCAGGGTGAAGGTCACGCCTTCGTGGTAGGCATTGATCACGATCAACAAGGTGGCGTCGTTGGCCAACTCCTTGACGCCGGAGGTCTGTGCCTTGCCTTCCAGCAGCAGTCCCACCGAGCGCGCGCCGGCATCGGTCCAGTGCGCATCGTCCATCTCGATGCCGCCCGGATTGAGCCAGGTGAGATCGCGCAGGCCTGCTTCCTCGTTGTACTGGCCGTTGAGGAAGCGGCCGCGCGACAGGATCGGATAGCGCTTGCGCAACTGCGTCAGTGCCTTGACGAAATCAGTCAGGCGGCCATCGGTCGGGTCGTTTTCCCAGTCCAGCCAGGTGATCTCGTTGTCCTGGCAATAGGTGTTGTTGTTGCCGCCCTGCGACTGCGCACGTTCGTCGCCGGCGAGCATCATCGGCGTCCCTTGCGCGAGCAGCAGCGTGGCGAGCAGGTTCTTCATCTGCCGCTCGCGGATCTGCAGCACGTCCGCATTATCGGTATCGCCTTCCTCGCCGTAGTTGCAGGAACCATCGTTGGACGAGCCGTCGCGATTGTCCTCGCCATTGGCGATGTTGTGCTTTTCGTTGTAGCTCACCAGGTCGCGCAGGGTGAAACCATCGTGCGCGGTGATGAAGTTGACCGATGCCCACGGGCGGCGGCCGCGACGATCGAACAGATCCGCCGAGCCGGTGAAGCGGGTAGCGAATTCGGCAAGCTTGCCATCCTCGCCCTTCCAAAACTCGCGGGCGTTGTCGCGGAACTTGTCGTTCCATTCCGACCAGCCCGGCGGAAAGTGACCGACCTGGTAGCCGCCGGGGCCGCAGTCCCAGGGTTCTGCAATCAACTTGACCTCCGACAGCAACGGATCCTGATTGCAGGCATCCAGGAAACCGCCGCGCTGGTCGAAGCCGCTCGGCTCGCGTCCCAGGATCGTGGCCAGGTCGAAGCGGAAGCCGTCCACATGCATTTCGCCTGCCCAATAGCGCAGCGAGTCGTTGACGAACTGGATCACCCGCGAGTTGCTCAGGTTGAGCGTGTTGCCGGTGCCGGTATCGTTGATGTAGTAGCGCTTGTCTTCGGCAAGGCGGTAATAACTGGCGTTGTCGATGCCCTTGAACGACAGCGTCGGGCCCAGCTCGCTGCCTTCGGCGGTGTGGTTGTAGACCACGTCCAGGATCACTTCCAGACCCTGCTTATGCATGGCCTTGACCATGTCGCGGAATTCGTCGCGATGCCCGCTGGACAGGTAGCGCGACTTCAGCGCAAAGAAGCCGATGGTGTTGTAGCCCCAGTAGTTGCGCAGGTCCTTGTCCAGCAGATGCTGGTCGTCCAGGTAGGCATGCACCGGCAACAGCTCCACCGCAGTGATGCCCAGGTCCTTGATGTATTGCAGCACCTGCGGCTGTGCCAGGCCGGCGAAGGTGCCGCGCACGGCTTCCGGTACCTGCGGGTTGCGCATGGTGTAGCCACGCACATGGGTTTCGTAGATCACCGTCTCGTTCCACGGCGTGAGCAGGCGTGCGTCGTCTTCCCAGTCGTAGGTGTCTTCGACCACCACACACTTGGGCATGAACGGCGCACTGTCGCGCTCGTCGAAGCTGAGATCGCCATCCGGGTGACCCACGGTGTAGCCGTAGAGTTCGTCCGCCCAGATCAGCTCGCCATCCATCTCGCGCGCATACGGGTCCATCAACAGCTTGTTGTGGTTGAAGCGGTGGCCTTCGGTGGGCTCGTACGGACCGTGCACGCGATAGCCGTAGCGCTGGCCGGGTTTGACGTCGGGCAGATAGCCGTGCCAGATCTCGTTGGTGTATTCCGGCAGATCCACCCGCACTTCGGTGCCCTGTTCGTCGAACAGGCACAGCTCCACGCGTGTGGCATGCGCGGAAAACAACGCAAAATTGGTGCCCTGGCCATCGAAGACCGCGCCGCGTGGAAACGGGCGCCCTTGGCGGATGCGGGAAGGGTTGGCATAAGCCGCGCTTGCTGGACGTCGCATTGAGAGTCTCGGGTGCGCCGGCATGCCGGCATTGAGGGAACTCAAGCATTGCGGGTTGCGCTGTGCAAACTGCGTCACGACGACAGGGGGGCGGCGTGAGGGCGGTCGCTGCGGCGTGCGGCGGCCGGTCATTCCGACCGAGGTGACGGAAGCGCGCGCGCTGACGCGGATGAGCTGAGACGTTGAGTCGCGCATGTCTGCTGCGTTGTCTGCGCGACTGTCGCGGGCAAACCTGCGCCGTGCATCACCTCTGCCGAGGTACGTCAGCGCGCTTGAGCGCTGCGCAGCCGCCCTGCTAGCATCCGGGCCGTCGCAGCCACGCCGCGTGTGCAGAGTTACAGCTGCCTTGCTGCGTCGTTTCCACCTCCCATCCTCGGGGCCGTCGCACACCCGTCGAACGCAACGTGCAGGGCAGGGACGCTGCCCGGGCGTGCAATCGGCTGGCGACCTACGGACTTGGGTCACTCCGTCATCAGACTCCGACCATGTCCAGGCCGCGCCGTACACCTGCCGCGATGAAAATCGCCATTCTTTCCCGCAACAGCAAGTTGTATTCGACCCGGCGGCTCATCGAGGCCGGGCGCAAGCGTGGCCACACCGTGCGCATCCTCGACCCATTGCGCTGCTACATGCGCATCGCCGCCGACGGTTTCAGCCTGCACTACAAGGGCAAGCCGATCACCGGGTTCGATGCGGTGATCCCGCGCATCGGCGCCTCGGTCACGCGCTATGCCACCGCCGTATTGCGCCAGCTCGAATTCATGGGCACCTACACGCCCAACCCGTCCGACGCCATCCTGCGCTCGCGCGACAAGTTGCGCGCGCATCAGTTGCTGGCCGCGCAAGGCATCGACATGCCGGTGACGGTGTTCGGCGACAACCCGGACGACACCCAGGATCTGCTGTCGATGCTCGGCCCGCCGCCGCATGTGGTGAAGTTGAACGAGGGCGCGCAGGGCGCCGGGGTGATCCTCACCGAGAAAGCCAGTGCCTCGCGCGGCGTGGTCGAGGCGCTGCGCGGGCTGTATGCCAACTTCATCGTGCAGGAATTCATCGGCGAGGCCGAGGGCGCGGACCTGCGCTGCTTCGTGGTCGGCGACCGGGTGGTTGCCGCCATGCGCCGGCAGGCGGCCGAGGGCGACTTCCGCTCCAACCTGCATCTGGGCGGCAGCGCTGCGGTGGCCCAGGCCACCGAGCAGGAGCAGGAGGTCGCAGTACGTTCGGCGCGCGCGCTGGGCCTGGCCGTAGCCGGCGTGGACCTGATCCGCTCCAGGCGCGGGCCGCTGGTGCTCGAGGTCAATTCGACCCCCGGACTGGAAGGCGTGGAAGGGGTCTGCGAGGTGGACGTGGCGGCGGCGATCATCCAGCACCTGGAGCAGTCGATCCGCTGATCGGGCCGGGGAGTGTTATTAGCAAAAATTTAACGAAAATATAATCCTTTGCTCGCTAGCCTCATCCGACCGTAGCTCCGCTCTCGGCAGTGACGGTGATCGGAATGAACTTTTGGCCCAAGTGCGTTGTCGCACTTGGGCCTTTTTATGTGGCGGCTTGCTGCCCCCAGACTTGGCGTCTACATTCGCTGATGTTAAATCGCTCAGGCACACAAGGAGGCGTCGGCATGGCAAGGCAAGTCAGCATCGCAACGCTGCTCGGCGCGATCGGTTTCCTGGTTGGCCCTGCCTGCGCAATGGCGGTCGATGGCGGCGCGCCGTCCAAGCCGACGGCGCAGCAGGTGCCTGATGACCTGCACAAACGCCAGAAGCACTCCGAGATCAGTCAGGGTGAGCGCGTTAAGGTGACGGTGTCGCTTGATCGCAGCGACGCCGCGTTGGAGGCGCAGCGGGGTGTCGCCGCGCTGCAGTCGGACCGGCGCGCCGCGGTGCCTGGCGATCAGGCGTTCGTCACCCAGATTTCGACCAAGGCAGGCGAAAATGGCGGCCTAATCGCAGGCGCGCGCGTGCACTTGGTTCGCAGGTGAGTATCAGACAGGGCATGCCCGCCGCCGAGCGCCGCCGTCAGACGACTGTGAGTCAGGACGACATTTCTCGGCGCCAGCGCTAAAAACAGCTTAATCAATGAGGTTCCAGTGCGAATTCTAGTAATCGAAGACAACAGCGATATCGCCGCCAACCTGGGCGACTATCTCGAAGACCGCGGCCATACGGTGGACTTTGCCGCCGACGGCGTGACCGGTCTGCACCTGGCCGTGGTGCACGAGTTCGACGCCATCGTGCTCGACCTCAACCTGCCCGGCATGGATGGCATCGAGGTGTGCCGCAAGCTGCGCAACGAAGCGCGCAAGCAGACCCCGGTACTGATGCTCACCGCACGCGATTCGCTGGACAACAAGCTGGCCGGCTTCGACTCCGGCGCGGACGACTATCTGATCAAGCCGTTCGCGCTGCAGGAAGTGGAAGTGCGGCTCAATGCGCTGTCGCGCCGTGGCAAGGGCGTGCACACCCGCGTGCTGGAAACCGGCGATCTGGAATACAACCTGGACACGCTGGAGGTGCGTCGTCGCGGCAAGCTGCTGCAGCTCAACCCCACTGCGCTGAAGATCCTGCAGTCGCTGATGGAAGCCTCGCCGGCCGTGGTCACCCGCCAGGAGCTGGAAACCCGCGTCTGGGGCGAAGAACTGCCCGATTCGGACTCGCTGCGCGTGCATATCCACGGCCTGCGCGCAGTGGTCGACAAGCCCTTTGACGTGCCGATGATCCAGACCCGTCACGGCATCGGCTATCGCATCGCCTCGCCCGATGCCTGAAAGCAATAACGGCGCGCGGCCCGCCCGCAGGCGTGGCCGCTACCGGCGGCGCCTGCGCAGCCGCATCATCCTGTCGTTCGTGTTGTTTGGCTTCTGCCTGACCACGCTGTTCGCCTTCGCCACCAACTGGGCGCGCTCGCGCGTGGAAACCCAGCTGGTCGAAGACGTGATGAACCGCAATATCGACGCTTTTGCGCAGCGTTTCTATTCCGACCCGCTGCGTAACCCCGACCTGCCGGTGCAGCAGATGCGCGGGCGGGTGGTCAAAAGCGACAAGTTCGAAGCGTTGCGGCTGGAACAGCCGGAGTGGTATCAGTTCCCGGACGGCATCCACACCATCTCCGGCGTGGACGAAAACGGCAACGCGTATTCGTACAAGCTGGCGGTGCGCAAGACGCCGAGCGAGTGGTTCTTCCTCGCCTACGACATGACCCAGACCATCAAGGGCGAGATCCAGCTCAAGCGCACCTTGATGCTCTCGGTGCTGGTGTTCAGCGGCTTCTCGCTGTTGATCGGCTGGTGGTCCGCATCCAAGGTCATGCGCCCGGTGTCGGATCTGGCCGCACGCCTGCGCGCCTATCGCGGCGGCACCAGCGAGCCCAAGCCGCTGGCCGCGCACTTCCCGGACGACGAAGTGGGCCAGCTTGCCGAAGCGCTGGACGATTACTCGGCCCGCCTCACCGAAGTGGTGCAGCGCGACCGCGAGTTCAATGCCGACGTCAGCCACGAACTGCGTACCCCGCTGGCGGTGATTCGCGGCGCCACCGAACTGCTGCTCAGCAAGCCCAATCTCGACGAAAAGATGCTGCAACGCCTGCAGCGTATCCAACGCGCCGAACTGCAGTGCAGCGACCTGATCGGCTCGCTGCTGCTGCTCTCGCGCAATGAACGCGGGCAGGGCAGCAGCAATGTCGCCAAGGTGGCCGAGCAACTGATCGACGCGCACCGCGCCCAGCTGGGCGGCAAGCAGCTGGAGCTGCTGCTGGAAGGCGAGCGCGATCTGGTCATCGATGCGCCCGAATCTGCCTTGTCGGTGGCGCTTGGCAACCTGATCGGCAATGCGGTCAAGTACACCCAGGACGGCCAGGTGCGCGTGCGCGTGCTTGGCGATGCGGTGGAAGTGATCGACTCCGGCCCCGGCCTGAGTGAGGAAGACGCCGCCAAACTGTTCCAGCGCGGCTACCGCGGCACCCACGCCGGCCACTCGCAAGGCGGCGGCATCGGCCTGTCGATCGTCAGCCGGCTGTGCGACCTCTACGGCTGGCGCGTCAGCGTGCGCCCAGGCCAGCAGCGCGGCGTCATCGCAACATTAGCCTTCCATCGCTAACCACCACCCGCACTCCCGTAGGAGCGCACCCGGGCGCGACCGCTTTACAAGTATGGCCCGGCGACGCAATAGATAATATCTTCCCCTACTCGACCCGCAACGCATTGCCCGGCAGTTCAGGCCAGTCCACAGGCACTCAACGTTGCAGATCGGACAGGTCCGATGGCATCAGCTGGCGGTAGTGCAGCACCGTCAAGATATCCACCTGCGTTGGCCTGACCCGGTAGATTAGTCGGTAAGGGCGTTCCAGCAACTCCCGCACCTCGGCTGGTGCGTAGCGCGCCAGCAATCTGCCCATCGCGGGCGAATGACCGAGCTCCAAAGCACGCCGCGCCAGAGCAATTGGTACCGTGCTCGCTACCAGCGGCGCATGTTCCTTAAGGTAAGCCTGGATTTCCAGCAACCGAGCTTGGGCGCCCGGCGTCCAATAGACCTTCACGCAGACAATTCAAGCTGCCGAAGCACATCCTCAGCAGCAATCAACTGAGCGCCGTCGGCCTCTGCGATCCCCTTTTCGATGGCTCGGTGGAGTGCAGCCTGATAGATCAGGTCTTCCCAGCGCGCATCTTCCGGCAATGCATCCACCAACTGGTGAGCTTGCTGTTTAAAGAGAGCGGACATGGCAGGCACCTCACGACGAGTTGGTTCGATTCTAGTCCCCTCGCGTCATTAGAGCGAGAATCGCTGGGACGATCGCGGTATGTCTGTCGGCGGCCGCTCATTGCGTGCCAGAGCGCTCCACCGTCACCACCAACTCGCCCTCGCGCGCAATGATCTGCAGTTTGCAGCCAACCGCAAACCCCAACTGCTCCAGCCACAACCCGCGCAAACGCACGCTGGGAATCCGCTGGCTGTGCGGCCGGCCGGGTTCTGCATCGTAGAACGCATAGCCCACCGTGCAGCGCGTGGGCGTGCGTGCCTTGCGCGGCGGCCGCGGCGGCAGATCGTCCGCGCGAGGCCTGTGGCGACGGCCGAAGTCGGGGTTGTCCACATCGAACGTGGGCGAGGGCACCAGCCGCATGGGCTGCGCGTCCTTTACCGGCGTCGTCGCCCGCTTGGCGGTAGCGGGGCGCTTGGCGATTGGTTTGGACCGATTGGAGCTTGGAGGCTTCGTTCGGCTCATAGCCTCACCTCCGCCAGCACCACGGGGCGACGACGCCCACCAGCCAATACCGATACATTTGCCATCACAACGCCTCCTACGAAGAACAGGCACCGTCGCCGGCCGGCGACGGGATGTCGGGAGGTTAGGAACCGTGCATAGTCGGCGGGCATATTCCTCCCGAAGGAGTGTTGTATTAGCCGCCCTCCCGACGCAGGCATCGCGTCGGCTTGCACCTGCGAACAGGCACAAAAAACCCACCGGTTTGACGGAGGTGGGTGCCGCTATGCACAGAGTTTCTACGCTCCTTGAGGTGGAGATTGCTACTGGTTGTTTGCAATGTCAATGCAGCAACTAAATGCGGTCGGGGTTAGTGCGTTGATTTGGCTTCGACTGCGTCAAGCTGCCTGGGCGACATGCCACGCATGCCGGAGGAGCGGTGCGCGGAGGGAACGGACGCCATGCAGCGTGTGCCACGGAACTCGCCGCCGATCACGGCAGCCGGCTACCCGTTGGAGCATCGTGGGTGCCCGCCGTGGACGTCAGCGCCCGCTGCGATGCGTCTGTGGCACTGCCCTGTAGGTCGCATCCAGGCGTCGCGCTTGTTGCGCCAAGTGGTCCGTGTTGCCTTCGTTGCTGACGATGTCATCGGCAATTGCCAAGCGTTGTGCGCGGGATGCCTGCGCGGCAATCATCTGATCGGCAAGCACCGATGTGCTCCCGTCGCGTTGCATCAGGCGAGCATGTTGGAGCCACACCGGCACATCGACGACGAGAATGCGGTTTAGCCAGGCATAGGTCGCTCGTCCGCCCGCTTCGGTCAGCAGGGGAATCGCGACGATCGTATAAGGGCCCACGGCTGCCAGCGCGGCGCGCTGCAGTTCTGCGCGAATGGCGGGGTGGGTGATCGCTTCCAGCGCTTTCCGTTGGACTGGATCGGCGAAGACGATCTTGCGCAGCGCTTGGCGGTCCAGCGTTCCATCCGGTAACAGAATCTCGCGGCCGAACTGCTCGGTAATGGCGTCGAGAATGGAGCCAGGCGCCACGACCTGCCGCGCAACAACATCCGCGTCAATGACCGGCACACCAAGCTTCTCGAACTCGGCGGCCAGGGCGCTCTTGCCGGAGGCGATGCCACCCGTGAGGCCGACGATGAAGTCGCTCATCGTCGTGCCCCGGTCAACGCAGGCCTGCGAAGTGCAGGTAGCCGTCCACCAGATCGTTGCCCCAGAAGAACACCACCCAGCCGGCGATGGCCAGGTAGGGGCCGAACGGGATCGGGGTGGCGCGGTCGCGGCCCTTGGCCACCAGCCAGATCGAGCCCAGGATGGCACCGACCAGCGAGGAGATCAAAATGATTGGCAGGATGCCCTTCAGCCCAGACCAGGCACCGAGCGCGGCCAACAGCTTGAAGTCGCCGTGACCCATGCCTTCCTTGCCGGTGAGCTGCTTGAACAGCCACCACACCGTCCACAGCGAGACATAGCCAACCGCCGCGCCCAGCAGGGCGGGCTTGGCCGGCATGTAGAGGTTGTCCATCGAGCCGACCAGGCCCAGCCACATCAGCGGCAGGGTCAGCTGGTCCGGCAGCAGCTTGTGGCGCAGGTCGATGCCCGACATCGCCACCAGGAAGCAGCTCAATACGATCGCGCCGAAGCCCTGCCAGCCGAAGCCGAACCGCCAAACGCTGGCCACGCAAAGGATGGAGGTCAGCAACTCCACCAGCGGATACTGGATGGAGATCGGCTTGCCGCTGTAGCGCGACTTGCCGCGCAGCATCAGCCAGCTGAAGAGCGGAATGTTCTCCCACCACTTGAGCTTGTCGCCGGTGACCGGGTCGTGCGAGGGCTCCACCACGATGCCCGGCGGCGGCGGCTCATAGATGTCCGGCAGCTCCAGGATCTCGCGCGCATCGCGCCGCCACTGCCACTCCATGCGCTTGGGCAAGCGCAGGATCACTACGTTCAGGAAGCTGCCGATCAGCAGTCCCAGTCCGGCCGCGGCGGGAAAGCCGAGACCGGGATGCTGGTCGAGAAATGCCATTACGTCTTATCCAACCACTGCGCCGAGTTTGAAGATCGGAAGATACATGCCGATGACCATGCCGCCTACGATGGTGCCAATGAATACCATGATCATCGGTTCCAACAAGCTGCTAAGCGCATCTACGGCGTTGTTGACCTCCTGCTCGAAGTACTCGGCAACCTTGAACAGCATCGCGTCCAGCGCGCCCGCTTCTTCACCGATTGCAGTCATCTGGATCACCATATGGGGGAACAGGTTGACCTGCTTCATTGCCATATTGACCGGATAGCCCACCGATACGTCGTCACGCATGCGCAGCACTGCTTCTTCATAAACTTTGTTGCCGGTGGCCCCCGCAACAATGCCAAGTGCTTCCACGAGCGGCACACCAGCCTTGAAGGTCACGGCAGTCGTACGCGCAAACCTTGCGATGGAACTGTTATGCATAATTTGACCGATGACGGGCACCTTCAAAATCAGGCGATCCATCCCATGTTGCATGTGAGGTGAGCGCTTGTAGGCGAAGATGAAGCAGGTAATCGCACCACCGATAACGAGCAGCATCAGCCACCAGTAGCTGATCGTGAAGCGAGATGTTGCAACGATCATCTGCGTGAAGGCGGGAAGTTCGGCTCCAAACCCTTTAAAGACTTCTTCGAACTGTGGAACAACAAAAATGAGCAAAATTGCGCTAACAATGAGGGCGACTGCAACGACCATTGCGGGGTAGAAGAGAGCCTTTTTGATCTTGCCTTTCAGCGCCTCGATGTTTTCTTTGTAATTGGCCACTGTGTCTAACACTGTCTCCAGCACGCCTGCGCCCTCTCCTGCGCGGACAAGGTTGCGGTAGAGCTCGTCAAACTGAACGGGATGTTTGCTGATGGACTCGTAGAGCGAGGATCCGCCCTCAATATCTGTCCTGATCTGGCCGACCATTTTTTTCATGCGTGGGTTCTTGTGTCCCTCGCCAATGATCTCCAACGAACTGACGATCGGCACGCCCGACTTCATCATCGTCGCCATCTGGCGGCTAAAGAACGCAATGTCTTTGGCGGTAATTTTTTTGCCCGCTGCTCCGAACAGGGGCTTCGGCTTTTGCTTCACCATGCTGGGCACGATGCCCTGACGGCGCAGCTCTGCTCGCAACATATTGGCGTTGCGGGCTGTCTGCTCTCCCTTCATCTTCACGCCACGCTTGTCAGCCCCTTCCCAAATGAAGGTCTGTAGCATGCTGGTGTTCCGGTCGACCGGTTGCTTCTTGATGGCGCTACGCGCGACTGACATGTTGGGCTCCCCAAATCCAGCCATCCCCAGGCCGGAGTACGCAATGATGGTAGCGTGTTTGCTAGGCAAGGGCATCATATCAATCGATGGACCCGCGGCGTCTTGAGACGTGACCACTCGTAGTCGGAATCTGACCTTGCGCGTCACATGGTTATCCCGGTCGCAGCTGAAGGCAGAGGAGCTTTCATTTGCCGAAATGCCTGGCATCATTGCCCCGGGGAGAAGAAGCAAACGGGGGCCGCTGATTGGCACGTAATCTGCATATCCCGATTTGCACACACGCCCTGCTCGGGCGCGCCAAGTGCCTGGGCCGGAGATTTCGGTAAATTCACAACCTCTAGGGGATGCATCCATGAAGAAGCAGCAAGGCTTTACACTTATTGAACTGATGATCGTGGTCGCGATCATCGCCATCCTGGCCGCCATCGCGCTGCCGGCTTACCAGGATTACACCATCCGCTCGCGTGTCTCTGAAATGGCTGTGCTCGCCTCCGGTGCCAAGGCGACGATTGGTGAGAATATTGCCAATGAGAATGCGATTAATGCCAATGCGTGTCGCGGAGTTGCTACGTTTACTACCGCCACGGCAAACACTGCTTCCCTGGCGTGTGCCACCGGTACTATTACTGTCACTGGTACGAGTAAGGCTGCGGGCGTCGTTCTGACCTACGTTCCGACCCTTGTGGACGCAGGCATCAGGTGGACCTGTTCGTCTGCCAGTTCTGCTAAGTACCTGCCGGCCGAATGCCGTTCGGGCACCTAATATTCGTTCTGTAGAAGTGTTCAAAGAAGCCCCGCAATGCGGGGCTTCTTTTTATGGAGGGCAGGGCATCGTGTGTTGGGGGAAATGTGCGCCGGTTGGAGTGGTGCTTCTGGTGGTGGGGAGTCTGTCGCCACTCGCTGTGCTGTTGGCTGTGTGCGGGGATGGCATCCTGATCTCTGTACTGTATGCCGTGGCTGGGTTGAGTATTTCTGTTTCGATGCTACGAAGGCTGCCGCGCCTAACCTGCACTTGGCTGGCACTCATCAGTGTAGGCGCGATTCTGCAGGTTGAGATGCTGCTGCGCTTCGGGGGAATGGTGGACGTCAACGCGCTCGCTCTGGTCTCCGAGACCACCAGTGGCGAAGCTTTGCCTTTGCTGTACTCAGTGCCTGTACGCCTTCTGTTTGGCTGGGGGCTGATTGTTGTGATCTGGGTAGGGCTGATGCTATGGCCGCCTCAACTTTTGCGATGGCCGGGCAGGCGGCTTGCATTATTCGGCGGTGGCGTATGTGCGGCGCTGCTGGCAATCGTCGTTGCGTTCGAAGGCTTGCACGAGACGCCGATGGATGCTGCTTTCGATCAGCCATCCTTGGAACGCATGGAGGCCTTGCGGCGGGGGTACCCGACGGGGATGCCGTTGGTCATCTGGGAGTATTTCCGGCAGCGTCGAGAATTGGTCGCTGCTGATGCCGGCCTTGAAAGCTTTCGGTTCGGAGCCAGCCGCTCGTTGGTGGGGGGCTGGCCACGGCGTGTGCATGTGCTGGTGATCGGCGAGACAGGTCGAGCCGATCATTGGGCGCTGAACGGCTACAGTCGTGACAGTACGCCTCGGCTTTCGAGTCGCAATGACCTGATCAGCTTTACGAGGTTCTACTCGCGGGCCACCTTCACCCGGCTGTCGGTGCCTGTGATTCTGAGCCGCAAGCCGCCGGGTTCGGTCGAAGCTACCTTCGGTGAGCGCTCGTTGTTGCAGGCGGCCCGCGAAGCCGGCTATCACACGGTGTGGCTCTCCAATCAGGCGTCGATGGGGTTCCACGATTCGCCTATTACGGTTCTAGCCAAGGATGCCGATGAGGTGCGCTTTGTTAGCCCGGTCGACTATCGCCACGCAGGCGTCCGCGACGAGGATCTGCTACTGCACGTCAGGCGTCTCCTTGCCGCCGACCAGCGCGATCTGTTCCTGGTGATCCACACGATGGGCAGTCACTTCCGCTATCGGGACCGGTACCGCCCCGAGGATGCGGTCTTCCTGCCGGACAAGCCGGAACATGGCGATGCCAGGTTGTATGACCCGGATCACAAGGAGTACTTGGTCAATGGATACGACAACTCGATCCGCGCCACCGATCGCTTCCTTGATGGCCTGATCGGTCAGCTCGGGAAACTTGATGCTGCATCCTGGATGTTCTATGTCGCCGATCACGGCGAGGCGCTGTTCGATGACTGTCGCGCCGAAAGC
The DNA here is from genome assembly GCF_002940205.1 of Xanthomonas arboricola pv. guizotiae. Classification (GTDB taxonomy): domain Bacteria; phylum Pseudomonadota; class Gammaproteobacteria; order Xanthomonadales; family Xanthomonadaceae; genus Xanthomonas; species Xanthomonas arboricola_C. The sequence continues at coordinate 14,794 of NZ_MDSK01000044.1, forward strand.
GGGCACGGTCAATCATCACCAGCGACCCATCACGTCGCCGCGGTATGGTGGGGATCTGAGGCCTACCTCAAGCACGCGCCGGAAGCCGTTCGGAATCTGAGCGCGAATGCCGACGCGATGTTATCTACCTCCATGGTCTTCGACACCACGACCCGATTGGCGGGTATCGACGTGCCCGGCTACCGCCAATCGCACGATTTTTCCTCGGCAAAGCCTGGTATTCCGCTCGATATCGCGTCGCTGCCGCTCAATGTTCCCCGCTGTCGCTGAATAGGAGTTCGTGTTGAACGGTTCATCAACGAATGTGTCCGGGAAAGCGGGGTGGATTTCATCCTTGGGCGTGTTGTTTTTCCTCTCCGGTGCTGCGGCATTGATTTACCAGGTGAGCTGGCAGCGTGTCCTTTTTTCGGGTCTGGGAGCGGACACGCTGTCTGTCGCAGTCATCGTCTCGGTATTCATGCTAGGGCTTGGGCTCGGGGCGCTGATCGGGGGCTGGGCCGCAGACCGCGCCACAAGTCCACTGCGATGGTTCCTCGCAGTGGAGCTTGGTATTGCGTGTTATGGCGTATGTAGTGTCGCTGTAATCGATCTGGTCATGATGCATGTTGGTGGGCTTGGGCATGGGGTCGTCGTGTTCGGTGCACTGTTTGCGTTGATCGTGCCGACAACCTTGATGGGGATGACCTTGCCGATCCTGGTGATCCTACTGGACCGTGTTGTCCGCAACGTAGGTGAGGCAACAGGTTCGCTTTATCTCGCCAATACGATGGGCGCGGCATCGGGGGCCATCGGGACCGCTCTTTATCTTTTCCATATCATGGATTTGCGGCAGGTCACCTGGCTGGCGGCAGCCATCAATGCAGCGGTCGCCCTGGGCGGATGGTTTCTGGTACGGAGGGCGGCGGCATGAGCTTGAAATGGATGCCGCGGGGTGTTGCTTTCCTTGGGGGCGCGGCGAGTCTGGTGCAGGAAGTGCTGTGGGTGCGGCTTGCGGGATTCGCGACCGGTGGTCTGCCAGAGACCTTCGCGATGATCCTCGCGTTGTATCTTCTGGGTATCGCGATAGGAGCGCAGCTGGGGCGCCGCCTGTGCGTTGGCCGGGTCCTGGACATCAGGCATCGCGCGTCGCTAGTGCTGTTGCTGTCCGCGTTGGTCGATATTGCCGCCCCTTTCCTGTTTTCTTGGGGGATCGGTTTTCTTCCCGTGACTGTGGCAATGCTCCCTCTGGTGATCGCAACCGCTGCGCTGAAAAGCGCATTGTTCCCGGTGGTGCACCATCTGGGCAGCAATGATGCAGTGGCGTGGAAAGGGGGGTCGTTCTCCAAGGTCTACTTCGCCAATGTGGCGGGATGTACCCTCGGCCCACTGATCGTCACGCTCTGGCTGATGGACGTGATGGCGATGGAGCAGCTTTTCGTCGGTGTCGCCATTGTCACTGCGGTGGCGGGGATGTGGCTGGCCGGCCTTCGCTTACCGGCGGTGCCTGCAGTGGTGGTCGCGATTGCGGCACTTGTACTCCAGCCTGCATTGCCGGCGCTTGCCAGCCGCATCGTAATGGCGACGGGGGGGGCTCAGGCCGACTGGCTGCTTGAGCGCAAGGAAGGAATCATCCATACGATCGCCGACCCACAAGGAGACATCGTATTTGGCGGCAACGTGTACGACGGGCGCATCAACGTCGATCTGCGATCGAACAGCAACAAGATCGATCGTGTCTATGCAGCCATGGCGGCTGTGCCGAATCCCAAGCGTGTGCTCGTGATCGGTCTTAGCGGCGGCAGCTGGACGCGTGTGATTGCATCATTCCCGACTGTGGAGCGCGTGGACGTTGTCGAGATCCATCCGGGCTATCTCGAGTTGATCGCCGGTCACCCACAGGTCGCACCGATCCTGCAGGATCCGCGTGTCCACATCCATATCGACGACGGTCGTCGCTGGTTGAGGGCACAAGGGAGCGCGCGCTACGATGCGATCGTGGTGAACAGTACCTTCCACTGGCGTTCTGGTGCGACGATGCTTCTCTCGCGGGAGTTCTTTCGCTTGGTTGGCGCGCATCTGTCCGATTCGGGCGTAGCGTTGGTGAATGCCACCGGGTCTCCGGAGGTCCTCAAGACGGCAGCTTCGGAGTTTCCGCAGGCTTATCTGTTTGGCAACAGTGTCATCATATCACGGGGCGACTTTCGCGATACGCTTCGCGCTGGTGGCGAAGCCATTTACGCGACCCGAATGCATGGCCGGCCGGTGTTTGATCCGGCCAATGCGTCTGATGTGGCCGCTGTGCGGAAGGTCACCGCGGCCGATCTCGTAGGCGTTGATGTGGTGGAAGAGCGGGCCGGGCGATCAGTCGAGGTCAATACTGATCTGAGAATGTTGACCGAGTATAAATATGGAGCATCGTCCCGATGATCGGGGAGATGGGGACATCAGCGGGAATAAAACGATGAATTCAGTAGCTACCACCAACCTCGTTGGTATTACCGGCATCGCTCGTCGCCTTGTGCAGGATGGTGCCCTGGAGGAAGCCGCTGCGCGGACGGCAATGGAACAGGCGGCCGCTGCCAAGGTGCCGCTGCCGCAGTGGTTTGCCGAGAAGAAGCTGGTGTCGGCGTCGCAACTGGCGGCGGCCAATGCCGTGGAATTCGGCATGCCGCTGATGGATGTGTCTGTGTTCGACGCTAGCCAGAACGCAGTCAAGCTAGTCAGTGAGGAGTTGCTCCAGAAGCATCAGGTGCTGCCGCTGTTCAAGCGCGGCAACCGGTTGTTCGTGGGGGTGAGCAATCCGACCCAGACTAGAGCCCTGGACGACATCAAGTTCCATACCAATTTGGTGGTCGAGCCGATCCTGGTCGATGAGGACCAGATCCGCCGTACCTTGGAGCAGTGGCAGGCCAGCAACGCATCGTTGGGCGCGTCTCTCGGAGACGATGATGACGACATGGGCGACCTGGACGTGTCGGCCGGGGACGAGGACATGGGCGCCGGCGGGGATTCCGGGGTCGATGCCAAGGGCGACGACACGCCGGTGGTGAAGTTCGTCAACAAGGTGCTGGTGGATGCGATCCGGCGGGGAGCCTCCGACATCCACTTCGAGCCCTATGAAGACGACTACCGGGTGCGCTTGCGCATTGATGGGCTGCTGAAGAATGTGGCCAAGGCACCGGTAAAGCTGAACCAGCGCATCGCGGCGCGTCTGAAGGTGATGTCGCAGCTGGATATCGCCGAGAAGCGGGTGCCGCAGGACGGGCGCATCAAGCTCAACCTGTCCAAGACCAAGCAGATCGACTTCCGCGTGAGCACCTTGCCGACCCTGTTCGGCGAGAAGGTGGTGCTGCGTATCCTGGACGGCAGCGCGGCCAAGCTGGGCATCGAGAAGCTGGGCTACGAGGCGGACCAGCAGAAGCTGTTCCTGGAGGCAATCCACAAGCCGTACGGGATGGTGCTGGTGACCGGGCCGACCGGTTCGGGCAAGACGGTGTCGCTGTATACGGCACTCGGCATCCTCAACGACGAGACGCGCAACATCTCCACCGCCGAGGACCCCGTTGAAATTCGCTTGCCTGGCGTCAATCAGGTGCAGCAGAACAACAAGCGCGGCATGACCTTCGCCGCGGCGCTGCGCTCGTTCCTGCGTCAGGACCCGGACATCATCATGGTCGGCGAAATCCGCGACCTGGAGACGGCCGAGATTGCGATCAAGGCCGCGCAGACCGGTCACATGGTGCTGTCCACGCTGCATACCAACGATGCGCCGCAGACCATCGCGCGTTTGATGAACATGGGCATTGCCCCCTACAACATCACCTCGTCGGTGACCCTGGTGATCGCGCAGCGTCTGGCGCGGCGCCTGTGCAACAACTGCAAGCGCAAATCGACCTTGCCCGAGCATGCGTTGCTGGCGGAAGGCTTCACGCCGGCACAGATCGCTGCCGGGATCGAGCTGTATGAGGCGGTCGGCTGCGACGAATGCACCGAAGGCTACAAGGGCCGTACCGGTATCTACCAGGTGATGCCGATGACCGACGAGATCGGCGCGATCGTGCTGGAAGGCGGCAATGCGATGCAGATTGCCGAGGCGGCGCAGAGTATCGGCATCCGCGACCTGCGCCAGTCGGCGTTGGTCAAGGCCGCGCATGGCGTGACCAGCCTTGCCGAGATCAATCGGGTGACCAAGGACTGAGCGCCCTCATCCGCCCTTCGGGCACCTTCTCCCGCAGGCGGGAGAAGGGCAGTAGCGTGCTTTGCGTTGGTGGTGGTGCCTTGAGCCGCCCTCGGGCAGTTTATTGCGTCGACGTGAAAGGGCTGAGCGGCGGGGAGCTGGGATTGGGGATCAGGGAATCGCCGAGTCGAACCGTGCGTGTGCTGCTATCGACTTGGCGTCGGCCCCCGCGAGAGCAATCGAAGCTGCAAGATCTTCCCGATTCCCGATTCCCGATTCCCGATTCCCGATTCCCGATTCCTGGTTCCTGGTTCTTCCCATTCCCAATCCCCAATCCCCAATCCCGCCCTCTCTACTCCATCCCCAACTTCTTGAGTTTATAGCGCAGCGCCCGAAACGTGATGCCCAGCTGCGCGGCGGTCTTGGTCTTGTTCCAGCGGTTTTCTTCCAGCGCCTTCTGGATCGCGGCGCGTTCCAGTTGCTCGATGTAGGAGGGCAGGGCGGCCGAGGCGGGGTCGATGTCGACCACCGCTTCGCGGGGTTCGACGGCGGCGCTGCCTGGGGTGGCGGCCAGGCGGTGGCCGCCGTGGGCGGGCAGGCGCAGGTCGGTGGCGCTGATCTGGTCGTCTTCGGCCAGGGCCAGGGCGCGTTCGAGGATGTTTTCCAGCTCGCGCACGTTGCCGGGAAAGCCGTACTGGTCCAGCGCGTCGAGTGCGGACTGGGTCAGCAGCGGAATTGGCCGGCCGTGGCTATGTGCCAGGCGCGCGATGATGGCCGCGGCCAGTTGCGGCAGGTCGCCGCCGCGTTCGCGCAATGGCGGCACGCGCAGTTCGATGACGTTGATGCGGTAGTACAGGTCGTGGCGGAAACGGCCGTCGGAGACCAGGTCGCCCAGGTTCTTGTGGGTGGCCGAGAGGATGCGCACGTCCACCAGCGACTCGCTGGAAGCGCCCACCGGGCGCACCGATTTTTCCTGGATCGCGCGCAGCAGCTTGACCTGCATCTGCAGCGGCAATTCGGCCACTTCGTCCAGAAACAGCGTGCCGCCATGCGCGGCCTGGAACAGGCCGGGCTTGTCGGCATGCGCGCCGGTGAAGCTGCCCTTCTTGTGGCCGAAGAATTCGCTTTCCATCAGTTCGGCGGGAATGGCGCCGCAGTTGACCGGCACGAACGGGCCGGCCGCGCGCGCGCCTTGCTCGTGGATGGTGCGGGCGACCAGCTCCTTGCCCACGCCCGATTCGCCGACGATGTAGACCGGCGCCTGGCTGCGCGCGACCTTGCCGATGGTGGCGCGCAGGCCTTCCATCGCACTGGAGTCGCCGAGCAGGCGGCTGGCCTGTTCCGGCGGCGGCGCGGGCGGGGCGGGGCGGTCGCGGTTGTTCAGTTCCAGCGCGTGCTTGACCAGGCCGCGCAGCACGCTGATGTCCACCGGCTTGCTGACGAAGTCGAAGGCGCCGGCCTTGAGGGCTTCCACCGCCAGGTCCATGCTGCCGAACGCGGTGATCATCGCCACCGGGGTCTGCGGATAGTGCTTGGCGATTTCGGTGACCAGCTCGATGCCGTTGCCGTCGGGCAAGCGCATGTCGGTCAGGCACAGGTCGTAGGGATTATTGGCCAGCAGCTCGCGCGCTTCGGCCAGGTTGGCGGCGGTGCTGATGCGCAGGCCCATCCGGCCCAGGGTGAGAACAAGCAGTTCGCGAATGTCACGCTCGTCATCGACAACCAGGGCACTTTTCGGTTCGTTCATGTGGCGCACGATAGCCCACGGCGGCGACCGTCGACAATTGCCGGCCGGGTCCGGGCGTAACGATTCACGCGATCACGCGAGGTGCGCGCGAAGCACGATGCGCAGCGGCTGGCCGCACGGGCACGATCGCGGCGCCAGCGCAGACAGCTGCGCCACAGGCTTGCGGCTGGCATGACGCGACGCTCCCGCTCATTTCCCGAGCAGGCTATTGGGCCCCTGCAACAGGATCCGGAAACAGGCGCCGCCGCCCGGCACCGACACATAGTCCAGTTGCGCCTGGTTGGCACGGCACAGTTCCTGGGCGATATACAGGCCCAGCCCGGTGCCGTGCTCGGAGGTGGTGTAGAACGGGCGGAACAATTGCGCGGCCACCGTCTCCGGGATGCCGGGGCCGCGGTCGACCACGTCGATCACCGCCATGCGCTCCATGCGCTCCACACGCAGTTTCACCCGCGCCGGTTCGTCCATGACCCGGCCGTACTTGAGCGCGTTGTGCACCAGCGCGGTCAGGATCTGGTGCAGGTGCTTGGGGTCGATCAAGGCATGCACGGCGTTGCCCTGGATGCTGGCCTCCAGGATGTCGGTCTCCATCGACAGGGTCTGCCGGTACTCGACCACGAAGCGGCGCACGAAGGCGGCCAGATCCAGGTTGTCCGGGCTTGCGCGCTCGCGGCGGGCCAGCGCGAGCACGCTCTCGACAATGCCGTTGGTGCGCTGGCATTGCTGGTGGATGATCTGCAGCAGGCGGCGGTCGGCATCGCCGATGTCCGGGGATTCTTCCAGCAGCTGCGAGGCGTAGCTGATCGCGGCCAGCGGGTTGCGGATCTCGTGCGCCAGGCTGGCCGAAAAGCGCCCCATCGCCGACAGGGTGAGCGATTCGGCGCGCCGCGACACCACGCTGGCATCGTCCAGAAACACCAGCACCAGGTCGCTGTCGGCGAGCAGGCGCACGAAGCGCGGCTGCACTTCCGGGCGGTCGGCGCCGAGTTGCAGCGGCGCTTCTTCCTCGCGCCAGCCGCTGCGCCAGCGCTGCAGCCGGCGCGCCAGTTCCGGGGTCAGCGCCACCAACGATAGGTTGGCCGGCGCGTTGCGTTGGTCGCCATCGCCCAGCAGGGCCAGCGCCGCTTCGTTGGCCAGCGAGATGTGGTTGTGGGTGTCTACCACCAGCACGCCGGTGCGCATGCGCCGGATGATCAGCTCGTTGATCTCGTACAGATTGGCGACCTGAGCGCCGCGTTCTTCGGCCAACACTTGATTGCTGCGCGCGCGCGAGGCGATCTGCTCACAGATGAAGGCCACTGCGACGTAGCTGGTGGCGAACATGGCCAGCTCGGCGACCGGGCGGGTGGCGCCGCCGCCTTCGAGCAGGGTCCACAGGTATTCCAGCACGATGGCGCCGCTGGCGAGCACCGCGATGCTCATGCCGTAGCGCAGGCGCAGCAGGATCGAGGCAGCGGCGACATTGAACAGCAGCATCATCGCGATGCCGGCGCTGGCGCCGGGCAACGCATGCGTGGCCAGGGTTGCGGCGGCGATGTCGGCCAGCACCGAACAGAACACGGTGGTGGTCAGCCGGCGCTCGCTGCGGCCCCAGAACAGCAGCGGGATCGCCACCGATAGATAGCCGATCGCCACGCCGGCCGCCAGGCGCGGGTAGCGCGGCTCCGGGATCGCGTCGGACAGGGGGCTGAACACCAGGGCGGCGATCAGCCCGGCCACCAGCACCCGGTACAGCGAAAAGAAGTACAGCTCGCGCTGCGGCGCGGACTGGATCCGGTCGATAAGCGATGGGCTGGATGGCAAGCCGATTCCCCGCTGGAGCAAGCCGCGAGTATAGGCAGGTGCGCGGCCCGCGCAGCGCTTGCGCACAGTGCCGGGCGGCGCGCAAGCGCCGCAAACGGCAGGCCGCGCGGGCCGACTTTTGCGCCGCACGGCGTGGTCGGCCACAATAGGCGGCCCGTTCGCGTCTCTTGACGTGCCGCCCAGGCGGTCTGCGTTGCACGCAGCGGTCGTTTCCTTTTCCCACGGTGACGCATGAATTTCCACGAATACCAGTCAAAACAGCTGCTTGCCGAGTACGGCATCCCCGTTCCGGCCGGCAAGGTCGCGGCGACCCCGGACGAAGCGGTTGAAGTCGCCAATTCCCTGGGCAAGGGCCCCTGGATGGTGAAGGCGCAGATCCACGCGGGCGGTCGCGGTAAGGCTGGCGGCGTCAAGTTCTGCAAGACCACCGACGACGTGAAGGCCGCAGCGGCCAAGATGCTCGGCACCAAGATGTCCACCTACCAGACCGCCGGCGTCGAGCTGCCGATCAACCTGGTGCTGGTGACCACCGCCGGCGAGATCGTCAAGGAGCTGTACCTGTCGATCCTGGTCGACCGCGGCACCAAGACCATCACCTATATCGCGTCCAGCGAGGGTGGCGTGGAGATCGAGCAGGTCGCCGCCGAGACGCCGGAGCTGATCCACTCGCTCAACGTCGATTTCGTCGAAGGCGTGCAGGGCTACCACGGCCGCGATTTCGGCTTCAAGCTCGGCCTGACCGCCAAGCAGGCCGGCCAGTTCGCCAGCATCATGGTGAATCTGTACCGCCTGTTCAACGAAAAGGATCTGGCGCTGGTTGAAATCAACCCGCTGGCGATCCTGGACGACGGCAACCTGTATGCGCTGGACGGCAAGTTCGACAGCGACGACAACGCCGCGTTCCGTCAGAAGCAGCTGGTCGCCATGCGCGACAAGACGCAGGAAGACGAGACCGAAGTGACCGCGTCGGAGCTGGACATCAACTACGTCACCATGGACGGCAACATCGGTTGCATGGTCAACGGCGCAGGCCTGGCCATGGCCACCATGGACGTGATCAAGCTCAACGGCGGCGAGCCGGCGAACTTCCTGGACGTGGGCGGCGGTGCGAACAAGCAGCGCGTCATCGAAGCGTTCAAGCTGATCCTGTCTTCGGACAAGGTCGAAGGCATCTTCGTGAACATCTTCGGCGGCATCGTCCGCTGCGACATGATTGCCGAGGGCATCATCGCTGCGGTCAAGGAAGTGGGCGTCAAGGTCCCGGTCGTGGTGCGCCTGGAAGGCACCAACGTGGAAGAAGGCAAGCAGCTGCTGCGCGATAGCGGCATGGCCATCATCCCGGCCGACAACATCAACGACGGTGCCAAGAAGGTCGTCGAAGCTGTCAAGAACGCCGCCTGATCCACGACACCGAAGGAACTATCCATGTCCGTTTTGATTAACAAGAACACCAAGGTGATCGTGCAGGGCTTCACCGGCCAGCAGGGCACCTTCCACGCCACTCAGATGATCGAGTACGGCACCCAGGTCGTCGGCGGCGTGACGCCGGGCAAGGGCGGCACCACGCATATCGACCTGCCGGTGTTCAACACCGTGGCCGATGCCGTGCAGAGCACCGGCGCCGATGCGTCGGTGATCTACGTGCCGCCGCCGTACGCGGCCGATGCGATCCTGGAAGCGGCTGCGGCCGGCATCAAGGTCATCGTGTGCATCACCGAGGGCATCCCGGTGCTGGACATGCTGCGCGTCAAGAACGTGCTGACCCGCTCGCATCCGGACACCGTGCTGATCGGGCCGAACTGCCCCGGGGTGATCACCCCGGGCGAGTGCAAGATCGGCATCATGCCGGGCCACATCCACAAGCCGGGCAAGATCGGCATCGTGTCGCGTTCGGGCACCCTGACCTATGAAGCGGTCAAGCAGACCACCGAAGTGGGCCTGGGCCAGAGCACCTGCATCGGGATCGGTGGCGACCCGATCAACGGCCTGAACTTCGTCGACTGCCTCAAGCTGTTCAACGAAGACCCGCAGACCGAAGGCATCATCATGGTCGGCGAAATCGGTGGCGACGCCGAGGAAGCCGGTGCCGAGTACATCAAGCAGTTCGTGAAGAAGCCGGTGGTCGGCTTCATCGCCGGTGCGTCGGCGCCGGCCGGCAAGCGCATGGGCCACGCCGGTGCGATCGCATCGGGCGGCAAGGGCACGGCCGAAGGCAAGTTTGCGGCGATGGAAGCTGCCGGCGTCAAGACCGTCCGTTCGCCGGGCGATCTGGGTGCGGCGATCGCTGCGCTGGTGAAGTAAGCACGCTGCGCGCGTGAGCGTGCGAGCGTTGGAGAGGCCGCCTTTGGGCGGCCTTTTTTGTGGCCGGGGAGTGCTGCCCTCATCCGCCCTTCGGGCACCTTCTCCCGCGGGCGGGAGAAGGGAGCAGCGCGCAGGTGGCGTAGCCGCCGGCGTAGTGAGGGCGGCTGCGGATTCAGCACAGGCGGAGGCAGCGACAGCAACAGCAACAGCAACAGCAGCAACAGCAGCAGCAGCAACAGCAACAGCAACAGCAACAGCAACAGCAGCAACAGCAACAGCAACAGCAGCAGCAACAGCAACAGCAGCAACAGCAGCAACAGCAACAGCAACAGCAACAGCAACAGCAGCAACAGCAACAGCAGCAACAGCAACAGCAACAGCAACAGCAGGAGCAGAAGCAACAGCAGGAGCAACAGCAGGAGCAACAGCAGGAGCAGAAGCGGCAGAAGCGGCCGGAGCGGCCGGAGCAGCAGCAGAAACAGAAGCAGAAGCGGCAGCAGAAGCAGAAGCAGAAGCAGAAGCAGAAGCGGGAGCAGGAGCAGGAGCAGGAGCAGAAGCGGGAGCAGGAGCAGGAGCAGGAGCAGAAGCGGGAGCAGGAGCAGAAGCGGGAGCAGAAGCGGGAGCAGGAGCGGGAGCAGGAGCGGGAGCAAGGAGTGAGAGCTGCTGTTTGGCCTGCGCATTGGATTTCCCCTCTCCCGCTTGCGGGAGAGGGGTAGGGGTGAGGGCCGCCTTTCCCTACACGCCCCAACGACCACGGCCGATAGCGGGCGGGCGCCGTTCGCCACAAGCTGCGAGCTAAACCTCGACCTGGCGGTGTCCGATGCGCGCCCGCGCGAAAATCCAGTTTGCAAGAACCTTGCGACGCGAGATGACTGCCGCCGAGCGCCTGCTTTGGTACCGTCTGCGTGACCGGCGCTTGTTGGGATTCAAGTTCCGCAGGCAATGTCCGGTTGGGCCGTATATCGCAGATTTCGCTTGTTTGGAGTGTGCATTGATTGTCGAACTCGACGGCAGCCAGCATCTGAACGCCTGCTCCGACGCGCCACGCAGCACCTTCCTGCAGCGCGAGGGCTTCCAGCTGCTGCGCTTCTGGAATAATGAGGTGCTGATGCGGACCAACGACGTTTGTCATGTGATCGCGCAAGCTTTGTGTGTTGCCCGCTCTTCCTCCCCTCTTTCCGATGTTCGCTAGGAATCCGCAAAAGGCTGCCGCTATGTCCCAGACGCTCCGCATCGCCATGGCGCAGTTCGACTTCCCGGTCGGCGCCGTGGCGCGCAATACCGATCGCATCATCGACTTCATCGCGGCAGCGCGCGACGAGTTCGAGGCCGACATCGTGCTGTTTCCCGAGCTGGCGATCAGCGGCTACCCGCCGGAAGATCTGCTGCTGCGGCCCGGGTTTCTCGCCCATTGCCAGGAAGCGCTGGTGCGCATCGCCGCCACTACGCGCGGCATCGTGGCGGTGGTCGGCTGGCCGCAAAGTGCCGGCAGCGTGGTCTACAACGCCGCCAGCGTGTTGCGCGACGGGCGTATCGAGGCGACGTATCGCAAGCGCGAATTGCCCAATTACGCAGTGTTCGACGAGCGCCGCTACTTCGACGTGGACCCGGATGGCGACAACTGCGTGGTCACGGTCAAGGGCGTGCAGGTGGGCGTGGTGATCTGCGAGGACCTGTGGTTTGCCGAGCCGCTGGCCAGGACCGTGCAGGCCGGTGCCGAGCTGGTGCTGGTGCCCAATGCCTCGCCCTACGAGCGCGGCAAGCATGCGCAGCGCGATGCCCTGCTGGCCGAGCGCACCCGTGAGAGCGGGGCGGCGATTGCCTACCTCAACATGGTCGGCGGCCAGGACGCGCTGGTGTTCGACGGCGCATCGGTGGTGGCCGATGGCGACGGCACCGTGCATCCGGCCGCTGCCGCCTTCGTCGATCAGTGGCTGGTGGTGGACTACGCCGCCGGCGAGCGCAGTTTCACCCCGGTGGTGTGGGTGGACGATGGCGACGAGAGCATGGATGCGCTGGCCTGGCGCGCCGTGGTGCGCGGCCTGCAGGACTATTGCCGCAAGAACGGCTTCAGCAAGGTTTGGCTGGGCCTGTCCGGCGGCATCGATTCGGCGCTGGTGCTGGCGATGGCGGTCGATGCGCTGGGCGGCGACAACGTCACCGCAGTGCGGCTGCCGTCGCGCTACACAGCCAACCTATCCAACGATCTGGCCGACGAGCAATGCCGCGCGCTGGGCGTCAGGCTGGAAACCATTGCGATCGAGCCGGCGTTCGAAGGCCTGCTCGCCGCGCTGGGGCCGATGTTCGAAGGTACCCAGCCGGACATCACCGAAGAAAACCTGCAGTCGCGCAGCCGGGGGGTGATCCTGATGGCGCTGTCCAATAAGTTCGGCGGGCTGCTGCTGACCACCGGCAACAAGAGCGAGTACGCGGTGGGTTACGCCACCATCTACGGCGACATGTGCGGCGGCTACGCCCCGCTCAAGGACCTGTACAAGACCGAAGTGTTCGGCCTGGCCAAGTGGCGCAATACCGTGGGCGGGGCGCCGGTGATACCGCCGGCCGTGATTTCGCGCCCGCCCTCGGCCGAGTTGCGCGACAACCAGACCGACCAGGATTCGCTGCCGCCGTACGATGTGCTGGACGGCATCCTGTACCGCTACGTCGACCAGGAGCAGTCGCGCGATGACATCGTCGCGGCCGGCTATGCCGCCGACACGGTGGAACACGTGCTGCGGCTGGTGCGGCTCAATGAATGGAAGCGCCACCAGGCCGCGCCCGGGCCCAAGGTGTCGCGGCGCGCGTTCGGCCGCGAGCGGCGTTACCCGATCACCAATGGCTATTCCGGCCAGTAGCCCGAACGGCTATCGCGGTCGGTCGCCCGGCGCATCGGCTGCCGTTGCGGTGGCCGGTGCCTGGGCGAAGCGGGTGAGCAGGTCCAGGGTCGGCTTGGGCCGGGTCAGGTCGTACATCAGGCCGAAATGGCCTTCGGCGCCCTGGATGGTGGTCTGGTCCAGCAATTCGTAGACGTTCACCTCGGACACCACGTCGGCATAGTTGTCGCGCAGGTTGCGCAGCAGCTGCGCCAGGCTGTCATAGCAGCCGCGGCCGCCGTCCGCATCGCCGGTGGTGTTGCCGGTGTAGATCTCGGCACAATCACGCGGGTCCACATCGAAGCGGTAGCTGCGCAGATTGCGTGCGGCCAGCAGCTGGAAGCGGGCCTCGGCCTGGGCCATGGAATAGCCGGGGCGATTGTCGTGGGCGTTGACGCCGTAGACGATCGGCGCCGCAGTGGCGGTCGTGCTCACTGCCGCCAGCAACAGGGCGAGCAGGAACGGGACGATGCAGCGGGACATGCGGCCTCCTGGGCGGGCGCCAGCGGGGAGTCGGATCTTTCTTGAGTATAGGTAGGGCGCATGCGCGGTTCGGTGACCGGGTGCCAGGTCTGGCGAGGCGCCTGCAGCTGACGCAGGCAGGCGCGATCCGCGTTGCGCGAGAAGGTAGAACGCGGGCGAGGAACGCGGGCGAGGAATGCGGGACGGCCGATCTCTCGGTCGATCAGGCGGCACTGTCGCCAGGCATCGCGAGTGCCTGCGCGCCGTCACCGCCGCAGGCGCGTTACCGCAACAAAAAAGGGGCCTTGCGGCCCCTTTCTCATCACACCGGCGACTACTGTCTCAGTCGCGGCTCATCTTTGCGTTGCGCTGGCCGGTGGCGGCGGACTTCTCGCCGGCGAACGGGTTGAGCTTGCGGATGGCCCAGGGATACTTCGGCCAGTCGCCGGTCAGCCACGGGTGCTGCGGGCTGTTGAGCTCCAGCACGCGGCGTGCGTCGGCGGCCAGGGTCTTGTTGCCCAGGTGGGTGTAGGCCTCGGCCAGCACCGCGACCGCGTCGTATTGGTAGGCGCTCTGCGGATAGGTTTCCAGCAGGTAGTTGGCGCGGCCGGCCGCCGACACCCAGGCATTGCGCCGCAGGTAGTACAGCGCGTTGTCCAGTTCATGCTGGGCGAACACGTCGCGCAGCTCGATCATGCGCTTGCGCGCATCCGGCGCGTAGCGGCTGTTCGGATAGCGGTCGGTGACGGTGTTGAAGTCGTTATAGGCCTGCTGCGGCGAGGACAGGTCGCGACGGCTCGGATCCAGCGACCACACACGGCGCAGGAACACCGTGTCGCGGTTGCTGTTGGCCAGCCCACGCAGGTAGTACAGATACGAGATGTTGCGATGGGTCGGGTAGGTGCGGATGAAGCGGTCGACGCTGGAGACGGTGTCGTCGTGCTTGCCGGCCTTGTACCGGGCGTAGGCGGTTTCGATCATCGCCTGCTCGGTGTACGGCCCGTACGGGTACTGGGCGATCAGGCGCTTGTAGCTGGCTTCGGCGCCGGCCCAGTTGCCCTTTTCCATCAGATTGTGGCCCTTGCCGTAGAGCTGCTCGGCCGGCATGCCCTCGTCGGGATTCTTGTCCTTGGCGCCGCGGTGGCAGCCGGTGACGACGAACGCCATGACCAGCATGAGGGCAATCAGGCGCGCAGGCGCGGAAAACGTGGACCGTCGGATCATGGGTCTGGGCAGGACGCATCAGGAAAACGAGAGCGCGATGATAGCCTAGTGGCCTGTCCGGCGACTGACTCCCGCCGCCCGGACCGCCAAATTCCCGCTTTTGCCTGAGTGCCTGCGTCCATGTCCGACCCATCTGCCGACCCCCTCGACCCGTCCATCCGCCAGGCGATCGTGCCCGACAACGCCGCCGGGCGCCGTTTCGACGCGGTGCTGGCCGAGCTGTTCCCCGAATTCTCGCGCTCGCGCCTGTCGGAGTGGATCAAGTCCGGCGATGCGTTGCTGAACGGGGAAATGGCGCGCCCGCGCGACACCTTGCGCGGCGGCGAGAGCGTGCAGGTGCAGGTGGTGCTGGAGACCCAGACCCACGCCGCGCCGCAGGACATCCCGTTGAGCGTGCTGTACGAAGACGAGCAGGTGCTGGTGATCGACAAGCCGGCCGGCCTGGTGGTGCATCCGGGCGCGGGTAATCCGGACGGCACCCTGGTCAACGCGCTGTTGTTCCGCGACCCGGCGCTGGCGGCGGTGCCGCGCGCCGGCGTGGTGCACCGGCTGGACAAGGACACCAGCGGGGTGATGGTGGTGGCGCGCACCGTGCAGGCGCAGACCGCGCTGGTGGAACAGCTGTCCGCACGCGATGTGCATCGCCAGTATCTGGCGGTGGTGGTGGGCGCGCTGGTCTCCGGCGGCACCGCCAACGCGCCGATCGACCGCCATCCGCGCGATCGGCTGAAGATGGCGGTGCGCGACGACGGCCGCGATGCGGTCACCCATTACCGGCTGCGCGAGCGTTTCCGCGCGCATACCGCGCTGGAATGCCGGCTGGAAACCGGGCGCACCCACCAGATCCGCGTGCACATGGCGCACCTGAAGTCGCCGATCGTCGGCGACCCGCTGTACGGCGGCGCGCTCAAGCTGCCCAAGGGCGCCACCGACGACCTGGTGCACGAGCTGCGCAGCTTCAAGCGCCAGGCGCTGCATGCCGAAACCCTGGAATTCCTGCATCCGGTCAGCGGCGAGCCGGTGCGCGCCAGTGCGCCGGTGCCGGCCGACCTGCAGCGGCTGCTGGCGGCCCTGCGCGAAGACAGCGCACGCGCCGCCGAGCTGGCGCGCCGCTGAGGTGGCCGCTGCCGCGCCCTTCGTGCTGCCGGTCGACTGGCCGGCGCCACCACGCATCCATGCGCTGACCACGCTGCGTCACGGCCTGGGCGGCTCGTTGGCGCCGTTCGACACGCTCAACCTCGGCAACCGCCACAGTGCCGATGGCGACGCGCCGGAGCAGGTGGAACGCAACCGGGCGCTGCTGGTCGAGGCGCTGGCACTGCCCGGCACCCCGCAGTGGCTGCGTCAGGTGCATGGGGTGGAGGTGCTGCGTGTCGACGCGCCCGTACTCGCGTCCGGCCAACAGCCACGTGTAGCGGGCACTGGCGCGCCAGGGGCGCAGGAACCGGTCGCCGATGCAGCGGTGACCGCCGTGCCCGGCGTGGTGCTGGCGATCCTCACCGCCGATTGCCTGCCGGTCGTGCTCGCCGCTGGCGATGGCAGCGAAGTGGCCGCCGCGCATGCAGGCTGGCGCGGCCTGGCCGACGGCATGCTGGAGCGCAGCGTGGCGGCGATGCGCACGCCGCCGCAGCAGGTGTTGGCATGGTTGGGGCCGGCAGCAGGGCCGCAGGCCTATGAAATCGGTGAAGACGTGTTCAACGCCTTCGTCGCGCACGATGCGCAGGCGCAACGCGCGTTCGTTGCGACCCGCCCGGGGCATTGGCGGGTGGACTTGTATGCGTTGGCGCGTCAGCGCCTGCAGCAAGCCGGTGTGCCGGCCAGCGCCATCCACGGCGGCGGGCTGTGCACCATTTCCGAGCCGCAACGCTTCTTCTCGCATCGGCGCGACCGTCGCAGCGGACGCATGGCCACGCTGGCCTGGATCGCGCCCTGAGCGTGCCGTTGTTCGCGCAGGTGCTGGGGCAGGACGCGTTCGCGCAGCTGCCTGCGCCGGTGCGCGCGCTGCATTCGGTGCAGCAGCGGCAGATCTTCGCGGGCCGGGCAAGGATTCAGCGCGGCACGCATGCGCTGGTCCCGTTACTGGCGCTGCTGAGCCGCTTGCCGCGCACTGGCGAGGTGGAGGTCGAAGTGGAGTTTCTCACCGACGCGACGGGCGAGCGCTGGCATCGGCGGTTTGGTGGTCTGCCGATGCATTCGCGCCTGTGGCGCGAGGGCACGCGCTTGCGCGAACATCTGGGCGCGGTACGGTTCGAATTTGCGCTGCGCGCCGACGCGCAATCGCTGTACTGGCAGGCCACCCGGGTGTGGGCACTGGGCTGGATCCGGCTGCCTGCGCGCTGGTTCGAGCAGGTGCGTTGCCGCGAGCATGCCGACGCCGGGCGTTACGGATGCCTGGTCGACGTGCACTTGCCGCTGGTCGGCCCGTTCATTCGCTACGAGGGCTGGCTTGAACCGCGTTGATCCACCGCTCGTTGACGTGTCTCAGCTGGAGTCGTCCCAGTTGGAGCCTTCTCACCCGAAACCGTCGCGCGTGGAGCCGCCCGGCCGTCAGCCACGCGCGCTGCCCGCGACCATCGTGTTCGATGGCGTGTGCCTGCTGTGCAATGGCTGGGTCAGGTTCCTGCTGCGTCACGATCGACGCGGGCGTTATCGCTTTGCCGCAATGCAGGGCCAGGCCGGACGTGCGCTGTTGCAGCGGCATGGCCTGGATCCGGACGACCCGTTGTCGTTTCTGCTGGTGGATGCCAGCGGTGCATGGACCGACAGCGACGCGATCGTCCGGGTGCTGGCCGGGTTGGGCGGCTTCTGGCGGCTGGCCACGGTGTTGCGCCTGGTGCCGCGTCGCGTGCGCGACATCGGCTACCGCCTGATCGCACGCCATCGCTACCGCTGGTTCGGTCGCAGCGAGCATTGCATGCTGCCGAGCCCAGAGCAGCGCGAGCGGTTTCTCGACTAGCACCCCCAGCTAGACGTAGGAGCGCCCCTGGGCGCGATTGGGCGTTACCGGGAAAGCCTCATCGCGCCCAGGTGCGCTCCTACGACGGCGCGTTGATTTCCAAGATGGCTTGTTGATACGGAGTGTTGGCGGCCGCGTGCGTTGGATCTGTGGTGGCGGACAGGCATGCCTGCTCGGTGTAGGAGCGCCCCTGGGCGCGATGGGGCTTTCCCGGGAAAGCTTCGTCGCGCCCGGGTGCGCTCCTACGGTGATGTCGCGCTTCGGGTGACGGCGGCTTACGCGGCTGCGTTTCCGAAGTTTGCGCGCACTACCTTCGGGCTGCCGCCGTGCGCGGGCTGCAGACGGAAGATCGACACCGCATCGGCCAGCTCCACGGCCTGTTCTTCCAGGCTGCGTGCGGCGGCGGTGGCTTCTTCCACCAGCGCGGCGTTGCGTTGGGTGACTTCGTCCAGTTGCGCGACGGTGCGGTTGACCTGTTCGATGCCGCTGGACTGCTCGGCACTGGCGGCGGTGATCTCGCTCATGATGTCGGTGACGTGTTTGACCGAGCCGACGATCTCGCGCATGGTCGCGCCGGCGCGGTGCACCAGGCCCGAGCCCAGTTCGACCTTGTCGGTGGAGTCGGCGATCAGCGTTTTGATCTCCTTGGCCGCATCGGCCGAGCGCCGCGCCAGCGCGCGCACTTCCGAGGCCACCACCGCGAAGCCGCGACCCTGTTCGCCGGCGCGGGCGGCTTCCACCGCGGCGTTGAGCGCCAGGATATTGGTCTGGAAGGCGATGCCGTCGATGACGCCGATGATCTCGCCGATCTTGCGCGAGGCGGTGCTGATCTGGCTCATGGTGGACACGACATCGTCCATCACCTGGCCGCCGCTCTGCGCCACTTCGCCGGTGCCCACCACCAGCCGATTGGCCTGCAGCGCGCTCTCGGCGTTCTGCTTCACGGTGGAGGTGAGTTCTTCCATCGAGCTGGCGGTTTCTTCCAGATTGGCCGCCTGCTGTTCGGTGCGGTCGGACAGGTCGGTATTGCCGGCGGCGATCTCCACCGCCGCCTGGCGGATGGTGTCCGACGCGGTCTGGATGCCACCGATGATTTCGGTCAGGCGGGTCACGGTCTGGTTGGTGTCGTCACGCAAGCGCGCGAAGATGCCGTGCGCATCGCCGTCCACGCGCTGGGTGAGGTCGCCTTCGGCCAGTGCGCCGATCACGCGCGCCAACGCGGCCAGGTGGATTTCCACCGAGTCGTAGATGCGGTTGATGCCTTGCGCCAGCGACAGCAACACGCCGTCCATGCCGTCGACCTGCATGCGCCGGCTGAAATCGCCCGCAGAGGCGGCGTCGATGATCTGGATCAGCGCCTGCTCGGCGGCGACCTGCGCGGTGACGTCCATCCACTGCGCGATGGTGCCCAGCTTGGTGCCATCGGCGGCGATGATCGGGCTGTAGACGAAGTCGATCTGGCGGCCGAAGAACGGCGCACGCACGGCCTTGGAGGCGGTCAACGCGCGCATGCGATCGATCGCGGCCTGGCTGTCCGGGTAGATGTCGCCGATGCTGCCGCCGACGAAGCCCTCGGCATGGAAGCTGGGACGGAAGCTCTGCACGTCCGGCTCGATCAGCTTGAGCATCGCGAGCAGTTTGCGGTTGGCGAACAATACCTGGCCGTCGTCGTCGGCGATGCGGATCATGGTGTCCAGATCGTCGAGCGCCTTGATCACGAACTGGCCATGGCGCAGGCCCTGTTCCATCACGTCGAGGCGGATGGCGAGCTTGTCCTGGGTGGCCTGCAGGGCGTGCAACAATGGCGCGAGTTCGCCGGAGGCGGTGCGCAGATCCAGGCGCTGGAAGCGCCCTTCACCGATGGCGGTCACCGTGCCGATCGCCTGTTGCAGTTGCGCCAGACCGCGACGGCGCGTCCACCACCACAGCCCGGCACTTGCCGCGCCCAGCACCAGCAGCGCCGGTAGCAAGCGGCCCAAGCCGGTCCAGACACCGCCGGGCAGCAGCGTGGCGGCGTAGAGCGTCAGCAAGCCCAGCAGCCCGATCTGTGCAGCGGCAGGCAGCCATGCGGCCGTGCTGGCACGCGCAAGGTTCCGGCCGGAAGGCGGGCGGGAGACGGCGGTGGCATCGGGTGAGGGCGACATAGGCTGAGTCCAACTGAGTGATTCGGAGTGGGGAGCGGCGTCCTGCGCTGCATGGGCTGCTATGGGGTATCGGCGGCCGAGCCCGAATCATGACGGCGTGAAATCACCGTTCGTCGGAATCTGCCGACCAGACCCCCGAAAACACCGATGTAGTTGATTTGGAAGCGGTTTCAGTACGTCCCGATGTGCTGCGGAACCGTGATTTGCAGCCGGATACCGGTCTTGCAATTGTAAATTTCACGTGAAATATCGGCGGGCTCCGTAAACACTTCGTAGACCTCGACGCCATGCAGTCCGATCGCATGCACGCAATCAAGACTGACCAGTGGCGCCATCGGTGCAACGCGACGAACACGCATCGAAGCGCGGGGAATCGGTAGTGGGGATTGGGGAATTGGGCGCGCCATCAATCCAGCCCAGCCCTGAAAGACGACAGAAAAGCGCTTCTCCCATTCCCGAATCTCGATTCCCGATTCCCAAAAAAAACCGGCCATCTCACGATGACCGGTCTATCGATGCCCAACTAGGGCCTGTTAACACATCCGAAGCCCATCAACGACCAGGACGAAGTTGAGGAATCCAAGGAACATGACGTCCAACTTCTCGAAGCGC
>NZ_MDSK01000045.1 GCF_002940205.1 Xanthomonas arboricola pv. guizotiae
GTTTTGGTGCGCCAAAATATCCGCTAACTCACTGATGCAATGGATGAAATCCGATCTTGTGAGCTATTTTTACACGTATGTCGGCTGAACCCCTGCATCGCCATGCAATGGCGCGCCGCTTCATCTCGTCAAGAGCAGGGCATCGCTGTCCACGTCTACCGCAGCCTTGATCACCAATCTGCTCGCGCTGTTCCAGCTCAGCCTGCGATGCACTGACGGTTGCGGTGATGTCCGAGACAGGGGGGCTGGCGGAGGGTGCGCCATGCATTTGTGCGCGCGACGCGGAGGCTGGACTGCTCAGTGCGAGAGCGCTGCAACATCGCAGCGGGCAAGATTTGCCTGCGCGTCGATGGCCTTGTGCGATTTGCAGTGCCATCAGAGTGTGCCCGGGGCGGGAATCGAACCCGCATAGCCTTGCAGCTGAGGGATTTTAAGTCCCTTGCGTCTACCAGTTTCGCCACCCGGGCATTGCGATAGCGTGCCTGATTGCGCGGCGATTGTGAATCGCCGCGTCGCCGGTTCGCCGGTTCGCCGGTTCGCAGCACTCATGGTCCGATGGCTGCCTGCGCTATGCTCCCACCGCGCAGGCGCGCAGCAACCGGCTGCGCACGATCGAAGGAACCGCATGTCCAGCACCACGCTACTCGCTCCGCAGCAGGCCCGCATCGCCGTGATTGGGTTGGGCTATGTCGGCCTGCCGCTGGCCGTTGCATTCGGCGAGCAACGCGATACGTTGGGCTTCGACATCGATGCGCAGCGGGTCGGGCAGCTGCGCGATGGTCACGACGCCACGCTGGAGCTGGACGACACCGAGCTGGCTGCCGCCACCCGGTTGCGCTATACCGCGAACGCTGCGGACCTGGCGACGTGCAGCATCTTCATCGTCACCGTGCCGACGCCGATCGACAGCTTCGAGCAACCCGACCTGGAACCGCTGCGCAGTGCCACCATGCTGATCGCCGCTGCGCTCAAACCCGGCGACCTGGTGATCTACGAATCCACCGTCTACCCGGGCACCACCGAAGAAGTCTGCGTGCCCTTGCTCGAAGCCGCATCGGGGCTGCGTTTCAACGACGGCTTCTTCTGCGGCTACAGCCCCGAGCGCG
This sequence comes from Xanthomonas arboricola pv. guizotiae, assembly GCF_002940205.1. Lineage (GTDB taxonomy): Bacteria > Pseudomonadota > Gammaproteobacteria > Xanthomonadales > Xanthomonadaceae > Xanthomonas > Xanthomonas arboricola_C. The sequence goes on from NZ_MDSK01000045.1 coordinate 1,107, forward strand.
TCAATCCAGGTGACCGCCAGCGGCGTCTGCGCGATATCCGCAAGATCACCTCCGGCTCCACCGCAGAAGCCGCCGATGCGGTCGACGCGTTGTACACCAGCATCATCACCGCCGGCACCTGGCGGGCGCCGTCGATGCGCGTGGCCGAGGCCGCCAAGGTGGTCGAAAACATCCAGCGCGACGTCAATATCGCGCTGGTCAACGAACTGGCCTTGATCTTCGACAAGCTGGGTATCGATACGTTGGATGTGCTGGAAGCCGCCGGAACCAAGTGGAATTTCCTGCCGTTCCGCCCCGGCCTGGTCGGTGGTCACTGCATCGGGGTGGATCCGTATTACCTGATGCACAAATCCGAAAGCGTGGGCTATCACCCGGACCTCATCCACACCGCGCGCCAGGTCAACAACCGCGTCGGCCGGCACGTGGCCGAGCGCGTCTGCGGCATGCTGGCCACGCGTGGCGTGGTGCTTGCGCAGGCCAGGGTGCTGGTGCTGGGCGCCACCTTCAAGGAGAACTGCCCGGACCTGCGCAACAGCCGAGCGCTGGAGCTGGTGCAGCTGCTGCAAGCCGCGGGCGTGCGGGTCGACACCTGCGACCCGTGGGCCGACCCCGCAGAAGCGCTGCAACATGCCGGCGTGCAGTTGTGCGAGCTTGCAGACGAAGGTGCGTACGACGCCGTCGTGCTGGCGGTCGCGCATGCGCAGTACCGCGACTACGACACCCGGCGCATCGCCGCACTGGGCAAACCGGGTGCGGTGATTTACGACGTCAAATCGGTGTGGCCGCGCGAGGCGGTCAGCGATCGTCTGTAGCGCGGTCGGTCTGCTGCAGCCACTGCACCGCGCCATGCGCGGCACGTAATCCGCTGGCGAAGCAGGCAGTCAGCAGATAGCCTCCGGTCGGTGCTTCCCAGTCGAGCATCTCGCCGGCGCAGAACACGCCAGGCTGCGCGCGCGCCATCAGCTGCGCATCCAGCGCTTCCAGCTGCACGCCACCGGCCGAGCTGATCGCCTCGGCAAGCGGGCGCGCTCGCAACAGGCGTAACGGCAAGCGTTTGAGCGTACGCGCCACCAGCGCAAGATCGTCGCCCGCCTGTGTGCCCAGGTGTTCGTAGAGCAAGGCGGCCTTGACGCCGTCGATGCCGACCTGCCGGCGCAGATGCTCACTGAAACTGCGTCCCTTGCGCGGTTTTCCGAGCTCGGCGCTGACGCGTTCCAGCGAGCGTCCCGGGAGCAGGTCCAGGCCAAGCTCGGCTGCGCCATCGGCATCGATCTGCGCGCGCAGATCCGCAGCCAGCGCATAGATCAGGCTGCCCTCGATGCCGGTGGACGTCGCAACGCACTCGCCCTGCAACTGCTGCGGTGTGCCGCTGCGATCCTGCCAGTACGCGACCACGGGCTTGAGCGGCGCGCCGGCATGCCGCTGCACAAAATGCGCGCTCCAGGCGATGTCGAAGCCGCAGTTGGCCGGCACCAGCGGCGCCACCGCAATGCCGCGTTCCTGCAGCACGCCTTGCCAGAGACCATCGGAGCCGAGCTGCGGCCAGCTGCCGCCACCGAGCGCCAGCACAACGGCATCTGCGGTGCGTTCGACATCACCGCTGGGCGAGTGGAAACGCAAGCCACCGTCATCGCTCCAGCCAAGCCAGCGATGCTGCACATGAAACGCGACGCCTTGTTCCTTGAGTCGGCGCACCCAGCCACGCAGCAGCGGTGCGGCCTTGCGATCCATCGGGAACACGCGCCCGGAACTGCCGACATAGGTCTCCACGCCCAGGTCGCGCGCCCAGGCGCGCAGCGCGTCTGCGTCGAACTGCTGCAACCACGATGCGACCGCCTCGCTGCGCTCGCGATAGCGCTGCGCAAACAACGGCATCGGATCGGAGTGGGTGAGGTTCAAGCCGCCCTTGCCGGCAATCAGGAACTTGCGCCCCACCGAACCCTTGGCGTCGTACAGGGCGACCGCAAGGCCTGCCGCACATGCCGCCTCTGCCGCCATCAGGCCGGCCGGCCCACCGCCGATGATGGCCAGCCGCCGCTTGCTCGCATCCTTCATCGTTCAGGCCTTCAGCGCGGCTGCACGCCGAGCAATTCCACATCGAACACCAGCGATGCGCCGGGCGGGATCACGCCGCCAGCGCCGTTGTCGCCATAGCCGTACGCGGGCGGAATCATCAAGCTGCGCTTGCCGCCCACGCGCATGCCGGCCACGCCCTCGTCCCAGCCGCGGATCACCTGATGGCCGCCCAGCACGAACTGGAACGGCTCGGCGCGGTCGAGCGAGCTGTCGAATTTCTTGCCATGCTTGTCGGCGGCTTTTTCGTCGTACAGCCAGCCGGTGTAGTGCACGGTGACCAGCGCGCCCGGTGTGGCTTCGGCACCGGTGCCGACGTTGCGGTCGATCCGCTCGAACGTGGCGATGGTGCCGCCGGACGGCGGCAGGGCAGGCGCACAGCCCGCGAGCAGCAGGGCAGCACAAAGCGTCGACAGAAGGCGCATGGGATGGTCCAGCAAAGGGAGGGCGTCATTATCGCACCTGGCTCCCGGTATCATCGTGCCCATGGCCAAGCTGCTGCTCAATCTGCGCAATGTTCCCGATGACGAAGCCGACGAGGTGCGGGCGCTGATGCGCGAGCATCTGGTGCAGATCTACGAAACCCGGCCCAGCAACTGGGGCATCTCCGCTGGCGGCATCTGGCTCAGCGACGATGCCGATTACCCGCGCGCCAAGGCGCTGATGGATGCGTATCAGGCTCAGCGCGGCGCCGTGGCGCGTGCGCAGCGCCAGGATGCGCTCGCTGCCGGCACGGCCGACACCTTCGGCGCGCTGCTGCGCAAGCGGCCGTTGTTCGTGATCGCCACGTTGATCGGGATGCTGGTTGTCGCCTCGCTGGTCCTGCTGCCGTTCCTGCTGTTGCGCGGCTGATCGCACCTGCGGCCGCATCGGCTTAAAATGGCCGCATGATCACCAATACCGCTGCCTACCAATTCGTCACCATCCAGGACCCGCAGTCGCTCGCCGACAGCGTCCTGGCACACGCCGGGCAGCAGGCCTTGAAGGGATCGGTGCTGGTGGCCGAAGAGGGGATCAACCTGTTTCTGGCCGGCGACGCCGAGCAGATCGACGCGTTCTATGCGTGGCTGCAGGCGGACGCGCGCTTTGCGCAGATGCGCATCAAGTACAGCCTGAGCGCGTTGCAGCCGTTCGCGCGGCTCAAGGTGAAGGTCAAGCCGGAGATCATCAGCTTTCGTCGCCACGATGCCTCGCCGCTGCAGGGCCGTGCGCCGGCGGTGACGCCTGCCACGCTGCGCGAATGGATGCGGGCAGGGCGCGACGATCGCGGCCGCCCGCTGGTGCTGCTGGACACGCGCAATGCCCAGGAAGTGGCGTACGGCACGTTCCAGGGCGCGTTGACGCTGCCGATCGACAAGTTCACCGACCTGCCGGCGGCGCTGGAAACACACCGTGCTACGTTGGCCGACGCCACCGTGGTGAGTTTCTGCACCGGCGGCATTCGTTGCGAGAAGGCGGCGCTGTGGATGCAGGCCGACGGCATGGACAACGTGCTGCAGCTCGAGGGCGGCATCCTCGGCTATTTCGAAGAGGTCGGCGGCGAGGGCTACGACGGCCGCTGCTTCGTGTTCGACGAACGCGTTGCCCTCGATGCGCAATTGCGCCCATTGGTGGATGCCGAGCGCAGCACCGAAGCAGGAAAAATCTGACCGAGCGCGAGTGAATTGCCCGATATTGGCGTACTGGGCGCGCTCGCATCATCCGATCACGCCGCGATAGTGCATCCAATGCCTGTCACGACAAGCGGCAGCAGGGCGCTACGCGTTCTGACTCGAACGTAATACGTCGCATCGAGCTTGCCCTGAATTATTCACGGAGATAGGCTGCACCAGCCAGCCGCACAGCGAGGACAACAAGGATGACCATCAGAGTTTTTCTGATCGACGATCATGCACTCGTGCGTACCGGCATGAAGATGATCCTGTCCAAGGAAGTGGATATCGATGTGGTGGGAGAGGCGGAGAGCGGGGAGGCGGCCTTGCCGCAGATTCGTCAGCTCAAGCCCGAGATCGTGCTCTGCGATCTGCACCTGCCCGGTGTCAGCGGCCTGGAAATCACCGAGCGCATCGTCAAGGGCGATTACGGCACCCGCGTCATCATCGTCTCGGTGCTGGAAGATGGTCCACTGCCCAAGCGTCTGCTCGAAGCCGGCGCGTCGGGGTATGTCGGCAAGGGCGGCGATGCGCAGGAGTTGCTGCGTGCAGTGCGCGAAGTCGCACTGGGCCGGCGTTATCTCGGCAATACCATTGCGCAGAATCTGGCCCTGTCCAACCTGGAAGGGGGCAGCTCGCCCTTCGACGCGCTATCGCCGCGCGAACTGGAGGTCGCCCTGTTGCTGACCCAGGGCCTGCGCCAGGAAGACATCGCCAAGCGCCTGAACCTCAGTGCCAAGACCATCAACACGCACAAGGCGCGCCTGTTCGAGAAGGTCGGCATCCAGGACAACATCGCCCTGGCGCGTCTGGCCAATCAGTACGGCCTGACCGATCCTGCGCGTACCTTGTAAACCGCGCCCTCTGGTTTCGATCTTGCAGATGCAGCAGTCAGATGCCGCTGCACAACGAGTCAGTGACAAGAGCCTGGACGCTGTTTTGCTCTGCGGAGGAATTCCTGCGTGTGCGCGACCGCACGTGTTCGCTTTGGCATTCAATGCCCGAGCGATGCTTCGCTTGCGACGGCTGCCGCTGATGGCCTGTCGTTACAGTGCAATGCGCCGCGGCATTGGAGCAGGGCGATCGAGTCGTTCTGGATGCCGCTGCATTCGATGGCGAGCGGTTGCCGATGCGCAGCAGCGGACATCTCGGTCTGCTGGCGTGGATGCAGTTCTGGCGAAGAGCCATGATGGCGCTGGCTTCTGCCTGAGTCGCGACATTGACGGCACTCGTGTTGTCGCTCGCCTCGTCGCGCGTTGATGCGACGGGAAACAGCGCCTGGGACAAGCGCGATTGCGAGCGCGGCAGCCGTTTCGCCGCGATCCCTGCAAGCCTGGGCATCCCGTATCGGCATGACCAGGCCGCACACAAAAACAAGGCGGCCCGAAGGCCGCGTTATCTGACATTACCCGCCTGGATTCACGCAGACGGGTTCAACCGGCTGGGAAACGATCAGTGATCGCCACGCGGCTTGTTGGTGTCGTCCTGCTGCTCCTGCGCGTCATCGCCATTGCGCGCTGCATCTGCCGGCTTTGCTGCCTCGGACACGACGACGGTCGGCTTCGGCTTGTCGGCAGCCTGCTCGTTGGCGTCCGCAGACAGCACGGGCGCGACCGCCGCAGGCCGCTCAGGCGCCTTGTACGGCACCGGCGTTTCGGCCTGCGCCGGTGTCGCGGTTGCGGCTGTTGCGTCGGCCGGAGCCAATGCGTCGAGCAGCGTGGTCTGCACCGGAGCGTACGGCTTGCGTGCCGGCGCAGCGTCGGCAGACGGCGAGGTCTGCGGCACCGTGGCGGTGGACGGCGCGGCAACATCGGTGGCCGGGCTTGCCGCCGTCGACGGCTCGGCATGCGGCGGCTTGGATGTCACGACGTCCGCCTGCGCGCTGGAAGGCGCAGCAGCGACCGGCTTGGGCACACTGACGGCTGCCGGCGCTGCGTCGGCTTTCACCGGCTCCGCTTGCGATGCGGCCGCGGCGGCAACCGGTGCTGCCTGTTCCTGCCGAGCAACCGCCGACGCTGCAGCGTCGGCGGCTGCCGACGGCACCGGCGTTGACTGCACAGCCGGCTCGGGCGAACGCACGGCCGAAGGAGCAGCACGCTCGACCGGCTGAGCTGCAGGAGCCGCGGCTTGCGTCGCGACCGGAGCCGAGGTGTCAACCTGCGTCGAGGCAGCCGACGAAGCCGGCGCGGCAACCGGTGCCTGAGCCGGCGACATCGCCGATTCCTGCGCAGCAACCGCAGCCTGCGGCGCTTGCGGGGGCGTCGATGCAGCGGCCGAAGACGCCTGCACGGTCGGTGCCGATGCAGCCGGCGCCGTATTGCTGGCCGCTGCGGTTGCAGCCGGTGCCGGAGAGGCCGCCGATGCATCGCCACGTGCCTGCTCGGCTGCGGTGACTGCCGGAGTCGCAGCCTGCTGCTCGAACGACGGCGTGGCATTGGAAACCGGCGCCGTGGTCGACGTCGTGTCGGCTGCCAGCGGTGCTTCCGCACGTTCCTTCGGGACCGGACGCGGCTTCACTGCGGCCGGAGTGCTGGATTCCGGCTTGGCGCGTGCCGATACCGCGGGCGTGCTCGCGTCGTCGTCGAAGTCGAACTCCGGTTGACCGGCGCGCGGGGCCGCCGAGGTGTGGACCTGCGCACCGGCTTCGTCGCTCTCGTTGTCGCCACCGAGATCGCCTTCGGCGTCGCCGTCCAGATCGTCCGTCTCCAGACCATCGACGCCGGTACCGCCTTCACCGTTTGCGCCAGCGCCACGACGACGACGACGGCCACCGCGACGACCGCGACGACGACGGCTGCCGCCTTCGCCATTTGCCGCATCATCGCCTGCGGCCTCCGGCGCCTGACCCTCCGCATTTGCGTCGGTACCGCGATCGGCATGCGACTCGGTCACGATGACCTCGACCGGATGTGCCGGGGGGGCCGCAGCTGCCGCCGCCGGCGTTGCCGGTGCTGCGGTGTCGGCAATCGCCGCGACCACGGTTGCAGTCGTTGCGGTTGCAGCGGTGGAGGTCAGCGTCTGCGCCGAGGCAGTGCCTTGTTCCTGACGCGCAGGGCGCTGCTGCCGCTCGGACGGCGCGCCGTCCTGCTGCTGCGCAGCTGCACGCGGCGGGCGCGGTGCCTGGTTCTGTGGCTTCTGCTTCTGCTGCTGGGCCTGCTGCGGCTGCTTGGGCTGTTGCTGTGGCTCGTTGCGCGGCGGCTTGGGCACCTGCACCTGCTGCACCTGACCGCCGTTTTGCGCCGCCTGGCCGTTGGCCGGCTGACGGCGCTCGTCACGACGCTCCTTGTTGGCGCCATTGCCGTTGCCGTTACCGCCATTGCCGCGGTGCTGATTGCCGCCGTTGCCACCATTGCGGGCATCGCGGCCGTCGCGACGCTGGCCGCCACGATCGCCACGCTCGCCACGCTCGTTACGGCTGCTGCGGCCGGCATCGTTCTGACGCGGGCGCTGGGTCGACTCGGGCGCAGGCGCAACCGGCTCGACGCCACCGAAGATGCGCTTCAGCCAGCCGACCACGCCGGTGACCGGCGCGGGAAGCGGCAGTGGCGCGACCGGAGCCGGTGCAGGTGCAGCGGCAACCGGGGCAGGGGCCTCTTCACGCAGCGGAGCCGGCTGGCTCGGCTTGATCGAGGTCACTGCCGGCGCAGCCGGGATATTCAACTGTGCCTTGGTCAGCGCATGCACCGGCAGCTTGCGCGGGGTGCCGCGCTGGTAGCTGGGCTTGCCGCTGTCTTCACCCAGTTCGTTCTCACGCAACCGCGTGACTTCGTAGTGCGGGGTGTGCAGCTGTTCGTCGGCGACGATGATGATCGGCGACTCGTGGCGCTGCTCGATCTCACGCAGCGCGCTGCGCTTTTCGTTGAGCAGGTAGTTGGCGATCTCCACCGGGGCCTGGACCAGCACCTGTCCGGTGTTTTCCTTCATGGCGTGCTCCTCGGCCACGCGGATGATCGACAGCGACAGCGACTCGACGCTGCGCATGCGGCCATGGCCATCGCAACGCGGGCAGACGATCTGGCTGGATTCGCCCAGGCTCGGGCGCAGGCGCTGGCGGCTCATTTCCATCAGGCCGAAGCGCGAGATGCGGCCCAGCTGCACGCGTGCGCGGTCGTACTTGAGCGCGTTCTGCAGCTTGTTTTCCACTTCGCGCTGGTGCTTGGTCGAGGACATGTCGATGAAGTCGATCACCACCAGGCCGCCCAGGTCACGCAGGCGCAACTGGCGGGCCACTTCCTCGGCCGCTTCCAGATTGGTCTGGAAGGCAGTTTCTTCGATGTCGCTGCCCTTGGTGGCGCGCGAGGAGTTCACGTCGACGGCGGTCAATGCTTCGGTCTGGTCGACCACGATCGAGCCGCCCGACGGCAGGCGCACGTTGCGCTCGTAGGCGCCTTCGATCTGCGATTCGATCTGGAAGCGGTTGAACAGCGGAATGTCGTCGGTGTAGTGCTTGAGCTTGCGCAGGCTCTGCGGCATCACCTGCTGCATGAATTCCTGGGCGTCGGCATACAGCTCCGGCGTATCGACCAGGATTTCGCCGATGTCGGCGCGCAGGTAGTCGCGCAGCGCACGGATGATCAGGCGCGATTCCTGGTAGATCAGGAACGCGGCCGGCTTGCTCAGCGCCGCCTCGGCGATCGCCTTCCAGGTCTGCAGCAGGTAGTCCAGATCCCACTGCAGTTCTTCGGCGTCACGGCCGACACCCGCGGTGCGGATGATCACGCCCATGTCGTCGGGGATGTCGAGCTTGTCCAGCGCTTCCTTCAGCGCGGCACGGTCTTCGCCCTCGATCCGGCGCGAGACGCCACCGGCGCTGGGCGAATTGGGCATCAGCACCATGTAGCGCCCGGCCAGCGAGATGAACGTGGTCAGGGCGGCGCCCTTGTTGCCACGCTCTTCCTTGTCGACCTGCACCACGATTTCCTGGCCCTCGCGCAGCAACTCGCGGATGGTCGACTTGTTGTGGTCGACACCAGCCTGGAAATAGTCGCGGGAGATTTCCTTCAGCGGCAGGAAGCCATGACGCTCGGCGCCATAGTCGACGAACGCCGCCTCCAGGGAGGGCTCGAGCCGGGTGATACGGCCCTTGTAGATGTTGGACTTCTTTTGTTCCTTGGACGGCTGTTCGATGTCGATGTCGTACAGGGTCTGGCCGTCCACAATCGCCACGCGCAGCTCTTCGGCCTGCGTTGCGTTGATCAGCATTCGCTTCATTGTTGCGTTCCTCTCGCGCTCTACCGCGCGGAACGCCGTGACGTTTCGCCTCTGGAACAGCTTGTCGGCCCTTCGCGCAACGCGCGGACAGGCCTGACCAGGGTTTCCAGCGCTGCAACACCACGGCAGGCCGCGGGAGCGCTTGTCTTAAGTTTTATAGGTGTTTCAGGGCCGGCAGCCGCGTCCGGACGAACCGGGGCAGCGCACGGGACATGTTCAGCGCGACGGTCAAAAACCGCCGGCGATGGCCGGGCAGGCCGGTGAGCCGCTAACATGGCCGCCCCGGGGGCGGTGGTCGCGCACTGTGCCGGAATCATCGGAAGGCAGGCTTCTGGCCAATCAACTTCCAACGAAATCAAACCCTTATCTCGCTCGCCGAGTGTAACAGAATAAACAGCCGGATGACCGACCCCCAGACCCCCAAGCCGCCCACCGACCGTGTGGGCGTGCGCATTCTCAAAGTTCCGGAAGACCGTGCTGGGCAGCGGCTGGACAATTTCCTGCTCGGCCAGCTCAAGGGCGCGCCACGCAGCCTGATCTACAAGCTGGTGCGCAGCGGACAGGTGCGCGTGAACGGCGGGCGGGCCAAGGCCGAGCGCAAGCTCGAGGGTGGCGAGGAAGTGCGAATCCCGCCGGTGCGCATGGCCGAGGAGGGCGACAAAGCGGCGCCACCGGCATCGTTCCTGGCGCGGCTGGAAGCGGCGATCGTGTTCGAGGACGCGCGCCTGCTGGCGCTCAACAAACCGTCCGGGGTCGCCAGCCATGGCGGCAGCGGGATCAGCTTCGGCGCCATCGAAACCCTGCGCGCCCTGCGGCCCAACCAGACCCTGGAGCTGGTGCACCGGCTCGACCGCGACACCTCCGGCCTGCTGATCGTGGCGAAAAAGCGTTCAGCGCTGACCGAGCTGCAGGCCTTGATGCGCGAGGACGACCGTGTCGAAGGTCGCGGCATCACCAAGCGCTATCTGACCTTGCTGGTCGGCCGCATGCCCGACGGGGTGATGACGGTCGATGCGCCGCTGCACATCGGGCTGCGCCAGGGCGGCGAGCGGCATGTGCAGGTCAATGCGATCGGCAAGCCCTCGCTGAGCCACTTCAAGCTGCTGGAGCGACGTGGCGGGCACTCGTATTGCGAGGTCCGTATCGAAACCGGCCGCACCCACCAGATCCGCGTGCACGCCCAGCACCTGGGGCACCCGGTGGCCGGCGATGACAAGTACGGCGAAGCGGAGGTCAACAAGCGCCTGCGCGACCAGCTCGGCCTGAAGCGCCTGTTCCTGCATGCCGCTTCGCTGGAGTTCGCGCTGGATGCCGGCAAGACGCCCTATGTGCTGAGCGCGCCGCTGGCGCCGGAGCTGGCCGAGGCATTGGACCGGCTGGGGCGCTGAGGCCGCAGTTGCGCCACGGCGACGCTGACATCCCGGTCGTGGCCGCCAGCGCGTCGCCTACGTGTCCTGGCGGCCGTGGCGGTGGTCGTGCCAGCGCTGCGGCTGCGGTTCGGTCGGGCGTTAGGGCGTGGCGAAGCGGAACAACACCAGGCTGATCGCCAGCGTGCCCATGCCGGCCACCAGGCCGTAGACCGTCTCGTGGCCCTGCGCGTAGCGCTTGGCCGCCGGCAACAGTTCGTCCAGCGCCAGGAACACCATCACCCCGGAAATCAGGCCGAACACCGTGCCGAACACCGCTTCGGACAGCACGCTGGACAAGGCCAGATAGCCGATGCCGGCACCGATCGGCTCGGCCAGTCCGCTGAGCAGGCTGGCGCCAAAGGCGTAGAACTTGTTGCGGGTGGCGAAGTACACCGGCACCGCAATGGCGATGCCCTCGGGAATGTTGTGGATGGCGATGGCGAACGCGAGCGGCATGCCGACCGCGGGGCTTTCCAGCGTGGCGAAGAAGGTCGCCAGGCCTTCGGGGAAATTGTGCGCGGTGATGGCGATGGCGGTCATCAAGCCGACCCGGCGGATATAGGCACGGTTGTCGTCGCGGAACAGCGGATCGTCGCTGGACAGGCTTTGGTGCGGGTTGGGCACCAGGCGGTCGATCACCATGATCAGCAGCATGCCGGCCAGAAATGCCAGCGTGCCGAAGCTGAAGCCGAGCTTGTCGTTGTAGGCGTTGGAGAACGAGGCGATCGACTTGTTGAGAATCTCCGACAGCGACACGTACACCATCGCACCGCCGGCGAATGCCAGCCCGAATGCCAGCAGGCGCGGGTTGGGCTTCCTGGAGAACACGACCATCAGGCTGCCGAGACCGGTCGCCAGGCCAGCGGCCAGCGTGACCGCAAATGCGATCCAGACATTGTGGGATGACACTTCGAGCATGTGACGCACGACCTCGTGGAATAGAACGTACTCGGCGGGGAGCGTGGCGACTGCTGCTGCGCACTTTGCGCATGACCACACTGCGGCTGCAGGATGGCCATGCCTGGATGACGAACGCGTGGTGTCTGGCGCGATAACCCTGACGCGTGCACGCTGGCATCAAGCGTGCACCGTGGGTAGCTGGAGCCGATGCAGGCGGTTCGCCGTGTTCAGCCTTGCGTGCTGCGCGCCGGCGCGTTGCCGCGGCCGTACGCGCAAGGCATCAAAGGCGGCTTAGCCGCCTCGACGCGCACGCTCTTCGATGGCGAAGCATTCGTCCGGGCGCGGCACCGGCGGCTTGAACGCGACCGGCACCTGGATCGTCTGCGGCACTGCCTGGCCATTGCGCGTGGCGGCCCGGAATTTCCATTCGCGCACGCGGCTTTGCGCGGCTTCGTCCAGCACCGGCTGACCGCTGCTTTGCGATACCGAGACGTCGGTCGGGGTGCCCTCGACACCGACCACGACCCGAAGCACGGAGGTGCCGCCGATGCCGGCACAGGCCAGCTGCGGCGAGTATTCCGGCGGCGGGGTCTTCAAGGCGGCCAGTTCGGTCGGTGCCACCGCCGGCGCGGCAGGCTGCTGCGACGACTTGCCACACCCGCTGATGCCGACGGCAAGGAACAGGCCGGCAAGGGCAGCGCGAGACAGGGTCATGGGGTGGCTCCTTGATCGTAAAGCTGGGCGGCCTTGGCCGCGCAGATGAAGTCGTTTTCGCTCAGCCCGCCGACGTCGTGGGTGGAATAGCGCACCACCACGCGGTCGTAATGCACGCCCAGGTCGGGGTGGTGGTCTTCGCGGTGGGCGATCCAGGCCAGCGCGTTGACGAAGGCGAGCGTGCGGTAATAGTCGGCAAAGCGGAATGTGCGGGTGATCGCCGTGCCCACGTCGGCCAGCTCCCAGCCCGGCACCTGCGGCAGCAGCTCGGCCAGACGCGCTTCGCCAAGCTTGTGGTCGCTGCCCTTGCGCGGCAGGCAATGGGCCTGTTCCAGGGGAATCAGATCGGTCATGACAGTCTCGCAGGGGTGGCGGACAGCGCGTTCACTCAGGATCACGGTGTTCCATGAGCGCAGGCGCATTGAGCGGTAGAATAACCCGCATGATCCAGATATCCGACAAAGCCCAAACCTATTTCCGCAAGCTCATCGAACGCGAGGGCGTGCCCGGCATGGGCGTGCGCCTGAGCGCGGTGGACGCGGGCACCCCGCGCGCCGACGCCCGGCTGGAGTTCGCCGAACCGGCGGACCTGAGCGGCGACGAATGGGCGATCGACTGCAACGGCTTCACCTTATATATCGTCGCCGCCAGCGTGCCCTGGGTGGACGGCGCCGAGATCGACTACGTCACCCAGTCCACCGGCAACCAGCAGCTCACCATCAAGGCGCCCAAGATCAAGGGCGAAGCGCCGGCCGAGTCCGCATCGATGGTCGAACGCGTGCGCTGGGTGGTGGAGAACGAGATCAACCCGCAGCTGGCATCGCATGGCGGCCGTGTGGCGGTGCAGGAGGTCTCGGCAGAGGGTGTCGTGCTGCTGCGCTTCGGCGGCGGTTGCCACGGCTGTGGCATGGCCGATGTGACCTTGAAGCAGGGCATCGAGAAGACCCTGATGGGGCGCGTGCCCGGCGTGATTGCGGTGCGCGACGCGACCGACCACGCCACCGGCGACGCGCCGTATATCCCGCGCGACAGCGCGGCCTGATTCCGCGCCACCGGTGACCACGGCCGCCGATCTGCTGCAGGCACTGCGCGCGCGCATGCCGGGCAAGCTCATCCTCGATCGGCGCACTGGCCTGCCTTACGGCTGGGCAACCTGGATGAGCAGCCGCATCGGGCCGGCGGCTGCGTTCAACGACGACCAGGTAATGGGCGTGCTGCTGGCACGGCCCGCGCGGCCTGCAGGTGCTGGCATGGCGTCGGGGTTGTCGCCGTTCCAGGCATTTCGCAGCCTGTGGTGGCAGCATTGGGAGCCGCGGCCGAAAGACCAGCGACCACAACACTGGCTGGCGCTGCTCGGCAGCCTGTTGATCCATCTTGGTTTCATCGCACTGCTGATCTGGGTCGTCACGGTGCGCTGGGCGCCGGATGACACCAGGACCGGCGACGAATCGCGGGTGCGCATGACCTTCATCGGCGACGGTGCGGCAGAGCAGGGCGGTGGGCAAGGGCAGCCCGCTGAGGCTGCGCAGGCCGCCTCGGGCGATGCGGCTTCGGCGCCGCAGTCCGGTGCATCTGCTACGTCCGCTGCGACCGGCAAGCCGAACGCGTCGAGCGCAGCGCCGCCGGTGCCTGCGCCTGTCGAGTCCGTCGATCCTCCTTCAAGCACTGCCCAGGCCCAGGACATTGCGCCGGAACCGGTGGCTGCCGCTGCCAGCGAACCGGTGGCGCCGGAGGTACCACGCGTGACCGTGCAGGTGCCGCCGGTCACGATCGAATCGCCGCTGCAGGTCACCGAAACACCGGTGGCCACGAACGACTTTGTCGTGCCGCCACCGCCGACGATCACGCTGGCGCCGCGTCCGGTCGCGCCGGCCGCACCGCAGATCGAGGTGCGTCAGCGCGATGTCCAGATCGTGACCGAGCAGCCGCAGCTGCGCGAATTGCAGCGTCCCGCAGCGACCGTCGCGATGCGCGCTGCCAACGCGCCGACGGTACGCGAGCGGGAAATCGTCGTGCCGGACCGGCCCCAGGTCGTTGCGCCATCGGTGCGCAGCCGCGAGATCACACCGACGGTGCGCATGCCTGATGTGGCCATTCGAACGGCCGAGTTGCCAAGCGTGCCGGACGCGGCGCCCCAGCCGGTACCGGCCGCGCCAGCCCAGCAGACGCCGGCGACTCCAGCGCCGCCACCGTCGACGTCGGTAGCTGCGGCAACGCAACCATCGGCGGCCTCCACGCAGCCCAATCAGGCACAGGCGAACCCGGCGCGATCGGCGCAATCCAGCAGCACTGCGGCGGCAGCCTCATCCGCAGCCAGGCCGGCGACCAGCAATGCCGGCCCGGCGCCAGCAGATCGCAGCGGGGGCTGGGATGCTGCGGCCAATGCAGACGACTGGAGCAAATCCGACCGTCGTCGCAGCGGCGAAACCACAGGCGCAAATGGAGCGCGCAATGGCATGTTCAATGCAGATGGCAGCGTTCACGTCGCCGCCGGGGCCGGCGACGGCGCCGGTGATCGCGGACCGCCAGGCAGCGAAACCGATACCTGGACCCGCGACCAGATCGCCCAGGGCGGCACCTGGCTCAAACGTCCGCCGTACGGCTATACGCCGACCTCGCTGGACAAGTACTGGATGCCGAACCAGTCGCTGCTGCAGGAATGGGTGCGGCGCGGCCTGAAGAAGATCGAAATCCCGATCCCGGGCACGACCACCAAGATCAGTTGCGTGGTGTCGTTGCTGCAGTTCGGCGGCGGCTGCGGCCTGAGCGACCCGAATCTCAACGATCAACCCGCTACAGCCAGACCGCCGCCGGATGTGCCGTTCAAACGGGAGTTACAGGAAGACAATGGGACTGTGAGGTAGTCGGGCGCCAAGTTGGTTTTTACATAATATACATTATGCGAAATTGGCTGTGTTGACGCTCCTGTGCACCCTGGCGGCCTATCACTGCTGGTCCCTTCCACAGGAAGCGGATGATTGCCGCGCAGGAAATGCCCCCGTTCCCGCAGGCATACACCCCATTTGCCGCGGACATACGCCGCACATTTCTCGGAGCCTGGACAAGTCGCCACAGCTTTGATGGAACGACGGAAAAAACGCCCCGGAGTTGACCAGAACAACCGCCAGTACTGAAATCTGGACCTTAAGTTCCAGCAGCGCTGTTCCATAGGATGACAAGTTCCTGCAGCTCTGGACCTGGTTCATCAGCGAGCTTCTATCGCTTCGCGGCGGCTTCGATCGCAGCGTGTGCGCGCCATCACTTGGTCGTGCGAAATCGTCGGCCGCGTGTCGGCCACGGCGCGCTCGATCTTCGCCCGGAACCACCAGTCGTAGTCCTCGGCGGCTTCGGTCGACTCAAATTCGGAAACACGGGGATCGAGCTTGGCCATGTTTTACTCCAAAATGGAAGGAAGGAAAAGCTGCTTCGGATTCGCCAAGATGGCATACCAATGTCGGTCCGGTGTTCCCAGACCTTAGTAGAAGTCACTGCGGCTTTGTTGGTAGCTCTCGAAGGCTTGCTCGATCTCAGTATCAGTGGGCTCTCGGTAGATCGAGCCACTGGACTGTTGCAATCGATGAGTGACGCGGTACCAGCCCCGAAAATCGTCGAAGGAAAAGACGAAGCCCGACTTGGCAACAACCTCCTCTGGAGGAAGCACAGGTTTATCCTTTAGCCTTTTCACCACGCCAGCCGCAGCATCTGCTGTCGCGATTGCTGTGCCCTCGCCTTTATCAAGATGGAGGGAAAACGTTGCAGCCCATACATGGGGCACAGCCTGAGACAACAGCCATGATCGGTACTGCGGATCTAGTTCGAAGGAGGCCGAGGCCGCTGGTGGACTTCATGTCATCCTTACCGAATTCCACGAATCTGCGCGGGTGGACCGACAGCTGTTCGGGCGTTGCGCGCGCCAGGGAGATCCCGGAAGCACCGAGGCCATCGTCAGCGTGGAAGACGATCTGTTCCAACGCTTTGCCCCTGCTGCGCATCAAGTCCTGCTTGGCCGCTCGGTACCTGCCCGGCTGGCGAACGAACACGTCGTGCGCCGCTACGTCACCTGGTTACAGGACCGCGCCGAACGACATTACCGCCAGCAGCGCGTTATGACGCAGAAGCGCGATGCAGAGTGGGTCAAATCGCTGGCCTTTGTGGGCAAGAGCCGGCGCTAATTTCCCTTGAGGTCCCCTATCGCAGCCCGTCCCAGAACAACGCGCAGGCAGTACCTCTATTTGCGCTATCGAACCTGTGGCTGAGACGAAATCAGTGACTGGCTGCCTTCAGAAGTGTGCACCTATACCAATGATTTTTCCGCGAAAACGCTAGAAATGGCGCAAAATCCAAAGATACTGACGCGATTCGCCGTAACGATGCCGCATCCGGCGTTCTCAGACGTCGTGGTTCAGACCTCTCTAAAAGCTATGTCAAATGACTTGATCGCAGAATGCGCCCCGCGATCAAGCAGGCTCTTTCGCTGATGCATTGACGGGTTCTGCATCAATGCAACCAGCAGACGCGTCAACCCGCGATGGTAAAGACAGACCCCGAATCCACCCGGATCCCGGCGCCGTTGATGAAGCTGGCGCGCTCGGAGCACAGGAAGGCGACCGCCGAGGCCACTTCTTCCGGGCGGCCGCGTCGCTTGAGCACCATGCCGGGACGCTCTTCGTCCAGGAACGATTCGATCGCCTGCTCGAACGTGGTTCCGTTTTCGCTGGCGCGCTTTTGCATCATCTTGTCGGTCATCGGGGTTGCGATGAAGGCGGGCGACACCGTATTGACCAGCACGTTGTCCGGTCCGTAGGCCTTGGACAAACCCTTGGCCAAGCTCAGAATTCCTGCCTTCGATGCGCAATAAGCCAGCTCGTCCACGTAAGGCTGCACTGCGTCTTCCGAGGCGAACAGCACGATCCGGCCCCATTGGTTGCGGCGCATCGCGGGAATGGCCTGGCGGCACATGCGCACTGCGCCCATCAGGTTGATGTCCAGCGTTTCGAGCCAGCCGGCGTCGCTGACCTCCAGGAAGTCGCCGGTTGCGCCGGTGACACCCGCTGCGTTGATGTAGATGTCGGGGTCGCCCAGTTGTTCGCGCACCTGTGTCCAGATGGCGGCGACGTCCTGCTCGCGCGTGACATCGCCCTCGATGGCGATGATCTGCCCCAGGCCCGACAGCTCCGCTACTGCCTGGTCGAGCGTGCCGTCCGGAAGATCGGTGATCGCCACGCGCACGCCGGCTTCGAGCAGCTGCCGCGCAGTCTCCTTGCCCATTCCCGAGTCGCCGCCACTGATGAGGGCGATCCGATGGTTGATTCCGAGATCCATGCTGAACTCCTGGTGGTAGAGAGAGGTGGTGGTAGGCGCGCCACTAGCGGGCGAGAAAGCGCTCCGCCGTGCGCAGGCCAAGTGCCATCTGCGTCAGCGCGGGATTGGCTGCCAGTGCACTTGGAAAAATCGAGTTGTCGCAGATGTAGAGGTTGGCGATATCGAATGCGCGGCCGTCCGGTCCACCACGGCCTGCTCCGGATCGGTGCCCATGCGGCAGGTGCCCAACGTGTGTGCGGAGCGGGCGGCGGCGAAGATGCGTTGCGCACCTGCCGCCTCCCAGATTGCGTGCAGCGATGCGCGCGCGTGGGCGTCGATCGCGCGTTCGTTGGGTCCGTAGCTGAAGTCGATACGCGCCTTGCGCTGGCCGAAGGCATCGCACTCATCGGACAGGGTCAGCCGGTTGGCGTCCTGCGGCAGGCATTCGCCGTTGATGCCGATGCCAGCCAGGCGGTTGTAGCGCGCCATGGTCGAGACGAGCTCCCTCCCCCACAGGCCTGCGCCACGTGCCAGGGTGTTGGCCAGGGTGATCGGCTGCACGCCCAGGCTCTGCACCAGATAGCCTCCGATGAAGTCGGCATTGGCCGGGCGCAGCATGTCTTCGGTGATCAGCGACGAGGGGTAGCCACGGTTCATGCGCATGTCCGCGTCGAACTCTCCCCACACCTGGGTGGCCACATGTGCCATGAAATTGCGCCCGACCTGACCGCTGGAGTTGGCCAGCCCCAGGTTGAGCAGCAAGCGCGGTGTTTCCACGCCGCCTGCGCACAGGAACAGGCTTGCGCAACGCTGGCGCAGTTCGCGTCCGTCCTGTTGATAGACCACCGCGCTGACCATGCCACGGGCGTCGCGCTCGATGTCGATGACTCGGCAACCGGGTCGCAACTGGGCACCGTGCGCGCGCGCCAACGGCAGCCAGGTGGTATCGACGCTCACCTTGGCGCCATTGCTGCAACCTTGATGACAGGCGCCGCAGTTGTTGCAGGCCGCGCGCATGCCGTAGTGCGGCTGCGCATGCGCCCTGGTCACCAACGCGGCAGGCGCATCGGTGGCGGTGATGCCGAGCGTGCGGCAACCGCGCTCCATCGCGTTGGCCGAGGCATTGCGCTGCGGCGGCGCATAGGCGTAGCTGCGCTCGGGATCCCATGGATAGTGCGCCGGCCCGGAGACGCCGATGAAGTCCTCGACGCGGCGGATATAGGACAGCAACTCTTCATGCGCGATCGGCCAGTCCATGCCGCGCTGCCCGGTGTGCGTCGACAGGCTCAGATCGCGCTTGTCCGGACGCGGGCAGAAGGCGCCCCAGTGCAGGGTCGAACCACCCAGGCCAGAACCGGAATTGTTGGCGCCGAATGCAGTGGGCGTCTGCCCGCCGCTCAGGCGCTCCTCCATCCAGTAGATGCCGGTGGTCAGTTCATCGGGCAGATGGGACGCAGGGCTGAAGGCCGCACCCGCCTCCAGCACCACCACCGACAGACCTGCCTGTGCAAGCCGTGCGGCCAGCGGGCCGCCGCCTGCCCCGCTGCCTACCACCACCACATCGACTGCAGCGTCGTGAATGCCCGGGCTCATCGCAGGCCTTCGGCGGGAAGCTGCCAGGCTTCCTGCCGGTCGGCTGCGGTGTGCTGATAGCCCAGGCTGTCGATACCGACACCGCCCACCGCAAAGCCGTCGTATCCCAATGCGGCCATCGTGGCGGGAAGGCTGACCCAGGTCCGCACGGCTTCGGCGCGCACGTCCTCGAACCAGTGCGCCAGCTGCGCTGCGTCCAGCCCATGCGCCGGGCAATCGCCAGCCGTCGCGCGCGACACCTCGCGCAGCCAATGGTCCTGAGTTTCCGCAGGCAGGCCAGCGAAGCCATTGCTCAGCGCGTCGAGCGTGTCGAGCCCCAGCGGCATCGCCAGCCGATCGGCTGGCAACGCGGCATGGCGCCAACCATCTCCTGCGCCTTCGGCAAGCTGGACGTCGATCCGACGTGCAATCGCGCGCGCATCGCTGGCGCCATCCAATACACGCGCAACCACTGCGCCGAGTATCTCCAGTTGATGCTGACTCAGCACGCCTTGCGCATCTGCGGCTGGGCCGGCATGCCGGCTGAGCAGCAGCTTGCGCATGCGCGGGGCAACCCGGTCTGCATTGAGCAGCCTGACGAAGTCATCGGGCAGGCACGTGTCCATGCTGCGCTCCACATGCGCTGCGATCAGCTGGGCCAGGTGTTGCGGTTGTTCGTAGGGGATCAGGTGCGCGGCATCGGCCACGACGGCGAGGCGCGCATCGTGATAATGCGGCGCGTTCAGCGTTGTTTGCGCGGCTTCGCCGAGGTCGCCATCCTCACTGCCGGCGAGGATCAACGCCGGCACGTGCATGCAGCCGGCCTGGGCACTGCAGTCCTCACGACTGGCGTGCGCAAGCCAGGCGATCCATGCTTTTGCACTGGTTCGCAGCGCATCGTTTACAGCCGCGTCCCTCACAGGCTCAGGCAACTTCGCAGCACAGTTGTCGTCGATGAACTGCTCGGCTTCTTGTCGGGTGGGATGGCCCTTTTCGAACCAGGCCAGCATGGTCTGTCGGCGTGACTCCTCCATCGGCTCCGGCGCCGGCGGCGACGCCGCGACCAGGATCACGCCGGCCAGGCCGGCGAGCCCGGCCACGCCCTCGCGCGCCTGCGCCGCTGCCAGGGTGGCGATCTTTCCGCCCATGCTGTGTCCGACCGCAAACCAGCAGGTCGGTTGCCGCCGGACCACTTCTCCGACAAACCAGGCCACCAGTGCGGCGGTGTCGACCTGCTGCAGCGGCGGCGCGTCTCCGAAGCCGGGAATATCGAGTGCCACACAATCGAAACGCGCCTCCAGTCGCTGGATCACGCCAGACCACTCGTTGCTGCTGGACCCAAGGGCGTGCAGGAAGAACAGCGTGGGCTTGGCCATGTAACACCTCTCTCCATCAGGCGCGCATGATGACCGGCGCTTTGTCCATGCCTCGTGCAGATGAGTCCGACATCGTGTGACGACGTGAGGCGTGGCGCTTGTCCGCGAACACCGCCTGTCGCATTCCGATCGGCATGCCTGCAAGGGGGCAGATCAGCGTCACACATGCGGCCTTGTCGCACGCCCTATCTGTCAGCGTGCCGCTGCAACTGCATCGGGTTCAGCGGATAAGCGTGTGCACCTGCATCGCTCGCCCGATGGCTTCAATGGACCACGACACCTCACACCAGGTCGCGATAATCCTGCAGGATCACCATCACCAACTGGCTGCGCGAGCGCACGTCGAGCTTGTTGAACAGCTGCTGGAAGGTCGCCTTGATGGCGCTTTCCGAACTGCCGAGCTGGCGCGCGATCAACTTGTTGGACTGCCCGCGCAGCAGGCCACGCAGCACTTCGCGCTCACGGTCGGTGAAACTGGGCCGGCTTTCCTGGGTGCCCTGTGCGACCAGCGATTGCAGATAACGCTGGTCGATCAGCACCCGGCCCATCGCCACCGCATGGATGCTGTCGATCAGTTCATCGGTGGAGACATCCTTGCGGCAGATACCGGACACCCCGAGCCGGATCAAGGCAAGTGCATCGCGCTCGGGCAGGCCGGCGGTAACGACCAGCGTGGCCGGACGGCGCGCCTGCCCGGCCTGGCGCCGCATGTAGTCCAGCGCGTTGTACTCGCCCATGTCGTAGTCAAGGATGACCACGTCCGGCATCAGCGAGGCGATCTGTACGATGGCCTGCGCCAATGCGCCGGACTGCCCGACCACCTCGAAGCGGGCGTCGGCACCGAGCAGGCGCAGCAGGCCCTCGCGGAACAGCGTGTGGTCGTCCAGCAGGTAGAGGCGCACCGGTGCGCGCCGCGACTCATCCATCCAGCGCCTCCGCATATGGAGCGTGCGCCAGCGGCAGATGCAGCTCGAAACAGGCGCCTTCGCCGCCGGGCGCGTAACGCAGCAGACCGCCCTGGTTGGCCATCAGCGCACGCGAGATGTACAGCCCCAGCCCGGAACCGTCGCTGTCGCTGCGGAACGGCTGGAACAGGCGGCCCGGCTCGATGATGCCGGGCCCGGTGTCGCGCACGCCCAGCACTGCGCGCTCCTGCTCCAGGCGCGCACTGACGATCAACTGGCGACGTTGCGGTGGCAGCGCCTGCACCGAGCGTAGCGAATTGCGCGCCAGATTGAGCAGCACCTGCAGCAATGCATGGCGGTCGCCGTGCACCGAGGGGAAGTCGGCCGGGATCTGGATCACCAGTTGGCCCTCGACGTCCTCCCAGTCCGAACGGATGATCACATCCAGCTCGCTGCACAGCGTCTGCAGCCGCGTTTCATGCGCGTCGTCGGGCAGCTGCCGACGCAGGTTGAAGGACGCCAGCTCCATCAATGCCGCCACCAGGCTACGCAACGCGGCCAGATCCGGATCAGCGCCAATGGCCGGATGCCGCGCCAGGTTGGAGGTGACCACGCCCGCCGCCGAACACAGGTTGCGGATCTCGTGCGACACCGCGCCGGCCAGCAGGCGATTGTTCTTCAGCACATCGTCGAAGTGCGCAGATTCGCGCGCGCGCACTTCCTCGCTGGTATCGACCAGGATGGCGGCCAGGTGACGCTCGGCGCTGTCTTCGTAGACCGAGAACCAGGTGGTGGCCGGGAAGCGGCTGCCATCGCTGCGGCAGCCCCAGGTGCTGGCGGAGGTGCGCATGCCATCCAGGTTGGCGCTCATGCTCAGCGCATCGTCCAGCAGCGGCAGGAACTCGCGCACCGCGCGGCCTTCCAGCCCGCCCTCCTCGGCCATGTCCAGGATCTCGTGCGCGGCGCGATTGGCCGCCACGATGCGGCCGTCGCCGGCCACGGTCAGCAAGGCCGCCGGGCTGCTCTCGGCAAGCAGCCGCAATTGCCGCTCCAGCCGCCGGCGCAGCCGCTGTTCGGCACGTAGCTGCACGTAATGGGCCAGGATCACCCGGCGGGTGCGGCTGATTTCGGCCACGAGCAGCCCGCAGCCGGCATAGGCAATCGTCGCCATGAAAAAGCGCAGTGCCTGTTCGACCAGGGTCTCGTCGGTGACGAACAGGCCGCGCAGCACCGCGCAGGCGATCGCGGCGATGACGATATCGCGCCGCGACAACACCGTGGCCGCCAGCACCACCGGCAGGATGTACAGCAGCCCCAGCGATACGCCCAGGTGCGAGTACCACTCCGCCCACACCAGCGAGGCCAGCATCGCCAGCGACGCCCACAGTGTCGGGCCGCGATTGAGCTTGACCACCTGCCCGCGCCACTTGAATGGCAGTCTCAGTCTGTCCATTGCCTACCCATGCACCTGCGCTGCAACGCCGCTCCTTTGTTGCGGTGGTTGATGCCACAGCATCGTGGCCAGGGCTGCGGATTTCACCCTATCGAAAGATAGCCCGGCCGCATCGTTCGGACGGTGCGTGCACTGTCCAACGCTGGCGCAAGGATGGCAGACACGACCGTGGAGGCTGGGTGTAATGCATCCACCCCACGTCGATGCTGCCTCTCCCATGATCACCCGCGATACGTTCCCGTTACGACGCATCTGGCCCAAGACCTACAAGCGCCTGCTGGTGTTGCTGGCGTTTGACTGCGCTGTGGCCGTGCTCTACACCTTCTTCGGCTGGCAGTGGCTGTCGATCGAAGCCTTGCCGCTGGCCCAGCTCGGCTCGGCGCTCACCATTTTCCTGGCGTTCCGCGCCAATGCGGCCTATGGCCGCTGGTGGGAGGCGCGGCAACTCTGGGGCGCGCTGGTGAACACCTCGCGCGCTATCGCACGCCAGGCCCTGACCGCGCTGGATGTGGACCCGGCCGACCCGCGCCAGGCCGCACTGCGCGACGATATCGTGGTGCACCAGGTCGCCTTCGTGCACGCCTTGCGCTGCCATCTGCGTCGCCAGAACCCGTTCCCCGAGCTGGCCGGGCTGCTCGGCCAGGCACGCGCCGACGACCTGCGCGGCTACGCCAACATCCCCAACGCGCTGACCCTGCGGCTGGGCCAGCAACTGCAGCAGGCGCGCGACTGGGGCATGCTCGACAGCCTGCGCTGGTCGTCGCTGGACGCCAACCTCACCACGCTGGCCAATATCCAGGGCGCCTGCGAACGCATCAAGAACACCCCGCTGCCGCGGCAGTTCTCCTCGCTGCCGCGCACCCTGGTGAACATGTATTGCTGGCTGGTGCCGCTGGGCCTGATCGCCGGCATGGGCCTGGCCATGCCGATCGCCTCGGTGCTGATCAGCTTCACCCTGATCGCCATCGACAGCGCCAGCAGCGCCATCGAAGACCCGTTCGAGAACACCGTGCACGACACCCCGATGACCGCGCTGTCGCGCGGCATCGAACTCACCCTGCGCGAAATGCTGGGCCAGCGCGTACCGCTGCGCGAAGTGCGCGCCATCGACGGTTTCATCTACTGACCACGGAGCCAGCCATGCAGACCACCCCCACCCACCTGATCTTTGCCACCAATTTTTCCGAGACCTGCCATGCCGCCATCCCGACCGTGGCGCAACTGGTGGACCGCCTGCGCGCACGCCTGACCATCCTGCACGTGCACGCCAAGGGGAAGCGTGCGCAGGCCCAGCAGTCGCTGGATGCGTTCTTTGCCGAGGCTTCCAACTACCCGGGCTGCGAGCGTGCACTTGCCGGCGGCCCCGCCGCTGCCGGCATCGTCTCGTTCTGCCGCAGCCGCGACGACGCGCTGCTGATCATGCCGCCGTCCGAGCGCACCGGCCTGCCGCGCCCGCTGCATGTGTCGCTGCGCGCGCGCGTGCTGCAGCGCGTGGCCACGCCGATGCTCACCCTGCCCTACGCCGATGCGATCCCGCGCGATGGCGCCGTCGGCGGCCACGTCGCCTGCTGGATCACCGGCCGCGAAACCAGCCTGGAATCGCTGCGCGATGCGGCCGCCCTGGCGCGTCGCCGCGGCGCCGACCTGCATCTGCTGCACGTCGTGCCGGAAATCAGCGAAGGCCTGCTGGTGGACAGCCTGTTCAACGACAAGCCGCTGAGCGAAGACGCGGCCGCCAGCTGGCTCGGCGACCTGGTCCAGCAACTGCCCGACGAGGACCTGCGCGTGCGCATCCACGTGGCCGTCGGCAATCCGCGGCGCGAGATCGCCGGCCTGCTCAAACGCGCCTGCGCCGATGTGCTGGTGGTCGAACACGACGCCGTCGTCCGCCGGGGCGTCTGGCGCTCCTCGCTGCAGTCGGCGCTGGCAAAAACGCCGTGCGTGCTGATCTGCCTGCCGCCGCCCCATCTGCGCCGCCCGCTCCTGGGCGCTTGTGCCGACCAAGCCGACGCCGCGTCCGGCCGCCGCCTGGCCAGGCGGATGTTGCGCGTGTGAGCGAACCGAGTGCTCGGCGCGCGGCTGGCCCGGCATCTGCAGCCGTGAGCTGTGCAAGCGGGCCTTGCCTCATCGCGGCATGCATCCCTGAGCGCGAGGCGGTTTACCGACGTCATGACCCGGCGGCACGTTCCCGAACCAGCGTATTCGAGGACGCGCAAGCGCGCCTGCCATCGATGCGTTGATCGGTTTATCGACCAGGCGCTTTCGCAGCGCTGTCTGCACCTCGGTGGTGGATCTGTCCAGGCGATAACGCGTCCACGCTGGTCGCTGCGCAGGCTGGCGCGCCCAAGCCGGACGCAGCGCCCTACCCCTTCAACACAAGCCACCCATCCGGATACCTGTCGCATATGACGTCCACGCAGGCGCGCACCTTCGGGGCAGCCAGGCGCCTGGACATGTGCACTACCCACAGCGCCGGCTCCGTGGCAGCGCTGGTGCCTCATCGCACCGGCTCGCCACGCGCGAACTGGTCCCCTGCGATCGACTGCTGGCTGGCCTACGACATGCGCCCGATGATGGCCGGCATCCAGACCCACGGCATGCGGGCGGCCGCCGGCACGGTGGAAAAACTGCAGGCCATGCCGGGGCGTCCGTTGCGCACTTCCCGCAAAAAAGCAGCCGCGCCGTAACCTCGCTTGTTACAGGCTGATCACACGTGCTCCCATCCACGACAACTCGCCGAGCGCCTCGTGCGGGTGAAGCAGTCCGCTTATCGCGCTGCGTCCTTGTTCACCTGGGCGCGCGCGAGCGCGCTGGCAGATATCAGCAGGTCCGGCAGCTCCTGGCGAAACGCCTCGGATTGCCCGGCACGCAAGACTGCATGAAAGCTCGCGTTGTCGAACACCGGCCTGCCCTGCAGGAAGAAGCCATCACGGCCTTGCACGATGAAATGGAAACACGCCTGCCAGCGCGGGTCCGGGCTGGCCGACAACTGCACCACGACCTCGCTGCCGGCAGATGCTGTAGTTGCCGGGGTGACCGTGATCGTTCGCGCGGTGATCTGGTGACTGCTGTTCATGGCGGACATGATCACGCCTGGGGCGTGGTGGCGGAGTGAGTCGTTGCTGGCGCGACATGCTATCCGGAACGGACGCACCGGCCGGCCGACGTGTCGAGAAGCCAGCCAGCGCCACGCCTGGCATCAGCGCCGATTGGGGCCGAACGTTGCCACCGCGATGGCGCGGTTTTTTTCCACATGCCGGCAGCGTTGCCGACCTTCCTTGCGTACTCGCCTTTCCCGACAACGCGGGCAGGCCGACCGGGCATGCAGGCCAGGCGACTGGCAGGAGTTCTGATCCATGGCATCGCAAACGGCCCGGTTAGTCCGGGCCGTTTGCTTTGGGCAACCGAGCGACGTTGCAACTGAGCCAGACGCCAAAGCGATCCATTGCGATGTGTGCAGGCGCGTGCACGATGGCTTAACCCCACCCGCCTATGCTGCGCCGGGCTGGACCGCTCGCGGCGCACTATGTCGCTCAATGTCGATCGCCGTTGCCGTCCACGCCCTTCGGAAGATCAAAAACATCGCAAAGGAGACGGTATGAAGAAGCTGCACGCGCTTATGGCTGTCGGTTGCCTGCTGGGTCTGAGTTCGCCTGCATTTGCCGAGATCGCCAATCTGACCAATAGCGCAGATGGCGCCAATCGCGATGCGGGTATCGCGGCGGTGAAGCAGAAGTTGCAGGACGCCTGCAAGTCGCGCAACGGCACCGTGGATCTGGACTCGTTCGAGGTGGTGTTCGAGAAGACCAGCAAGAACCCGGAGGTTCCCAAGCCCTATTACGTGGACGCGAAAATCAAATGCGATCTGCCCTGAGGGCTGTCAACAAAACGTAGCGAGCATTCTGCACAAAGGCCCCGCACACGCGGGGTCTTTTGTTACCGCAGCAAGCCATGCGCATCGGGCTGCGGTTGCATAGCCTCGCTCCCATCCTGTGCGTGAAAGACCGCATTGCGGCGCTACGAAGCGATTGCCGCTCGCCTGCGCTCGTCGGTGGGCAGCGGACCTTGCGCCCGCCACCGCGCATGCTGCACTGGCGATGCGGTTCTGAGCGTGGTGCGCAAGTGCGTGGTCGTGCGCTGCGCGATCAGCCCACGCGCCCTGGCTGATGCAGATGCCCTGCCCGCTATCCCAGCTGCGCCCGCGCCGTCTCCAGGGTGGTCATGACCTGGATCGCTTCGTCCAGCGAATGGAGCGGAGATTCCGTGCGCCCTTCCCCGATGTAACGCGCGGCGGCTGTCGCTTGCCACGACAGACCCGCGTAGCCGCTGATTCCGGTCGGATCCATCCATACCGCAAGCGGGCTGGCATGATCGTTGCCGACCAGGCTCAACGCGGTCGGGTTGTGGAACTCGCCGGCAAGGTCGATGCGGCCTCGGCTGCCGGTGACATAGGCGGTGGAACTGCTGCGGGCCACGATGGAACTGATCAGCGTGGATTGCGCGGTGCCGCCATGCGACAGCACCATGGTCGAGAACGCATCCACGCCGGTGTCGGTCAGCGCACCGGTCGTCGCAATCGCGGTCGGTGCGCCCAGGATCATCGAAGAGAACTGCACCGCATACACGCCCAGGTCCAGCAGTGCGCCGCCGCCGAGTGCGGGATTGCGCTGGCGGTGCGCTGCATCGTCAGGGCCGCGTTGGCTCAGATCGGCGAACACATGGCGCAGCTCGCCCAACGCGCCATCGGCCAGCAGTTGTCGCAGCACCGAGGTATGCGGCAGGTAGCGGCTCCACATGGCCTCCATCAGGAACAGACCGCGCTGCCGCGCCTCCTGCACCAGCACGCGTGCGTCGTCGGCGCGGATGGTCATGGGCTTTTCGATCAACACATGCTTGCCCGCGCGCAGCGCCAGCAAGCCCTGCTGCAGATGTTCGCTGTGCGGTGTGGCGATGTAAATGATGTCCACATCGCGGTCCTCGACCAGTGCCTCGTAGCTGTCATAGGCGCGCTGCATCGCCCAGGTGCTCGCGAAGGCCTCGGCACGCGCACGCGCACGCGATGCCACTGCGAATGGCTGTTGGCCGGTATGGCTGCGCAGCGCGCTCACGAACGCGGTGGCGATCGCTCCAGGCCCCAGCACTCCCCATCGCAACGCGGGCTCACCGCGCTCAGGCAGAACAGCTCGCGCTCGGGAAACACTGTTGGCGTCATGCGCCTGGCCTCCTGGGTGGCATGTGCGCGCATCCTAGCAAAGCAGGAGCATCGTTCCTGGCGGTGCCCGCTTGTCCGGGCCTTGCGGCGCTTCTGAGCGAACGCGGCAGGCTCGCGTGCAGCGCCTTGCGTCGCCGCCCCGAAGACGCGCCTGCACTCTGCGTGCAGACGTTCCGGCGTAGCGGCACGGCTGCGGAAGGCGATGTGGCTGCGGCGCCGCACCAGGATCGACGCGCTGGTAGCCGCACTGCCATCGGCGGCGTGCGTAGCACCCTCCAGATCCTGGAGTGCGGTGGCGTCGCCAGGCAGCGGCGGAGTTGATGCTGTCTTCCGAGCATCGATTCGTGCGGAAAGTCGCGACGATATCCCTGCGCTTCTGTTCGCTTTTCAGGTAAAGCATCATCGTCGCACCTCACATGCCTTGCACCGTGCGCTGCTTAGGTTGGTTGGATGAGCGCACGTATTTCATTGCACCCCCTTGCTTTTGCATCGCACACGGCATCAGCCCGCACCGACGGACTCAAGCAGTCGATTGCGGACAAGTGGCTCGAAACCCATCCGACGCTGCCGCTTCCCGGGCGTGGTCGCACCATGGAGCGCTGGCAGACGCTTGCCGATATCGCCGCAGACGACCTGTGCGCGGCCAAGTTCCTGGAAGCGCATTACGATGCGCAGGCCATCTGCGCCGATCTGGGCGTGGATCTGATCACACCGACCCAGCGTTGGGCGGTGTGGGCGGCCGAGCCACCCGGCTCGGACCTGCGTTTTTCCGGACAGGAACTCAACGGCACCAAGGCATGGTGTTCCGGTGCTGCGCAAGTGACGCATGCGCTGGTAACGGCGCGGCATGCGGGCGCCAATTGCCTGGTGGCGGTGGCGCTGGATCAGCCTGGTATTCAGATCGACAGTAGTGCGTGGCAGGCGGTCGGCATGCAGGGCATCGAGACGGCCAATGTCCGCTTTTCCGAAACACCGGCGCGACTCATTGGCGCAGGCGATGCGTACCTGGCCCGACCCGGATTCTGGCACGGAGGTGCCGGCATCGCCGCGTGCTGGTTCGGCGCCACCGTTGCAGTTGCCGATGTGCTGCGTGCCGCTGCGCGTGTAAGCAAGGATCCGCATGCCGCCGCGCATCTGGGCGCCATCGATGCGGGCCTGGCATCTGCAGCTGCGTTGTTGCGGCAGCTGGCAATGCGCATCGACGCGCAGCCGGAACAGGCACAGCTGCGTGGCGTACTGCAGGCGCGCAGCACGGTCGAAGCGGTTGCGCGCGACACGCTGGATCGGGTCGCGCGTGCGTTGGGGCCAGGGCCACTGTGCGGCAATCGCGCGCATGCGCAGCGCTGCGCCGACCTGTCGGTGTTCATTCGGCAGCATCATGCAGAACGCGACCTGCAGGCCCTGGGCGAGTTATGCCAACAGGAGACATCGTCTTGGAAGCTCTAGCCGGGCAGCCTATCGAGGGCGCGGGCACAGCGGAGTCCACATGGCGCGCCGCGCCATGCCTGAGCGAACTGCCACGCGTCACGCTGGCGCAACTGCTGCACGGCAGCCAGCGCCTGGTGGTGGTGGCGCCGCATCCGGACGATGAGGTACTCGGGTGTGGCGGGTTGATTGCTGCGGCGCATGCCGCAGGCATGCCGGTGCTGATCATCGCGCTGACCGACGGCGAGCAGGCCTATCCGGATGAACCCGGCTGGCGTCCGCAGGTCCTGGGTCCGGCACGGCGCCTGGAACTGGAAGCCGCCGCGCGGCAGTTGGGTGTAGTGCCCGGCGCGTTGACCCATCTCGCGTTGGGTGACGGCGCGCTGGCGGTATGCGAGGCGCGCATGGCAGCGGCCCTCGGCGACCTGATCACTGCGCAGGACATGGTGCTGGTGACCTGGGAACGCGACGGCCATCCGGATCACGAGGCGGCATCGCGTGCGACCCATGCCGCGTGCAAGGCGCAGTCTGCGCAGCGTCTGCAATATCCGGTATGGGCGTGGCATTGGTCGCGTCCGGAAGACGGGGTGTTTGCCGATGGCACTGCCGTGCGCTTCGACCTATCGCCTGCGGTGCGGAGCGCCAAGCAGCGTGCCATTGCGTGCTTTGCCACGCAGTTGGGCCACTGCACGCCGGCCGTTGCGGAACCGATTCTGCCGCCGTCGGTGCTGGAGCGCTTCGCGCGGCCGTTCGAGGTCTTCATCCAATGACCGCGCTAAGCCTTGAGCACTTCGAGCAAATGTATGCCGATGCAGACCCGTTCGGCTACCGCTCGCGCTGGTACGAGCAGCGTAAGCGCGACATCCTGCTTGGCGCCCTGCCCTACCCGAGGGTCGCGCGTGGCTGGGAATTTGGCTGCTCCAATGGCGAGCTGACCGCGCAACTGGCGCAGCGTTGCGACACCTTGCTGGCCACGGATCTGTCGCAGCAGGCGGTCGAGCTGGCGAGCCTACGCGTGCAGGCACTGCCTGCGGTCACGCTGCAGCAGGCTGCGCACCCGTCGGACTGGCCGGAAGGGTCGTTCGACCTGATCGTCTTCAGTGAGGTGGGCTATTACCTCGACGATCCGGCCTTCGAAAAAACCGTCGCATTGTTTGCCCGCTCGCTCACCGCCAACGGCTGTCTTGTGGCGTGTCACTGGCGGCACCACTTCGACGGCGGATTACGCAGTGCCGCGCAGGTCCACGCCGCGCTGCATCAGGCACTGGCAATGGACACGCTGTGCTGCTATCAGGACGCGGACTTCCTGCTGCAGGCCTGGATGTCAGGGCCGTCGATTGCGCAGCAGGAACAGCTGCGATGATCGCGGTCACCATCCCGGCGCATAACGAAGCGGACCTGATCGGCAAGTGCCTGCAATCCATTCTGGTGGCGGCCGCACACCCGCAGCTGTCTGGGGAGCGTGTGGAAATCCATGTCGCACTCGACCGCTGCAGCGACGGCACCGGCGCCATCGCACGCGCGCATGGCGCAAGAACCGTCACCACCGCCGGCGGTGTCGGCATTGCGCGTGCGGCGGCGGCGTCGGCGGCCATCGCGCGCGGGGCGCGCTGGCTTGCGTTCACCGATGCCGACACCTGCGTGCCGCCGGACTGGCTCTCGGCGCAGCTCGATTGCGCTGCGGATGTGTTCTGCGGCGTGGTGGAGGTGAGCGATTGGCACGACTTCCATCCCGAAACGCGGCAAGCCTTCCTGGCCAAGGAAGTCCGTCGCGACGGGCATCCGCATGTACATGGCGCCAATCTCGGAATGAGCGCGGCTGCATACGTGGCAGCCGGTGGTTTCTCTGCGCTCAAGTGCAGCGAAGACGTGGCGCTGGTCTCGGCGCTGGAGCGCGCGGGCATGCGGATTGCCCGGCTGGTCAAGCCGGTCGTCACTACCAGCGCCCGCCGCATCGCCCGTGCGAGCGGCGGCTTCAGCGATCACCTGGCCCGGCTGGAGTTGGCCATCCTGACAGGCGAGCCGGCACTGGAGAGCCAGGTCTAGCCATCGCGCGCATCCCCAAAAGGGTCCAGTAGCGCGCAGCCACGTCGATGGCCGGTAGTGGACGCGATGGTGCGTGGAAACATCGCAGATAACCCGGTGTCTTCAGTTGATCGCGCCTTTTGTCACCACAAGCTGTCACGATTGGAGCCCGCATCTGTCTGCATCAGCGGACTGTGCGTGAACCACTGCGTGCACATGGACGAACCTGAGGCGTCCGAGCAAGGCAACTTCTTGGAAAATGCAGCGACAGCTCGACGACTTGTCGATGGCGATGGTTGGGGAAATCCTGGGGGCCGTTCATGGTTCCCGAATCGATCACGTGTTTCGCGTGGGAAACGTGGTGTGACGCGTGCATCCTCAGAAACCTGTTTATGGGCTCTACCAACGGAAAAATGATTCTCGTCGTCGAGGACGATGCCGACACGCTTGAGATGGCCACGTTGCTGTTGACCGAGAGCGGTTATGCGATCGTCACCGCAACCGATGCGCAGGGCGCGCTGGAACACCTCGATACCTTCCCTGCGATTGCGCTGATTTTCACCGACCTGCAGATGCCGGGATTACTGGATGGATACGGCCTGATTTCGTATCTGCGCGCGGACGGCAACGATCTGCCGGCAATCCTGACGTCGGGTCTGGGGCATTCTCCCAACGGATTACCCAGCCGGACGACGTTCCTGGGCAAGCCCTACACTCGTCGCAGCCTGGTGCAGAATATCGAGGCGTTTGTCGGGCATTAGAGCGGCTGATAAGCCGACCGCGCCGCCGTCAGGCGCGCGCCCGGACCTCGGACTCCGCCTGTATCGCTCGTACGCTCCGGCTGCGAGCGTGCCGTCCATACCCACCTGGCGACCGCTCGCTACGTTTTGTCAGCCGCCGTTAGCGTGACGGTCACAGCGCCGCCTCACAGCTGGCGGCGCATGCGCATGTGCGCGGTCGTGATGATTGTGCCAGGTGCCGATTGCGTGTGCTTGCTGCGTCGGTAGTCGGCGGGCATCTGAAAGCTGCCGGCCCAGAGGTTGCGCCGTTGCTGCTGCGCGTTGCGTTCGTCGGTAACGAACGCGGTGGCGTACTCGGGGTTCAGCCGACATGCGTGTAAAAATTGATCCAGATACCATGTCCCGTTTGCATACTTCTGCGTTGCGGCACATCGAAAACGTCAACCGCCTTGGCAGAACCGAGCACGACCACTGGCGAACGCAAACCGGCTGCCGCAGGCTGCGCG
>NZ_MDSK01000046.1 GCF_002940205.1 Xanthomonas arboricola pv. guizotiae
ATCTGGCCGAAGCGGCCTACCGATTCAATCGCAGATTCCGCCTGCCCGAAATGCTGCCACGACTCGCCACGGCGATGATGCGTTGCAAGCCCTGCCCGGAGCCGGTTCTGCGCATGGCGAGCAATTATCATGGCTGAGAGTCAGGGCTAATCAGGTTAAATCTTGCTTTAGCCGCTTGCCTACGATTCAACTGTCTGGTGAATCCACCGCCTGAAGCGATACTGATCCACAAAGCTTGTCCTTGTCAAAAAAAATGACAAATGACAAGGTGCTACAACTTAATGGGGTGCTAGAAGCTTACGCTTGCGAAAAGTAAGTGGGTTCGTCTAGGGAACCCACTCACACTACTTCTCCCGCCGCCAGTTCACCGAGCCCTTGGTCTCCACCGTGCTGGATTCGGCTTCGATATCGAAGCCGCGGCTGAGCAGGTATTTCAGTGTCAGCACCGAGCCGCTGCCGACCATCGAGACGCCGTAGCCGACGTAGAGTTTTGGCGAGAGATACTTGCCGAAGCCCACCACCGAGCCGACGGTGCTGGATTCGCTCACCCCTGCTTCGTCCAGGCCGAGCTTGGCGCCGATCTGCGAGGCAATCAGGCTGCTGCCGGCCGACAGTGCCGCCGAGGCGGCGCTGACCTGCTGGGTTTCGTCGCTGCTGGCGGTGGACAGGCCGCGGCCGAGCACCAGGTACGAGAGCGCTTCGGATTGCGACATCGCTGGTTCCGACCAGACATCGGCACGCGGCGATTCGGCGCGGCCGCTGACGTCGATGCCGGCAGTGACATCGCCGACCTTGCGTTCGGCGCGCAGGCTCACGCGCGGGTCGGAGACGATGTTGTTGTTCCAGGTCAGCTGGCCACGGCTGATGGTCAGGTCCTGGCCGTAGGCCTTGTAGCGGCCGCGCACGTCCAGCCCGCCGTTGGCGGTCATCTCGCGTCCCGGGCGGGCGCGGATCTGCATCTGCCCGCTCAGCCCGCCCTTCAGGCCGAAGCCGCTCATGTTGACCTTGTCGCCAAGCACGATGGCCAGATCCATATCCAGCGGCGAGGCAGGCGCTTCTTCCGGATCCACCGGGTCCAGCACCACCACGTCCTCGGATACCGAGGTGCCGCGATCCAGGCGTTCCAGGTCGATGTCGGCTTCGGGCACGGTGACCTTGCCGCGCAGCTGCATGGTGTTGTCGGTGATGCCGAACTGCATGTCCGGGTTGGCGATGATGCGCAACTCGCTGGTGTTGTACGCCAGCACATTGCTGCCGCGGATATTCAGCAGCAACGGCGTGCTGGTGCCGAACCACGACAGCCCGCCGTCGATGTTGAGCGTGCCTTCGCCCGACTTGGCCGAGGCGGTGATCTTGGCCGCGCCATCCGGCAATGCGTCGAAGCGGCCCTTGCCCTCGCTCAGGGTCAAACCCATCGACGGATATTCGGCAGTGAAATTGCTCAAGGTGGCATCGCCGCCCAGCAACGGCTTGTCGCGGGTGCCGCGCAGGCTCACATGGCCTTCGACCAGGCCCTTGGGCTGCACCACATCGGCCACCACCAGCTCCAGCCAGTACAGCCGCGACATATTGAGATACAGCTCGCCATTGAGCGGCGCGTACGCATCCCAGCCGGTGTTGAACTTTGCATCGACAAAGCCGGCGCCCTGGAAGCCGATACCGAGCTTGGCCTGGATCTGCTGCGGGGTGAAATCGGCCTGCACGCTGAACTGGTCGTAGCGCAGCAACTCGCCGCGATTGGGGTTGCCGGCCACCGCCGCGTAGCGGGTTTCGCCCAGGCGGATGCCGCCTTCGGGCGAGGCGATGCGGAACGCGCCTTCCCAGGCATTGCCGCGCGGCTTGAAACTGCCATCGAGCGCAAGTTCGCCACGCAGATAGATCTGCCGCCCTTCCTGCTTGGGCAGCCACGGTTGCACCAGCGAAAGCGGCAGCGCCTCGCCGTGCACCACCATGCCCTCGCGCGGCCAGTTGGCGCTGGCGCACAGCGCGCCGCCGGTGGCCGCGCCCAGGCAGGTGTCTGACAGCGTAAACGCGGCGCCATCGGTGCTGAACTGCGCCGGCTGGCGCAGCGCCCAGGCATCGCCCTTGGCCGGTGCGATCCGCAGCGTGGCGACCTGGCCCTGCCAACGCTCGCCATTGCGACGGACATCGCCCTGCAGCGCGACGTTGGCCATGCTGTTGGCGATATCGGCATCCAGGCGCAGCGCTTCCACCGCACCGCGTGCCTGCACGCGCACGCTGTCCAGCACTACGCCGGCTTCGATCGCCGTGCCCTGCAAGGCCAGCTGCCCGTCGCTGCCGCGCCACGGCAGACGCCCACGCAAACTGATGCTTTGCGCGCTGTAGGTGTCCCAGCGCAGGCCGTTGCCGACCAGGTCGGCAGTGATGTCGGGCGCGTCGCGACGGCCGCTGACCTGCAGCTGCCCGCGCATCGTGCCGGTGGCGCCGGGCAGGACATCGTCCAGCTGCAGCGGCTGCAATTGCGCGGCGATATCCAGCTGGTCGCCGACCTTGCCCTTGGCAGTGATGCGGCTATTGCCCAGCGACAGCTGCAATTGGCCCTCGCCCTGTTCACCACGCAAGGCGAACTTGCCGTTGGCCGACAGCGCGCGTTGACGCAGCTGGCCGGTCAGGCTCGGGATATCGGCCGTGGCCTCGAAGCCCGGCGACACGCCACCGGCCGGTGCCGGCAACTGGCGGCCCTTGGAGGCGACCTTGCCGGAGAGATTGCCGTTCCAGCCCGGCGCGAAGTAGCCCGGATCGAACTTGGCCAGCTGGGCGCTGATATCCCACTGCAGCTCCGGGGTCCAACCCACTTCGCCGGTGAGATCCAGCGCGCCGCCCGGGGTCTTGGCCTGCACCTGCTTGAGCTGCGCACGCTGGTCGTTGCCGCGGCTGTCGAACACCAGCGCGGCCTGCTGCCCATCGCGCTCCAGCGTGGCACGGCCGATCGCCGCCCACGCCTTCAGGTTGCCGGCCACGCCCAGCCGCGCATCGATCAATTCCACCGGCACCAGCGGCGCATCGGGCGTGGCCGGGTCCGCCGCGGGGGTAAACCGCAGGCCGCTGGCATTGACCGCAAACCGGAAGCTCGGATTCTGCGTGTCGTGGAAATCGGCAGTCCCACGCAACTGCGCGCGGCCTTCGAAGGCATCGATCACCAACGGCTCGACGGTGATGACCTGGTCCAGCAGGCTGATGTGCGAAGGCCGCAAGGTGGCGCTCAGCTCGCCCTGCTTGACGCTGCCTTGCAGGTCGGCATTACCGCCCTTGCCGGAGGCCTGCAGGTTCAGTGCGATCGGCGTGGCCGGGGCGGCGTACTCCCCATTGCTGGCCGGCATCAGCAGCGAGGTATCCAGCGCGTCGGTGACGGACTTGAAGGCCCAGGTCGGGTCGTCGCGCCCGGTGAACACCAGGCTGGCCTGCAACGGTGCCGGCGCGCGGCCGGCGATGGCCACTTCCATCTTGTCCAGATCGCCGCGTGCGACCAGCCCCAGGCTGGCCGGGGTGCGGCCACGTGCGGCCGGCAGCACCGCGGTGGCGGTGAGATCGGCGCGGTAGTCCTCGTTGGGGAGGTAATCGCCGTGCAGGCGGAAGTCGCCCATGTCGGTGTCGATCACCAGATCGCGCGTGCGCAGTTCGCCAGTGGCTACTTCCAGCCCACCCTGCACCTTGTGCAGCACGATCATCGGCTGCTGCAGCTGGGTGATGCGCAGGTTCTGCACATCGATCTTGTCGGCCTGGATCGCCAGCGGCACGTTGATCTGCGGCAGCGATTCGGGCCAGCTCGGCAGCGTGAACGGCTCCTCGCTCTTGCCCAGATTCAGGCTGGCATTGCTGACCTGCACCGCGTCCAGCTGCAGCTTGCGCCCCAGCAGCGGGCGCAGGTCCGGCTCCAGATACACGCGCTCTGCAGTGAAATGGATGTCCTGATAGTGGAAATCCACATCGCGCAAGGTCAGCGGGCCGGCCACCGGGCCTTCGACCTTGCCGTAGGTAAAGGTGGCACCGACCGGCAGGCGCGCGGTCACCTGCGCCAGCAACACGTCGCGCCCGGCCACGGTCTGCAGCAGCCAGTACACCGCGATCAGCGCCAGCAACACCAGGCCCAGCACGGTCAGCCCCGAGCCCACCCAGAAGCGGCGGCGGCGGTAGAAACGCGCGCGGCGCGGTGCGGGGGGCGGCGTCGGCGTGCTCACAGGTTGGCCCCGATATCGATATAGAGCTGGAACTGCGAGTCGGGGTCGTTCAGGCCATGCGCGATGTCCACGCGCACCGGGCCCACCGGCGAGCGCCAGCGCAGGCCGAAGCCGATACCGGTGTGCCAGTCGGGCGTGTCGTCGAAGGCGCTGCCGCTATCGACGAACACCGCACCGCCCCAGGGGCCGCCCTTGAGGTAATGCTCGTATTCGGCACTGGCGGTGACCACGTTCTTGGCACCGAGCGCGAATTCGTCCGGCTTGGGCGTGCGCGGGCCGACTTCGCGGAAGGCATAGCCGCGGATGCTGTTGGCGCCGCCGGCAAAGAAGCGCAGGCTCGGCGGCATCGCCACCAGGTCGCTGGTCCAGGTGGTGCCGCCTTCGCCGCGCAGGATCACCCGGCCGTTGTCGCCGGCCCCCAGGAACCAGCGCAGCTGGCCGTAGAGCTGGCCGAAATTGGTATCCGAGCCGGCGCCTTCGGCACCGCCGCGGATGAACGCCTGCCCGGACACGCCGCTGCGCGGGAACAGGCGGTCGTCGACATTGACGTAGTTGGCCTGCAACTGCGGATAGATCAGCGTGGAGGTCTCGTAGACCGCATCGGTAAAATCGCTGCCGCTGCTGAACCGCCAGCGCTCGCGCAGAGCGTTGATCGAGGCGATCGCACTCCAGCGCTCGTTGATCTGGCCGCTGCGGCTGCCGGTGAGTTTGACGTTGCGCAGGTCGATGTAGTCGGTCTGCTCGTCGTACAGCCGCGCCGAGGCGGTGTACCAGCCGTCCAGCCAGCGGAACGCCGGCACGCGGTAGCTGGTGGTCAGGCTCTTGCGGTTCTGCGCGTAATCCAGCTGCGTGTCCATCTTGTGGCCGCGCGCATTGACGTAGCGTCGCTCCACGCCGCCACGCACACCGGCGCCGCTCTCGCTGCCGTAGCTCAAGCCGGAAGTGTAGACGGTGCGCTTGGCGCGGGTGAGCTTCACATCCACCGGCACCCGGCCCTGGTCGTCGGCTTCTTCCGGCTTGGGCTGGATATCGATGGTGCTGAAGTAATCCAGCTTGGTCAGCGACTCGCGCAGCCGGTCCAGCTTGCCTTCGTGGTAGTA
Organism: Xanthomonas arboricola pv. guizotiae; assembly: GCF_002940205.1. Lineage (GTDB taxonomy): Bacteria > Pseudomonadota > Gammaproteobacteria > Xanthomonadales > Xanthomonadaceae > Xanthomonas > Xanthomonas arboricola_C. The sequence goes on from NZ_MDSK01000046.1 coordinate 5,300, forward strand.
GCTGCCTTCGTCCCAGTACACCAGCGGCTCGAACAGGCCGGGGCGGAAGTAGTCGTAGTCGAAGCGCACCTTGCCCATGTCGTAGCGGCGGCCGCTGTCCCAATTCAGATCGATATCGGCCGCATGCTCGGCGCGCGTCACCGCCACGCGGCGCTGGGTGAAATCGGCATCGAAGTAGCCGCGCTCGGCCAGGCGGCGGGTGATGCGCACCTTGCTCGCTTCGTATTGCGGATGACTGAAGACCTGGCCTTCGCGCGGTTCGAACTGCTTGAGGTCCTGGCCCAGATAGCGGTCCTGCTCGGCCCAGCCGGTGATGGAGATATGCGACTGCCGCACGCGTACCGGCTCGCCACGATCCACCGTGATCACCACCGTCACCTTGTCGCCGGCGCGCGGCGCGGCCAGCTCGATGGTCGGCGAGTAATAGCCGAACGGTTCCAGTGCCTCGCGCGTCTGCCGTTCGGCCTGCGCCAGCAGATACTCCAGCCGCGACTCGCCCTGCTCCTTGCCGACGGCCTCATACAGAGACAGGGAGACCTCGATGTTCTCGATCATCTCGGCGTCGTCGCCGTCGTCCAACCCCTTGATTTCGATCTTGTCGATGGTTGCCCGAGCAACCGCTTGCAGCGGAACGAACAGGGTGCACAGCAAGGAAAGAGCAAACGCGACTTTAAGCATCGGCAAAGGATACCTAGCCTCGGCGTGAAGGGACAAAAAATGTGAGCAATCTCGACTATACGCAGGTGCAGGGGCTGGCTAGAGTCGGGGTGTTGTTAACGTTTCGTTGACAGCGACACGACGCGGCCCCCCCCCCCCCCCNTGGAGAGAGGGGTTTTCATGAAGCGCCATTTACTGGTCAACGCCGTATGCGCCGCCCTGGCCATGCCATCGCTTGCAATGGCCCAGAGTCAGGACGCGGTGACTGAATTGAACAAGGTCACCGTGACAGGCTCGTTGATTCCGCGGTCGCGGGTCGAAACAGCCACCCCGGTGTTCTCCATCACCGCCCAGGACATCCAGCGCCGCGGCTTCAAGGATGTCTACGATGTGCTGCGCTCGCAGCCGATGGCCACCGGCTCGGTGCAGGATGGCCAGTTCAGTAACGGCTTCACTCCCGGTGCCAAGTCGCTGAGCCTGCTCGGCCTGGATCCCGGCTTCACCCTGGTGCTGATCGACGGCCGGCCGATGGCCGATTACCCGCTGCTCTATAACGGCCAGAGCAACTTCGTCGACCTGGCCAGCGTGCCGGTGGGCATGGTCGAACGCATCGACGTGGCGCCCGGCAACCAGTCCTCGATCTACGGCTCCAGCGCCATTGCCGGCGTGGTCAACATCATCCTGAAGAAGCACGTCGACGGCGTGCAGATGAATTACCGCATGGGCACCTACGGCGGCGGCGGCAACAACCAGCGCTTCCAGCTCACCGGCGGCAGCACCCTGGGCAAGGCCGATATCGTCTGGGGCCTGCAGCTCAACAACCAGGACCCGATCTACGGCTTCCAGCGGCGCGACTTCGATTCCACCTCCGACAATCCGGACCCCACGTTGCGCTACGGCTCGCGCATCGCGCTGCACAACACGCCAACCACCTACATCGACCCCGGCGCCGCCAACTGCGATGCACTGGGCCCGCTGTTCAACGGCTCGGTGCAATACGACAACCGCGCCAATCGCGGCAACTTCTGCAGCAGCCGCACCACGCCCGGTTACGCCAGCATCCTCAACAAGGAACGCAGCGCCAGCGGCTACGCCAACCTGACCTACGCCTTCAACGACAACACCCAGGGCTACGCGACCCTGCTGCTCAATCGCACCAAGGTGGAGGTCAACAGCGGCCCGCGCTTCTGGCAGACCTCGTCCGACACCGGCGGCTTGTTCTACAACCAGGGCAGCCAGCAACTGGAAGGTTATCAGCGCATCTTCGCGCCTGAAGAAACCGGCAACCTGGACTTCAACAACGATCGCCAGATCGCCGATTCCTACAACATCGCCGCCGGCATCAAGGGTGGGCTGGGCGCCAGCAACTGGACCTACGATGCGTACTACGCGCGCGCCGAATACCGCATCGACAGCCGCCAGCAATGGCCGTTGGCCGATCGCATCGAGGACTTCTTCCGCGAGCAGTTCCTGGGCGCCCAGCAAGGCGAGTACTACGGCTACCCGATCTATTCGCCCAACGATGCCAACTTCTATCGCGCCTTGACGCCGGCGCAATACCGCAGCTTCAACGACGAGATCCGCACCAAATCCCGGACCTGGACCCAGAACCTCAACCTGCAACTGACCAACACCGAACTGTTCAACCTGCCAGCCGGGGCGGTGGGCGTGGCCGGCGTGCTGCAGGCGGGCAACCAGTAAGGGAAAATCCGACCGATCAACGCGTGATCGCCGGCGACTTCTACCAGCTGACCGGCACCCAGGGCAGCGGCAAGCGCGAGAACTGGGCGGCGGCGTTCGAGATGCGGGTACCGATCCTGAGCACCTTGACCGCCAATCTGTCCGGCCGTTACGACGACTACAGGAACCAGGGCGGCGGCGGCGATTCCAAGTTCACCTACAAGGCCGCGCTGGAATTCCGTCCGGTCGATTCGCTGCTGTTCCGCGGCAACTACGCCACAGCGTTCAAGGCACCGGACATGGCGTTTTCCTTCGCTGGCGACAGCGGCTTCTTCCAGGGCGTCAACGATTACTACCGCTGCGCGCTCGAAGAACCCAACGTGCCGATCGCCGACTGCACCTACGCGGGTACCTCGATCGCCGGACGCCGCGCCGGCAATCGCGACCTGCAGTCGATCACCGCCAAATCCTGGGGCTATGGCGTGGTGTGGTCGCCGAGCGCGCGCTTCAGCGTCAACGCCGATTACTACAACATCAAGATCGACCAGAAAGTCAGCGACCTGAGCACCGACAACCTGCTGCAGACCGAATCGGCCTGCCGTCTCGGCAGCCTGGACATCAGCTCGCCCACCTGCGTGGACGCGCTGTCGCGCATCGATCGCACCGCAGCCGATGCACCGGTACCCAACCGCTTGAGCAACATCCGCATCAACCCGATCAATATCTCCAACGAGGAGATCTCCGGCGTGCTCAGCAAGGCGACCTACAACCTGGCCACCGAGTCCTGGGGCCTGTTCGTCTTCGATGCGCAATACAACCTCACCGTCAAGCACGAAAGCCAGCAGTTCCCGCAGGACCCGGTGCGCGACCTGCTCAGCGAGCCGTTCTTCTCCTCCGAGTTCCGCAGCATCGTCAATGCCTCGGTCACGTGGCAGAAGGATGCATGGACCACCACGCTGTTCGCTCAACGCAATGGGCGCACGCCCGACTTCGTGGCGCAGCAAAGCACCGATGGCTATGCGGTGGAAGGCGCACGCAAGGTCGGGGCGTGGACCACGCTCAATGCCACGCTGGACTATGCGGTCAACGACGACATCTCGCTGACGGCGACGGTCAACAACCTGGCCGACGCCCGCCCGCCGCGCGACCGCGCCTACACCAGCTCCCCGTACTACAACATCTTCAACTACACCGGCTACGGGCGTTCCTACATGCTGGAGCTCAACTGGCGTTTCGGCGCGCACTGAGTCAACCAGGGCGGTATCTGCCGGCGGCAGCCATCGGGCTGGCGCCGGCCTTCTAGGGCACGCGAGTTCGACTTGGGCGTTCCGGGATCCCCGCTGCTGCAAGTGGGCGAGCTAGGAATGGCTGAAAAGGGACGCAGGCGAAGCTGGCGACACGCCGGCACTTCGCTTGCGGGCACGCCGCATGCATCAAGGCCGCGTCCTCGCGTCGTGTCGCTGGCTGTTGTCAGCGTGCGTCGGTCTGGATCAGGCCGGCGTGTAGCAAGGCCTGCCGCAGCGGTTCCAGCTGCGTGGCGTAGCGCCGCCATTCTTCGACGTTGCGCCCGTGCACGCCTTCGCGCACCTGCACGCTGCTCAACGTGGCCGATGCGGCCGCATTGCGGGTGATATCGCTCTGCCCGGGCTCGATCTGCAGCCCGCAGCGCGCCATCAGCTGCTGCAGCACCGTGGATGGATCACGCACCATCTGCGCGTAGTCCACATCGATCACCCGGCCCGGCAATGCCGCCCGCCACTGCGCCATCAAGGCGTGGTACGCCTGATAGTGACGCGCCAGCGTGTGCAGGTCGTAGCTGTAGGCGTAGGAGTCGCCGAACAGCGCGCGGTAATTGGAGAAGCACACCGCCATCGGCTCACGCACCAGATGCACGATCAATGCCCCCGGCAAGGCGCGCGCGATCGCCCCGATCGCCACTGCGTTGGCCGGTAACTTGTCGATGTACCAGCGTGCCGATCCCGCCCGCCATTGCGTCTGTTCCAGGTAACGTGCGCCGATCTGCGCGTAGTCCAGCGCTGGCAAGGCCTGCAGCAGCCGCGCATCCAGCAGGCTGCGGCCGGCCTGGTCGGCGCCCCAACGCAGTTGATGGCCGAAGTCGTTCAACTCGCCCGCCGACACCACCTGGGAATGATTGCCCAGCATCCGCTCCAGCACCGTGGTGCCCGAGCGCGGCAAACCGAGCACGAAGATCGGTTGCGGGCCGTGTGCGGCAGCGGCTTGCTGCGCGGCAAACACGCCCTGTTCGGCCAGCGCACCCAGCTGCGCATACAACGCCGCCTCGGCCTCGGCGTCGTGACGCAGGCGTGCATGCATCACCGCGTTGCCATGCTGCAACGCGTCCCAGGCGGCATCGGTCTGGCCGAGATCTTCCAGCTCCTTGTACAGCGCGAACGCCAGCCCGGCGCGATCTTCGCTGTCGGGCTTGGCAAGCTGCAGTTGCCGACGCAGTTGCTCCACATGGTTGCTGCTGGCGCTCTGCCGGCGCAGGCGCGCGCGCGTCAGCGCCGCGCGGCCATAGCCGGGTTTCTGCGCCAGTGCCTGCTCCAGCGCCTGCGCCGCTTCATCGAGGCGACCATTGAACTGCAACTGCACCGCAAGAAAGAAACGAAAATCCGCTCCATCGAATCCGCAGGCCTGTGCACGCTGCATCATCGCCAGTGCATCGACGTGTTCGCCCAGGGATTGATGCACGTGCGCGAGCAGGGCCAAGGTTGCGCCGTCCTGGCACCGCATCACCGATGGATGCCGCAGCAAGGCATGCAGTGCGCGATGCTCGCCGACACGCAGCAAGGCCTGCGCCACGCGGCAACGCATCGCCACGTCGTCGCCCAGATCGCCTGCGGCCAGCCGCAACTGCGCAACCGCCTCGCGCATCCTGCCATTGGCCAGCACGGTGCCGGCCAGCAGCACGCGCGCCGCCACATGCGCCGGCTCCACGTCCAGCAGCGCCTGCAACGCCGACGCCGCCACAGCCAGGTCGCGGCGTGCCAACGCGGCCTGCGCGGTCTGCCAGTGCGCCGCGCCGGCGGACGCGGCCATCAGCTGGACAGATGCTCGATGGCGGCGACGCTGCCGAGGCGGTCGCCGAGCTTCTTCAGCAGGGCCAGGCGATTGGCGCGCAGTTGCGCGTCGTCGGCGTTGACCATCACCCCGTCGAAGAACGCGTCCACCTGCGGGCGCAACCGCGCCAGCCGCGCGAGCACGGCGACGTAGTCGTGCCGGTGCAGCGCATCGCCGGTATCGCCGATGGCCGCTTCCACCGCTTCGGCCAGGGCGTGCTCGGCCGGTTCGCGCAGCAGGCTGGTGTCGATGTCGCCGGGGATCGCGCCCTCGACCTTGCGCAGGATGTTGCGGATGCGCTTGTTGGCGGCGGCCAGGGCTTCGGCTTCGGGCAGCGTGGCGAAGATGCCGATCGCATCGATACGGCGGTCGAAGTCGTAGAGGGAGCCGTGGGTCGCGCCCAGGTGCGCTCCTACGAGCTCTGTAGGAGCGCCCTCGGGCGCGACCGAGAACAAGGCAGCGACCGCATTGAAGTGCGTGGCAGGAACGCCCTTGTCTGCGTAGTAGCCGCGTAGGCGGTCGAGGATGAAGTCAAAAATCTCTGCTGTAGTCGCCTCTACATTTGGCACCCATAGTCCGCCGCCTTGACGCTCTGCGACATTGACGCCGTGGGTCTTGGCCGCTTCAGCCGCTGTTTGCTGTTTACTAGCTTGCGACGAGGCCAAAGCGGAATTAACCAAACCCACTGCTTTCTTGATCAAATCAAGTAGTGATAAGTCAAACCCACTCTCAATCACCGTCCGCGCCAGCCCCAGGGCATTGCGCCGCAGCGCGAACGGGTCCTTATTGCCGGTCGGCTTCAAACCGGCCGCAAAGCCACCGGCCAAGGTATCCAGCCGTTCTGCAATCGCCAGCACCTTGCCCAGCGGCGACAGTGCGATGTCGTCGCCGGCAAAGCGCGGCTGGTAGGCCTCGTCGATGGCCAGCGCAATCTCGCTCGGTTCGCCGGCGGCCTTGGCGTAATGACGCCCGGCAATGCCCTGCAGCTCCGGGAATTCGTTGACCATGCGCGATTGCAGGTCGTTCTTGGCCAGCTGCGCGGCGCGGCGCGCCTGCGCCGGATCGGCGCCCACCTGCGGCGCGATCGCCTCGGCCAGCGCCGCCACACGCGCCACCTTGTCGGCCACCGTGCCCAGCTTGGCCTGATAGGTGACGCTGGCCAGGCCCGCGCCCATCGCCTCCAGCCCCTGCTTGAGGTCTTCGTCGAAGAAGAACTTGGCATCGGCAAAGCGCGGACGGATCACCCGCTCGTAGCCTTTGGCGACTTCGGCCACGTCGTTGGAGACGATATTGGCGATGCCGATGAACTGCTCGGTCAACTTGCCGCCGTCGTCCAGTACCGGGAAGAATTTCTGGTTGATCTCCATGGTTTCGATCAGCGCTTCCTGCGGCACCGCCAGGAAGTCGCGCTCGAAGCTGCACAGCACCGCCGACGGCCATTCGACCAGGTTGACCACCTGCTCCAGGTTGTCGTCGCTGATGCGTGCGCTGCCGCCGGCCTGCCTGGCGGCGGCTTCGACCTCTTCGACGATGCGCGCACGGCGTGCGTCCGCATCCACCAGCACATGCGCCGCGCGCAAGGCCTCGACGTAGTCGCCCGGTGCCGCCAGCGATACCTCGCCCTGATGCATGAAACGGTGCCCGCGGCTGAGGCGATCGCCACGCACGCCCAGCAGCTCGGCCGGAACCACGCGGTCGCCGAACAGCAGCACCAGCCACTGCACCGGCCGCGCGAAGGCGTATTCGTGCGCGCCCCAGCGCATCGGCTTGGGGATCGGCATCGCCGCGATCGCCTCGCGCAGGATGTCGGGCAGCAAGTCGGCGGTGCGCGCGCCCGGCGTCACCGCGCGGTGCACGAAGCGCTCGCCCTTGGCGTCGCTGGTGCGCTCCAGCGCGGTCCAGTCGATCCCGGCCTTGGCGGCGAAACCGGCCAGCGCCCTGGTCGGCTTGCCCTCGGCATCCAGCGCGATGTTGAGATACGGGCCCAGCACTTCGGAGCGCTGCTCGGGCTGCTCGATGGCCACGCCCGGCAGCAGCACCGCCAGGCGGCGCGGTGTGGACAGCGGCTTGGCGTCGCCCCGGGTGACCGCGACGCCGCGCTTTTCCAGACCGTGCAGCACGCCATCGAAGAAAGCCTGCGCCAGACCCGGCAGCGCCTTGACCGGCAGCTCTTCGGTGCCCAGTTCGATCAGCAGGGGAAGTTGTTCGCTCATGTCAGGTGGACCTTTGCATTGTTCCCTTCTCCCCTCGGGAGAAGGTGCCTCGAAGAGGCGGATGAGGGTACGGGCGAAGCCTATGGAGTTTGGGTACACGAGGCCTCCGCCCCGTACCCTCACCCCAACCCCTCTCCCGACGGGAGAGGGGCTTGTTGCTTCCTTCTCCCCCTCGGGAGAAGGTGCCCCGAAGGGGCGGATGAGGGTACCGGCGAAGCGCCGTGGAGTTTGAGTGCACGAGGGCTGCGCCTCGTCCCCTCACCCCAACCCCTCTCCCGGGGGGAGAGGGGCTTTGGTTACTGCTTTACTCCGGGAAAGCCCAGCTTCTCGCGCTGGGCGTAGTACGCCTGCGCCACGCCCTGCGCCAGCGCGCGTACGCGCAGGATGTAGCGCTGGCGTTCGGTCACGCTGATCGCGCGGCGCGCATCCAGCAGGTTGAACGCGTGGCTGGCCTTGGTGACCTGTTCGTAGGCCGGCAATGGCAGGCCGACCTCGACCAGATGCCTGGCTTCGGCTTCGCAGGCGTCGAAGCGATGGAACAGCTCGGCCACGTTGGCATGCGCGAAGTTGTAGGCGCTCTGCTCCACCTCGTTCTGGTGATAGACATCGCCGTAGCTCACCGGCGTGCCGTCCGGGCCGTAGGTCCATACCAGGTCGTAGACGTTGTCGCAGCTCTGCAGGTACATGCACAGCCGTTCCAGCCCGTAGGTGATCTCGCCCAGCACCGGCTTGCACTCCAGTCCGCCGGCCTGCTGGAAGTAGGTGAACTGGGTGACTTCCATGCCGTTGAGCCAGACTTCCCAGCCCAGGCCCCAGGCGCCGAGCGTCGGCGATTCCCAGTTGTCCTCGACAAAGCGCAGGTCGTGCACCAGCGGATCGATGCCCAGGGCCTTGAGCGACCCCAGGTACAGGTCCTGGATGTTGTCCGGGTTGGGCTTCATCGCCACCTGGTACTGGTAGTAGCGCTGCAGGCGGTTGGGGTTTTCGCCGTAGCGGCCGTCGGTGGGGCGGCGCGAGGGCTGCACGTAGGCCGCATTCCACGGCTCCGGTCCCAGCGCGCGCAGGAAGGTGGCCGGATGGAACGTGCCTGCGCCCACTTCCAGGTCCAGCGGCTGGATCAGCACACAGCCTTGCTCGGCCCAGTACTGGTTGAGGGTCTGGATCAGGCCCTGGAAAGTGATTGGAACGCGCCGGGAATCGGACATGCAGCAAAGGCCGTGCGGAAGGGGTGCGCTAGTATACCGGCCGACCCGCAGCGCTTTGCCGCGGAGCACCGCCGCAGGGGAACATCGAACATGGAACAGCGGCGTACGGCCGATCCAGACAGCGCAGCGGCGATCCTGCCGCGCGGCCGGTTGATGTTCGACCCGGTGGCGGCCGCGTTGCTCGCCGATGGCATGGTGGTGCCGCACGAACACGAGCGCGTGCAGTTCTCCGCCGCCGGCGTGCGCAATGCCAGCGAGGTGCATCCGCTGGTGCTGCTGGCCAATCTCAAGCTGCATGCCGCGCAGCCGCCGGCCGGCGAACTCGGGCTGGAACGGCTGACCGAATGGCTGGCCACCCGCACCGGCCTGCGCTATCTGCGCATCGATCCCACCCGCATCGACGTGGCCGCGGTCACCGGCGTGGTCTCGCATGCGTATGCGCGCCGCCACCGCATCCTGCCGCTGGCGCTGGATGCCGAGCGCGTGCTGATCGCCACCAGCGAGCCGCTGGCGCTGGAATGGCTGGCCGACGTGCAGCACTTAAGCCGGCGCCGCATCGAGCTGGCGCTGATCAACCCGCTGGACCTGCATCGCTACACGATGGAGTTCTTCGGCGTGACCCAGTCGGTGCGCGGCGCGCGCGGGGATGTGCGCAGCGCCGAACCGGGTGCCGGCCTGCCCAGTTTCGAGCAGCTGGTGGAACTGGGCCGCGCCGGCGACGTCAATGCCGACGACCACCACATCGTGCATATCGTCGACTGGCTGCTGCAGTACGCCTACGAACAGCGGGCCAGCGACATCCATCTGGAGCCGCGTCGCGAGGCCGGGCGCATGCGCTTCCGCATCGACGGGGTGCTGCACAAGGTGCTGGAAGTGCCGCCGTCGGTGATGACCGCGGTGGTCAGCCGCATCAAGGTGCTCGGCCGCATGGACCTGGCCGAACGCCGCCGCCCGCAGGACGGCCGCATCAAGACGCGGTCGCCGGGCGGGCGCGAGGTGGAAATGCGCCTGTCCACGATGCCCACCGCGTTCGGCGAGAAGTGCGTGATGCGCATCTTCGACCCGGATTCGGCGTTCAAGAGCATCGAGCAGCTCGGCTTCAGCCCGGAAGAGGCCGCCGGCTGGAGCGCGCTGGTCGAGCGCCCGCACGGCATCGTGCTGGTCACCGGCCCGACCGGCTCGGGCAAGACCACCACGCTGTATTCCACGCTCAAGCGCCTGGCCACGCCGGACGTGAACGTGTGCAGCGTGGAGGACCCGATCGAGATGATCGCGCCCGAGTTCAACCAGATGCAGGTGCAGCAGAACATCGACCTGGATTTCGCCAGCGGCGTGCGCACGCTGCTGCGCCAGGACCCGGACATCATCATGATCGGCGAAATCCGCGACCTGGAGACCGCGCAGATGGCGGTGCAGGCCTCGCTCACCGGGCATCTGGTGCTGTCCACGCTGCACACCAACGATGCCGCCTCGGCGATCACCCGCCTGCTCGACCTGGGCGTGCCGCATTACCTGGTGGCGTCCACGCTCAACGGCGTGCTGGCGCAGCGGCTGGTGCGCACCCTGTGCGTGCACTGCAAGCGCCCGCAGACGCTCAGCGACGATGCGTGGGCGGCGATCCGCGAGCCGGGCGAAGCGCTGCCGGAGGTGCTGAACGTGCACGCGCCGGTCGGCTGCCTGGAATGCCGCCGCACCGGCTACCTGGGCCGGGTGGGCCTGTACGAACTGCTGCCGGTCACCCCGCGCCTGCGCACCCTGATCCGCCCGGACACCGAACTGGCCAGCTTCAGCCACGCCGCCCGCGGCGAAGGCCTGCGCACCTTGCGCCGCACCGGCCTGGAGAAGGTCGCCGCCGGGCTGACGACCATCGAAGAGGTGCTGTCGGTGTTGCCGCCACCGGAATAGACGAGTCCTTCGTCCTGACGACCACGCCGCTTGCGCGTGCATGATCCGTAGAGGACCTTCGACGCCGCGAGGCGTCGAGGGCCGGCAGGGATCGGTTGAAAACGTCTCTGCTGACAGCAGGACCGATCCCTGCCGATCGCTCGTGTTCGCTCAGGCACACGGTTGCTTGGCATGCACGCATGCGACACATCCGGTTTGCACGCCGTTCTCGCACACGTCGCGGTCGATCGCCATGACGGCGATCGACTCATTCGCCCGCTCCTGCGAGCCACACGCGCTTGATGTTCCCGCACCAGCGGAACTCGGCGCTCATGCCTTTAGGGCGGAGATGTCGTCTGGCTCACAGCTAAACCCTCTTGAGAGCCGCAGTTTCGCGACGTCGCGTTGATTGGTCCTCATGCGCGGCCCCAAGACGCTCGATGTGGGCGGGCTTGCTCACGTTAGCTGTCATCTCGTGCATCGCCTTTCTGTGCCCTGCGATTTCCTGCGTCAGATTTGCCTGCCTGACCGGATCGGTCTGAGGTTTTTGCCGCTCCTTGTCGAGTCGTGTCTGCGCAAACTGCATCCGCTTGTACAACAGATGCGTTTGCGCCTTGGCGTTGAAGCTCTCGGCGGTGTGAAACTGCACTTCAAACGCGTAGCCCTCGGCATCGGTGAAGCTGGCATTGATGCCCCGATAGGTGCCGTCTCCTGAGGTAAAGTAGTTCTGCAGCTTCACGCACGTCATCCCTTGCCGACGCAGTGCGTCCTGGGCCGCCTGCACCTTCGCCACGAAACCCTCGGACGGCAACTCGAGCGCATAGCGCAGCGCATCGCCTACGCTCTGCGTAGCCTGTTCTGCTGTCATGCCGGCGCGCAGATGGCGCCGAATCTTGTCCTTGATCGAGGCGACCGATTTCTGGAACGGAGCCTGTTGCACCTGCTCGATCCGGCCCTGCTTGGCGTTGTAGCGCACGTTGCCCCAGAGCCGCGCACCCAAGCCCTCGGCCAGCGTGTTGAGCACCGGCGTCAGCGACGCTTGCTTGCCTGTGGCGGCGTTGAACATGCTGTGTGCCGGCGATGCGTCCGCATTGACGGGGGTCTGTTCGGAGGCGAGCGCCGACGATGTGCTTGCCAATGTCGGCACGGTCTCTTCCTGCCAGTCTTCGATCTCCTCGCACCCTGGCGGCGAGGCTACGCGCTTGAAGGCCTCCAGCGCCGGCGCCTGCAGCTCGCGCTGCTCGGCCCCCGACGCACCGCCAAGCGCCAGCGCATATCTGCGCTTGTACAGATCGTGGAAGCGCTCCTTGAGCGCGAAGGTCTCCGGCGTATGGAACTGGATCTCCCACAGCGCACCCTCAGGGCTGCGCAGCGTGACATTGATGGCCTTGAAGGAGCGCGGGTAGTCGGTGAATTGATTGGTCAGCTTGACCCGTGCATGGCCCTGATCGTCCAGTGCGGCCAGCACGGCGCGCAGGCCGGCGGTAAAGTCCTGCGGTTCCAGCACCACGCTGTAGCGCAGCGCGTCGTTGACGCTGGCTGCCGCCTCTTCCAACGTCTGCTTCTTCAACGCCACCCGCTGCTTGAGCTTTTCCTGCAACGAGCTGTATGACTTCAGTTGATGCTGCGTGCCCGCCAGTTGCCCACCATGGCGTGCGGCAATGCGTTGCAGCATGTCGGTGACCTGCGGCTCCATCTGGCGAGCGCGCCAGAGCAAGGCCTGTGCCTCTACCTCAATGTCCTGCGGCTGCACGGCGCGCAGCCGCTCGGCCGGCGGCGGCGGCCGGTCGATCCAGCCGGCCTGCTGTAGTGCCTCAAGCGCGTCTTCCATGACGCCAGCGGCCATCGACGGCATGCGCTGCAGCAGCAGCTTGGTCTGTTCGGGATTGAAGCGCCCGTCCTGCATGGCCCGGGCGGTCGCCCTGCTGTAGGGCACGCTGCGGACCCGCTCGACGAAGCCCCGCTCGGACCGTTCGCAGGCCTCCACGATCTTGGCGAACAGTGCCGTGCCGGTGTCGGACTTCAGCGCATCGGTGCCGACCTTGATCGCGATGGTGAACAGGTTGCGTATGGTCAGTTCCGGCTCGCCAGGGATGAGCCCGGGTTGCCCGTCCGGGAACTGTGCATGCGACAGCCGGCACACCGGGTAGTTGTCCAGAATGGCGTGGATGCGCGCGTCGACGCCAGAGGCGGCCTCGTAGGCCTTGGCAAGGCTGGGAAACGCCTCAGCCAGGGCCTCGGGCAACGCCGGCGCGGCGCTGTCGGCGGCCGGGTCCGTCTCAAGCGCAAGCAGCTGCGCGTGCAGCAACGCGGCCGCCTGGCGTGCCTCGGGCAGGTGCGCGCGTTCGATCGCCTCGCGCGCCTGCACGCGCAGCGTGGCCAACACCTGGGGATCGCGGACCTGCTCTTCGAGCAGCTCGCGCAAACCGTTGCGCAACTCGCGCTCGATGCCATCGTAGGTGCCGAACATCATGTCGCGCGCCATCGCTTCGCGCAGTTCGTCCGGTTGCGCCATGAAGCGCGTCGCCAGCGTAGCGGCCGCCGTGGTGATGCGCTGACCGCGCTTGAGGGACATGATCTCGGCCAGCCGCCCGGGCTGGTACTGGCCACTGACCGGGACGATGGCCGGGGTGGCCGTCTTCGGTGGCTTGAAGGACTGTTGCTGGCCGCGCCGGGCCTGGCGATCCACCATCACCCGTGAAATCAGCGCGGCCAGCTTTGGATAGCCTGCGTAGATGAAGGCGTCGTCGCCGTCGGTGTCCATGTTGCGTTTGCGCAACTCGTCAATCGGCAGTGCGCCCAGGCGCCCGGGCTCGACGATGTCCTTGAGCCGCAGGCTGCCGGTGCTCAGGATGTCGCGCGGCAAGGCACCGCGGTCGCGGCCGTTTGTCCAGCACGACAGCGTCTTCAGATCTTCCTTGGAACAGGCCAGGTCGGTGTCGCTGAACGCGGCCGGCCACTGCTGCTCGGGCACCACCACCAGCATGCCCTTGCTGTGCAGCATCTGCGGATCGACGCCGGAACGATCATCGAAACCGGTGTAGCTGTACTGAATGCCGAAGCACTGGGAGAGGAACGCGGCGGTGGCGTCGCCCTTGGCCACGGTGGCGATGCGCTGCTCCGGCACCGGCAGCAGATTTTCCTTGTCGTAGGGAGGCTTGCCGAGCAGCAACGGGCCGCCCGCGACATCGAAGGCCTGGCTGCGCTGCTGCGGCAGATGCACCTTGTCGTCGGCCGAAGGCACCGCCCGCACCCGCTGGCCCTGGTAGCCACCGCCGATGAGCGGCCTGTACATCCACAGGGGATCATCGCCTGTCGGCTCCAGTGTCTGCAGCCGGTCCTGCATTGCCGCATGCGCCTCTTCCAGCGCCGCCGCATCGCGCGGGTAATGCTGCAAGGCCTGCGCTGGCATCATCGAAGGACCCTTGTCCTTGGCCACCAGATCGCGCTGCTCCTCGGTGGCCTGGTTCGCCTGCACCGCGTGCCAGGCCTCGTAATGCTTGCGGAAGGCGGGGATGGACAAGGCCACCTCCAGTTTCAGAAAGCCGCAGCCATCGTTGGGACACAACGCCAGGGCAGTGCCATCCACGGCCAACGGCTTGAACGGATGCGCAGGGCCCTCGACGTCATCCAACACGCCCAGGCGCAGCGTGCCCTCCACGACATGGTCGTTCGGCACCATCTCCAGCAGCGAGCGCTGCATGCGCGACCAGTCCTCGCGTTGCGGAGCGAGCTTGGCGGCAAGCTGCATCAGGCTGCTGCCCGGGGCGGTGTCGGCATAGCGGAATGCCGGCAACAGCGACGCCGACTCCTTGCGTTGGGACAGCACCGGGCTGTGGCTACCGGATTTGCTGCGCGCGGCGCGACTGCCGCCGAACATGTCGAAGCGCCAGGGCTCGCCGTTGTAGTTGAACGTCCGCGCGAGCATGAAGGTCGATAGCTCACCAGGCAATTGCACCTCCACCAGCGGCAACCCGGTCAGGCGCGCAAACAGCGAATACGGCTTGTCCGATTCGGACCGGTTGGTCGACAGCTCCTTGCCCACCAGATCGACCACCACATGGGTCGTGCTGCCGCGGCCGGGCGCCGGCGCCACCGGCCGGCCGGGAACCGAGGACATGCTCAAGCGCCCACTGTCCAGGTCGAAGCGGGTCGGCGGATGGGCCTGGGTAATCGTCGGCGCGTCCTTGGCCATGCGCAGGTCCAGGGGGTCGAACACCTGCTCGCCGGCCTCGATCTGCGCGATCAGGTTCCAGCTCATCTCGCCCAGGTCCGTCTCGATGGCCTCGCGCGTGCGCGCCAGTGTCAGGTCCACCCACTTCACCAATTCCTCGCGGCGCTGGCGCAGTTGCTTGCGCGGGCCGTCAAGATGGCGCGCTTTCCATTGCCGGCTCACCACCGCGTAGGCCTTGAGCACCTGGTAGAAGGTCAGCGCCGGGCAGCGCGTTGCATGCTGTTCGATGCCGGCCGACGCGCGCGCGCAGTCGTCGCCCAGGTACAGGTCGATCTTGCGCGCGACGATGGGCTGCAACGTATTGAACACGTGCAATGCCTGGACCCGACGGCGGGGCCTGAGCTCCGGGCTGCGGATAAACGGCAACAGTCCCATGCAGAGGCTGCCGATCCCCTCAAGGCTGGTCTGGCGTAATCCATCGTCCCCGATCAGGGCCGACACCTGCTCCAGTGCCGGCTGTCCCAGCGAACGCATTTGGCGCTCAAGCCGCGCCGATGCAAGGGCCTTGAAGAGCACACCGATATCGCCGGCCGACGCGGACGCAAACCGCTCGCGGTGCACGTCCAGGTGCCCGGCCATCGCCTGCAGCTTGGCGACACCCAGGGTCCGGAACTGCTCATCGTCCTCTTCGTCCAGATGCGACAGCCGGGACATCGCGTTGGCCAACACCGCGATCCCCGCATCTGGAACTGCCGCCAGGGCAGCTCGGCCGAGCCTGCGCGCTCGGCGAGCAGCACGAATGCCGACTGGCACGCCGGCCGGGCGAGGCATTTGCTCAGCGCGTTGAGCGCCACGGCCACGTCTTGCGGGTTCAGGGCCTTGCGCAAATCGGGACCGTCGGCCAGCGTCGCCGCCAAGACGTCGATGGCGCTCTCGCAGGCTGGCGTGCCGGGCCATTTGCTCAGGGCATTGAGCGCTTGGCTCACGTCGATCGGGGCCAAGGCATGACGCAAGCCGGCGTCGTTGGTCAGCCGCTCGGCCAGCGCGCTGGCGGCGGCCGCGCAGGCCGGCACGTTGGGCCACTTGCTCAGGGCGTTGAGTGCGTTGCCAACGCCTTGCGGATCCAGATCCCCGCGCAACCCGGGATCGTTGGCCAGCCGTGCGGCCAGCGCGTCGACGACAGCCGCGCAGACCGGTATGTCCGGCCATTTGCTCAGCGCGTTGAGCACGGTGCCCACGCGATGCTCGCTCAGGGCCTGGCGTAACGCGGGATCGTCGACCAGCCGCTCGGCCAGCACACTGGCGGCGGCCGCACAGACCGACATGTTGGGCCATTTGCTCAGGGCGTTGAGCGCGATGGCCACGCCATACGCCGTCAGGGCCTGGCGTAACGCGGGCTCGTCGGCCAACCGCTCAGCCAGCGCGCCGGCGGCCGCCGCACAGGCCGCGTTGTCGGGCCATTTGCTCAAGGCGTTGAGCGCGGTGGCCACTTGCTGCGCGTCGAAGGCCTGGCGCAACCTGGGATCGTCGGCCACCCCTGCGGCCAAGGCGCTCGCCGCGGCGGCACAGGCCGGCATGTCTGGCCATTTGCTCAGGGCGTTAAGCGCGTTGATCACTTCTCGCGGCTTGAGCGCGTCGCGCACATCGGGCTCGTGTATCAGCCGCTCGGCCAGCGTGTTGGCGGCGGCCGCACAGGCCTGGTTGTCGGGCCATTTGCACAGGGCATTGAGCGCGGTGGCCACTTGCTGCGCGTCGAAGGCCTGGCGCAACCTGGGTTCGGCGGGCACCCGTGCGGCCAGTGCGCTGGCAGCGGCCGCACAGACCCGCGTGCCGGGCCATTTGCTCAGGGCATTGAGCGCATTGGCCACGTCCAATGGATTGAGATCCTTGCGTAACCCGGGATCGGCGGCCAGCCGCTCGGCCAACGCACTGGCAGCGGCTGCACAGACCGGGGTGTCAGGCCATTTGCTCAAGGCATTGAGCGCGTTGGCCACGTCTAGTGCATTGAAGGCCTTGCGTAACAGGGAATCGCCGACCAGGCGCCCTGCAAGCTTGCGGGCGGCGTCCGCACAGACCTCGGCGCCCGGCCATTTACTCAAGGCGTTCAAGACGTTGGTCACGTCGATCGGGCCAAGTTCGTTGCGCAGGCCGGGCTCGTCGACCAGCCGCTCGGCCAGCGCGTTGACGGCCTCCGCACAAACCGCCGTGTCCGGCCACTTGCTCAACGCGTTAAGCACGATGACCACACCTTCCCGGTCCAGGTCCTTGCGCAACTGGGGCTCGTCGGCCAGGCGCTCGGCCAGC
Source organism: Xanthomonas arboricola pv. guizotiae (assembly GCF_002940205.1). GTDB lineage: Bacteria > Pseudomonadota > Gammaproteobacteria > Xanthomonadales > Xanthomonadaceae > Xanthomonas > Xanthomonas arboricola_C. The sequence continues at coordinate 22,498 of NZ_MDSK01000046.1, forward strand.
GTGCTGGCGGCAACCGCACAGACCTGCTTGTCAGGCCATTTGCTCAAGGCTTTGAGCGTGGTGACAACTTGCTGTGCGTCGAGCGCCTTGCGCAACTGGGGCTCGTCGACCAGCCGCTCGGCGAGCGCGCTGGCGGCGTCCGCGCAGATCGGCGTGTTGGGCCATTTGCTCAGGGAATGGAGCGCGATGACCACTTCTTGCGGCTTGAGGGCCTTGCGCAACCTCCTCTCGTGGGCCAGCCGCCCGGCCAGCGCGCTGGCGGCCTGCCCACAGATCGGTGTATCCGGCCATTTGCTCAGCGCGTCCAGCGCTTGGGTCACGTTGATCGGGTCCAGGGCCTTGCACAGCTCGGGATCGTGGGCCAGCCGCCCGGCCAGCGCGCTGGCGGCCTGCCCACAGCTCGGTATGTCCGGCCATTTGCCCAGCGCGTTGAGCGCGTTGGCCACGCCTTGCGGGTCCAGATCCTTGCGCAATTCGGGATCGTCCACCACGCGTTCGGCCAGCGCACTGGCGGCGGCGGCACAGACCGGGGTGTCGGGCCATTTGCTCAGCGCGTTGAGTACATTGGACACGCCTTGCGGGTCCAGGTCCTTGCGCAGCTCGGGGTCGTCGGCAACCCGCCCTGCCAGCGCACTGACGGCGGCCGCACAGACCTGGTTGTCGGGCCATTTGCTCAGGGCGTTGAGCGCGTTGGACAGGCCTCGCGCGTTTAGGGCCCTGCACAACTCGGGGTCGTCGGCCAGCCGCTCGGCCAGCGCACTGGCGACCGCCGCACAGACCGGGGTGTCGGCCGATTTGCTCAGGGCGTTGAGCGCATTTCCCAGTTCTTGCGGCTTCAGTTCCTTGCGCAATCTGGACTCGTCGGCCAACCGCTCGGCGAGCGCGCTGACGGCATTCCCGCAGTCCGGCGTGTCGGGCCATTTGCACAGGGCGTTGAGCGCGGTCGCCACGCTCTGGGCGTCCATGGCGCAACGCAGGCGATTGTCGCTGGCGACAAGCGCGGCAAACCGGTGCGCCATCGCCTGGCAGTCCGGGTTATCGGACCACCTGCTGAAGGCATTGAGTGCCAGGCTGATGTTCTGCGCACTCAGAGTCTGTCGGGTGTGGTCGTCACGCTGCAGATGACGTGCCAAACGCGCCACCGCGCGTTCACACCGGCCGCTGTCGACATTCTTCGAGAAGGCATTCAGAAGCAGAAGTGACAGATAGCCTCCCAGCCCCACCAGATCATCGGCCTGCGTGAGCTCTCCGGCGATCCATGCGATTGCCTCCATGCATGCGGGCTGGTTCGGGTGCTTGCTCAGCTTGTTGCCCACATGCGCCAGCTGCGCCAGCGATGCACCTTCGAACCACCCTGTCTCTGAGAGATAGTGTGCTGCAAGCTCGATGCAACGATCGAGATCGCGGGGCGTTGCCCACCTGTCGCGCCGTGCGATGGCAACCAGCCGAAGGTACTTGTCGAGCCGACTCGCGTTGACTTGCGCATGCACACTCTCTTCAAGGAAGGGCAAAGCCATCCGGCCACGCACGCAATGCGCCAATTCGTTGTCATATGCCATGGACACGCACAGGCCGGCGTTGTGGTTCGCAGCGATCCCGTGCGGCTCGCTCAACTGTCGCCACTGCTGCTGTCGCTGCGACTGCAGCCGTTTTTTTGCGGCCGGGTCCAGCTGATCTTCGGCCGTGCGAAGCTCCGCCGTCGTCAACCTCACGCCATGGATTGGCCGCTTTGGCTGCCGATAGGGTTCTTGCTCTTCGCGCGGTCGTTTTCCTGCGATCCGGTCGGACTGCTGTTCGGTCGATCGAAGATTTACCCTCGCCTCCAAACCATCATGCGTTGGTCGTTGTGGCCGACGATGCGACGAGGCAACGCTGACGTCGGCGGGCAATTTGCCCGGGCGCCGCTCGGTTTCGGTTCGCTCGTTTTTTTTTTATGGCAGAGGGCTGCCCGTGTCGCGTCGACGCCCCAGGGTCGTCCGACTCTACCCGCCGCCGTTTGCTAGGCGGGTGTCCAAGGGGGTGACGATTGTCCCTGGTGCTGGCTGTTGCCTGATGCTCGGCTAGCCTGGGCTTCTCCTCATGAGCGTAAGGCAAGTTTGTGCGTAACGAATTTGGATTGGTGGCATGGGTTTTCATGCCCGAAGTTTAGTCACTCTGCCCACGAGCGACTTCTTCAATCCGAAGCGCCGACGAAGTGTGCGACGCCCGCTGTGCGTTGGGCTAATGGCCCCCAACACATTGCATGGATTGAACGCATGGGATGCAGCACGCCGGCACGGCGACGTATTCTGCAGCCATCGGGCACAGGACTCGGATAGTTAGGCCCGATTCGACGGTTTTTACTCGAATCCTGCCGAACTCGCCTCGACCTGACCACCACGAAGGCGCAAAGGCCCTGGCAGTCCAGTCGTGCGTTTTTCTGCCGATATACAAGCCATGCCACAGCAGGCGGCCCCGTCACCCACCTTCATTCAGGCGAGAGGGAATCAGCACATGTCATTCGGCAATGACGCACAGGACCCACAGGGGCGCGCCGTTTGAAACAAAACCGTCCCCGCCGCCTACAATCGGGCACATCTGTCGTGTCCGGATCTTCGCGCATGTCCGTTTTGCCGTTCCTGATCCTCGAAACCGGGCAACCCGTGCCGGAGATGAAGCGATACGGCCGGTTTCAGCACTGGATCCGCGTGGCGGCGGGGCTGGCCGAGCATGAAACGGTGGCCATCGACGTCGCCAATGGCGATGCGCTGCCTGACCCCGCCGACTTTGCGGGCATCATCGTCAGCGGCTCGGCCGCCTTCGTCACCGACCGTGCCGACTGGAGCGAACGCAGCGCCGGCTGGCTGCGCGATGCCGCGCACCAGGGCATGCCGCTGCTGGGCATCTGCTATGGGCATCAACTGCTGGCGCATGCGCTGGGTGGCGAGGTCGACTACAACCCGGCCGGGCGCGAGTCGGGCACCATCGCGCTGGAACTGCATCCGCCAGCCGGGCAGGACCCGTTGTTCACCGGCCTGCCGGCGCAGTTCCCGGCCCATGCCACCCATCTGCAGACGGTGGTGCGCGCCCCGGACGGCGCCGTCGTGCTGGCACACTCGCGCCAGGACCGCTGCCATGCGTTCCGCTGGGGCCGGGCCACCTGGGGTTTGCAATTCCACCCGGAGTTCGCCACCCACCACATGCGCGGCTACGTCCAGGCCCGCGCGGACTGCATTGCCCGCCACGGCCGTTGCGCCCGCACGGTCGCCCGCGAGGTCACCGCCGCGCCGATCGCCCGCAAACTGCTGCGCCGGTTCGTGCGTCACGCACGCGGCCTGCAAACAGTGACCGCTCATCCCGCCGCACACACGCAAAAGCAGCGATAATCGCGCCACGCCGGATGGTCCGGTGCGTATCGATCCGGAATGGGAATGAGCGAAATCCGCAAGGTGCCGGCGTCTGCCGGCGCAGAATGGCTGTTGACCGGTTTCTCGCTGTTGAAGCGGGCGCCACTGGCGCTTGGCTCGCTGGGAGTGATCTGGAGCGTGGCGGCCACCCTGGTGGTGTCGCTGTCGGTGCTGGTGCCGCTGCTGGGCCCGGCCCTGCGGTTCCTGCTGGTGCTGGCCGGCCCGCTGTTCATGGGCGGCCTGCTGTGGGCGATCCGCGAGGTCGACCAAGGCCGCATCGCCAAGCCGTCGCATCTGCTGCACGGCCTGCAGGACGGCCGCGCGCCGCATCTGCTGGTGTCGCTGCTGCCGCAGCTGATCGCCGGCCTGCTGCTGGGCGTGCTGCTGCTGGTGATGATCGGCGCCAGCGGGCTGCAGCAGTTGTCCGAGGTGATGATCAAGATCAACCAGATCAGCCAGTCCGGCGCGCAGCCGGACCCGGTGCAGATCGAGCAGCTGGCCGCCAGCCTGCCGGCCGGCCGCATCCTGCTGTGGTTGCTGCTGACCATCGCCACCTTCGCGGCGATGACGCTGGCGCTGTTCGTGATGCCGCCGCAGGTGATGTTCGACCGCAGCACCGGCGGCCATGCGCTGCGCGAGAGCCTGCGCGCCAGCCTGCACAACCTGCCGGCAATGCTGGTGTTCTTCGTGCTGGCCTTCATCGCCATCTTCGCGATCTATTTCGCGGTGATGATCGTGGCGCTGATCGTCGGCCTGGTGGCCGGGCAGACCGTGGCGATGTGGCTGGCCCAGCTGCTGCTGATGGCGATATTGATGCCGGTATTCGCCGGCTCGGTCTACGCCGCCTGGAAGCAGATGTTCACCCATGCAGGCCCCGTCGCCCAGCCGGCCCCGCCCTCGCGCCCGGATGTGTTCGCCGCCTGATCCCCCTTGATCCGGGGATGTGCTGACAACGACACCCTGATCGGTAGGAGCGCACCCGGGCGCGACGAAGCTTTCCCGGGGACGCCCACGCTCGCGCGAACGTGTTCGCCGCCTGACCATCCCCAACCCGTAGGAGCGCACCCGGGCGCGACGAAGCTTTCCTCGCGAGAGCCCGGTCGCGCCCGGGTGCGCTCCTACGTGGGTGATTGCGTCCGGGGTGCGCACCTGCACGTCGGCGCGCCTGACTGCAGCCAAGGCGCTAAGCCGGCTTAGGCCCCACCGCGCGCGAGGCGATGATGCCCAGCTCGTAGAGCAGGCACATCGGGATGGCCAGCATCAGCTGCGAGACCACGTCCGGCGGGGTGAGCACCGCGGCCAGGATGAAGATGCCGACGATGGCATAGCCGCGGCCTTCGCTCAGCTGCTTGGGGCTGACCCAGCCCAGCAGCACCAGGATCACCAGCGCCACCGGCAGCTCGAAACTGGCACCGAAGGCGAAGAAGATCGCCAGCACGAAATCCAGGTAGGAATTGGCGTCCGGGGTAATGGCGATCACGTCCGGCTTGAACGTGGTCAGGAAGTGGAACACCGCCGGCAACACCAGGAAATACGCGAACGCGCAGCCGATGTAGAACAACGCCACCGCCGAAGCCAGCAACGGGAATGCGAGTTTCTTTTCGCGCTGGTACAGGCCCGGCGCCACGAAGGCCCAGGCCTGGTACAGCAGCCACGGCACGCTGAAGAACACCGCCACGAAAAAGGTCAGCTTGAGCGGTGCGAAGAACGCGCCGGCCGGATTCATCGCGATCATCGTCTGCCCCAGCGGCAGCTGCGAAATCAGCGGCGCGGCCAGCCACGAATAGATCGCCCGCGAGAACGGCAGCAACGCCAGCAGCACCACGCCCAGGCCGATCAGGGCACGCACCAGGCGCGCGCGCAGTTCGACCAGATGCTCGATCAGACTGCTTTCGGCCTGTGCGTCGTCGAACAGGCTCACGGCTGTTTCTCCTGGATCTTGCCCGGCGCGGTCGGCTCGGTCGGCGCCTTCAGCGGGCCAGGCTCCATCGGCGTGGTGGTGGCCTGCGCGCTGGCGCTGGCGCTGCCGAGATGCGCGGCATGCGGCGCCGGCGCCACGGTGTCGTGCGGAGCCGGTACCAACGCTTGATGCGGCGCTGGCGCAATCGGCTGGGCCTGGGCAATGACCGGTGCGGCCTCATCGTCGGCCGCATCCGCAGCGCCCGCTGCCGACGTGGCAGTTGCCCCGACCGACAGATCCGCATGCGCCAGCTCCCGCGGCGTCGCAACCGGTGTGGCCGGGCTGCGGATATCGATATCGCGCCCAACCTCGTCGTGCAGCGCGCGGGCGCCCTGCTCCAGATGCTGCTGCTTGTTGCGCAGCTGGTCTTCGGCTTCGCGCAGCGAGGCCTGCACATCCTGCAGGCTGCGCTTGAGCTCTTCGGCTTCCAGCTCGCGCTCCAGTTCCTGCTTGACCGAATCCCACTGCATGCGCGCACGGCGCACCCACAGCCCGGCGAACCGGGCCGCCTTGGGCAGGCGCTCGGGACCGAGCACCACCAGGGCGACGATCGCAATCAGCGTCAGTTCGCCAACACCTATGTCAAACACCGACGCCGCTCCGGATCAATGCGCGTCGCGATCGCGCTCGGCCTGCGCCTGCCGTGCCTGCTCGGCCGTGCGGGTGTCGTCACCGAGCTTGCCGGCCGGCTTGTCGTCGTCGTGCATGCCTTTCTTGAATTCCTTGACCGCGCTGCCGAGATCCTTGGCACCGCTGGTGAGCCGCTTGGTACCGAACACCAGCAACACGATCACCAGCACGATCAGCCAGTGCCAAATGCTGAAACCGCCCATGATCTGCTCGCTTGCTGAAGAAGAAGGAAGACGCAGGATACCCCAGCGCACCGCGCAGGGGGATGACAGCCTGTCAGCGGTTGCCGTCCAGCGATTCGGTGCGGATTTCGCCGTCGGAGACGGGCTGGAAGCCCTGCTGCGGCGGTGGCGTCGTGCTGGGCTGCATCGGCGCGGTGCTGGCCTCGTTCACCGCTGGCGGCGGCGTGGTGGCCGCCGGTGCCGGACGCGGCGCGCTGGCCCCGTCGTCGGCGCTGCCATCGGTACCGCGATTGGCGCGCGCGGTGTAGGTGGCCTCTTCCAGGCGGTCGCGGAAGGCGATCACGTCGGTGGACGGGCGCTCGTTGGTGCGGCCTTCGAAGATCATGCGCGGGGTGGCGCCGCCACCGTAGGCGTTGAGGTCGGCGGCATCGTCGATCTGCAGCACCGCACCGTCCAGCGCCACGCCGGCGAACAGGCCGCGGGCACGCGACCACGACCAGATTTCGGCCTTGAGCTGGCCGTCGGTGGCGGCGGCGGCATTGCGCCCGACCGGACCTGCGGCCACGCCGGCATCGGCACCGAGGGTGAACTTGCCGTTGACGATGTTGTCCAGGCTGCGGTCGTTGCGGAACACCAGCACCACGTCGGAGGACTGCACGCCGGCCTGGAAGCCGATGCTGCCGCCGGTGAGCTTGACGAACACCGGCTGCGACCAGCTGCCGTCGGCATTCTTCATCGACATCAGGCCGTGCCCGCGCCGGCCACCGATCACCAAGCCGGCCTTGAGCGTGTCGGGGATGACCACGATGGCGCGCGCCTCGTCGAGCAGCTTGTCCGGGATGGCCTGCTCGGGAATCTTCATGATCTCGTTGAGTACCCGAACCGCGTTACGCGCGCGCTGGTCCTCTTCCGGGCCGGCGACGGCATGGCCGGCGGCGAAGGTCAGCGACAACAACAGGGCCAGGCGCGACAGACGAGGCATGACAAGCTCCAGGGGACGATCCGTCAAAGATAGCAATGGCGCGACGTTAGTGGTGGCGCAATGAATCGGTGGTGAGCGCAGCCGGGGGGCAGAGGCGGTCGATGGCGGCGATCGATGCGCCCTCCTCGGCAGCACTGCTGCGCTCTGCCAGAATGGTGCGCATGAACACCACCCCCGATACCGCCCTGCTGGTCGTCAATCTCGGCACCCCCGAGTCGCCCACCGCCCCGGCCGTGCGCCGCTACCTGGCCGAGTTCCTCAGCGACCGCCGCGTGGTTGCGATCCCGCCACTGTTCTGGAAGCCGCTGCTGTACGGGGTGATCCTGCCGATCCGCGGGCCCAAGTCGGCCGAGAAATACGCCAAGGTCTGGCTGCCGGACGGCTCGCCGCTGGCGGTGTACACGCGCCGCCTGGCCGAGGGCCTGAAAGAGGTCATGCCGGACTGGCACGTGGAGTGGGCCATGCGCTATGGCGCCCCGGCGTTACGCAAGACGCTGGACGCGCTGCGCGCACGTGGCATCAGGCGCATCGTGGTGTTGCCGCTGTATCCGCAGTACTCGACCACCACTACCGCCTCGATCCAGGATGTGGTGGATGCCTGGCGTCCGAGCGCGCCGGAGATCGCGGTGGAGGTGATCCAGGACTACTGCGAAGACGCCGGCTGGGTCGCGGCGATCGCCGATTCGATCCGTGCGCATTGGCAGGCGCACGGGCGCAGCGAGAAGCTGATGTTTTCCTTCCACGGCCTGCCGCAGCGCGTGGCCAATGCCGGCGATCCGTACCCGCAGCAATGCGAGCGCAGCGCGCAGGCCATCGTCGCCGCACTCGGCCTGGGCGCGGACGACTGGCAGCTGGGCTACCAGTCGCGCTTCGGTTCGGAACGCTGGTTGCAGCCGTATGCCGAACCGACCTTGTGGAAACTGGCCGAAGGCGGCGTGCGCAGCTTCGACCTGGTCTGCCCGGGGTTTGCCACCGACTGCCTGGAAACCCTGGAAGAAGTGGCGCTGGGCTTTGCCGAAACGCTGGCCGAACGCGGCGCCACGCTCAGCTACATCCCCTGTCTCAACGCCAGCCCGGCACATGCGCAGGCACTGGCCGCAGTGGCCCGGCGCGCGTGAGGTTGGAGCCGTTTGCGTGCGAGCTGGCGATCGGCCGGGTCACCGGGCTGCGCAACCCCGAACGTGGCCCGCGCCGGGTGCTGGCGCTGCATGGCTGGCTCGACAATGCCGCCAGCTTCCTGCCGCTGAGCGCGCATCTGCACGCGCAGGACCTGGATCTGGTGTTGCTAGATCTGCCCGGTCACGGCCATAGCGCGTGGCTGCCGACCGGCGCCGACTACACGCTCAGCAGCACGATCGCGATTCTGCTGCAGGTAGCCGATGCGCTGGGCTGGGAGCGCTTCAGCGTGCTCGGCCACTCGCTGGGCGGTGGCGTCGCCAGCCTGCTGGCCGCTGCGGCGCCCGAACGCGTGGACGCCTTGATCGCGATCGAGGCCTTGGGCGCACTGGCCGAGCCGGTCGAAAGCACCGCCACCCGCCTGCGCGATGCGGTGACATCGGCACGCACGCTGGCGCAGCGGCCGTTGCGGGTGTTTCCGTCGATGGAGATGCCGGTGCGCGCCCGCATGATGGCCGACCAGCTCACCGAACCGGCCGCGCGGCTGCTGGTGGAGCGCGGGGTCTGCGCGGTCGAAGGCGGCTACAGCTGGTGCAGCGACCCGCGCCTGACCTTGCCCACCGCCATCCGCATGACCGAAGCGCAGATCGACGTGCTGCTGGCCTCCATCGCCTGCCCGACCCAGGCCATCTTCGCCACGCCGGCGCAGGTGTATTTCCCCGATACATTGCGCGATCACCGCGTGGCGCTGATGCGCGATGCACGCCTGCAGTTGTTGCCGGGCATCCACCATGTGCACATGGAAGCACCGGACGCGGTGGCGGCGGTGATCAATGGGTTTTTAAATCGAACTTGAGAGCGCTTGCAAATTCGAAAAATATTAAGCTCGCCAGCTGGCAAAACGAAAGATGGAAACTCCACCACGGAAAGGAGACCAAGCTACAAATGACCGAGAACGTTCAAAGCACTCACCGGCATTGGGTAGAAACAGCGAAGCTAATCGCAACCTGGATGCTGGCGCTGTTTGTGTTCATTGTTGCCTATTCCAGAATACTGTTCGTCATCCTAATGTCCGAATACGACTTCTTCTCTTACGACATCTTCGATGCCGGAGGGTTCGGCATGACGGTCTTTTATGCAACAACCGAACTCATGATCGTTGTATCGGGCCTGGCTCTCTTCGGAATCTTCATTCCACTGGCCTCGGGCCTGAGGAACGGAAGAATGCCTTGGTCCGAATTCGGGTTTTTTCTCCTACTCAATACATCCTGCGCACTACTGCTAATTATTTTCTCCCTAAGAGCGGCTAACAAAACCCTTGAATTCTGTTGAGTCGGCGACAACATTGCCGGCATGACACGTCGCAACGAGATCCCTAGTGCGCTTTGG
>NZ_MDSK01000047.1 GCF_002940205.1 Xanthomonas arboricola pv. guizotiae
CAGGTAAGCAATGTTCGATGAGGGCAAATTGTGCTGGCGTGATCTCCATGTCCAATAGTTTAACCTCCCCAGCCACTAGCGTTAACAGGCCCTAGCTGACGTTACACCAGCTTACTTCGCCGGCTTGGCGCCCGCGTCATCCGGCAGCGCCCAGGCAATCACGCTGTCGCCCGACTTGGTTTCCATGCGGTCGTGTCCACCGACGGCGGCCACGATGTACTGCTTGCCGTCGATGGTGTAGCTCAGCGGAGCGGCCTGCGGGCCGGCCGGCACGCGGGTCTCCCACACCTGCTTGCCGGTGCGGGTGTCGAAGCCGCGCATGAAGTCGTCCAGGGTCGCGCCGATGAAGGTCACGCCGCCGGCGGTGGCCAGCGAGCCGCTGTTGTTGGGCGTGCCGATCTCGAACTTGGTCTTGGACGGGATACCCATCGGGCCCTGGTCGTAACCGGTGCCCAGCGGGCGGCGCCAGAGCACCTGCTGGGTGCGCAGGTCCACACCGGCGATGTAGCCCCACGGCGGCGCCACGCACGGCGTGTTGAGGGGCGACATCCACGGCTCCTTGCGGGCGCCGTAGGCCAGGCCCTTCTGCGCCATGTAGCCGGGGGTCTTGCTCTTGCCGTCGAACACCGACACCACGCCCAGCTCATTCATCTTTTCGCGGGTATAGACCTGCAGGGTGTAGGGCAGGCGATTGCTGTTCATCACCATGATGCCGCGCTGCAGATCGACCGAAACGCCGCCCCAGTTGATGCCGCCGTGGTTGCCGGTGAAGGCCAGCGAGCCCTGCAGGGTCGGCGGGGTGAACATGCCTTCGTAGCGCAGCTGCTTGAACTGGATGCGACAGGCCAGCTGGTCGAACGGGGTCATGCCCCAGGCGTCGGATTCGACGATGGTTTCGACCTCGCGGCTCGGTGCGCCCACGGTATTGGGCATGCCCGGCGAGATCGGCTGCGTGGCCGCGGTCCAGTCGCCGTGATCGGTGCCCTGCGGCACGGCGATCTGCTTGACCGGCATGAGCGGCGCACCGGTGGCGCGGTCCAGCACGAACACCTGACCGGACTTGGTGGCCTGGATCACCGCAGGACGGGTACCACCGCCGGCGACCGGCCAATCGACCAGGTTCGGCTGCGGGCCGATGTCGTAATCCCACAGGTCGTGGTTGACGGTGCGGAAGTGCCAACGCTCCTTGCCGGTGGCCGCATCCACGGCCACCAGCGCGGCGGTGTATTCCTCATCCTGCGGGGTACGGCCCTTGCCGAAGAAGTCACCGGAGGCATTGCCGGTCGGCAGATAGACCAGGTCCAGTTCGTCGTCGGCCGCCATCAGCGACCACACGTTCGGGGTGGAACGAGTATAGGTCTGCCCGGCCGGCGGCTCGGCGGTGATCGCCGGGTTGCCCAGGTCCCAGGCCCAACGCAGCTGGCCGGTGAGCGCATCGAAGCCGCGCACCACGCCGGAGGGCGCATCGCCTTCCTGACCATCGCGCACCTGGCCGGTGGGCTGGATCACCACGCCGCGCATCACCACCGGCGGCGAGGTCGGGCCGACGAAGCCCGGCTTGGTGTTGCCGGTGCCGGCATTGAGATCGACAAAGCCGTTGTTGCCGAAGCTGGTGCACAGCTTGCCGGTCTGCGCATCCAGCGCGCCGAGGCGGCCGTCGACCATCGGCCAGAAGATCCGCGTCGGGCACTCGGCGGTGCCTTGCGGCGCCTGGTAGTACGACACGCCGCGGCAGGTGGTGGCGGCAACGCCGGCCATCGCCTTGGGGTTGGTCTGCGGGTCGAAGCGCCAGCGCTCCTTGCCGTTGGCCGCCTCCACCGCGATTACCTTCTGGGTCGGGGTGCAGATGTAGAGCAGTTCGCCGACCTTGAGCGGGGTGTTCTGGAAGGCGTAGCCCAGCTTGGAGCCGGCCGGCTTCAGATCGCCGGTATGGAACTCCCAGGCCACCTTCAGGTTCTTGGCGTTCTCCGGGGTGATCTGCGCACCGGGGGTGTAGTGGTTGGACAGGTTGGAGCCGGCGTACGAGGTCCAGTTGCTGGCATCGTGATTGGCCGCGACGTTACCGTCCGGGCTGGGCACGTTGGCGCGGCTGAACGGCGTCGCATTCTCGGCCGGCAGCTTGGAGGCATCGGCCAGTTCGACATTGCGCGGCACCAGCAGCGGCCACAGGATCAGCGTTGCGCCCAGAATCGGCAGCACGCCGGTCACCAGCACATAGCCAAGCCCCGACAGCGGCTGCATACGGCGGCGGGCCACGCCCCAGAACGGCAGCAGCACCAGCCCCAGCACCGACATCCAGGCCAGACGCGGGACCAGGCCCCAGCCATCCAGGCCCACTTCCCATAGCGCCCAGGCGATGGTGGCCGCCAGCGTGGCGCCGAACAGCCACAGGCCGGCACGCTTGCCCAGCGCCAGCAACACGCCGGCCAGGAACAGGCCGATGCCCGCCAGCAGGTAATACCAGGAGCCACCGACGGCGACCAGGCGGCCGCCTTCGTAGGCGAGCACCGCACCGAGCACGGCGATCACCACGGCATAGACCACCAGCAACCAGGTGCCTAGTCCACGTTTTGAGGATTGATCAGTCATTTTGAGATGTCAGGAAGGACCCAGGCACCGGCAGGCGGCGGCGAGTCGTGGAGGGAGCAAGATCACGGGCTGGCAAAGGGCGGCCTTCGATCCAACAAAAACGTCCTGAACCAGGACGTCCGGATATGAACGCGCCGCCCCTCCCAGGGTCCTCAGCGCTACTCATGTGAATATTTTAAACCGCAATGACGCTTGTGTCCGTGACGGAATGAGAACCAGCGTTCCAGGCTGTGCAGTTGGGGCGCTGGAATTGCTTAAATCCGATGGAGCCGGAGATTGCCTTGGGTGCCAGGCGGTGTTGGGTGCATTCGTGCGCCGCGACAAATGCGGGATCCGGCAGTAGTTCTATTGCGTTATTGACTCACGCGCTGAGGTGGGGTTTGGCATTCGGGAGTGGAGATTTGTAGAAGCTGGGGTTTGCGTTTCGGATATTTCCACTTGTTACGTGCACGCGTGCCCTCATCCGCCCTTCGGGCACCTTCTCCCGAGGGAGAAGGGGGGCGCTGCCGGTGCGCAGCGCGTCTGTGCTGATAGCGTGCTGCTGGCAGCCTGCCTTGCGGAAACCGGAGTCAGATATCTGCAAGTGCCTGCAGGTAGCGCTGGCGCCAGTGGTTGATGTTGTTCTTGCGCAGGTGATCCATCATCGCGCGCCAGCGTTCGATGCGGGTTGCCAGCGGCATGCTTGCCGCGGTGGCGATCGCGTCGGCCACGCCGTCCAGATCGTGCGGATTGACCAGCAGCGCCTCCTTCATTTCGTCGGCTGCACCGGCCAGCAGCGACAGCACCAGGACGCCCGGATTCTGCGGATCCTGCGCCGCGACGAATTCCTTGGCGACCAGGTTCATGCCGTCGCGCAGTGGCGTGACCAGGCCGACCGAGGCCGCGCGATAGAAGCCGGTCAAGGTCGCATGGCTGAAGTTCTGATTGACGTAGCGCAGCGGTGTCCAATCCGGCTCGGCATGGCCACCGTTGATGTGGCCGGCGATCTGTTCCAGCTGCCCGCGCAACCGGCGATACTCGTTGACGTCGCCACGCGATACCGGCGCGATCTGCAGATAGGTCAGGCTGCCGGATTGCTCCGGATAACGCTCCAGATAGCGCTCGAAACCCTGGAAGCGTTCCGGCAGGCCCTTGGAATAATCCAGCCGGTCCACGCCGATCGCCAGTTGCCGTCCGCGCAGGCTTTCGCGCAGGTCGCGCACCGCCTGCTTGCCGACCGCAGCCTTGGCCTGGTTGGCGATCAGGTCGGTGTCGATTCCGATCGGGAACGCCGCGGCACTGAAGCGACGCCCGCCGGGGCCTTCGACGATGTCGCCGTCGAGAATGCGGCCGCCGCCGAACAGGCGCACATAGGCCTTGAAGCGCTCGGCATCGCGCTGGGTCTGGAAGCCGACCAGGTCGTACGCATAGAACGTACTGAACAAGCGCGCGTGATCCGGCATCGCCTGCATCAGGTCGGCCGAGGGCATCGGCACGTGCAGGAAGAAGCCCATCTTGCAGCCCACACCCAGCTCGCGCAGCATCGCGCCCAGCGGAATCATGTGGTAATCGTGGATCCACAGCGTGTCGCTGTCCTTCAACAACGGCGCCAGCTTCTCGGCGAACAGCCGGTTGACGCGCATATAGCCTTCGCGGGTGGCGCGGTCGTAATCGACCAGGTCCAGCCGGAAGTGCAGCAGCGGCCACAGCGTGCGATTGGCGAACCCGTTGTAGTACGAATCGATGTCGCGCTTGTTGAGGTCCATGGTGACGAAGGTGATGTCGCCCTCGGTCTGCTCGTGCATGCCGCCGCTGTCGCCGCGGACGGTCTTGCCGCTCCAGCCGAACCACACGCCGCCGCGCTCCTTGAGTGCAGCCAACAGGCCAACCGCCAGCCCGCCGGCGCGGTTTTCGCCGGGCACTGCGACGCGGTTGGATACCACCACCAAACGACTCATGACGCCTCCTGCCAGCTGCGCGACAAGCGCATCGCTGCAATGATCAAGCCCACGTGCGAATAGGTCTGGGGGAAATTGCCCCAGGCTTCGCCATCTTCGAAGGATAGATCCTCCGACAGCAAGCCGAGGTGATTGCGGCGCGAGAGGATGCGCTCGAACAGTTCACGCGCCTCCTCCTTGCGGCCGATCGCGGCCAGCGCGTCGATGTACCAGAACGTGCAGATGGTGAAGCTGGTTTCCGGCTCACCGAAGTCATCCGGTGCGATGTAGCGATACAGCGCATCGCCATGCTTGAGCACGCGGCCGACCGCCTCGACCGTGCGCACGAAGCGGCTGTCGTCGTTGGCGACGATGCCGATATCGGCCAGCAGCAACAGCGATGCGTCCAGGCGATGACCGCCCAGCGTATCGGTGAAATGGCCGCGTTGTTCGCTCCAGGCCTCGCCCAGCACGCGTTCGCGGATGGTGTCGGCGCGCTCGCGCCAGTACACGCTGCGCTCGGGCAGCACCAGCCGGTCGGCGATCTTGGAGAGGCGATCGCAGGCCGCCCAGCACATCGCAGCGGTGTAGGTATGCACTTCGGCGCGGCCGCGGAATTCCCACAGACCGGCATCGGGACGTTGTGCAGCGCGAAGGCGCGCTCGCCCAGCGGCTCCAGGCGGCGGAAGGTGTCCGCATCGCCCTGGTCCTTCAGGCGCAGGTCGAAGAACAGCTGGGTGGAGGCCAGCACCACGCTGCCGTAGACATCGTGCTGCTGCTGGATCCAGGCCAGGTTGCCGCGGCGTACCGGGCCCATGCCGCGGTAGCCGTCCATCGTCTCGACTTCGTGCTCTTCCAGCTGCGATTCGAACCCGATGCCGTACAGCGGCTGCATGGTGCCGTCGGCGGTGGCGATGTTGAAGATGTAGCCAATGAACTGCTCCATCGTGCGGGTGGCGCCCAGGCGATTCAACGCGCGCACCACGAAGGCGGCGTCGCGCAGCCAGCAATAGCGGTAATCCCAGTTGCGCGGCGTATTCGGCGCTTCCGGGATCGACGTTGTCATCGCCGCGATGATCGCGCCGCTGTCTTCGTACTGGCACAGCTTGAGCGTGATCGCGCTGCGGATCACCGCTTCCTGCCAGTCGAGCGGAATCGACAGGTAGCGCACCCATTCGCGCCAGTATTCTTCGGTGCGTTCCTGCGCTTCCTGCACATAGCCGGTGAGCGAACGGGTCAGCGATTCGTCCACGCCCAGCACCAGGTTGACCGGGTGGCTGAGCACGAACGGCAGGCCGTCGCGGACGAAGCGTACCGGCACGTCGGTGGTCAGGCGCAGGGTGAATTCGGGCAGCACCCAGCGGATGTGATTGCTGCCCCAGGTGGTTTCCGGGCTGCGCCCGCCCCAGTCGGCCAGCGGGCGGGCGCGCACGATGATGCGCGGGTTGCCGGCGAGCGGGCGGATCTGCCGGATGATGCTGACGGGCCGATAGAAACGCCCGTTATTGCGCCAGCGCGGTGCGAAGTCGATGACTTCCAGTTCGCCACCGTGGCGGTCGCGCAACACGGTGCGCAGCACTGCGGTATTGGGCAGATAGTGTTGCTCGCTGCCGGCGAAGTCCTCCAGCTCCACGGCAAAGTCGCCACCTTCGCGCTTGGGCGACAGCAGCGAACAGAACGCCGGGTCGCCGTCGAAGGCCGGCAGGCAACTCCACACCACGCGTGCCTGCCGATCGACCAATGCTCCAAAGCTGCAGTTGCCGATGACGCCCAGATCCAGGTTTGGCTCGGTCATGGCGTGCGAACGATCCTTTTGAAGAAAAGAGTGGGAGGCGCGCCGCGCTCAGGCCTGGCGCGCGTTGCGTTGCAGCCACGCATGCACGTCGGCGGTGCCGTCGACGCGGAAGCGCGCGCTGGTCTGGGCGCGATCGCCGACCAGCACGCTCCAGCCACCGAGGCGGTTGGCCGCTTCGAAACCGAATTCGTCGGTGAGGTCGTCGCCGACGAACACCGGCGTGCGGCCGGCGAATGCGCCCTGCTGCATCAGCTGTTCGACCGCCAGGCCCTTGTTGCTGCCTTCGGGGACGAATTCGACCACGTGATCGCCCGGTTGCAGGCGGTAGCCGGAAAGCTGGGCGATTTCCTGCTGCGCAAAGGCGAGCACGTCGGGGCCGGCCAGCGGCTGCGCGCGCCAATGCAGCGCGACACTGACGCCCTTGTCTTCGACCAGCACGCCGGGGTGCCGGTGCGTAAGTGCGGCCGCGCGCTGATGCAGGCCATGCAGCCACTCGGAGGTGTCCTGCGGCATCGCCGCGCGTGCGGCGATGTCGCTGCGCAGTTCGTGTCCGTGCAGGCCGGCGGCCGGAAGCCGCAATGGCGCGAACAAGGTGTCCAGTTGCGACAGCGGTCGGCCGCTGACCAGCGCCACGGCGCCCTGCAGGCGTTCACTCAGCTGGCCGATGGCCGCGCGGACCTCGGGCAGGAGCCGCACAGCCTCGGGGCTGTCGGCAAAGTCGATGAGGGTACCGTCCACGTCCAGAAACAATGCGCAGGCATCGTCCAGCAATGGCGGCGACGGAAGGGGGGAGTGCACGTCTGCCATCGCGTTAGTGTGCGCAAGGCGATGTGATATTCAGGTTATGCAACAGCGACTGCCATCCCTTCTCCCATCGGGAGAAGGTGCCCCGAAGGGGCGGATGAGGGTACGTGCGAAGCCTCGTGCGGGTTGGAGTAACGCAGGGCTTCGCCCCGTACCCTCACCCCAACCCCCGCTCCGCGCCCCGGCCCGCGCTTGCGGCGCGGGCGCTCCAAGTCACGCGCGCCAGTGGCGCGCAAGCGGTGCCTCCTCGCCCCGAGGGGAGAGGGGCTTAACCCTATTGCCTAGAAGGTGTAGCGCACCCGCCCATACCAATACGCGCCATTGCTGCCGATCGGCGAGAGCACGTCGTAGGGCAGGTTGCCGAAGTAGGCGATGTCGTCGATGGAGCGGTCCGAGTAGTTGTCGAGAATGTTCTGGCCGCCGATCGCCAGCGTCCACTGCGTGCCCAGGTGGTACTCGGCTTCCAGGTCCAGCTGCCATTCCGCGCCATAGGTCTGGCGTGGCACGAAGCCGCCGCCGAAGTCGAACACGCGCGTTACGCTGCCGTAGCGATTGACCCGGGTCTGCAGGTTCCAGTGTTCGTTGTTCCAGTTGGCGGCCAGCGCGGCGCGCGTGCGTGGCGCCGCATCGGTGAGCGTGTTGCTCTCCTCGACACCGAACAGCACGTAGTCCGGGTCCAGCGCGAGCAACTGCGCCGGCGTGCCGATGACGTTCTTCAACTCGGTCTTGGCGTAGCTGTAGGTGCCGGTCAGCAGCAGGTCGCCGCCGAAGGCGTACTGGCGCCAGTTGCCGACCAGCTCGGCGCCGCGGGTGCGGGTGTCGGCGGCGTTGAGGAAATAGCTGGCGCTCTGCACGCCGGCGACGGCGAAGTTCTGCTGCACGAAGTCGGTCAGCGTGGTGCCGATGATGTCTTCGGACAGCGCGATGCGGTCGTCGATATCGATCTGGAAGAAGTCCAGCGACAGGTCGAAGTGATCGCCCAGCTGGCTGGTGAAGCCCAGGCTGTAATTGCGCGATTTTTCCGGCTTCAGGTCGGTGGCACCGAGCGCGCGTGCGATCGGGTTGTTGACCGACAGCAGGCGGCCCTGGGTCAGGCGGCCGGCGGCATCGTAGCCGGTGGAGGTGGCTTCGTAGCCGATCTGGCTGAGCGAGGGCGCACGCACGTTGTTGGAGAGCGCGCCGCGCAGCGCGAACGCCGGGGCGAAGGCATAGCGCGCCGCCAGCTTGCCGGTCCACTGGCTGCCGAAGTCCTGGTAATGCTCGTAACGGCCGGCCAGGTCGGTGGAGAACTTGTCGCCGAACTGGCTGGACACATTGGCGTAGGCGCTGGCCACGTTACGCGACAGGTCGGCCTCGTCCTGCGGGCTCAGGCCGCCGCCGGCCTGCGAGCCGGTGGGGCGATCGGTGAACGGGCCGGCCGCATAGCTGGCCGGGTCGCCAGCATGGGTGCGGTATTGCTCGCGGCGGAATTCGGCACCGGTGCCGAAGGTGTGGGTGGCGCCGGCCGCATCGAACACGCGGGTCAGATCCAGGTTGCCCACGGTCTGCGCAAAGGCGAAATCGCCGGTCTTGAAGCGGGTGGTGCTGCCCGGGCCGAGCGAGGCGTTGAGCGAGTTGCGCAGCCGGTAGGTGAAGTCGTTGCGGCCGTAGTTGACGCTGGCGTCGTAGTCCCAGCTGCCGAGCTGCCCACGCGCGCCGGCGACGACCTGCAGGTCGCGGTTCTCGCCTTCGGAAATCGGGCGGTAGCCGTTGGGATAGAGTTCGCGCCAGTTGGCGCTGCCATCCGGGTAACGGAAGTAATTGGCGCCTTCGGTGTCGCGCTGGTTGTAGGTGCCGAAGGCGTAGAACTCGCCGGTGGCGCTGAAGGGCACCTTGGTGTTGAGCCAGGCGTTCAGGCCCTTGGTGGCGCCATCGCCGAGCACGTAATTGCGCTTGCCGGCCAGCGCCAGGTTGGCCGGGGTCTGCTCCTCGAACGACGGGATCTGGTCGAAGCCGGCGCGGTTGGTCGCCTCGCGATTCTTCAACTCCAGGCCGACCTTGAAGAAGCCGCCGTCATCGCCGAGCAGGCTGCCGACCTTGGCGCTGGCGTAGCTGGTCTGGCCATCGGTGACGCGGCGATTGATCGGCTCCACGTCGGTGTTGTAGGCGCCGAAGCTGGCTTCCAGCTCGCCGCGCTCGGGGTTGTCGTCCAGGATCACGTTGATCACGCCGGCGATCGCGTCCGAGCCGTACTGCGCGCCGGCACCGTCGCGCAGCACTTCGATGCGCTTGATCGCATTGATCGGGATGGAGTTGAAATCCACCGGCGTGGTGCCCTTGCCGATCTTGCTGTCGGTATTGACCAGCGCCGAGGTGTGGCGGCGCTTGCCGTTGACCAGCACCAGCACCTGGTCGGGCGAGAGCCCACGCAGCTGCGCGGCGCGGATATGGTCGGCGCCGCCGGAGTTGGACTGGCGCGGGAAGTTGAACGAGGGCAGCAGCGCCTGCAGCGCGCTGCCCAGCTCGCCGTTGACCACGCCGGCCTTGCGGATGTCCTCGGCGGTGAGCACGTCCACCGGCACGGTCGATTCCAGCACGGTGCGGTCGCTGGCGCGGGTGCCGGTGACGATCACGGTGTCCAGCGTGGTGGCGCCGGGGGCGGCCTGCTGGGCCTGGGCGTTGGCGCTCAACACGGCGGCCACGGCCAGGCCGATAGCCGAAAGGGTGGGGCGGGTCATCTTTACTCTCCTGCGACAGCAACTGCGAACGCGCCGCGCGGACGGCATCCGGCCGGGCAGGGGCGCAAGGGGGGGGGCGGATCGTCCACATTCATCCGGATGGAGAGATATTATCGCGTTGTTCAGGCGCGTGCGAGATGGCACAGTGCGCGCACGCCGGCATCAGCTGATGCCGGCCATGCATGAGCCCGCCCCCGATCCGTCATAAACGTACCCGTTGTGGAGAAGTCGATGAAGTTGCTGCCGTCCTGCCTGCTTGCCGTCATGCTGGCGCTGTCCGCCTGCGCCACCACCCCCGGCGGCGCGCCGGGTTCGACCACTGCCCGTCTGCAGGGCGATGCGGCGCGGCCGGCGGCGGCGCGCGGCTGGGTGCGCAGCGAGCTGTACTTCGGCGTGGGCGAGGAAACCGGCCCGGCCGATCGCCCGCAGACCCGCACCATCGACGAAACCCAATGGCGCGCATTTCTGGACAAGCAAGTGACCCCGCGCTTTCCCGACGGCCTGACCGTGTTCGACGCCTACGGCCAGTGGCTGTTCCGCGGCGCCAAGGAGCCGAACCGGCTGGGCACCAAGGTGCTGGTGATCCTGCATGAGGACACCCCGCAGCGGCGCAACGACATCGAGGCGATCCGCCTGGCCTGGAAGCAGGCCACCGGCCACCAGTCGGTGCTGTGGTCGCGGCAGGCGGTGGAGGTGTCGTTCTGATCGGCGCCGCTTGGCGCGGCCGCCGAGCCTCGGCACCGGCACCGGCACTGGCACTGGCACTGGCACCGACATTGGAACCGGCGAGTGCTGCGCGCGCGTTGCAGTGATGCGTCGCATCCGTGTCTTTCCAACGGCCGGTGCCGTGTCGGGTGAGTTGCCAAACCTGGTCCCCTTCGCCGCGACGATCTGCGCCGGTTGCGGATGGGCGCTGCCTGCATGCTGTTGTCGACTGCGCTCACCGGCCTGTCGTTCGCAGCCGTGGCACCTGCCACCAGCATGCGGGTGACGATCGAGCACTTATCTGGTGCTTGGCGATCGGCCGACCAGCTGGATATCAACGCTCATGCTGCACGGGTGCAGTGCGCTACCGCGGTGCCAACCGCACTGATCGCATCGGCTGAGTCATGGTCGCTGCGGCGATGAAGTAGCGTGTGTGTGCACTGCAGAGCCGCGCCGCGCGGGCGCGGCAGGCGCAATCGCGGCGGCACGCTCTGATCCACCGCGCCGCTGTCGCGCATGCGGAGCAGCGGCTACCATCGGCCGATCCCCACGCTTCCTGGCTCCCATGTCGGCCCCTTCCTCGCGTACTGCGGCATCGCCGCGCTGGTTCGTCGCCGGCGACCTCAATGGCTTCTTCGGCCTGGTCGTCGACAATCTCTCCATCCTCGGTTTCATCGCGATGGCGTTGGTCGGGATGTTCCAGTTCCCGGCCGAGGTGGTGTTCGGGCGCATGTTTCCCGGCACCGCGTTCGGCGTGCTGGTCGGCAACCTGCTCTATACCTTGATGGCGCGGCGGCTGGCCGCACGCACCGGGCGCGACGACGTCACCGCGATGCCGCTGGGCCTGGATGCGCCGACCAGCATCGGCATGGCGCTGTTGGTGCTGGGCCCGGCGTTCGTCGGCTTCAAGGCACAGGGGCTGGACCCGCAGGCGGCCGCCATCGCCACCTGGAAACTCGGCATGGCCGCCCTGGTGGTGATGGGCCTGCTCAAGCTGGTGCTGTCGTTCGTCGGCGAGGCGGTCACGCGCGCGCTGCCACGCGCAGCCTTGCTCGGTTCGATCGCCGGCATCGCGCTGGTGTTGATGGGCCTGCTGCCGCTGCTGGAGACCCTGCGTTCGCCGGTGGCCGGCTTCGTCACCCTGGGTTTGCTGCTGTACGTGCTGCTCGCCAAGGGCCGGTTGCCGACCAAGTTGCCCGGCGTGCTGGTGGCCTTCGTGATCGGCACTGCGCTGTACTACGGGCTGGGGCTGGCCGGCCTGGGTGCACCGGGCTTCGCGGTGCCGGAATGGACGCCGCCGACGATCGTGTTGCCGCTGCCGAACCTGGGCTTCATCGACGGCCTGCCGGCCACACTGGCGTACCTGCCGCTGCTGCTGCCGTTCGGCCTGTTGATGGTGGTGGGCGGCATCAATGTCAGCGAGAGCGCACGTGCCGCGGGCGATGATTACCGCACCCGCGACATCCTGCTGGTGGAAGCCCTGGCGACGCTGGTTGCAGGCGTCTGCGGCGGCGTGGCGCAGACCACGCCCTACATCGGCCAGCCAGCCTACAAGCATATGGGCGCGCGCTCCGGTTACACGCTGCTGACCGGCCTGTTCGTCGGCATCGGCGGCATGCTCGGTGTGATCTCCGGCTTGGTGCAATGGCTGCCACTGGCGGTGCTGGCGCCGATCATCGTGTACGTGTCGATCGACATCACCACGCAGGCGTTCCAGGCCACGCCCAGGCAGCATGCCGGGGCGATGGTGCTGGGCTTTCTGCCGTCGGTGGCGTACCTGCTGGCCATCAAGGCGCCGGGCTGGATTCCGCCGGATCAACTGGTCGCACTCACCACCAAGCTCGATGGTCACGGCCTGCCCGAGCTGGCGGTGATCTTCGCGCTGGGCAATGGCTTCATCATCACCGCGATGCTGTGGATCGCCGCCGTGGCGGCGATGATCGATGGCCGGCTGCGCCGCGGTGCGGTGTTCCTGCTGGTGGCCGCCGGGCTGACGCTGTTCGGCCTGATCCATTCGGTGGACCCGCGTGGCGGCATCTATCTGCCATGGTCGCTGCACGGCCTGGCGCGGGTGATCAGCTGGCAGTTCGTCGGTGCCTATGTTGCGCTGGCGGTGACCTTGCTGCTGCTCTCGCTGCTGCCCGCACGCAAGGACGCAGTGCAATGAGATCCCGCTCAAGGGCGTTGCGGGTGGTCATCGGTGGCGCGCTGTTGCTTGGCGCCGGCGGTGCCTGGGCGGCCTCGTTCGATTGCAGGCAGGCCGGCACGGCGGTCGAAAAACGGCTGTGCGCGGTGCCGGCGCTGGGCAATCTGGACGACCAGCTGGACGCGTCCTACCGGGCGCTGCTGGACACCGCACCGCGTAGCGCGGTCGCAGACGTGCGCGATCGGCAACGCGCCTGGCTGCGGCTGCGCAATGCCTGCGCGCAGGACGCCAAGCCGGACGACTGCCTGCAACGCACCTTGAAGGCCAGGGTCGATGTGCTGGCCAAGGCACTGACTGCCCAGCAACAGGCGCTGGATCGCATCATCGCCTTGATTCCCACCGCGCCTGCCGACGCCGCGCGCCAGTTGCAGGGCTACGCCACGCCGCTGGCTTCGGCGTGGCTGGCGTATCTGCATCAGTTCGTCCCCGCCGCGGGCGTGGATGCGAAGCTGGCGAGTGCGCGGTTTGAAAGTGCGCGCAAGGCGCTGCGCAAGGTCGACGACTTCGCCGCATCCTTGCTCGACGATATCGCTGCCGGCCCTGTGTCGCAGGATCCGGAAAAAGTCCTGACATTGCTGCGCATGTGGATCGAACGCGACAACAGCGATCAGCGCCCCTACGTGCATTGCTTCGTCTTTGCTGCAGTGGGGGAGCCGGCGTATGAGGCGTTCGGGTCGCTGTATGGCTCGACACGCGACGGGTTCGCGCCGATCTGCGAGCCGCCGGGCGGTCTGTTTGCATTGGCGAGCTGGAAGCAGCTGGATGCCGGCTTCGACGGGTTGATCGAGACCCTGAGCAAGGATGCCGGCACCATTCGCTATGCCAGTTACGCCGAGTGGAAAATCATCGCGCTACGCGCCTCGGTATCGCCACTGCTGTACCTGACACCGGCATTGCGCAAGCGCTACGGCGAGGATCCGGACAAGGCGATTGCCGCCTGGACCGGGGAAGACAGCGACTGGCCGGCGGCACAGCGCAAGGCCGTGCGCGGGTTGCTGCCGAAGGTGCGCGCCGACACGGCCGCTTGGCTGGTGCGCGAGAAGCGCCTGCCTGCGAAGCAGGCCGAGCAGGCGGCCGCCACGATCGTGGCGGCCTGGGTGAACGCGCGGCTGGATTTCGCGAGCTGAGAGCGGCGGACATTGCCACTCGCGGCCATCGGGCGGGCGGCGTTGTTGCTTGATGCGGCGACGCTGATCGTTCTGGTTCGAGCGTTGACGATGTGGATGAGCGAGAGTCAAAGCCAGAGCCAGAGCCAGAGCCAGAGCATGTGATCTGCGGATGGCTGCGGGGCCCTTGCCCGCCCACCCTCGCGGGACACGCCGCAAGTACATCCCGGTCGGCGCTTACGCGGCATCCATGCCGCGTAAGGTCCCGCGACGGTGAGCGGGCAAGGACCAGTGGAGATGGTCTGTGTGCACGGTAAGAGCAGTGCGTGATGCGCGTTGTTCGATACTCGACGTCCGACACACGCGCGACAAGCGGCTTTTCACGAGATTGCTTTTGGTGCTGTGCTCCAAAGGACTGGACGACGCCGATGTATCAGCTGCAGAGCGGCTGATCTGCCGCTTGGCTGCGGGGCCCTTGCCGGCCCACCATCGCAGGACACGCCGCAAGTACGTCCATGTAGGCTCTTACGCGGCATCCATGCCGCGTAAGGTCCCGCGACGGTGGGCCGGCAAGGACCTGATGGTCGGTGTGCATGGTTGCAAGCAGTGCATGACGTGCGCTGGTCGGATCACCGTGCGTTCGATCAGCTTTCCAGCGCAAACCGAGTAACGGCAGCGGCTCAACAAAGCAACCTGCAAACTTTTCAGCGTCCCGACGCAAGACTTGCAATCGCAACAGGCAGCTTTTCATTCGACCACCAACCAAACTCCTGGTGCGGTGTCCTTGCCGGTTGCGGGACCCTTGGCGGCATGGATGCCGCCAAGGAGCCTCCACGGACGGATTCACGGCGTGTCCCGCAAGCGGTGAGGGCATCGCGCCCCTCGATCACTGAGTTGTGACTGCATCGGACTTCGCTGCGCGCGTGATCGGTTCGCAATGAGGACGGTGGTCAGGCGTATGTCGTTGCCAGTTCTAGCGCTGCAGCCAGCATTTCCTGCCAGAGGCAGGCATCCTCGCGTGCCAATCGCTCTTGTGCGATGCACATGGCCTGCTTGATCGCGTCATCGCCGCACATCATGGAACCACCGCGATATCTCGTGGTCACACTCTGGATGTTGTCGATGTAAGGAGTTCTAAGATGCAATCCAAGTCTTCGCGTTGGCCGTGGCTGCTGGCGGTGCCGGTGGTGGCTGGCGCCGCCTGGTGGCTATTCGGCGGGTCACCCACTGCGCCGGGTGCGTTGCCTGCGCCGATCAGCCAGACCGCCAGCGCCGTGGCAGCGGCGGTGGCCCCCGCGCCGCCGGCACCGGCCGGGCCGCGCCATCCGGTGCAGCAGCCCTCGGCCGATGCCGCCGACGCCGCGATTCCTGCGCTGGCACAGAGCGATGCTGCTGCGTGGCAGGCCTTGCTGGAGTTGGTGCAGGACGATGGCGCGTTGTCGATCGTGCTGCGCAAGCACCTGATCGAACGCGTGGTGGTGATGATCGACAATCTCACCCAGCCCAGCATCAGCCGTCGCGTCTCGGTGCTGCAGCCGGTGGCGGGCGAATTCGCGGTGTCCGATGCGGCGGGAAGCGTGGTGATCGATCAGGCCAATGCGGCGCGGTATGCGCCTTATGTGGCGGCATTCACCCAGGTGGATGCGCAGGCGCTGGTGCGCAGTTATGTGCGTTTCTATCCGCTGTTCCAGCAGGCCTATGCCGATCTGGGTGCGCCGGACCGCTACTTCAACGACCGCGTGATCGACGTGATCGATCATCTGCTGCGCACACCCGATCCTGCACAGCCGATCAGGGTGCAGCGCGACGAGCGTGGCCGTTATCGCTATGTCGATCCCGCGCTGGAGTCGCTGTCGGTCGGTCAAAAGGCGCTGCTGCGGCTGGGGCCGGCGCAAGCGGCTGCAGTGAAGGCGCAGTTGCAGCGGATCCGGACGGCGTTGCTGCAGGGACGTTGACGCGGCGCGTGATGACGTGAGGAGAAGGCCGCCCGAATGCGGCCTTGCATGCACGGATGCAGGTTCGTCCGCCATCCCGGCATGGAAACAACGCAAATTCAGCGGTACGCGCCGCCATCGCTTACGCCGCATCCAGCTCCGGATAGTGGCGGAAGATGCCGTTGGTGTTGAACGCCACGCGCCGTTTGGAGGCGAGATAGGCCGCGATGCGTGGACGGGCGGCAACCCGCTGTTGCAGGGCTTTCAGGCCTGGCAGCTCGGCTGACAGTGTCTTCATGCGCTTGGGGAACATGTATTCCAGCCCGCTGATCAGCTGGAACAACGACAGATCCACATAGGAATGCGTGCCAAGCACATGCGTGCCGCCGGCCTGTTGCAGCACCTGCTCGAAGTAGCCCAGGAACTTGGGCAGGCGGTTGTCGCGCAGATCCTTGGCGCGCTTGGCCGCTTCGGTTTTCTGGTCTTCGTAATACAGACCGGTGGCGATCGGATGATGGCTGTCGTGCACCTCGGCCACCAGATCGGCGATGGTCAGCTGCAACTGCAATGCCTGGATGCGCTGTGCGTCCGAGTCCGGCACCAGCTGCAGTTGCGGTCCGATGACATGCAGGATGGTCGCCACCTGCGCAACCACCGTGTCGCCGGCCTTGAGGAAGGGCGGTGCGAATGGCTGTGCGCCGGCCTGGTGGCCTTCCAGAAAGGCATTCATCACCTCATCGCCTTCGACACGCGCCACGTCGGTGTAGTCGGCGCCGGCGTCTTCCAGTGCGAGCCGGACGAATTCGCCGCGGCCTTGCAGGCCGGTCCAGTAGTAGAGCTGATAGTGCATGCGCTGCTCCGCGATCGATGACGCTGCAGCGTAGAAACCGCGCGGCTAGGCGGGCGTGAGCGAAGCGTCAGCGGGCTGTGACCCGGTGCCGTCGTGCGGTTGCGCCAGCAGCCAGGCCAGCTTGCGCGCGCGCGGTTGCTGCTTGAGCTGCCACTCTGCGCGCGAGGCGGCGGCGCGGTCCGCATACGGATGGCTGGCAAGCAGTTCCAGCGGCGGGTTTGCACGGGTATAACGCGCGCCGGTCCCGCGCTGATGCGCCTGGAAACGCCGCTCCAGGTCGTTGGTGATGCCGGCGTAATAGCTGCCGTTGCGACACAGCAGCAGATAGAGGTGCCAGGGCTTGGGTGCATCCATGGGCGCATTATCGCCATTGGCCTGGTGTTGTGCAGCGAGGATCCTGGCGAGCGCAGGGCACGGAGGGTCGACACGCTGCGGCGCGTGAGTGAATAACCACCTAATCATTGGTTATTTGACGCTCGCGGCCGCTGCAAACAGCATGCGCTACTGCATTGCAGCGCCGTGTCGGCCTGCGCTGCGCCCGGGTCGCCGTGCATGGCGCTCGCCAGTTCGCAAAAAATCTCCCCCACGCTGCTGCACGACAGCCGACGCCACGAAAGGACGTACATGCCTGCGCGACACCGGACCCCTGCAAGGATCCTCGCTGCTTCGAGATGGTTGGCCAGGCCGCAGGTGCTGGCGTGGAGTCTGGTGTGGGCATGTGCGCCGGTGCTGGCCGATGAATTGGGCGAGGCTGCTGCGACACCGGAGCGCGCCGCGCAGACCCTGGGCGCGGTCACCGTGACCGCCACGCGTCGCGAAACCACCTTGCAGCAGGTGCCGGTGGCGGTGTCCGTCGTGCAGGGCAAGACGCTGGAGCGCGAAAACCGCAACAGCGTGGCCGACCTGCCGGCGTTGGTGCCCAGCCTGAGCTTTCGCAACGGTGCCTCCAACAAGGACACCTCGTTGTTCCTGCGTGGCGTGGGCACCATCTCCACCTCGCCAGGCGTCGAGCCCAGCGTGGCGACGGTGATCGACGGCGTGGTGCTGGGGCGTCCGGGCCAGGCCACGCTGGACCTGCTCGATGTCGAACGCATCGAAGTCCTGCGCGGGCCGCAGGGCACCTTGTTCGGCAAGAACGCCTCCGCCGGCGTGCTCAATATCGTCAGCAAGCCGGCGCCGGAGCTGTTCGGCTGCTATGTGGATTACTCGCACTTCGGTGGCGGCGACGAAGACCGCGTGCGTGCCAGCGTCGGCGGCACGCTGGTGCCGGAGCTGCTCAAGGCCAGCGTGGCGGCAGTGTGGGCCGAGTACGGCGGCAACGTGCGCAACGTGGCCGACGGCCAGACCGTCAACGGCTACCGGCGCGCCGGCGCGCGCTTGCGGCTGGACCTGAGCCCGAACCCTGGCTTGAACGCGACGCTGCTGGCCGACTACCTGCAATCGCACAGCGACGCGCCCAGCGGCGTGGTGGTGGACAGCACGCGTGCCGACTTCGCCGCGGCGCTGGCACCGGTCGTCGCCAGGGACGACAACCGGCAGATCAACAGCGATTACCGCACGTATCTGGACGACATCAACAAGGGCGCCTCGCTGCAGCTGGACCAGCAGCTCGGCGATGCACTGCTGACCTCGATCAGCGCGTGGCGGCAATGGGACAACACCCAGTTCCAGGATGGCGATCGCACCGCGCAACGCAGCGCGGCGTTTCCGTCCTCGCACGACCGTGGCGACCTGGGCTACACGCAGTATTCGCAGGAGTTGCGCATCCAGACCCCGCGCGATCGTGCGCTGGAGGCGGTCGCCGGGCTGTATTACCTGCATGCGCGCAATGACGAAACCTATCGCCGCACGGTGACGACGCCCACCGCCAGCAATGTGGGCGTGGCCGATTACGCCACCCGCGCGGAAACCTACGCCGCCTTCGGCGAGGCCACCTGGCATTGGCGCCCGGATCTGCGTGCGCTATTGGGCGCACGCTTCACCCGCGACACGCTCGACTACCGGCATCAGCGCCTATCCAGCTCGGCAACCGCAGTCACCGGCATCCAGCCGTCCACCGCAAGCAGCGGCAGCACCGCGGAAAACGGCGTGTCCGGCCGCACCGGCCTGCAATACGACTTTGATGCGCAGACCACCGGTTACATCACCTATTCGCGCGGCTACAAGGGCCCGGCCTACAACGTGTTCTTCAACATGCAGCCGCGCGATACCCCGGCGCTGAAACCGGAGACCTCCAATGCCTGGGAGCTGGGCCTGAAGGCGCGCGCCCTGGACGATCGCCTCAGTGCGAACGTGGCGCTGTTCCATACCGAATACGCCAACTACCAGGCCAACTTCTTCGACACCGTGGCCGGGCAGGTGGTGACGCGCCTGATCAACGCCGGGCAGGTGCGCACGCAGGGCCTGGAACTGGATCTGGACTACCGGCCCACCGAGCGGCTCAACCTGGCCGCCTCGCTGGCCTACACGCAGGCGCGCATCCAGCGCTTTGCCTGCCCCACCGCAGCGGCGGCCAACTGCAATGTCGATGGCCGGCCGTTGCCGTTTTCGCCGGACTGGAAGGGCCATCTGCGCGCCGGTTACCAGGTGCCGTTGCGCGGCAGCCTGGCGCTGGAATTCAACGGCGACGTGAGCTGGCAGGACAGCGTGCAGTACGACCTCAGCCAGACCCCGCAGACCATCCAGGGCCCGTACGCGATCTGGAATGCCAGCATCGCGCTGGCCGACGATGTGCATGGCTGGCGCGTGGCGGTGCTCGGCCGCAATCTCGGTGACCGCTCATACGCCCCGTTGCTGGCCAATGCCACCGGCAACGTGTTCCGGCTGGTGCCGCGCGACGACCAGCGCTATGTCGGGCTGCAACTGCACAAGGATTTTTGACGATGCCTGTGATGTTTGTTGATACTGATTCGAGCAATGCAGGCGCACCGCACGGTGGGCTGCGATGAGCGCTGCACGGCAGCTCTCGCTTGGTGCGTTCCTGATGGCCACCGGCCATCACGTGGCCGCGTGGCGGCACCCGCAGGCCAGTGCCGACCCGCTGGTGTTCGACCATTATCGCGAAATGGTGCGCATTGCCGAAGCCGCCAAGTTCGATGCGGTGTTCGTGGCCGACAGCCTGGCTGCAGCTGGTGGGCCGGTGGCGTCGCGGATGGCGCGCTCCAGCCTGTTCGAACCGCTCACGCTGCTGAGCGCGTTGGCAGTGGTGAGCGAGCGTATCGGCCTGATCGCCACCATGACCACCAGCTACAACGAGCCGTATCACGTGGCGCGCAAGTTCGCCTCGCTGGATCATCTGTCCGGTGGGCGTGCCGGCTGGAATCTGGTCACCTCCGATGCCGCCGACGAAGCATTGAACTTCAACCGCGACGCGCATTACGTGCATGCCGAGCGTTATGCGCGGGCGCGCGAATTCCAGCAGGTGGTCGCGGGCCTGTGGGACAGCTGGGACGACGATGCCTTCATCGCCGACACCGCGGCGGGCGTGCACTACGATCCGGCGCGGCTGCATGTGCTGGATCATCGCAGCGCGCACTTCCAGGTCCGCGGCCCGCTCAACATCGCGCGTGCGCCGCAGGGGCATCCGGTGCTGGTGCAGGCCGGCTCGTCCGAGCCCGGGCGCGCGCTGGCTGCGGAAACCGCCGAGGTGGTGTTCACCGCGCAATCGTCGCTGGCCAAGGCGCAGGCGTTCTATGCCGACATCAAGGGGCGGCTGGAACAGTTCGCGCGCGCGCGCGATGCGTTGAAAGTGATGCCGGGTGTGTTCATCGTGGTCGGGCAGAGCCAGGCCGAGGCGCAGGACAAGTTCGCGCAGTTCCAGGAGTTGGTGGAGCCGGAGGTCGGCATCGCGCTGCTGTCGCGCATGCTGGGCAACTTCGATCTGTCCGGCTATCCGCCCGATGGCCCGTTGCCGGAACTGCCGCTCACCGAAACCGGCCAGCGCAGCCGCCAGCAGTTGTTCACCGAGCTGGCCGGACAGGAGCAGCTGAGCATTGCCCAGCTCGGTCGGCGCATCGCAGGCGGACGCGGGCACTACAGCCTGATCGGCACGCCGACACAGATTGCCGACGAGCTGCAGGCCTGGTTCGAAGGCGGGGCTGCGGACGGTTTCAACGTGCTGGTGCCACATTTGCCCGGCGGTCTGGCCGATGTGGCCACGCACGTGGTGCCCGAGCTGCAGCGGCGCGGACTGTTCCGGCGTGAATATGCAGGGCGCACCCTGCGCGATCATCTGGGGCTGGCACGCCCCGTCAATCGCTTCAGCGCACGCTGACTCACCGGATACCCTGATGACCTATCTCGCACATCCCGATCGTTACGACCGCATCGCCTACCGCCGTGTCGGCCGCAGCGGCCTTGTCCTGCCTGCGCTGTCGCTGGGTCTGTGGCACAACTTCGGCGACAGCACGCCGATCGACACGCAGCGCGCATTGCTGCGGACCGCTTTCGACCTGGGCATCACCCATTTCGATCTGGCCAACAACTACGGCCCGCCGTATGGCAGCGCGGAAATCAACTTCGGCCGCCTGCTGCGTGAAGACTTCAAGCCGTATCGCGATGAATTGATCCTCTCCACCAAGGCCGGCTGGGACATGTGGCCGGGTCCGTACGGGCAGGGCGGCAGTTCGCGCAAATACCTGCTGTCCAGCCTGGATCAGAGCCTGCAGCGGCTGGGCGTGGACTATGTGGACATCTTCTACTCGCACCGCTTCGATGCGGACACGCCGCTGGAAGAGACCGCCGGCGCATTAGCCAGCGCAGTGCAGCAGGGCAAGGCGCTGTATGTGGGCGTGTCGTCGTATTCGGCGGCGCGCACGCGCGAGATCGCCGCGTTGCTGCGCGAGTGGAAGGTGCCGCTGCTGATCCACCAGCCGGCCTACAACCTGTTCAATCGCTGGGCCGAGCATGCGCTGTTCGAGGCGACCGACGAGGTCGGCGCGGGGGTGATCGCATTCACGCCGCTGGCGCAGGGCCTGTTGACCGGCAAGTACCTCAATGGCGTCCCCGGCGATGCGCGCGTGAATCGTCCCGGTGGCGACTCGCTGCGGCCGGAACATCTGTCCGAGGCCAATCTGCAGCGCGCACGCGGGCTGGATGCGATCGCGCAGCGGCGCGGGCAGAGCCTGGCGCAGCTGGCCCTGGCCTGGGTGCTGCGCGACCGGCGGGTGAGCTCGGCATTGCTGGGCGCCAGCCGCCCGGAGCAGTTGATCGAAAACGTCGCGGCCTTGCAGAGGCCCGAGTTCAGTGCGGACGAGTTGGCCGAGATCGACCGCTTTGCGGTCGAGGGCGGCGTCAACCTCTGGGAAAAACCGTCCACCGATTGGCAATGAGGAACGCTCCGATGCGCTACCGCTTTTTGATTGCTGCGTTGTTGTTGTCCGGCATCGCGTGGCTGCAACCCGCAGCGGCGGCCGAGCCGGCGCAGCTGCGGATCGGCTATCAGAAAGCGGTGTCCAGCCTGGTGCTGGCCAAGCAGCATCGGTTGCTGGAGCAGCGCTTTCCGCGCACCAGAATCAGCTGGGTCGAGTTTCCGGCCGGCCCGCAGCTGCTGGAAGCCTTGAACGTGGGCAGCATCGACCTGGGCGGTGCGGGCGATCTTCCGCCACTGTTCGCGCAGGCCGCCGGAGCCGATCTGCTGTACGTGGGCTGGGTGCCGCCCACGCCCAAGGCCGAGACCATCCTGGTGCCGGCCAGCAGCACGCTGCGGCGGGTGGCCGACCTCAAGGGCAAGCGGGTGGCCTTCCAGAAGGGCTCCAGCGCGCACAACCTGCTGCTGCGGTTGTTGGCCAGGTCGGGCCTGAGCATGCGCGATATCACGCCCTTGTATCTGTCGCCGGCCAACGCACGTGCGGCGTTCGCGGCCGGGCAGGTGGATGCCTGGGCGATCTGGGACCCGTGGTATTCGGCATTGACGCTGGATGGCAGCGCACGCCTGCTCGCCAATGGCGAGGGGCTGGGATTGACCGGTGGGTTCTTTCTGTCCTCGCGGCGTTACGCCACCGCGTGGGGCCCGTTCGTGCAGCAGGTGATGCTGCAGCTCAATCAGGCCGATGGCTTTCTGGAGCGCGACCGCGCCGGCAGCATCAAGGCGCTGGCGCAGGTCAGCGGGCTGTCGCCTGCGGTGGTCGAGCGCACGCTGACGCATCGCCCGCCGGTCAGCGTGCAACCGCTCAGCGCCGAGGTCATCAAGGCGCAGCAGGCCACTGCCGATCTGTTCTACGCGCAGCGCCTGCTGCCCAAACGCGTGCTGGTGGCCCCGGCAGTATGGCGTGCGCCCGCGGTTGCCGCGGTGCCAGCGGCAGGCAAGCAGGCGGCGGGCAAGTGATGCGTGGAAGCAGGAATACACCCGCAAGCAGGAGCGCATGCGCAGGCCGGAACGCGTGCTCAGCACCCGTGAGCGGACAGGCGCACGCCGTTGTTTCGCTGCATCGCCCAACCAACAAGGCTGCGCGATGAGTCGCCGCTTGCAGCGATTAGGCAACGTGCTGGTGCCCTGGCTAGTGCCGCTGGCCTTGCTGGTGGCCTGGCAGATCGCAGCCTCCGGCGGCTGGTTGCCGCAGCGCATCCTGCCCGCACCGAATGCGGTATTCCACGCCGCAGTGACGTTGGTACAAACCGGGGAGTTGTGGCAACACCTGGCGATCAGCAGCTGGCGTGCGGCGGTGGGCCTGGCCATCGGCGGCAGTATTGGCTTCGCGCTGGGCCTGCTCACCGGCGTGTCGCGCGTGGCCGAACGCCTGCTCGACAGCGCCTTGCAGATGCTACGCAACGTGCCGCATCTGGCGCTGATTCCGCTGGTGATCCTGTGGTTCGGGATCGACGAGGGCGCCAAGCTGTTTCTGGTGGCGCTGGGCACGTTCTTCCCGATCTATCTCAATACCTATCACGGCATCCGCAGCGTGGACCCGGCCCTGATCGAGATGGCGCGCAATTACGGCTTGCGCGGCCCGCAGCTGTTCGTCGATGTGTTGTTGCCCGGTGCGTTGCCGTCGATTCTGGTCGGCTTGCGCTTTGCGTTGGGCCTGATGTGGCTGACCCTGATCGTGGCCGAAACCATTTCCGCCAGTTCCGGCATCGGCTATCTGGCCACCAACGCGCGCGAGTTTCTGCAGACCGACATCGTGGTGGTGGCCATCGTGCTGTACGCGCTGCTCGGCAAGCTGGCCGATCTGGCCGCACGCGGGCTGGAAGCCTGGTGGCTGGGCTGGCATCCGGCGCAGCAGCAGCGTGCGGAGCTGCGCCGATGAGCGGAACAGACACTGGCCTGCCGCTGAGCCTGCGCGGCATCGGCAAGCGTTATGGCGACAGCGAGGTCTTGCGTGGCATCGACCTGGAGATCGCGCCCGGCGCCTGCGTGGCGGTGGTCGGGCGCAGCGGCTGCGGCAAGAGCACCTTGCTGCGCGTGATCGCCGGGCTGGAAGCGGCCGATACCGGTACCGTCGACAGCGGTCATGCAGCGCTGGCAGCGCAGCGCGATGCAGTGCGGCTGATGTTCCAGGACGCGCGGCTGCTGCCGTGGAAGCGCGTGATCGACAACGTGGCGCTGGGCCTGGGGCGTGCCGGGCGTGTGCAGGCACAGGCGGCGCTGGATGCGGTGGGGCTGGGTGCACGCGGTGGCGACTGGCCGGCGGCGCTGTCCGGCGGTCAACGCCAGCGCGTGGCCCTGGCGCGCGCACTGGTCCACCGGCCGCGGCTGCTGTTGCTGGACGAACCGCTGGGCGCACTGGATGCGTTGACGCGCATCGAGATGCAGCAACTGATCGTGCAGTTGTGGCGGCAGTACGGCTTCACCCTGGTGCTGGTGACCCACGATGTGGCCGAGGCGAGTGCGCTGGCCGATCGCATCGTGCTGGTCGAGCGCGGCCAGGTCGGCCTGGACCTGCCGGTACCGGTACCGCATCCGCGTGCCCCCGGCGCGCCGGCTTTGGCGGCAATCCAGGCGCAGGTGCTGTCGCGTCTGCTGGGCACCTCGCAAGCGGCCGCGGAAAACCCTGCCGCGGAGCATGGCGCTGCGGCGGCTGCGTCGCTGCCGCTGCGGCGGATCGTCTAACGATTTGTCCGTCGGCCTGGGGTGATCCAGGTCAGTGGGCGAGCCCGCACCGCCCAGGCCCGCCACGGGTGTGAGCCGGCCCTGCTGCCCCGCAGCGGCGCCAACCTTGAAACCCCTGAGCGGCAGCCGCATCTGCACGGTATCGTCGGCGTCGCCGGCCACCAGTTCAGAGGATTATCCCCATGCGGATGGACAAGCTCACCTCGCGGTTCCAGCAGGCGCTGGCCGACGCGCAGTCGCTGGCCGTGGGCCGCGACCACAACATCATCGAACCCGTGCACGTGCTCACCGCATTGCTCGACCAAAACGGTGGCAGCACGCGCCCGCTGCTGTCGCAGGCCGGCGTCAACGTGCCGCTGCTGCGCGAGCGGCTGGGCGAGGCGCTGGACACGCTGCCCAAGGTCTCCGGGCAGGAAGGCAACCTGTCGATCGGCAACGATCTCAACCGCCTGCTCAACCAGACCGACAAACTCGCCCAGCAGCATGGCGATGCCTTCATCGCCAGCGAGTGGTTCGTGCTGGCCGCCGCCGACGATGCCAGCCCGCTGGGCGTGGCCTTGCGCGCGGCCGGCGGCGACAAGAAGAAGATCGAAGCCGCCATCGACAAGTTGCGCGGCGGCGAGACCGTGCAATCGGAAAACGCCGAGGAACAACGCCAGGCGCTGGAAAAATACACCATCGACCTGACCGCGCGTGCCGAGAGCGGCAAGCTCGATCCGGTGATCGGCCGCGACGAAGAAATCCGCCGCACCATCCAGGTCCTGCAGCGGCGCACCAAGAACAACCCGGTGCTGATCGGCGAACCCGGCGTGGGCAAGACCGCCATTGTCGAAGGCCTGGCGCAACGCATCATCAATGGCGAAGTGCCCGAAGGCCTGCGCGGCAAGCGCGTGCTGTCGCTGGACATGGGCGCGCTGATCGCTGGCGCCAAGTTCCGCGGCGAGTTCGAAGAACGGCTGAAGGCGGTGCTCAGCGACCTGTCCAAGAACGAAGGCCAGATCATCCTGTTCATCGACGAGCTGCACACCATGGTCGGCGCCGGCAAGGCCGATGGCGCGATGGACGCCGGCAACATGCTCAAGCCGGCGCTGGCGCGCGGCGAGCTGCATTGCATCGGCGCCACCACGCTGGACGAATACCGCAAGTACATCGAAAAGGACGCGGCGCTGGAGCGGCGTTTCCAGAAGGTGTTCGTGGGCGAGCCGACGGTGGAAGACACCATCGCGATCCTGCGTGGGCTGAAGGAGCGCTACGCGGTGCATCACGGGGTGGAAATCACCGACCCGGCGATCGTGGCCGCGGCAACGTTATCCAACCGCTATATCACCGATCGGCAATTGCCGGACAAGGCCATCGATCTGATGGACGAGGCGGCATCGCGTATCCGCATGGAAATCGACTCCAAGCCGGAGGAGCTCGATCGCCTGGAGCGCCGCCTGATCCAGCTCAAGATCCAGCGCGAGATGCTGAAGAAGGAAAAGGACGACGCCTCGCGTCAGCGCCTGGCCGATCTGGAAACCGACATCGACAAGCTCGAACGCGAGTTCTACGACCTCAACGAGCTGTGGAAGTCGGAAAAGGCCGCGCTGCAGGGCACCACCAAGATCAAGGAGCAGATCGAGCACGCCAAGCTGGAGCTGGAAGCCGCGCAACGGCGCCAGGACTACGCCAAGATGAGCGAGATCCAGTACGGCGTGCTGCCGCAGCTGGAAAAGCAGATGGCGCTGGCCAACGAGGTCGAACACCACGACTTCAAGCTGGTGCAGGACCGCGTGACCGCCGAGGAAATCGCCGAAGTGGTATCGCGCTGGACCGGTATCCCGGTCAACAAGATGCTCGAGGGCGAACGCGACAAGCTGCTGCGCATGGAAGAGGAGCTGCACCAGCGCGTGGTCGGCCAGAACGAGGCGATCAAGGTGGTCTCCGACGCGGTGCGGCGTTCGCGCGCCGGGCTGTCCGATCCCAATCGTCCGAGCGGCTCGTTCCTGTTCTTAGGTCCCACCGGCGTGGGCAAGACCGAGTTGTGCAAGGCGCTGGCGGACTTCCTGTTCGACAGCACCGAGGCGATGATCCGCATCGACATGAGCGAATTCATGGAGAAGCACTCGGTCTCGCGGTTGATCGGCGCGCCTCCGGGCTATGTGGGCTATGAGGAGGGCGGCTATCTGACCGAGGCGGTGCGTCGGCGCCCGTATTCGCTGATCCTGCTGGACGAAGTGGAAAAGGCGCATGCCGATGTCTTCAACATCCTGCTGCAGGTGCTCGACGATGGCC
Source organism: Xanthomonas arboricola pv. guizotiae (assembly GCF_002940205.1). Taxonomy (GTDB): domain Bacteria; phylum Pseudomonadota; class Gammaproteobacteria; order Xanthomonadales; family Xanthomonadaceae; genus Xanthomonas; species Xanthomonas arboricola_C. The sequence continues at coordinate 26,947 of NZ_MDSK01000047.1, forward strand.
GTCTCACCGATGGCCAGGGCCGCACTGTGGATTTCCGCAACACCGTCATCGTGATGACCTCCAACCTGGGCTCGCACCAGATCCAGGAGCTGTCCGGCGACGATAGCGCCGAGGCCTACACGCAGATGAAGGCGGCGGTGATGGGCGTGGTGCAGGCGCATTTCCGCCCGGAGTTCATCAACCGGCTCGACGACATCGTGGTGTTCCACCCGCTGGACAAGGCGCAGATCAAATCGATTGCGCGCATCCAGTTGCATGGGCTGGAAAAGCGCCTGTCCGAGCGCGGCCTCAAGCTGGACCTGGACGATGCCGCGCTGGAATTGCTGGGCAATGTCGGTTTCGATCCGGTGTATGGCGCGCGCCCGCTCAAGCGTGCGATCCAGTCGCAGGTGGAAAACCCGCTGGCCCAGCAGATCCTGTCCGGCCAGTACCTCAGCGGCGACACCGTGCGCGTGCGTGCGGAGGGTGGGCGTTTGGTGTTCACCAAGGGCTGAGACGCGGCGCCGGTTGTGCGCGTGCACCGCCGGCATGGGTTGGAGTGACCAACGGGCACTGCGCAGGCAGTGCCCGTTGGCATGCTGTATTGGCACACGGCGGATGGCGTCTGCGGCATGTTGTTGGCGCTCACAACGCGGCGGCATAAGTTCATCACCGCTCGTTTGCAGACATACGTGCAGGGCCGGCTATGGTCGGCACTCCCGTTCAAACGAGCCGTGCCATGACCGATCCGCACTGGAAGCCTGAAACCATCGCCGTGCACGGTGGGTATCGTCCCGGTCCGACCACGCGCGCGGTGGCGGTGCCGATCTATCAAACCTCGATTAGGTGTTCAGTCCCGGCGTTAGATGGATCGGATCCACCTTAAACAGATCGGGTTAGGATGTGCAATGTTTGCAGGTGAATTCGTACGGTGTCGGACCCTTCAGGGCTTTGAGACTGCGACCGTAGTTGCAGCCGTCGATGAAGTTGGCCAAATGCTGTTGTAGTTGTGCGTGATCGCCGTAATTGATGCGTTTGACAGTGGCTTCCATGATCGTCCGATTTATCCGCTCGACCTGCCTTGACCGGTGAACCGGTGTTCGATGCCTTGCTCCTCGCCTAAAGCGAGTGAAGATATGTGCAAGGGCATATCAGTCGGAACAGCGGTCGGTGAACTGGACGCCGTTATCCGTCAAAACCGCATGCAGGGTGTAGGGCGCCGTCTGGATCACATTGCGCGAGAACTGAACCGCCCCGGGTTTCTCGGAGGCCGTTTGGTTTGAGTCAGGCCGCCTCGGCCTGACCGGTTTGCTGCCGATCGTAAGCCGCTTCGGCTTC
>NZ_MDSK01000048.1 GCF_002940205.1 Xanthomonas arboricola pv. guizotiae
CCAAAGCGCACTAGGGATCTCGTTGCGACGTGTCATGCCGGCAATGTTGTCGCCGACTCAACAGAATTCAAGGGTTTTGTTAGCCGCTCTTAATCCATTCACCGGTAGGCCTTGGTGGCTGGGCAGGAATATCGCCTCTTGATGTACCAGAGTCAGGCCCGCATTGGGCACTCCCGGGTGCAACTCCCACGGGGCAGGCTGTTTGGGCCAAAGCCGAGGAAGTCAAATTAATTAAAATAAAAATAAAAACCAAGAAAATACGAACCATATTATCCCACCAATAATAATTTATTTATGCGCTAGACCACGACTACCCGTACCAGCATCTTGAGGCGCAGCTTCAGAGCGAATAGTGTTATCTCTTACAGTTTTATTTGCTGTACTTGTATCACCGTTGTCCCTAGCCGGCGCAGTCGGCGTCTGCGGCCGTCCACCGCTGCCGTCCTGGCTCGCACGATCCAACTGCCCCAGCGCTGAGTACGCCGTGAACTGGCCCAGGGTGCCCTGGAAGAAGGCCGCCGCCATGGGCGGCGCGGTGATGATCAACGTGGTCAGGACCAAACCCAATCCTCCTTGCTGCAGCGCCATGCTGCTAATGCCTTCGCCTGTGAAACCGTTCATTGCCCACTTCGCTACGAATGCCGCGCCAACTGCACCAACGACTTTGGTCGCCAAGCTAACGGTGAAGGTCAGCACCGACAAGGAGAACATCGTACCGATGCCATATAACAACCATTTGCTAAACAGCGACTTCGTGGCCTGAAATAGCAGACACAGGATGAACAAGGGCCCAAAGCCCACCACCAGGGCCATCGCGATCTTGTTCAACAACAGCATCGAGCCGGCAACCACGCCTGGGCCGGCCAATCCAATCCCGGTAAACCACCTGGCACGATCTTTCTCGTCCTTGCTCTCTTCGTCTCCGCCGGTCTTGATCTGGTCCAGTCCCGACATCGCCACCTGCATCAGCATCAGGTTCTTGTCGATCGCTTCATATGGACTATCCGAATCACCTGTCACTGTCTTGGTGATTGCCGAGCTGATGCCGTCAGTCAGCGTCCAATACAGCTGTGGCGAGCCTTGTGCCATGCTTGTGGCTAGTCCGATGATCAACGCTGCACGTAGAGCCGTCACCACAAGACCCATCGCAGCCTCGCGCGACTGACCTGTCACTACTCGGTAGCCCTGGATCAGGATCCACAGCGTCAGCAGCGTCAGTGCGACCACCCCCACCCATGCCGTCGTCCGCTGCAACAATTCCCATTGAAAAATCGCGATTTCGTCGCGCAGGTAATCGTTGATCAGACGAAAGAATTCGTAATTGGCGATGTTCGTCAAGAAATCCATATGTCACCACATCCACTAGACGGCTGAGCCGTGGGGCAGTCGCTGCCCCGGGGTTGATTACGTTCCAAGATTCGGTAATACCACGGCGTCAGTCTTTGTCGATCGCCAATCTCTTCATTCCGGAAGGCTTGTCGGTTTCGATTGCCTCGAACGCACCTTTCATCACTGCCCCGGCAACCAGCGTCTTACCGATGCTCAACAGATCGGAAGGAATCCACGAAGGAATCCAGGAATCCGCGCCGTCCCCCTTAGGTGGTTCCTTGCCGGCCATTGCCGCCTTCGCAGCTCCGGTTTGCTGCTCGGTCAAAAATGCCAGCCGCTTTTCGTAGGCGAACATCGCCGACTCCATTTGTTGGCGGTCGATATCCATCATCGCCTTGAGTGCCAGCAGTTTATTGGTATTGCTCTCCAGCTCGCCGATCTTTTGATCGCCGATCTTCTTGCGCTCTTCCTCGATCGTACGCAGACGTTCCAGACGCTTGGTAGTAATCTCGTACATGGCAATCATGTAGTTGTATTGAGAATTACGCGTGCGCTGTATTAGCTCGCACGATTGCCTTTGCGAGTCGGACACCGGCGTACCAGAGGTCGATGCGGCGCAGGCCGATACACCCTGATCGTCGGCGACCTTCTTAAGCGTCTCCTTGGGCTTCTCGACCTCTTTGCCGCTGGATTCCTTGCCGTCGCCGTTCTTGATGGTCTGGTTGGTGCGGATCTTCTCCACCTTTTCGTTCAACGTTTTGTCTACCACCTCCCACTGTGCACTGGCTGCTCCCGCCATGCTGAGCAGCACCAGTCCCATGAAAACTCGGGAAAAATGTCTGAACTTGGTTGCCATGGTGTTCTTCGCCTCCTGTGACACAGATGAATGTGGTGCGGGATGAAACTGCTGCGGCCGCGTGGACTGACTATGCATCTTCGACCTCCCTGTCCTTGGCCGATTTGCGCTTGCCCGAGCCCTTGCGGTTGGCATAGAAATCTTCCAGCCATTGCTCCGGGGTCAGCTGGTCCACGGTCACGCCCAGCTGGCCGGCCTTGCGCGACAGGATCTGGTGCATGATTTCGATATTGTCGGTGGATGACGAAATCACCGACAGCGCATCGTCCATACCGCGCAGGTTGAGTTGGCACACCGCCGAGGCGTGACCTTGCTTGACCAGGAAACAGCGCGAGCGCTCGTCCAGCGAGACCACCACCTGGTACTCCGCATCGGTGAGCTTGAGCCCTTCGATATAGTCGTCGCGGCTGGCGCTGGGATTAGGCAGCAGGACCATCGTCGCGGTCTGCTCGATCAACGCGGCGGCGATATCGCTTGCCAGCGCGTCTTCTGGGCTTTGCGTGGCGAAGATGCCCAGACCGTTCTGCTTACGGATGGTCTTCTGCTTGTTCTTGGCGAATTCTTTCAGCCCACCCTTGCCGTCAAGGATCTTCCAGAACTCGTCCATCACGTAGATCAGCGGACGGCCGTCGATCAGCGCTTCCAGGCGATGCAGCAGATAGTTGATCACCGGCACGCGCACTTCGGCGTTGTCGATCACATCGGTGTAGTCGAAGCCGATAATCGATGCGCGCGTCAGGTCGACCGTGTCAACCGGGTTGTCGAATACCCAGCCCAGCGAATTGCCGGCAGTCCAGCGGCGCAGGCGTGCATACAGCCCGTCGTCGCCCATATTGGGCAGGCTCTTGCGGAAGTTACTCATGCTGCGCAGATGCATCGGCGTGTCCAGCATGCCTTCCACCGCGCGGTAGATATCTTCTTCTTCGCGGGCGCTATATTCGGCCTTGCCGCCGAGCACCTTGATCAGCTCGGCCAGAAATTGCGTGTTGGCCTCGTTGCGTTCGCATTGAAATGGGTTGAAACCCGTCGGCGCACCGTTTTCCAACGCCAGATAGTTGCCGCCGCAGGCACGTACGAAAATCTCCGCGCCGCGATCCTTGTCGAAAAAGAAGATTGTCGGAACCGGGTCGAACTTCTGCACCTGGCTCAACAGGAAGTTGATCAGTGCCGTCTTACCGGTACCGGACTTGCCGATCACCATGGTGTTGCCGATCGCCTTCTCGCCCAGGGAGTTCTCGGCCGGGTGGGTCGCGTGGAAGTTGAAGTAATACGGCTGCCCATTGGTGGTCTGCAGCGTGGTGACACAATCACCCCAAGGATTGTTGTACTGCTTGCCCTGGGCGAAGTTGTGCAACGGCGACAAACCGAGGAAATTGAGCGAACTCAGATTGGCGATACGCGTGCGGAAGCGCCAGTTGCCCGGCAACTGCGCGTAGAACGACGAGGCGATCGCCAAGTCTTCCTTGGACGACACGAAGCCGGCGTTGGAGAGCTCGGCACGCGTGGTCGCGATTTGCCGGGCGAGTTTTTCCTGGCTGTCAGCGTACACCGCAATGGTGAAGTGATATTCGCCCAGCACGAAGTTGCCCGAGGCCACGTCGTCCATTGCCAGATCCAGATCGCGGATCTGGCTGGAGGATTTGTCGCCCGAGGAAATCATCATGCCCTTGGTACGGTCCAGCACCTTCAACGCGTCATGACGGCCCACTGGGCTAAATGAATGAGTAACGACATACTCGAAGTCGAGATACTTCAACCCATTAAGGATGCCCGGATAGGTCCCGTCGGCGTATTCCTTGACGTTGAGGATCGCGCCGAAATGATTGATGCCATCCGGCGTACGGATGACGAAGTCCCCGGTCTTGTTGGCGAACATGTGCTTGCTGACGGGCAGATACGCTGGAACCGGTGCCTGCAGCACCGGGACCGGCTCGTCGATACGATTCAACAGGTAACCAAGAAACTCCAAGGTCTCGGAAAACACGACACCGTTCTTGGCTTCGTACATCCCCAGTCGATAAGGTGAGTAATCCTTGAGCACTGCCTCGACATTGGTGGCCAGCTCGATCACTTTGGCGATCGCCTGCTCTTCCTCGCCCCGAATCTTGTTCGGGTCCCCGGACTTTTCCATCAAACGACGCCCGGTGACCACCGGACGGTAGATCATGCTGAAGTACAACTCGTTCTGCATGATCTTCTGCGACGACAACGCCGCGTAATATTCATCGGAGAGCGTTTGGTTGAACGACTGATTGAAACGGCTGGAATTGCCGATCTTGCGCCGACGACGAACGTCGTGGACCCAAAACGCCACATTAGCGAAGTCGGGAGCACGCAAAGTCTGCACCAACCGGTTGAAGGTGTTGTGCCGCTGCTCAAGTTCGAACTCATCGCGCCCGACGAACGGCAGACCCGCCAGATGCCAGATCAACAGATAGTCGCCACCGGTCGTCTTCAGAACAGAAGGCGCGACATGGGTCGAAATGGAGACGAATTCACTGATCGGACTATCTGGGCTGAACATGGCCTTACCAATTTAAGAAGGAAGCATCACACCAATACGGTCGTGTCAAACGCCAACCCCATGCAGCTTGCGCGCATGGGGTTGGTGGAACGACTCACTTGCTCACTGACGTTTTCCCGGGGGAGTCTTGCGGTACTCGTTGGGACTGAACACCCACATCCCCGAATATCGCTGGACGTTCCGGGCACGCATACGGAACAACCAGCGCAACCCCAGCAATCTGAAGATCATCTCGTCCCGCTTGGCCATCTGCTGCATGGCGAAGATGATGACCGGGATCGTCAACAGATACCAAAAATCGATGTACATCCCCAACAGCAGGCCTCCGCCCGCGCCGATGAAGAACGGGATGTAAGGCACTCCCAAGAACATCGCCGGACGAGTGCACCCACGGAAGAGAACGTCTTTATGCATAGGACTGAGCAATCTGCAGCAGGGTCATGGAGACGGCTTTGCAGTCTTCCGTTCCTTCGCTACCAATCACCATGTTGGCGATCTGGCCGGCCGCACCGATCAGCACACCGCCGATCAGGATCGGCGAGACTTCGGCGATACGCTTGTGAGCGAAGGCGATCTGGTAACCGGCAATGATCACCGCAATCGTCACCACGGCAACCGAACCCATGTTCAGCAGCGAATTGACATTATTAAGGAAGCCGCAAACCTTCTTGTCAGTTTCGGCCAGACCGCCGGTACCGGGCGTTGCACCGACACCGGAGGCAACCAGCAGCAGCGAGGTGAACACGACAGCCTTCAATGCCTGCTTGCCGATCATCTTGGCGTCGGCGGCCGTCTTCTTGTCGATTTCAAACTTCATGTGAATCTCCTTGGGGAACAGGGGGGGTCTTGCAGCCAATCCCTGGCAGGTTTTCCATCCTGGTTAGAAAACAAATGCGGTATCTATCTGCTGTGTCACAGGCATCGATCGCGCCGGTGCCACGCTTGCCGGTGCTTGAGTCGTCACAGCTGGGGCTTGCTGCACGCCGGCAGGTAGGGCTACCCCCCGTCCCTGCCCGGTTGCCTTGACAATATAAAGTTCGTCATCGGCTGAACGGGCCGGGGATACCTGAGGCGGTAGCCGTTGTGCAGGTGTCGGCGATGCAAGCATAGGGCCTTGCTGTGAAGTTTCCGTGCGCCCGGGATTTGCGAGATCCTGAATCCGACGTGCCACGATCGCATCAGCCAACTCGGCGGCTGCCTGACGCAAGGGGTTTTCGACACGGACCTTGATGGGGCGATTCGGAATCACGGCAATCGGCTCGGCCCCCGAAGATGCCACCGACTGACGAATGGAGGCATAGATCTTCTGGACATACCCATGCTTGAAGCCGGTCTCGAAATTACCTGAGTAGTAGCAACTGAACGACTTGCCCCAGTTGGCGCCGGATCGCGAGTGGCACTCGGCCAGAATCCTGGACGCAGCAACCAGGTTAGGACACTTGGCAAATGCCATCTCGTAACTGGTCAGCCCGTATTTCTGCAGGTTATAGCGGTTGACCTGACCAAGCCCCAGGGAGAAATTGTAGCCCTTTTGCTCCAGCATCTTGGCGGTGGCCACTGCTTCTTCCAGTCCGCGCGGTTCGCGTACTAGTCGGCCGCCGACTACGCCGATGGCGTACGGATTGCGCGAAGACTCCACGCGAACGACGTGCTGCATGACCTCGCCGGGGACAGCAAGTCCAGTACAACCCATCAATTCCATGCCAGGCAGCATAACGGTCTCCTTGAAACTGGATCGACGTCAATCATGGGCGGCCGGTCAGCCGCCACGCAGCGTTCGTGCCGGATCGAAATCGATCCCGGTAATAAAACGGCGCCCGGCATGCGCCTTGATGTGCACTATGATATCGATCGTCATACGCAGCAGCCGTTTGATCACCTCAAACTCCAGGCCGGAACCTTCGTTGGACGCCTTCACCATGAGCGCCAGCTGGTCCCAAGTCTGCTCGACGCTACCGGCATGACAGCTGGTGATCGAACCAGGATGGCCGGATGCACAGTTACGGATGAAATAGAACGATTCATCGCCACGCAACTCGGCCAGGATGATTCGATCCGGCTTCATGCGCAGGCAGGCCTCCATGCAACTCTTGGCAGTCACATTACTCGCACTCTGGCCGCCTTTCGAGTAGAGCAAGTGCACGGAATTAGGCTGACTGATAAATAGTTCGCGTGCGTCTTCGATGGTAACCAGGCGCTCCTCGTTCGGAATGTGATTGACCAGCGCCTTCATAAAGGTGGTCTTGCCGCTACCGGTCGCACCGGCGACCACCACATTCTTCTTGTAGAGCACCGATTTCTTGAAAAATTCGGAATATTCCTTGTTGCGACGCAGCTCGAGCAGTTCGCGGTCATGGTCGCTGACATCGGCGGCCTGCTCGAGCACCTGGTCGAAAAACCCGTCGCTGGTGTACTGCTCGAGGGTCTTGGTGTGCTTGGAGGGCAGGCGAATCGTAATCGACACCTTGCCTGCGTCGCAGGCGGGCGGAATGACGAACTGCGCACGCTGGCCGGTCGGAAAGGTCAACGAGACCACCGGATCGGCATCGGTGATGCGCTGCCCAGTGTTGCTTTCGTTGACGACCGCTGTGCAAAACTGCCTGGCCCGGTCAAACGTCAGCGACGGCACCTCCATGCGCTGCCAGCCGTTGATCGTCTCCAGGTACAGCTCGCCGGGACGATTGATGCAGATTTCCGTGACTTCAGGCGAATTCAGATAGTCCAGGATTCCCAGTACCGAATACTGGTAATCCAGGAAATCATTCGAGATCCGCGCAGTCGGAGAATCGTCGATCGTCATGGCGGTCGTCGCGCTCACTTGGGCAGCACCGCCGAGAAATCGACATCCTTTGCAACGTAAACGTTCAGGACCGTCCCCTGATTGATCGTCAGCGTTGCAGGGCGACGTCCGGATTTTTCAACCGCCTGCTGCGCGAGTTGCTGCATGCTTTGTGCAGTGTTGCTCTCGAACGGCTGCTGCGTGATGATCCCCGAGCCCACGCCAATGGTGGTAGTTTCTGGACCGTACTCTGCGGCCGCGTACTTGAACGCATCGCTTAAAAGACTGATGAACAAGGCCGAAGCGATCTTGTTGCCCCAATGGGCGTTGTACTGGCCCGGATGACCGGCACTGCCAAGCGTATCGATCCCTGGGCCGACCAGCGTCACATCGAGCCCGGTGGGCGTGGTCACGCGATCCCAGACAACCTGAAGACGCCGAGTAGTTGGCTCGCCTGCACCATACTGACCCAGCATCTTGGAGCCCTTCGGCAACAGTAGATTGTGCCCATTGATCGAATAGACCGGTTCGGTAACGATGCAGGAGGTATAGCCGCCGAAGTCGGAAATGATCCGTGTTTCCAGAATGCAACGAATATAGGTACCGCGCACCAGCAAACCATCAGGATTACTGATCGGCTTGGCCAGCGTCACTTGCTCCTCTTCCTGCGTTCCTGGCTGTGCACCCGGCTGACCCGGCATACCGGGAATCCCTGCACCGCCAGCGGCAGCGGACTGCTCGGCCAGAATGCGTCGTTCCAGCAAGGTCGGGCCACGCGGGCGCTCTGGAGCGGAAGCCATGCTATCGCTATCGTCGGTCGGCATGGGCGGCAACGGGGGCAAACTCGGCTGTTGCGCAAGAGGCACCGGGGCCGGCTCGACTGGTGCGGTCATATTCTGTGGAAGTGCCGGTGCGACAACCGTCTCTGCACGCGGCTTGACCGGTGCGGAGTCGTCAGAGCCCTGTTTTGCCAACCAGAAAATGACCAACAACAACAAGCCGGCGATCAGTGCGAGAAAAACCAGCGCCTTTCGGTTCAACCGCTTGATGTCGCTGGACCGCAAAACAGGCTCGTTCGCATCCAGATCCGGCTCCGCAGCTGCCTGCTGGCGTGCGAAATAGGGATTGCTGCGCTCGTCGTACTCGTTCGTGGTGGGCTCGTCCGCTCGATTGTCCCGAGAGCGTTCATCAGGGCTGTTTGGAATGTTTGAGTTCACTTTTGCTTGTTCCTTCGCAGACCGACGACATTATCGCCATGACGAACCACCAAGAACGGGTAAGTTCCATGAACGATCAAGGTATTACCCTCAACGGTCGTATTCACGAGAAAATCCTCGCTATGCTCTTTTTCGCGAGCAAACACCGCCGGGAAGTTACCCGTAGGGAATCGCGTTAAATCCATGTTTATATAAGTAAACTTTCCGTCATCGTACACTCGACTCGGAACCAACCAGGACTTCTTGGTTCGCGTGGCATAGTCGTAGTCGTAGTAATAACGACGATCCTTGAGAATCTTTGCATTCAACAGAGGACCGTTTTTGGCAGCAGCCGCATCCTCCACGTTATTGAAGCTCGTATCCTTTGGATAACTGAACACGACTTTGTATTGTACGCCGGCTTGTTTGGCCTGTTCTAGACGTTGCCAATCGGTCGCAACGACCTTGAGCTCAAGGATATAAGAATGCGTGGCCGTACGAATCATCATATTCGTATCGACGTCGACATTTTTTGGCTTCAAATAAAAGACATTTTCACGACGTGTCAGTTCCCAGCCTCCTGTGAAACCGGTGCTGTAGTCGAGAATCTTTTCATTGGGACTGAGTTCGATCTGGGTTGTGATGCCCAGTCCGGTACGCACCTGATAGATACGATCGGGTGCATACTCGTATTCTTGTACAACCTGGGCTGCAGCCGAGAATGCGCACAATACAAGTGGCAATACTGCAGCCAATGCCGCCCTGTAGGGGTTAGAGGGTTTCATCGACCGCTTGCTCCATTGACATTGTTCGGCATCCCTTGGGGTTGGATCGTGGGCTGGGCTTGAATTTGGCCGGCCGGCTGTGCCTGGCCAGGATATCCCGGCTGCTGTTGGGCCGGGGCGCTACCTGGAGCCACCTGCATGCCCTGCTGCAACGGGACACTAGCTGGCGCTGCAGCGCCATTCGGATCAACCAAGCCAGGAGTCATCGATTGCTGATAAGCGGCAGCCTGTGGCGCGGCCTGCGCTTGCGTGCTGATCGCAGACGGCGCGGCGGGCAAGGCTGAGTAATCGTTATCGACACGATAATCGGTCACCCGGAATCCCAGGGGATTTTCCACCCTAAGGCTATCACTCATCTGCAGGTTATCCTGGTAAGCGAACCCCATGGTCGCAATCTTGTTGTCCAGAAGCGCGGTGACAGTAGATGTCTTGTCGTAGACATTGCGCTGAAAACGTACCGTTGCCCCTGTGTAAGGCTTACCCTTGCCACCGATGAGGGTGATGCTGAGAATATTGATGCGGATTGCGCGCAGCCTTCCATATGTATTGAAAGGCCTCATTGGATTATTGCCGGCGTGCAACGTGCGATACTCGGCCAGCACATTGGTCGCCGCCATCGCTGCCACCGTGTTCCAATCACGATCACCGATCGTGGACGCATCAAATGATTCGCGCGCCAGAATGAAACGCGCAATATTACTGCGCGCCAACGCCTCGCTGGTACTGATTGTACGCCCGCCGTAATTCGCTTCGAGCTTGGCGATGGTGCTGGTGCCGGAATACGCGTCAGCCATGACCAGGTACGGCACCTTCTCTTTCAGCGGCAACATGTAGTAGTAGCCGCCGGCCGTCATCACGGTAATGAGCATGGAAACGGTCGCCACGATCCATGCGCGCTTCTCGCTGCGGCGTGCGAGATCAGCGATGCTGACCTCGTAGTTCACCGCTTTCTGGACGGCCGCACCCACCTGGGCAGAGCCGTCCTTTTCACCCACCTTCTTACGCAACATGTCGAGATCCGTCACCGTAGGGCCTTGTCAGGCCTGAAACTATTGCCGCGACGAGCGCGGACGCATGGGAGGCTTGAACTGACTTGCCGACCGAATGCCTGAGAGCATCGAAGCAGCAGTCAGCCCTTAGAGCTTGGCTCCGGACGACACCGGCACCGGCTGTACCAGCAGCTTGTTGGCGGAGACCGAGACCGACACCCCTTGCGCTGCGTACACCGCACTCAGCTCGGTGGCAGCTTGTTGCACGCTGGTGGTGCTGATACTGGAAACCGGGGCGATCAAGGTGTAGTCCGAGGGCAGGTTGTAGGACAGCTGCATGTTGGAATCCGCGGCCCACCGTTCCAGCATCGTCTTTAACGTGCCGTCCATCGGCGTGGCCTGATACGTATAAGAGGTGTAGAGCGGAATTTCGGTAGGGGCTTCGTCGAAGTGATTGACGTGCTTCCAGCGCCCGCCAAAATCGGGAGCAGGCTTGGTCGCGCAAGCCGCGACCAACGCAGCGACCACCAAGACCAGCGACAGCTTGGACACATACATCGGATTCACTCTGACTTCTCCAACTCATGAGATTTCGGGCTTAAGACGGACAGCACAACGGCTCCGCTCACCTTCGGGTGACGGAGCGAATCTGCTTTTGATGAAACGCGCGGGCGCGCGTACTTGCCCGAACCAGCCCAGACAGGCAGGCCAGCACCACGCATGCGCGCAACCGATAAAAATGAATACGCCGAAGAACCATCCATAGCCTTACTCCTGTACGACCCCGTCCGGCGCCGCCCCTCTTAACAAAAAATCAACACTACGCGAATTCTGGGTAACTTTGCCCTTAACGAACACATGAGTCAAGATTTACCCGCGCTTCTTCGCAGCCATTACGTGACGCTGGTCACAACATGATGGAAAGCGTTTTCACGTCCGTCTTGGGCAGCAGGCGTGCGGTGAAATAGCGGTCTTCGTAGTAGCGGATCTTGTCGCACTTCACCGGATGCGGGATGCCCTCGTACAGGAAGACCTCCTTCTCGTTGCCCATCGCCTTCAGTTCCTGCGGCAACATGAGCGCACGTCGCTCTTCGGAAATACTTCGGGTGGTTTCCCTGCCGCGGGTAACGTTCTTCTTCTTGATGGTGGTATAGCCCAGCATCTCGGAGTAGTCGTTCGCATCCTGCTGCTCGCGCGGCGCGTAGAGGATCTGCAACGCATGGTTGGTGATGATGGTGCGCGACAGATCCTTGCCGTAGGTTGCGTCCAGCTGCGCCATGCTCTGGATGATGGGCAGCAGACGAAGGTTGTAACCCGCCATATAGGCGACCGCGGTGGCGATGATGTCCACTTTGCCGATCGAGGTGAATTCATCCATCAACAGCAAGCATTGATACTTGAGCTCCGGGTTGGACTTCGGGAGCTCGCGGGTATTGAGGTTGATGATCTGGCTGAAGAGCAGGTTGATGATGAGCCGGCTTTCGGCCAGCTTGTTGGGCTGGATGCCGATGTAGATGGTCATCTTCTTCTTGCGCAGATCGGTGAGCAGGAAATCGTCTGCACTGGTTGCCGCATCCAGGACCGGGTTGATCCATGCATTGAGCGGCTCCTTCAGCGTTCCCATGATGGACGCAAAGGTCTCATCGGCCTGTGACACCATATTGGCAAATGCCGAGCGCGCATTGCTGCTGAGGAACCTGCGTTCGGACAGCGACTTGAGGTACTTCTTCAGGTCTGTGCCATCCCCGGACGACAGGCGGTAGATGCCGCCGAGCGTCGGAGCCCCTGCCCCGCCCGGGAAGCCGAGCGACAGCTCTTCGTCCTGGTTTTCGAACAGATACAGGGCGAACGCCATGAACGCGTTACGCGCCTGACTGACCCAGAACTTCTGGTCATCCGAACCGTCCGGATACAGCATCGCGGCGATGCTCATCAGATCCGACACACGGAAGGCGGGGTCGCTGGACACATAGGTCAGCGGATTCCAGCGATGCGTACGACGGTCTTCGGCAAAGGGATTGAACAGGAACACCTCATGCCCCTGACTGGCGCGCCAGCCGCTGGTGAGGTCGAAGTTCTCCTGCTTGATGTCCAGGACCACTACCGATTCCTGATACTCGAGCAGGTTGGGAATGACCACGCCGACGCCTTTACCCGAACGCGTTGGCGCGGCGAGGATCACGAACTGTTGCCCGCTCAGCCGTACAAGTTTGCCGTTGAACTTGCCCACGACGATGCCGTTGCCGCTCGGTTTGAACAAGCCGTGCTTGGAAAGGTCTGCCGCTCCGGCAAAGCGCGCGTCGCCATGCAGCGCCCGCGCCTTCGGCTTGAGCAGGAGCACGACCGTGATGGCCCAGACGATCCCGGGCAGACCAAAGCCGAGAATGCCGGACATCTTGATCTTGGTTGCGTAAGGCGCCACCTCCGGCAGGCCCAACGCCTTGACGTAGCGGTAGTAGGTATCCCACGCGTACAGCCCGGTATCGAGCCGCAACAACAGAAGTGTCAGATATCCGGACAGAAAATATCCAACAAGCAATGTCACCACGGCGGCGACTGCAATCAGTTTGGCTTTGGACACGCGCCCTACTCCTTGGCTTACTTCTCGACGCTACTCAGCGACGGACGACGGGTTTGTGATCGAGCAGGTCCGACTTGCGTCCGCCACTCTCGCTCTCGACGAGCGAATCAATCCAGACTCTGGCCTGATCCAGGGAAAGATCCGGCGTGATCCGGGTTCCGGCATCCGTCACCACGGCATAGGCCACCACAGCGTCAGGCGTATAGGTGTCTTCCCGGGTGATTGCCACCACACGGTACCCGCCCCTGGTCAGCACGGTGTGCTGATACTCGTCCATCGCCAGCCTTCCTTTTCGTCAGCGCGGAGGGGATGCTAAAGCAAGACGCGTGATGGAGAAAGCGGTATCGGCGAAGCCGGCAAAACCGCGCGCGCATTCGACGCCAGGCGATGATCCGGATGGGTCAACGCCGACGGAATTCCGTTGGCGCTTGAACTGCTTTCAGAGCCACACGCGTGCCTGTCGGCAAAAAGCCTGCTTGCCGCTTCGCGGATGCGGCGACCAGCGCCGCGACCAGCGCCGCGACCAGCGCCGCGACGAGTGACACGCCGTGCAGATGCCGCGGCTTGACACCAGCGATCCCGAACGCGGGGGCGTGCCTAGGGCGCCCGGCGTGCCAGGACACCGCCGCGCCGCAGCGACGCCCGACCATTGCACGCAATTCGTCCAGCACGCCGGAGCGATGTACAGAAGCAAGTGATCGCAAGTGATCGATGTCGAAGACCAAACAAGGACGCGCAGAAGCTGCAAGAGCTTTTGCGTGGGGTCACTTTGGGGTCAGTGGCAGCAGTCGCTGCCGATGTTGAAGCCACCCAAGTCGCCGTGCCGTCTGGACTTGGAGTGGTGGGCGGTACAGGGTTCGAACCTGTGACCCCTACCATGTCAAGGTAGTGCTCTACCGCTGAGCTAACCGCCCGTTTCCTGCGTCAGCATTGCGCTGTGCAGGGCGCGCATTCTAGCGCAGGGTTTGGATCACCACAAGCCCTCCCTGCGCTCGAACTTTCGCGCTGTCGCCCTGCCCTACGCCAGGCTGGCAGCTTTCAGTTTCTGGATCTGGTCGCGGATCTGCGCGGCCGCCTCGAACTCCAGGTCCTTGGCGTGCTGGTACATCTGCTGCTCCAGGCTCTTGAGCTTGCCGGCGATCTGGGCAGGCCCCATCGCGCGGTAATCGGGCATTTCCTCCGCCACCTGACGCGACTTCGAGCGTCCCTTGCCGGCCTTTTTCTCGGCGGCATCCTCGCGCGCACCTTCCATGATGTCGGAGATTGGACGCGCCACCGACTTGGGCGTGATGCCATGCTCCAGGTTGTACTCGACCTGCTTCTCGCGGCGACGGTCGGTCTCGTCGATCGCTGCCTGCATCGAACGCGTGATCTTGTCGGCATACAGAATGGCCTTGCCGCGCAGGTTGCGCGCCGCGCGGCCGATGGTCTGAATCAGCGAGCCGGTCGAACGCAGGAAGCCTTCCTTGTCCGCATCCAGGATTGCCACCAGCGAGACCTCCGGCATATCCAGGCCTTCGCGCAACAGGTTGATGCCGACCAATACGTCGAACTTGCCCAGGCGCAGGTCGCGAATGATCTCCACGCGCTCCACGGTGTCGATATCCGAATGTAGATAGCGCACCCGGATGCCGTGCTCGCCGAGGTACTCGGTGAGGTTCTCGGACATGCGCTTGGTCAGCGTGGTCACCAACACCCGGTCGCCGAGCTTGATGCGTTCTTGGATTTCGGACATCAGGTCGTCCACCTGCGTTCCGACCGGACGAATCTCGACCACCGGATCGATCAGGCCGGTCGGGCGCACCACCAGCTCGGTGATCTCGCCGGCGGACTCGCGCAGCTCGTAGGGCCCCGGCGTGGCCGACACATAGATGCTGCGCGGCGAGCGCGCCTCCCATTCCTCGAAACGCAGCGGCCGGTTGTCCAGTGCCGACGGCAGACGGAAACCGAACTCCACCAGCGTTTCCTTGCGCGAGCGGTCGCCCTTGTACATCGCGCCGATCTGCGGAATGGTCACATGCGACTCGTCGATGACCAGCAGCGCGTCCGGCGGCAAGTAGTCGAACAGCGTCGGCGGCGGCTCGCCGGGCGCCTTGCCGGTGAGATGCCGCGAGTAGTTTTCGATACCGTTGCAGAAGCCGACTTCGGCCATCATTTCCAGATCGAACTGGGTGCGCTGCGCCAGGCGCTGCGCTTCGACCAATTTGTTCTGCGAATACAGCTGCTCCAACCGTTCCTTCAATTCGTCCTTGATCGTGTCCACCGCGCTCAACGTGCGCTCGCGCGTGGTCGCGTAATGGGTCTTGGGGTACACGGTGTAGCGCTGCAGCTTGCGCAGCGTTTCGCCGGTCAACGGATCGAACAGGGTCAGCCGCTCGATGTCGCCATCGAACAACTCGATCCGCAACGCCTCGGTGTCGGATTCGGCAGGGAACACGTCCAGCACCTCGCCACGCACGCGGAACGCGCCGCGGGTCAGCTCGAATTCGTTGCGGGTGTACTGCAGATCGGTGAGATGGCGGATCAGCTGACGCTGATCGATGTGCTCGCCCACCGACAGGATCAAGCGCAGCGACAGATAGTCTTCCGGCGCGCCCAGGCCGTAGATCGCCGATACCGTGGCCACCACCAACGAGTCGCGGCGCGACAGCAGGGTCTTGGTCGCCGACAGACGCATCTGCTCGATGTGCTCGTTGATCGAACTGTCCTTCTCGATGAAGGTATCCGACGAGGGCACATAAGCCTCGGGCTGGTAATAGTCGTAATAGCTGACGAAGTACTCCACCGCGTTGTGCGGGAAGAACGACTTGAACTCGCCGTACAGCTGCGCCGCCAGCGTCTTGTTCGGCGCCATCACCAGGGTCGGCTTCTGCACCTGCTGGATCACGTTGGCGATGGTGTAGGTCTTGCCGGAGCCGGTCACGCCGAGCAAGGTCTGCTTGGCCAGACCGGCCTCGAAGCTGGCCACCAGCTTCTCGATGGCGGCAGGCTGATCGCCGGCTGGGGAGTACGGGGATACGAGCTGAAAACGGTCGGTCATGGAGCGGATCTCGGGGGAGGACTGCACGAATGGCGGAGGCCACTTTCGGTAAAAGCCTGACACCCCATCACGTGAGAGCCGACCTTACCTGAGCTTTGGACGCCGTAGAGACTGCTTGCTCCAAGCCAGGGAGCAGGACGGTGAAAGCAGTGACTCATTCGTGTGCAAAAGGGTACACGGCAGTACAGCTGATGATCGTGATGGCGATCATCGGGATCATGGCGGCCATCGGCCTGCCCAGCTTCAAAGGTCTGATCGAGTGGCAGCGCGCACAGGCACGGATTCACCTGCTCACCGCGCATCTGGCAATGGCCAGGAGCCTAGCCGTCACCCATCGCCTGCCAGTTAGCGTCTGTCCATCCGTCGACGGCGCCAATTGCCGACCTGACAGCGACTGGGGCCAGGGGTGGATTCTTTTCAAAGACCCAACGCGTAATGGGCAGCCTGCGGACGCAGGCTCGATCATGCGGGTCGAGCAGTATGCTGCGAGCGAGAACATCCGCATCACTGGAACGATCGGCCGATCGCTTGTCCGGTTTCTTCCGAACGGCCGCAACAGCGGCACCAACATCACGATCAGCCTCTGCACGCGTGCGCAGCGCCTGGCAGATGTCATCGTCAACAACTCAGGGCGGACGCGCTCTGTCCGCTACAGGCAACCAACCACCTGCCCTGCACGGTAAGTTCCAGCAAAAACAAAGAGGCCGCGACTAGTCGCGGCCTCTTCAACATCTTGGCGCCCGAAGTTGGACTCGAACCAACGACCCCCTGATTAACAGTCAAGTGCTCTAACCGGCTGAGCTATTCGGGCGGGGAGGCGAATTGTACAGAGGCATCGGCGCTACTGGCAAGTGTTTTTTTTATTCTTGTCCATGGCTCACCAACAGTCAGAGACACTTCCTCCACTAGCCGACTTCGCCCCTGCCTGATTGAGCGAGAGCGTACCGCACTTATCCTTGGCTTGATCGCCCTGGGGCGAGGCGACAACAGAAAAGGTGGAAGAGGTCGGTGCGGCGGCAAGGGAAAGCAGGTAGCGCGCAGTGCCCCCCTCCTTCGGAGATTGGGTGAACCCCCCACTACCGCTCAGTGAAAAATTCGCAAACGTCCCATTCGCCGTATGGAAACGTTCCGCTAGTTGCGCCAACTCAACCAAATCAGCCTTCGCTTGAGCCCGCCGAGACTTCCTTACGTGTTCGACATAGGACGGGTACGCCACAGCGGCAAGGATAGCCACTATCGCCACAGTGATCATCAACTCGATCAATGTAAAACCGCTCGTTGCGCGACGCCCGTTTGACATGCTGGTCATCATTTGATCTGCCTCCAGGATTGACGCCCACAGGCGCGTGCCATGAACAGCGTCTTAGAGCCGGGAAGGTTAATCATCATTTGGCATTGCCTCGATAGCGCGTTGTCAAGATCGCCACTGGACGCATCCGATGTGAGAGGCCCCTGCCGGGGCATCGTCATCACAACAACGTCCTTTACAGGCGACGACCCCTCAGTCTTGAGTGCCACTGCCCCAGTGCCCGAGGAGTACGCAGGACCGGTCGGCGTACCAATCCTCACCCCGGAGAGTTGCGCTGCCCCGGATAGCGCACTGAGCCCGTACAGCCAATTGGTACCGCCAGGCAAACAACCGTCTGTGGAGCCGGGTTGGAACGTCGGGAAAAAAACGATGCCGTTTTGGATCGAAGGATTTCCGACAAAACGCTCACCCTGGCCTGCCAAATCGAGATACCACCCCAAACCTCCTGCAGGCATGGCTAAAGTGGTCGTGTCGCGGCTGTCCCCTGAACTAGAGACAGTTCTCTGCTGCTGGAGATCGGCACGCTGGATCGTGGTGGCGTTGCCGCGGTCAAGCACACCATAAAGTGTCTGCTGAGAAGTATCCGACGCGTCACTTCGGAAAGAGAATCCCCCAGTGCCAAAGAACAGCATCACACCGCCCCCGGGCCCCGCAGACGCACGCAACCCACCTAGAACAGGCTGGCGGGCTCCCTGAGCATCCTTGGCGACAAACAACGGCAGCGCCAGCGTTGCAGCCGTCTCCGGCGTCGCGGGATTTGATGCAAGGCTACGAAGATCAAATTTCCAAATCGCCCCAAGCTGGTCAGCTGCGTAAACCGTATCCGCAGAGCCATCACGTCCACTTTCGGTACCTGTCGATCCGGAAAAACGATCCAAGACGACAATATTCCCCAAGCCATTTGCGGTATTGATTCCAGCTTCAATTGCGGGGAGTAGATTCACCCTTCCACTCAAGATATCAACAACAAACAGCACAGCTCTACCATTGGCACTTCCGTAACCATTTCCAAAAATTGCCTTCCATCTAACGACGCCGGATGAACTACGCACTGGGACAATGACAGGTTTACCCAGAACGTTGCCGATATTTCGCGAAATTGCCGCATTTGAGCTTGAGTCACTCAGCTCCCAAAGGCGACTATTCGCCGAGAAGCTTGAAGGACTTGTAACATTCAGGGCGAAAACACTCTTACCACCGGCACCAGCAGTCCCTACAAGCACTGTGGACCAACTATCAACAGCAGATGCGACATCGGAAACAGCAACTGGCCCATCAACATAATAACGATGCTGGAAATACTGATTGTTCTTGTCAGCTGCATTGTAGGGAAACAGCAAATTTCCCATATGACCTAAGGCTGCCTGCGGAATATAAGCAAACTGTTCAACCCCGTTACTGGCATTGAACCCGTGCAGCATTCCGTCGTTAGCACCTACATACACCATGCTGCGACCAGCTGCAGCTTTCGTCTTCAAGTAGGCGGCATAATTATAGGGGTCATACTTATTGGAAGCCACGTCATACATTGAACGATAACCAAAGTCATCCGTCGCAGACTCGATCACTGGAGTAGAATTAACAATATCACCCAGCCGCGTTGTACGCTTACGCAACGGCGTGGTGCTAGAAGTCTCCAAAGCTTGATTTCCGCGCAAGTAATCCACGGCCTGGGCAGCATCGACCTTTAGTCGCGCAGTGATCACGGCATCAGTACAGGTAGACATGCCCGAAGCCACATTACTGCAAAGATCCGCCAATTTTACGTTAGTAGAGTTAAAAGGTACCGCACCGGTTGGCGTGCCATAAAAAATATTACGTGACGTACTCTGAGGAATCAGCGCACTCGCCTCCCAAATATCCGTGTAAGCAAGATCACCACTTGCAGTGGAAGCAGCCACCCGTTGAGCGGTCAATTTCCCGTACCAATCCGTACCACTATTGAGCGCTTCGTAAAAGGGAACTACGGTGAATGAACCCGCACCAATGCGAGCTCCGGTAAGAGCGATACTCCCCGCAGGGGAAGCACCGGACGCCACACTGGACAGAATTCTGCGCATCGCAGCAGTCACTTCGTCCGGCGTTTTTGCATTTACGAATTCACCGCGCGAATTGATCGTTGCATGCCACAACTCGTCAATCACAGTTCCGTCATCGGTCTCACTTGGATTTGAAAGATTATCCCAGACTGGCGGATTCGCATAGGGATCTGCAGTTGCTGCCGCATTGACCTCATAAATTCGCCCCTGAGCACCCAGCGTGATCCCATAGAAATTCATATGAAGATCGGTCTCACAGTCCAGGCGCTTCCAGTCCGGGCTGGTAGTGGCCAACGTAGCGCAGGCGTCGGGAGCCCTGACCCTTCCGGCTGCAAACGTACCGCCGGTCCGCAGCGGCACACCGGAACCTTCGTAGTATTTGGTCGCCAGATCAGCGATTGTCCCTGCGTACTTATCAGAAAATGGAGTACTGAGTGCACCATCTTCGTTACCGACTGCCGAATCATCACTACTATTTGTATAGCCGTCGGTAAACAACATCCCGGCATTCTTCTGACAGGACAGCTGCACCGGCGCACCGGCGTCAGTACGGCTGAACTGCGCTCCCAAGTAGCCTACTGCGGAGCGATTCGGCGTGCCACCATTGAGCGTCAACGTCGTTATCACCGAATAAAGATTGGGCCGCTCGTTAGGCATTTGATACATAACGACATCATTACTTCGAGAATTGATAGTAAAATACCCAATACGCATATTATTAATATTAACCAAGGACTGGGTCATTGAACCAATCATGGCCAACGTGCGATTGCGATGATATTGAAACCAGTTAGCAAAATTTTGGATCGCTGCATTATAGGCAGCCGCATTATCATAATTTTCCAGCTTGATTTGATATCGCCTTAGATTACAGCCTGACCCACAGGCATTCACTGCCAACGGTCGGTTGACATCAGCAATTTTATACCCACTGGGCGCAGCACTTGCCGCAGGAAGATAAAATGTGGCCGGAAAATAATCGAACGAATAAAAGGCATTTCCTATTGCGTTCCCGGAAGAGTCATTATCCCCATTATTCCCCCTGCCGCTAGTACCATTAAAAGTCCGCGCAGCAGTCGACCAATTGCCATTAAACCTATATCGCACCCCTGTGCCCGCAAGATTAGGCACAGCAGTATTTCGCGGGATATAGAAAGATTCAGTTGTCGACGAGCGATTGGATGTCAAGTCATACGCAACACCATAAGGCACTGCCTTGTCAGACCTTGGATCAGCACGAGTCGCGGCAGGAGTCGCGTTGTCCCAAAGCGTCCCATCTGCCTTGCGCCATGGCGAATAGGCTGTAGAAGGATCAAAATAGGTTTTATTATATGCGGGAGATCGCGCAAAACCAAACTGGTCCAGGGGCGGCATTGCACCACCACCGTAAGCCTTATCGAAATCCGCATGTGGAAAAAGGTAGATGACACTGCCAGTATTTATTGCGCAATCATTATTGCCGCCCGAATAAAAAACACCTGCACTTGAAAAGAAGCTTCTTGTGCAAGAGTTCCAGCGCATGTTCAAATCACCGATGCTTGTCAACATCTCGAATCCCATCGAATTCGAATCGTCGACAGCCATAATGAATGCTGCCTGCGCTGGGCTCTGGGTATTCATCGGCGCCTGGGCCAAATCCCCCTGACCCTGCGCCGACAGCGCTGCATAAATGCCATAAGTGCAGAGCGCAGCAGCTGCAATCAGGGCCAATATCTTTAGATTAAAGCGACGAGCCGGCATATGTGTGCCTCAAGGGCGGAAAATAGTGTCGACAGCGGCATCGGCAGCGTCGCTGTCAACCCCGTCTGTATTGTATGCAGTGACTTGATAGATAGGATTGGGATCTTCGTTGACTGCCTCTCCCATGCCAAAACTGGAATAACCAGAGATACATGGGCCCAGCAATCTAACATTCGTCCCAGAACCGTTTTGAGGCCTTAGGTTCATTGCCCAACTAGTCGCATCGAACAGCTGATCGCACACCTTTATATCGGAGACTGCGGTGCAGCCGGCGACATTGGTCCGATTGATTAGATTCTCAACTCCACACTCGGTAGAGCGGGCAAGCTGTTCGGCGTTCTGAAATGCAACGTTTGTGGACCGATAATTGAAGGCCATTCGTTCTTGCAGGCCTGTCACCTGCATCCCCGCGATTCCGAGCAACGCAAGAAGAATCAACATGATCAAGGCGACATAAAGCACTGCCCCTGACTGATTATTTCTAGACGTCAGATGTAGCCGCCCGCCTTGCTGCATTCTATTCAGGCTAGTTTCCATACAAACGATTCCTCAGCGCCGCCGTCGTTTCGTAGACGCCTCGCACCCTCCCATCAAAGGAAGAAGGTGGGACAAACTCTACTCCAAGCACACGTGGGCGATTTGCGGCAATAGGTGCAGCCGCCGCGGAATTCTCAGGACTTCTCATCAAAAGTCCAATCTGGACACTACCGACGCGCCGCCACTGTGCGGCCACACTGCCTAGAGTTGCAGCAGTATTTTGGACATCAATATAACCACTTGGGGGGTTCAATGTCAGATCCGTTACACGATCCTGACCATATATGAACTGTAAGCTCTCCACGCCCTCAACCAGCTCCTCGCTGGTGTAGCCTGCCCCGCCGTATCGCGCCCGGAAGAGCGCAGGTTCGCCACCTGAGTTTGCGGCGACATAATAAACAAGCGACTCTGCTCGGTACAAGTTGGTTTGCCCGGTGGGCTGAGCGGAATAGCGGCTGATGGCTTTCGCCACCGTTACCTCGCCAGTTGACGCAGAAGTAGCAGATGCTTGGAACACATCGGCGTAGGTACAATCTGCAACACCGAACAGTTGGGGATTGGCGACGCCGTCCTGGGTGAAAGCAACCCACCGCGCCGGTGACACCGTAAATTTCGTCGTGCTGGCGCCAGCGGCCACTGTATTGACGGGCGTACCCTGCGGTGAGAGAAACCGCAAAACGACGATGTCACTGCCTGCTAGTGGAGAGAGCGCGGAAATTGACGTAGGCAGACCAGGAGTCCATCCGCCTGTGGGAGCACCAAGAGTTACTGAGTCAGACGGTGCGGTGCCGTTGGCCTCATACCCCTGGATTGATACTTTAAAATTTAGCGCCTGGTCCGCGTTGCTCGCAAAATTCGACTGCAACGCGTCAGAGTTCTGGAGGTGGGATTGATCGCTTACACAACCAAAATGCCCAGCCATTCTTATATCACGCTGCAGGTAATCGATGGCAAAACGTGCATTTTCCTGAGTTCGTGCAAGGCCCTCTGAAAGACGGTACGCAGTTTTAGAGGCGGCAAAGACCTGCAGAATGCCAAGCATCAACACCAGACCTATGACCAACGCGATCATCAATTCAATTAACGATACGCCGCTGACTCGTAGACGTCCGCGCTTAAAGCCGATCATAGTTTAGTGCTCACGCTAAATTGCGTACTATCTCCGCCACGATCGCTCCAGGTCAGTTGCACAGTCGCGATACCGTTATCAAACAACACTGTCGAACCTGCATTATCTCCAAGCGTCCTGACCACCTCGCACTTCCATAAAGCAACCATCTTTGATACGTCGGCAGCGCCAATTGACGGAATACAGCTTGTTGTACTGACAGAGCCACTTGCAAAGGTAGCCAGGCTGGGAAAGCTTGCCGCGCTTAAGCGATTGACGCGCATTTGATCAAGCAGCTCTGTGGCTAGGTTAGTGGCCTGGGTCCGAACGGCTGCACTTTTCGACATACGCACGCTGGTCGTCTGCAGCAGGGCAAAGCCAAGCAATCCGATTGCAAGCACAAGGACCGCGACAAGCACCTCGATTAATGAGAAGCCTCGTTGCGCCGATCTTGAGCGGCCATTCTTCAAAATAGAGGTCGACCTACTCATGTGCAGTTGCTCTTGGAAATACGGATCTGCCCCGTTACACCCACAGTCAAGGTGCGAGCTAATGCAACCTCACCAGCTTTACAGCTGCTTGATTGAATCAGAAACACCTGTGAACCTTGCAGTGCCGCCCCATTCGACCCGCTTCCTACAACTCTGCCGCGTCGATCAAAGGTGAATTTAACAGGTGGATTTCCTTTGTAGGTCACGGCCCCTTTTCCTTGGCCATATCGAAGGACGGCTTCATTGCCATCCAGGCTTCCATTTGCGTTATCGTCACGCCAGACGATCCAGCCGCTGTCCCAATTGCCACTACAACTGGTGCCGGTACTGGAAGGGCATATCCCCGCGCTACTATTAGTCCGCACGGCTTCACTTCGCCCGAATGAAAATGCGGCAAGAACCTCATTGGAGGCGGTAGCAATTTGATTTGACTGAATGACGCTTTTGAAATTAGGAAAGGCGATCGCTGCCAATACCGCAATCACCGCGACGGTTACCAGCAACTCCAGCATCGTGAAACCGCGCTCTCGAAACGACATCTACATGCTCCCCAGCATTGAGGCCACATCGTGCCTCACCCTGAAATCAGACACAATCTACAGGCGGATGAACGGTGCAACGAGGGGGACGAGCGCTCCCCCCTATTGTCTCGTCTCAAGTCACCACCCGATAACAAGGCCGGTAATCCCCCGAAATCTTCATGCGGCGCTGCTCGACGAAGCCGCGCAGCAGCTCGTCCAGGGCCTGCATGATGTCCGGGTCGCCGTGGATCTCGAAGGGGCCGAATTCCTCGATACGGCGCATGCCGTCCTCCTTGACGTTGCCGGCGACGATGCCGGAGAAGGCACGCCGCAGGTCGGCGGCCAGTGCGGGCGCTGGGCGGCCGTGGTGCAGGTCGAGGGCGGCCATGGCCTCGTGGCTGGGTTCGAACGGCTGCTGGTACTCAAGCGGGATGTGGACCGACCAGTTGAAGTAGTACGAGTCCTTCTGCTCCTTGCGGTGCGCGCGTACCTGGTGAATGCCTTCGGCCATGCGACGCGCCACGGCGACCGGGTCGCCGACGATGATCTCGTAGCGGGAGGCGACAGCTTCGCCCAGGGTGAGCCGGATGAAGCGGTCGATCTGCTCGAAATACGGGGCGGCGATGGTCGGGCCGGTCAGGATCAGCGGGAACGGCAGGTCGGCGTTCTCTTCGCGCAGCAGGATGCCGAGCAGGTAGAGGATTTCCTCTGCCGTGCCGACGCCGCCCGGGAACACCAGGATGCCGTGGCCGATGCGGACGAAGGCTTCCAGGCGCTTCTCGATGTCCGGCATGATCACCAGGTGGTTGACGATCGGGTTCGGCGACTCGGCGGCGATGATGCCCGGCTCGGTGACGCCGATGTAGCGCGTGTGATGCTTGCGCTGCTTGGCGTGCGCGATGGTGGCGCCCTTCATCGGGCCCTTCATGGCGCCCGGGCCGCAGCCGGTGCAGATGTCCAGCCCCCGCAGGCCCAGCTCGTAACCCACCTGTTTGGTGTAAAGGTATTCGTCGCGCGAGATGGAATGGCCGCCCCAGCACACGACCAGGTTCGGGTCCGACGGCTGCAGGATGCGTGCATTGCGTAGCTGTCCGAACACCGCGTTGGTGATGCCTTCGCTGGTATCCAGATCCCCGCGCTGGGCTTCCAGCTCGATCGCCATGTAGGCCAGGTCGCGCACCACGGCGAACAGCAGTTCGGCCACGCCCCGGATGATCTCGCCATCGACAAAAGCCATCGCCGGTGCGTTGCTTAGATCGATGCGGATGCCGCGGTCCTGCTGGTTCACCTGGATATCGAAATCCGGATACAGATCGCGCGCGGCGCGCGGGTCGTCTGACGCGCTGCCGCTGGTCAGCACGGCCAGCGCGCAGCGGCGCAACAGCTCATGCATGCCACCGCTGGAGGCATCGCGCAGACGCGCAACTTCCGCCTTGGACAACACGTCCAGGCCACCGCGCGGATAGATCCGCGCATCCACCACCGGCAGCGCCCGTGCTGCCGTACTGCTGAGTTCCATAGCATCTCCCTTCATTTATAGCCAACTTTAGCGTATCGGCCGCCAAAATAAAAATTACCTGCAACTACCATCGGCGCATCAAAACTGACCAGCATCAATAAATTTATGAAGGGCAACGCTTAAATGAAAAGAAATATGAAATAATAAAAAGCACAGGCGGCCATCACTGACGACTATATTCGTAATTACTTCGATAATCACGAACATTCCGAAATTTGGCCGTCGTAGCTTGAAACTTTAGGTTCACTCCAATTCTTAGCCGACCTAACTTTTAGGGTATTTGATTCGGCCCCAGCAGTCAAAATCCGCAAACTTTCACGGCGCTTTAGCACTTCTGGAGGAGTGCCAGATGCTCCTAGGGTTGCATAAATTTTATCATAAATAAATAATGAAAAAACGGGATCCTTTTCGATAATCACCTGGGAGAGTAATGATCGGTTTATACCGTTAGAGGGATCATTTGCATCAGCCAGGGCAAGCATCGCATATATATCGCCAGACCTTGCCAACTCAATCGCGTACTTTTCCGCTACGCCCTTGTATTTTATTAACTCGATAGCGGACGAGATCACATCATCGCTGCGAAACGGGCGGCCCAACATGTAATAGCGTTTCGCCTCATAGCTGCCAGCCTCCGCAGCTTTTCGCCAGTACGAAACTATCTCACCCGCATTCAGCGAGGCCGCACCTTCGCAACGCGCCAAACCCCTTAACAAAGTTTCAACCCCTGTCAGTGCTTCCTTACTATTGAGAGTATTCACGCTCAATGCAGTTAACCTGTTAGACATGTTCATACACTTCTGCAATTCACTGGCCAATTTGCATGAGGCCCTCACATCCCCTGCATCAGACTTCAATTTTAAATCTCTTAAAAAATTAGGAAAAACCTTCTTTGCTGGGGAACTACCAGGATCAATGGAATTACCGACCACCTTATTAGATTTTTGCTCCGAATTTACTGCCAAGCCAGCTAAATCAACATGATTATTGAGCTCATTGAAATAATTCCTATAAAGGAATGAAATTAAAATAAAAAGGGCCGCCACAAAGACGACCCCAAAAAACAAGACCTTCAAGCTTGATTTGCTTTTAAACAAATTTAATTTCCCATTCAGACTGGAGTGGGCACTCGACAAATATCAGGCACATATTCGTAAGGGAATCCGAAGGTACCAAGCGGGGCATTTCCGCCCTGCACAACTCCCATTAAAATGACTGGACCGCCTATACCGACTGCAGCATAGGTTTCTTCTAACCCGTCGTCGTACCTAACTCTATAAAAGTCACCAAACCCTATCGAACGACGAACTAACGCATTATATGAGTTTATATCATACATTGCGTGCAGCATACGTTGCTCTCTAGACGAGCCGCAAACTGCCGGGTAGGGGTTAGGAATCGCTGGGTCCAGATTGAGCATAAAATCACCTGCGCTGCCGCCATCGTCCGACGGCCAGTTTGGCACCCACTCCTCACCGCAGTTGCAAGGGAACTGCGGAAGTGGAAAGCTCTGAGTATTCGCTGAAGCATCCATAAGACCAAAAACGCCCACGCTTAATGCAAGACAAACTGCAGCCCTCAACGGAATAGTTCCCATTTAAAATCTCCATTTGTAAAAATATTAAAAACCCAAAATAAAATTTTCCAACCCCTCATCGTCGCCTCTTCTTGCATAGGCTTTACTCATACTCTCAGCAGAGCTCAATAAGTTTACGAAATAATGATATAAGTGCCTTAACAGGCTGCTGAAATACCTCTCAGCTCGTAGACTACTTGAGTCGGAACATCCCCCACTACCATGCGTGGCGTAGACGTCTTCAGCGAGC
>NZ_MDSK01000049.1 GCF_002940205.1 Xanthomonas arboricola pv. guizotiae
TGACGCCGTACGAGTTCATCTGCAAGCAGTGGACATCCGAACCCGAGCGGTTCAAGGTGGACCCGATCCATCTAATGCCGGGACTGAACACCTAATACACCGTCACGCCCGCCGTGCGCGCTGCCGGTGGCAGATGGGGCTCTGAAGCATATGCGTACGGTGCTTGATCGCAGCACCGGCGGTGCTGAATGCTGGGTATTCCAAAGCAGTCTGACGTCCGAACCATGTTCCGTCGTAACAGAGGCCGGTTTCGCAACGCACCGGCCTGTATGTTGCGGCGCGGACAAGGACGCCATACCACCTTCACTCCATGTGAAGCGCACTGAGGTGCAGCACCGTTTCCTCTCCGTCTATCGACACCGGTACGACGATCGGGTTACGCGACGAGGTCCAGCATGCAGGCACACCTTCTGGCTGGAGATTCACGTGAAAGTATGTCACCCGACGTTTGCGGCGCTGACCCTGTGTCTAGGTATCGCCACTGCTGCGCATGCGCAGAATGCAACGCAGGCCGACATGCCCGCCACCACGCAGCAACAGGCGGGCAATAGCGCCCCGAGCGCGAAGGAGCGTGAGGCACTGGGCACCTTGAGCGCCATCAACACCAGTGAAATCGATGCAGCCAATCTCGCACTGCAGAAGCAGGTGCAAGGTGGCGTGCGCGACTATGCGGTGCAGATGGTCAAGGAGCATACCGACAACAATCAGAAGCTGGCCAAGTGGTCGCCGGACCTGTCTGCTGCCCCTGCCAAGGCGCAGACGAGCAAGGGCAAGACCAAACTGGCGATGTTGCAGAAGCTCGACGGCAAGGCCTTCGAAGCCGCCTACGCCAAGGCAATGGTCAAGGACCACACCGACGCACTGGCGGCGCTGGACAAGCAGTTGATTCCTGTGACCAAGACGGCACAGGTGCTGGCGCATCTGCAGACCACGCGCAGCCATGTCGCCGAGCATCTGGCGGCTGCCAAGACGCTGCAGGCCGGCAGCGAGGCTGCCGGACGCTGAGGCATGCCTGGATTGCCGGCAACACAGGGTGCCGCTGTTGAAGACCCCATGAAGCGGATGCGTCGCCTGATCATCCGGGCCGAGCCGCACCAGATCCTGGATGCGTGCTGCGATGCCAATGTGCAGCGACGCATCCTGCGTGGGGTGGCGGAGCTGGTCGCTGGCGATGGGCATGCGTCGCGCTGGGCGCTGCAGGCCACCTGGTGTCGGCGCGGCGTTGTCGGGTTGCAGTGTGGTGAGGCGCGCCTGGGTGAATCGGTGCGTTAACAGGTTGATGGCGCGAGCTTGCCGACCGGCCCGGTCGGTTGCAGGACCCTGGCACCGGCTTCCAGCACATTGGTCTTGGCGCTTTCAGGCGCGCCCGGTGGGGTAACCGAAGGCGGGCTGCGCGAGCAGCCGGCGCACAGCAGGGCAATCCAGAGCGCGGACTGTCGCATGCGATCTCCAACAATGAGTAGTGGGGCCAGCCTACGGAGGCTGATGGTTTGCGAGGCGTGAGCGCGTGCGCAGATATCCAACAGAGCTTCACCTCGCTTGAGCATCTGCTTAATGCCACGGCGGCGATGCTGCGCAGCTACGCATGCCTGGTCGCTCACCCATGTCCGCCACCACCCGCAAGATCGCGACATTCAACGTCAATGGCATCACTAGCCGGCTGCCGCATCTGCTGGAATGGCTACAGCGCGAGCAACCGGATATCGTCGGCCTGCAGGAATTGAAAGCCACGCAGGATGCCTTTCCGGAACAGGCGATCCGCGATGCCGGCTACGGCGTGATCTGGCAAGGCGAGAAGTCGTGGAACGGCGTGGCATTGCTGGCGCGCGGCGCCGACCCGGTGGAAATCCGTCGTGGGCTGCCGTGGGACCGCGGCGATACGCAGAGCCGCTATCTGGAAGCTGCAATTCACGGGGTGGTGGTGGCCTGCCTGTATCTGCCCAATGGCAATCCGCAGCCCGGGCCGAAGTTCGACTACAAGCTGGCGTGGTTTCAACGCCTGATCCGGCACGCCAGGACGCTGGTGGACCTGCCGCACCCGATAGCACTGATCGGCGATTTCAACGTGGTGCCGACCGATGCCGACATCTACGACCCCAAGGGCTGGCGCAAGGATGCGTTGCTGCAGCCGGAGAGTCGTCAGGCGTACCAGACCCTGCTCGGGCAGGGCTGGACCGACAGCCTGCTGGCAGTGCACGGCGAAACGCCGATCTACACCTTCTGGGATTATTTTCGCCGGCATTTTGCCCGCGATCGCGGCTTGCGCATCGACCACTTGCTGCTCAATCGCACCCTGGCGCCCGGGCTGCAGGACGCCGGCGTGGACAAGTGGGTACGTGCACTGGAAAAGGCCAGCGATCATGCGCCGACCTGGATCAGCGTGCGTGTGCCCGAAGCGGTAGCCGAGCCAGCAGCGCAGGCCAAGGCTGTGCCCGGGCCACGGAAGCGGGCCGTGGCGAAGGCAAGCCCGGCACGCAAGTCCACGACGAAGAAAACGCCCAAGACCGCGGCGAAGAAGGCCGCCACGCGGCCTGCCGCCAGCAAGTCAATCGCACCCGCCAAGCCGCGCAAGCTGGCGAAGAAAAGCGCAAAATAACGCGGCAGCGCTAACCGATACTGCCCGCGTGTCGCTCCATCCGACGCTGCTTGATCCGGTGCAGCACATGCCCGGTGAGGGCGGTCAGCAGGATCAGCACGTTGCTGACGATAAACACGGCATTGCCGACCAGGTGGCTGTAGAGGATGAACAGCACCGAGGCGCTGATCTGGCCGATGAACAGCCAGCGCGACACGCCCTGTGCCGCATCCGAGCGCCATTGCTTGTAGATCTGGCGGATCAAGGTGCAATCAGGACAGCGCTGGCGAGCCAGCCCACAAGGTCGACGAGTTGCATGCGGCATGAATACCGTGGGGAACTGGGTGCCACTGTGCGATCTGCCGTGTAGGCGCTGCGTTCTAGCGGCTTCAAGCGACGTGCGCCCTGGTCGAGACGAGGGCGCGCATGCAGCAGGATGCGATGATGCCGCGATCGCTGCGCCTGTACCGGCCGCGTCGGGGGCCGGTATCCTAGCCAGGTCATCCACCGGTCGACCGTGCCTTGCTCATGATCAGCTACGCCGACGCACTTGCGATTGTCCATCGGCAGATCGCCGTGCTTGCCGGCGAGTGGGTGGACAGCGCCGATGCCGAGGGACGGGTGCTTGCGCAGGCGTTGTCGAGCCCGGCCGAGTTGCCGGCGTTCGACAATAGCGCGATGGATGGATTTGCGTTGGTCACCGCCGGCCGTGGCGCGATCGCCGGAAGCGAACATGTGATCGGTGGCAGCGTTGCCGCAGGCGAAGATGTAGGTGGCATTACGGCTGGCAGTGCGTGGGAAATCATGACCGGCGCCGGCTTGCCTGCCGGTGCCGATGCCGTGGTGCCGATCGAACAGGTGGACGTGCTGGCGCACGATGGCGCGCAGCGCGGCCGCATCCGGCTGCGCGCCGATCTCCGCGCCGGTCAGCATATTCGTCGACGTGGGGAAGATGTGGCCTTGCACGACCGCGTGATCGAGGCCGGCACCATACTGCGCGCCGCGCACCTGATGCTGTTGGCCGGATTGGGCTGTGCGCGGGTGCAGGTGGTGCGGAGGCCGCGTGTGGCGCTGATTGCGACCGGCCGCGAGTTGATCGGCGATCCGGCGCAGCCGTTGCGGCCTGGCCAGATTCGCGATGGCACCAGCAGCTATCTGCTCAGCCAGCTGCGTGCAGCCGGTGCCGAACTGGTCTGGCATGGACGGGTGGGCGATGACGATGCCGGCTTCGATCTGGCGCTTGCGCAGGCGCGCGATGCGGGCGCCGAGGTGATTCTGAGCACCGGTGCGGTGTCGCGCGGTCGCTACGATTTCGTGCCCGATGCCCTGGCACGGCATGGTGCGGCGGTGCTGTTCCACAAGGTTGCGGTGCGGCCGGGCAAGCCGGTGTTGCTGGCGCGCTTCGCAGACGGCGCGCTGTATGTCGGCTTGCCGGGCAATCCGATGGCCAGCGCTGCCGGGCTGCGCTTTTTCGTCGAGCCGGCGCTGCGCGGTTTGCTTGGCATGCCGGCCGAGCGTGGCTTGCAGGTGGCGCTGGAAATGCCGATGCAGGCACGCCCGCCGTGGCGGCAGCACCTGCGCGCACACTTGACCTGCAGCGCTGCCGGAGCGCTCTGCGTGCAGATCCTGTCGCAGCAGGAGTCGTTCCGCGTGGCGCCGTTGTTGCAGGCCAATGCGTGGGCGGTAGTGGAACCGCAGGACGAAGGCGCCGCGCCCGGTACGACGGCGCAGGTGTTCGGGCTGGGCCATCTGCAGCCGGCTGCACCGGCGCTTGCGCCATGAGCCCGCACTTGCATGTCGTGCCAGGCAGTGCCGGCGGGCAGGCGGCATGAGCGTGAGGCCTGCATGGACGGGTGTGGTGCTGGCCGGCGGCCGTTCCTCGCGGATGGGGCAGGACAAGGCGCTGCTGCAGTGGCGCGGCCGTCCATTGCTGGAGCAGATGCAGGCCTTGCTGCGCGATGCCGGCGCGCACGATGTGGTGATCAGCGGCGATCGTCCGGACTATGCCGGGATTGCCGACGCGCAGCCGGACCTGGGGCCGCTTGGCGGCCTGGCCAGCGTGATCGATCAGCTCGCCGATGCAACGACACTGGTGGTGGTGCCGGTCGACATGCCGCTGCTGTCCCGGTCATTGCTGGACCGGCTGCTGGCGCCACCGCATCGGCGCTGCGTTACCTTTGAAGACCAGATGCTGCCGATGCGCCTGTCCGTGGATGCCGTGGTGCGTGAGGCGCTCACTGCGCTGATGGCCGGCCCCGGTTCGTCACGCTCGCTGCGCGCCCTGCAGGCTGCGCTGCACTGCCATCGCGTGGCTGTCACCGCCAGCGAACGCGCCGCGTTCGTCAATTGCAATACGCCCGAGCAGTGGAGGCAGCTCATTCATGAAAATCCAGCTTGAAGCCCAGCAGCTGCGCTTCCGCATCGACGAAGCCGAACTGGCCGACTTGCTTGCCGGGCGCACGGTCGAGAATCTGAGCCGCTTGCCGAGCGGGCAGGGCGTGCGACTGCTGCGCCACAGCGTCAGCCTGAGCGATGGTGACGCGGCCTGCACTTGCACCGCCGAGCATTGGCAGTTGTCGGTGCCGCGCGATGCGCTGGAACGACATGCACGGCAATTGCCCAGCCGCGAGGGATTGCGCTTCAGCTTCGATGCCGGTGCTGGCCATGCTGGACCGACGGCGTTGCAGGTGACCTTCGATATCGATGTGCGCGACAGTGCGCGCAAGCGCTTTCCGAAAGCCTGACGTGCCGTAGGCGCACACGCGCAGCGCTCATGCGTTGATTTTTTCAAGACCCGTAGCAATGCCGGGCACCCGATCGCAGGCCAGGCCGCGCGCCCGCAGCACCGCTTCGATGGCTGCAGCATCGGCATCGTTGTAGCCGGCGCCGCTGCGCAACGCGACCACGTGCAGGCCTTCTGCGGCCAGTTGCAGCAGCAGATGCCGTTGGGCGTCGGTCTGTTGCGGCAAGGCGCGGCGTGAGGCATCGCGCCGCGCCAGTTCCAGCACTGCATCCGGGATGTCGTCGCCGATCAGCAGGACGTCGGCCAGATTCATCGCACGCAGCGCCTTGATGGTGAGCAGGCCGGGATCGCCCGGGCCGGTGCCGACCAGTTGCACGCTGCCGCGCGCCGGTACCGCGCCGGCATCGTCCAGTGCCGCGATGAAGGCGCTTTCGGCTGCGTCGTCGTTGCCGGCCTGCAGCAGCAGCGGCACGTCGCCGTCGATGACGCGGTCGAACCAGCGCCGGCGCCGGTTCATGTCGGGGAACCGGCTGCGGATGCGCTCGCGGTGACGCGCGAACATGCCGGCGAAGCGGCCGACCGAGACATCCAGTTCGCGTTCCAGCCGTTCGCGCAGGCGGCGCGCCAGCATCGGTGCGGCACCGGCAGAGGAAATGGCGATGACCAGCGGGTCGCGATCCACGATGGCCGGCACCTGATAGGTCGACAACTCCGCATCGTCCACCACATTGACCAGGCGCCGACGCGCACCGGCGGCAGCGGCGACGCGTTGATTCAACTCGCCATCGTCGGTGGCGGCGACCACCAGCCAGACGTCGTCGATCCAGGCGGGATCGAACTCGCCGCGCAGTTGTTCGAAACGGCCGGCCTGCAGCTGTTCCGCCAGTTCGGGCGAGAGCGCGTGCGCATACAGGCGGATCTGCGCGCCGGCCTTGCGCAGCGCCAGCACCTTGCGCGTGGCGACCTCGCCACCACCGATGACCAGCACGGCACGTGCCTGCAGGTTTGCGAACAGCGGGAACAACGGCATCAGACGTACTCCGAAAGGATGGCTCGCACCGACGGCATGTTGCATGGCACCATCAGGCCACGTCCACGCCTCGCTGCCGCCAATGCGTGTCTTGCTGGTCAACGATACCGAAAAGCCGATCGGCGAACTGCGTCAGGCATTGACGCGTGCCGGTTACACGGTGCTAGACGATGTGGCCTCGGTCGGTGCGCTGCTGCATGCGGTGCAGCGCCAGCAGCCGGATGTGGTGGTGATCGATGTCGACTCGCCCTCGCGCGATACCCTGGAGCAACTGTCGATGCTGCATGCACATGCGCCGCGGCCGGTGGTGATGTTTTCCGGCGATGGCGACGATGCCTTGATCCATGCGGCGGTCGGCGCCGGCGTCACCGCCTATGTGGTCGATGGCCTGGCGCCGGCGCGGCTGGCGCCGATCGTGCAGGTGGCGCTTGCGCGGTTTGCGCAGGAAAGCAGCATGCGCAAGCGCCTGGACGAGGTGCAGCAGGCACTGCAGGACCGCAAGCTGATCGATCGCGCCAAGGGCCTGCTGATGGAAAAACGCGGCCTGAGCGAGGCCGATGCCTACGCGGCGCTGCGCCAGCAGGCGATGAAGCAGGGCGTCAAACTGGCCGAAGTGGCGCGACGCATCGTGGCCATGGCCGAGTTGCTGGGATGAATCTATGAGCCAAGCCGACCTCCCCGTATTGCGCGTGGCCTACATGCCGCTGATCGATTGCGCGCCCCTGGTCGCGGCGCAGCGGCTGGGCCTGGATCGTGTGCATGGGCTGCAGTTGGACCTGCGGCGGCAGGCCTCCTGGGCCGGCGTGCGCGACCGTCTGCTGGCCGGCGAGGTCGATGCGGCGCATGCCTTGGCCAGCCTGGTGTATGCGATCGACCTGGGCATTGCCGGGCCGCAATGCCCGATGGCGCTGTTGATGACGCTCAATCACAACGGCCAGGCGATCACGCTGGCGCCTGCGCTTGCGCAGGCCCTGGAAGAGGGGCAGAGCTTGCTGCGGGCGCTGGCCAGCCTGGGCCGTCGCGCCGTGTTTGCGCAGACCTTCCCGACCGGCACGCATGCGCTGTGGCTCTATTACTGGCTGGCGGCAGGTGGCGTGGACCCGATGCGCGACGTGGAGGTGCTCAGCATCCCGCCGCCGCAGATGCCGGACGCCCTGGCCAGTGGCCTGGTCGATGGCTATTGCTCCGGCGAGCCGTGGGCTGCGGTCGCGCAGGCGCAGGGCAGCGGTCGTCGGGTCATCCGCAGTGGCGAGCTGTGGGCCGGCCATCCGGAAAAAGTGCTGGCCTGCCGACGCGAATTCGCCGCGCTGCAACCCGAGTTGAGCGAACGCCTGACCGCCTGCGTACTGGATGCCTGCCGCTGGCTGGATGCTGAGCCGGCAAATCGCGCGCAATGTGCGCAGTGGCTGGCCGAACCGCAGCATATCGGGGTATCGGCCGCGCATCTGGCCGCCTGCCTGGATGCCGATGTCGATGTCGATGTCGAAGTGGAGGCACATGCGAACGATGGGACGGCACTGGCCTTTCATCGCCATGGCGCGGTCAACATGCCGTGGCTGTCGGACGGCGAGTGGTTCCTGACCCAGTTCCAGCGCTGGGGCTGGCACGACATCCAGGAAGACGACATCGCGCGGCTGCGCGACATCCATCGACTGGACAACTATCGGCGCGCTGCCGCGCGCGTGGGCGTGGTTTCCCCCGAGGACGACCACCGCAGCAATCGCTTGCTCGATACGCCCTGAGCCCGGATGCCGAGCGCATCAGGCGGCAAGTCAGGCTAGGGTGCGCTGGATGAGACTGGATGCATTGGATCTTGCGGACAGAAGCCGAGGCGACGGCAACGGCGCGAGGCATGTGGTCTGCGGCTTGGTTGCAGGGCCCTTGCCTGCCCACCATCGCAGGACACGCCGCAAGTACGTCCCTGTAGGCTCTTACGCGGCATCCATGCCGCGTAAGGTCCCGCGACGGTGGGCGGGCAAGGACCAGTCGAGATGGTCGGTGTGCGTAGCTCTTCTCAAAGCAACCAGCAAAATCTCTGGTGCGGTGTCTTCGCCGAGTGCGGGACCGTGTGGCGGCAGGATGCCGCCACCGAGCTTCCAGGGATGGATTCACGGCGTGTCCCGCGAGCGGCGAGGGCACCGCGCGCTCGCCTAACACGGCTCTTGACCTAGATAGTTGATCGGTATGCACGTGTCCTAGATGAGGCCTCCGAGCACCAGCCGCGCAGTCGCTTTGTTGGGCGCTGTTAGTCATGCCAAGCGACAGAGCCTGCGATAGAGGGTGCACGCTGTTGGTGCAAGGCTGCACGAGAGACGGGAACGGTGAGCTGCACTGGCGTGTCGGCAGGCTGTCGTGACATCGGACGCGCTGCATCCAAAACACTATTTTTCAATGACTTGCAGCGTCCTGATGCTCGGCTGAGCAAGTTGGCACGTTGATTGCGTAGTACTCACGTGCAGGCACAACGGCGTACCTGCAACAACACGCACACGATGCAGCGGATCAAAGGCGATCCGCAGGCATCCAGGACAACGGCGTCCTTCCGGTTTTACCGGAGGGGCGCCGTTTTTTTTTGGCCATCGCATTCGAAGAGGTCTCTATGCAGCGCTCGTTCTGGCGATCCGGGCACACGCCCACCTTGTTCGCGTCCTTCCTGTATTTCGACCTGAGTTTCATGGTGTGGTATCTGCTCGGTCCGCTGCAGGTGCCGATCGCGCAATCGCTGGGGCTGGACACGCAGCAGCGCGCCTTGATGGTGGCGGTGCCGATCCTGTGCGGCGCGGTGCTGCGGCTGGTGTTGGGCATGCTGGCCGACCGTATCGGTGCCAAGCGCGCGGGCGTTGTCGCACAACTTGCGGTGATCGCATCGTTGTTCGGTGCCTGGCAGTTCGGCGTGCACAGCATGGGGCAGGTGTTATTGCTGGGCGTGTTGCTCGGCATTGCCGGCGCCTCGTTCGCGGTTGCGCTGCCGCTGGCCTCGCGCTGGTATCCGCCCGAGCATCAGGGCACTGCGATGGGGATTGCCGGGGCGGGCAATTCCGGCACCGTGCTGGCGGCATTGTTCGCCCCGATGCTGGCGTTGGCGTTCGGTTACCAGAACGTGTTCGGACTGGCGTGCATCCCGTTGCTGCTGACGCTGATCGTATTCGTCCTGATTGCGAAAGAGGCGCCCGTCGCGGTCGCGCGCAAGCACTGGTCCGACTATGGCCGCGTGCTGGTGGCCAACCGCGATGCCTGGCGTTTCATGTTTTTCTATTCGGTGACCTTTGGCGGTTTTTCCGGGTTTGCCAGTGCATTGCCCGGCTACTTCCACGACCAGTTCGGCTTCGATGCGCGCACTGCAGGGTGGGCGACGGCTGCCTGCGTGTTGGCGGGGTCGGTGATGCGTCCGTTGGGCGGTGTGATTGCGGACCGCATTGGCGGCACACGCGCCTTGCTCACGGTCTATCTGCTGGTGGCTGCGCTGGTGGGCATCGCAGGCTTCGGCGCAGGCGGGGCAATGGTGACGCTGGCCTTGTTCGTGCTGACCCTGCTGTGCCTGGGCGCCGGCAATGGCGCGGTGTTCCAGCTGGTGCCGCAGCGGTTTGCGCAGGACATCGGCGTGATGACCGGCTTGATCGGCATGGCCGGCGGCATCGGCGGGTTTGCGCTGGCTGCGGGCCTGGGCGTGCTCAAGCAGCACACCGGCAGCTATGCGATGGGCATGTGGCTGTTCGCTGCGTTCGCGCTCGGTGGTTGGGCGTTGCTGGCCGGGGTCAAGGCGCAGTGGCGTAGCGAATGGTCCAGCGCCGGCGCGGCGCGGGTCTGACATGTCGACAGGAATCCAGGCAATGAAGCAACCCAGACTCGTCGTCATCGGCAATGGCATGGCCGGCATCCGCACCGTGGAGGAACTGCTCAAGCTGATGCCGGGCATGTACCAGATCACCGTGTTCGGGGCCGAGCCGCATCCCAACTACAACCGCATCCTGCTGTCGCCGGTGTTGGCCGGCGAGCAGGAGTTCGACGATATCGTGCTCAATCCGTTGCAGTGGTATCAGGACAACGGCATCCGCTTGCATCTGAACAAGGAAGTCACCCGCATCGATCGGGTGCGTCGCCGCGTGATCGCCGCCGATGGCACCGAGGCGGAATACGACCGACTATTGATCGCCACCGGTTCGGTACCGTTCGTGTTGCCGATACCCGGTAACGAACTGAAGGGCGTGATCGGCTACCGCGATATCCAGGACACGCGCACGATGATCGAGACCGCGCGCAGCAGGCGCTACGCGGTGGTGATCGGTGGCGGTCTGCTCGGCCTGGAAGCGGCCAATGGCCTGAAGCTGCGTGGGATGGACGTGACGGTGGTGCACCTGGCCGGATGGTTGCTGGAACGCCAGCTCGATCCGGTGGCCGGCAATCTGCTGCAGCAGGCCCTGCGTGCACGCGGGCTGGAGTTCAGGCTGAGTACCGCCACCAGTGCGCTGCTGGGCAATGCGCAGGGCGAGGTGATCGGGGTGAAGTTTGCCGATGGCAGCGAGATCCCGGCCGATCTGGTGGTGATGGCGGCGGGCATTCGCCCGAACACGCGCCTGGCCGAACAAGCCGGGATCCATTGCTCGCGCGGCATCGTGGTCAACGACAGCCTGCAGAGCTTCGATCCACGCGTGTATGCCGTGGGCGAGTGCGCAAACCATCGCGGCATTGCCTATGGGCTGGTCGCGCCATTGTTCGAGCAGGCCAAGGTGTGTGCGAACCATCTGGCGCAGTTCGGCATCGGCATCTATCGCGGTTCGGTGGCATCGACCAAGCTCAAGGTCACCGGGATCGATCTGTTTTCCGCCGGCGATTTCATGGGCGGCGATGGCTGCGATGAGATCGTGCTGTCCGACCCGGCAGGTGGCGTCTACAAGAAGCTGGTGATCCGTGACGATGTGCTGGTGGGCGCCTGCCTGTATGGCGACACCAGCGATGGCGGCTGGTACTTCAAACTGCTCAAGGACGGTACACCGATCCAGGCGCAGCGCGATCAGTTGATCTTCGGCGAAAGCGCGCTGGGCGATGCCGGCACCGGCGGGCAGGACCGTGCCAGTGCGATGGCCGCCAGCGACGAGGTCTGCGGCTGCAACGGCGTGTGCAAGGGCACGATTGTCAAAGCCATCAGCGAGCAGGGGTTGTTCACCGTCGACGAGGTGAAGAAGCACACCAAGGCCGCCAGTTCCTGCGGGTCGTGTACCGGCCTGGTCGAGCAGATCCTGATGAACTGCCTGGGCTCCAACTTCCAGGAAACACCGAAAACCAAGGCGGTCTGCGCCTGTACCGATCTGAGCCATGGCGATGTGCGGCGCGCCATTCGCGAGCACAAGCTGCTGACCCATGCGCAGGCCTATGCCTTCATGGAATGGCGCACGCCCAACGGCTGCGCCAGCTGCCGGCCGGCGATCAACTACTACATGTTGTCGAGCTGGCCGCACGAGGCCATCGACGATCCGCAATCGCGTTTCATCAACGAGCGTGCGCACGCCAACATCCAGAAGGACGGCACCTTCTCGGTGATTCCGCAGATGAAGGGCGGGGTGACCAATGCCGGCGAGCTGCGCCGCATCGCCGATGTCGCCGACAAATACGCAGTGCCGATGGTCAAGGTGACCGGCGGCCAGCGCATCGACCTGCTCGGGGTCAGGAAGGAAGATCTGGTCGATGTCTGGCGCGATCTGGGCATGCCCTCCGGGCATGCGTACGGCAAGTCGATCCGCACCGTGAAGACCTGCGTGGGCAGCGAGTTCTGTCGCTTCGGCACCCAGAACAGCACGCAGATGGGCATCGACCTGGAAACCATTCTGGCCAATATGTGGAGTCCGCACAAGGTGAAGCTGGCGGTGTCCGGCTGCCCCCGCAACTGCGCCGAATCCGGCATCAAGGACGTGGGCATCATTGCGGTGGACTCGGGGTGGGAGCTGCATGTCGGCGGTAATGGCGGCATCAAGACCGAGGTCGCGCGCTTCCTGGTCAAGGTGAGCACCGCCGAAGAGGTGCGCGAATACACCGGTGCGTTCCTGCAGCTGTATCGCGAGCAGGCGTACTACCTGGATCGCACCGTACACTACATCGCACGGGTGGGGCTGGATTACATCCGCGCACAAGTGGTGGATGACGCAGCCAACCGGCGCGCCTTGTACGAACGCCTGCTGTACTCGCTGGAAGGCCTGGTCGACCCGTGGAAGGCGCGTATCGCCGGCGAACGCCGGCAGGAATACCAACCCTTGCGCATCGCCGCGCCGGCCGCAACGGTGGAGGAATGAGCATGCAACAGGCCGCATGGATTCGCGTGTGCGCGCTGCAGGAGCTGCCTGCATTGGGTGCGCGCGTACTCGAGATCGACGGCATTGCGCCGATCGCCTTGTTCCGCACCGCCGGCGATCAGGTATTCGCGCTACGCGACCGTTGCCCGCATAAGGGCGGGCCGTTGTCGCAAGGGATTGTCGCTGGCGACACCGTGACCTGCCCGTTGCATGGCTGGGCCATTGCACTGCAAAGCGGCCAGGCCTGCGCACCGGATGTGGGCTGCGCGCCGCGTTACCCGGTCAAGGTGGAAGCCGATGCGGTATGGATCGTGCTGCAGCCGGTATCGCAGCCGGATGCCGTCGCCGAGCCGTCCGCATGAGCGACGGCCAGCAGCAAGCGTTGATCGGCGCGGCTGCACAGCCGCACGCGTCTGCACCGATGCATCGCATCACCCGGTCGACCTGCTGCTACTGCGGCGTCGGCTGCGGGGTGCTGATCCACAGCGAGCACGACGCACATGGCGAACGCATCGTCGGCATCCAAGGTGACCCGCTGCATCCGGCCAATCATGGCCGTCTGTGCAGCAAGGGCCTGGCCTTGCCGCAGACCGCCGCCAGTACGCAGGGGCGCGTACTCGCGCCGGAGCTGCGTCGTCATCGGCAGGCGCCGCGGGCGGCGGTGAGCTGGGATCAGGCGCTCGACCACGTCGCCGGCACGCTGGCGGCGATCGTCGAGGAGCACGGCGCGGACGCGGTGGCGTTCTATCTCTCGGGGCAGCTGCTGACCGAGGACTATTACGTCTTCAACAAGCTCGCCAAGGGCCTGCTGGGCACCAACAACATCGACACCAACTCGCGCCTGTGCATGTCCAGCGCGGTCACCGCCTACAAGCTGGCGCTGGGCGCCGATGGCCCGCCCACCTGTTACGCGGATCTGGAACTGGCACAGACGGTACTGTTTGCCGGCAGCAACATGGCGTATGCGCATCCGGTGCTGTTTCGCCGGCTGGAAGAGGCGCGGGCGAGAAATCCCGCCATTCGCTGGATCGTGATCGATCCGCGCCGCACCGACACCGCGGCCCTGGCCGACCTGCACCTGGCGATCGAACCCGGGACCGACGTCGCCCTGTTCAACGGCATGCTGCATCACCTGATCTGGGAGGGTCTGGTGGATGCGCGCTTCGTTGCGGCGCATACCGAGGATTTCGACGCCCTCAAGCACATGCTGCGCGAATACACCCCGCGCATGAGCGCCGAGATCTGCGGTATCTCGCACGAAGACCTGGTGCAGGCGGCCGAGTGGTTCGGGCGCAGCCCGGCGGCGCTGTCGCTGTATTGCATGGGCTTGAATCAATCCGCCCATGGCACCGACAAGAATCTGGCCTTGATCAATCTACATCTGGCGACGGGGCAGATCGGCAAGCCGGGGGCAGGACCGTTTTCGTTGACCGGCCAGCCCAATGCGATGGGCGGGCGCGAGGTCGGCGGCATGGCGACGATGCTGGCGGCGCATCGGGAGATCGGCAATGCCGACGACCGCGCGGAACTGGAACGCCTATGGCATCTGCCCGCCGGTCGCCTGAGCGCCACGGCCGGCGCACCGGCGGTGCAGTTGTTCGAGCACCTGCGTGCGGGCACCTTGAAGGCGGTGTGGATCGTCTGCACCAACCCCGTGCATTCGATGCCGGAGCTGGCTGGCATTCGCGCCGCACTGGAACAGGCCGAACTGGTGATCGTGCAGGACGCGTTCTCCGGCACCAACACCGTGCCATATGCCGACGTGCTGTTGCCGGCCGCCAGTTGGGGTGAGAAAGAGGGGACCGTGACCAACTCCGAGCGCCGCATCACCCGCGTGCGCAAGGCGGTGGACGCGCCGGGCCAGGCGCGTGCGGACTGGTGGATCGCCCGCGAAGTGGCACGCCGGCTCGAAGCACGTCTTGCACCTGCCGGCTGCGCAGGTCTGTTCGGGTTCGACAGCACCGCGCAGATCTTCGACGAGCATCGCGGGTTGACGGTGGGGCGCGATCTGGATATCGGCGGGCTGGATTACCCGCTGCTGGATGACGGGCCGCAGCAGTGGCCGTTTCCTGCCGGTGCCGCACACGGGCAGGCGCGGCGCTACAGCGATGGCGTGTTCGCCACCGGCAACGGGCGCGCGCGCTTCCACGCCACGCCGTATCGCAAGGTGGCCGAGCCGACCTCGGCCCGCTTTCCGATGCGGCTGCTGACCGGCCGCCTGCGCGATCAATGGCATGGCATGTCGCGTAGCGGACGCGTGCCGGCAGCGTTTGCGCATAGCCCCGAACCGGCGTTGCGCATGCATCCGGACGACGCAGCGCGGCGCGGCCTGGTCGCCGGCGAACTGGTGCAGATCACCAGCAAGCGCGGCGCGCTGGTGCTGCCGCTGGAACTCTCCGACGAACTGCGCTCGGGCAGCGTCTTCGCCGCGATGCATTGGAGCGGGCAGCACCTGTCCAGCGGCGGCATCAACGAAGTGAGCAGCCCGGCGGTGGACGCGCGCGCGC
Organism: Xanthomonas arboricola pv. guizotiae; assembly: GCF_002940205.1. GTDB lineage: Bacteria > Pseudomonadota > Gammaproteobacteria > Xanthomonadales > Xanthomonadaceae > Xanthomonas > Xanthomonas arboricola_C. Next base: position 15,140 of record NZ_MDSK01000049.1, read on the forward strand.
AGCAGCCCGAACTCAAGCACGCGGCGGTGCGGGTGGAGAAAGCGGTATTCGGCTGGCACCTGCTCGCTGCCCGGCGTGGCGATGCACTCGCCTTGCAGCAGGCGCTGCAGCCGCTGTTGCGCGACTGCGGCTATGCATCGCTGCGGCTGCATGCCGAGCCGCTGGCCGAGGCCGGCGGGCAGTGGGCGGTGCTGCATGCGGCCTGCGAACGCGCCCCGGGCGCGCAATGGCTCGATCGCCTGATCGCCGCATTGCAGTTGCCGGCCGGCGCGGACGTGCTGGAGTACCACGACCTGCGCCGCGGGCTGCTGCGTCGTGTCGGCTGGCGCATGCAGGACGGCCACAGCCATATCGACGGCCTGCTGCTCAGCGCAGCGCAGCCCAGCGAGGCCAATCAGGCGTTACTGCGCAGTGCACTGGCAGGCCGGCCCTGGCGCGGTCCGCGGCTGGCGGTGTTTGCGCAGACGCAGGGCGCGCCCAACGACCCGATCGTCTGCAGCTGCATGCAGGTGTCGACTGCCGCGATCCATGCCGCCATCGACGACGGCGCCGACCTGCACCAGCTCAAGCAACGGCTGGGCTGCGGCACGGTCTGCGGCTCCTGTGTTCCGCAACTCACCCGGCTGTGCCGGCAATCCCGGCACGCCTGAGTGCCTGTGCCGACCGCCACATACTGCGAGACCTGCTCATGTCAGTCATTCCTTCCTGCGCACGTGATGTGGTGTTGTTGTCCGCCGGCCCCGGCGATCTGGACCTGCTCACCCTCAAGGCGGTCAAGGCACTGGCTGCCGCGCAGGTGGTATTGCTGGACGATCTGGCCAACCCGCGGATCGTCGAACTCGCACCGCAGGCGCGGGTGATCCGGGTCGGCAAGCGTGGCGGTTGCCGCTCGACGCCGCAGGACTTCATCTGCCGGCTGATGCGGCGCTACGCCTTGCAGGGCTTGCGCGTGGTGCGCGTCAAAGGCGGCGATGCGCTGTTGTTCGGGCGCGCGGGCGAGGAGATCAGCTTCCTGCGCCACGCCGGTGTGGGCGTGCAGATCATCAACGGCGTCAGTGCCGCATTCGCCGCCGCATCCGCGCTGGAAGTGTCGCTGACCCATCGCAGCCATTGCCACGGCATCACCTTCGTCACCGCGCACACCCACGATCACGGCGAGCCGAACTGGGGCGCACTGGCCGCCAGCGGCACCACGCTGGGCATCTACATGGGCCTGCGCCGCGCCGATGCCTTGGCCACCGCGTTGCTGGCGCATCTGCCGGCCAGCACGCCGGCGGCCATCGTGCAGGCCGCCAGCCGGCCCGAGCAGCAACGCCGGCTCACCACGCTGGGTGAGCTGGGTGTCACCGCCGCCGGCATGCTGCCGGGTTTGCCGACCTTGCTGCTGGTGGGCGCTGCCTTATCCGAGGCGGCAGCGCAGTGCGACGACCGCTTCGGCATGCTGCTGGTGGAGCAGGCGGCGGGGTAAGCGCGATGTGCTGAGTCCCGCGCGACGATCCACGCACTTCATCTTCATCGCCTCGACGCGCAACACGGCGTGCGAACACGCGGCGCGCCTGTTGCGACGCGACGCGCCTGCAGTACCGGTGAAAGGTCGCGTCGAGCAAGCGGTGACCTGCTGCGTGAGCAGCGCTGGATAGCTGGCAGCATCGCTCGCTGCTGCTGGTTCCGGTTCGCTGGCGCGTGGGACAGGGCAGGACAGGACATTGATTGACCACACCCTGCTGCAGCCTGGGTGTACCGGCGACGGCTGCACAATGCGTCCGCTCGTGCGGACCGCTTGGTAGCGCTACCGATGGATCGACCGCGAATCTTCGGCCGGCGCATGGCAGGAGTGCAAGATTTGCACAGCGAGCGCAGCTGTTTTTTCCTGCATTGTGGAGCTTGGTGCCGTCTCGCATGGCTCTACGGCTGGCACGATAGTTGCGTTACCCCTCCCACCAGTGGCGTGATCGACGCATCGAGAGGAGGCACAGTGGAAGACGGACAAAGCAGTACTCGTAGCCGGCGGGGTTTTGCCGCATTGGATCCCGAAAAGCGCCGCGTGTTGGCGAGCAGCGGTGGCAAGGCAGCGCATGCCAGCGGTAACGCGCATGAATTCACAAGCGACGAGGCACGCGAAGCTGGCCGCAAGGGTGGTCAGGCCGTGAGCCGCGATCGCGATCATATGTCGCGGATCGGCAGCAAGGGTGGGCGTTCCAAGCAGGCCAAACCTCAGGAAGAGGCCGTCTGAGCGAGCGTGCGGCGCGCATCCGGCGCGCCGTTCTTGCAGCAGACTGCAGGCCCCGCACGCAACGTGCAGGGCCTGCGTCGTTTTTACAGACGCGTCCGCCGCCTCAGTAGCGCGGCTGTAACAATCGATTGCAGTCGAGTGCGTTTTTCGAGGTGTGTGCGCTCTGCCTCGGCTGGCCACACGCTGACGAAAATCATGACGTGCAATGCATCACCAGGATGCCGGAAGTTTTTTCATTCGTTCCCGTACTCATGCGATCGATTGCGGGGAAATATGTCCCGATTTTCCGATGTGCTCACCCGGCGACTGCAGGATTTGCATCCACTGCTTCAGGATCGGCAGCCGGGAGTGGGCCCCTCAGGCGTGCGCTGGAAGGTTTGGGATGCCATTGCAGGACGCTTCGTCGGCTGGCCTTTGCAGCGATCCAACGCGGCAGCCGGATCAGCGAAGGGTGCAGGCCCCAACGACGGCCTCGTCACGGCATCGCAGCTGCCAGTGCTATCGCATGGAGGCTTGTCGACCACCGGATTCGAAAATCCGGTGATCACCGGGCCGGACCTTGCAGGTCGTCACCATCATCGGGGCTGGCGCCGAATGGACCGCCTGGCACGTAGCGCTTACCCTGGCCGTCTTTCACGGGACGGCACCGGTAATGACAGAACGCATGGCGTATCCGATCGGCACTCCACGACAGCCCTGGGGCGAGTCAGAGCGCGCCGCATGGCGGGCACGCCAGCTGCGTCAGCGCAGTCATGCCGTCGATGTTGTGCAGGCGATCGAGGCACTGGATGCCCGCTACGAGAGGTCGGCAGGGATTCGTGTAAAAAACAGCCAAAAGTGGGATAACTTGCTGTTAGTAAAGAATTTTTTCACAGATTCCTGCCGGCCCTCCTGGCGGCGTCGCTCGCCTCGCTTTCGGCCTGCAGTGCGGTCTCGCAGCGCTGCAACTGCGTCGTGAGCGAGTCAGCCTCGTGTCGGGCCTGCTCCAGCGCTTGGGTGCGCTCCTGCAGCTGCGCCTGGAACCGCGCCTGCGCCTGCGCTACGACCGTGTCGGCCTCGGTGTGCAACCGCTCGGCGAGGCGGCCGATGAGGTCTTGAAGCGCGTCGCTCACGGCCATCTTCGCGCCAACGCCTTGCCCTTCCTCCTCTTCCAACTCGAGGGTCGGTAGGGGTTTGAACCGCCCCGCTTTTCCCGGAGACTCCTTGGTTTGAGTCATGCCGACATGGCGGACTCGCTGGGTTGCTTGTGTTTGGAATAATAGTTGGCTTCGGCCTCGGCCGGTGGGATGCTGCCGATCGGCTCAAGCAAGCGGCGATTGTTGAACCAATCGACCCAGGTGAGCATGGCCCACTCGACCTCCTCGCGCGTGCGCCAGGACGACTTGCGGTGGATCACCTCGGCCTTGTACAGGCCGTTGATGGTCTCGGCCAGTGCGTTGTCATACGAGTCGCCCACACTGCCCACCGAGGGCTCCAGGCCGGCCTCGGCGAGCCGCTCGGTGTAGCGGATCGAGACTTACTGCACGCTCCGGTCGCTGTGGTGGATCAAACGATCCGGTCCGACCGGCTTCCTCGCATGCAGCGCCTGCTCGAGCGCATCGAGCACCAGGTCGGTCTGCATCATCTGCCGCCAGAGCTTACGCACGCCATAGACCTGGAAGTTCTCGTCCCACACACGCCTGATTTCAGGCATCAACGCCTCGTCCGTCTTGGCCCTTGCCGAGCGCAACCCAGGATCGGACTTTCGGGCCGCGTGCGCGTAGTACGTCGACGGGGTGATCGGCAACACCTTGCAGATCGGCTCGACCCTGTGAACGTCGCGATGGTCGTCGATGAAGCGCTTCATCGCTTGAAGGGGCGGTCGAGCTCCGCCTGGGCAAAATACGCCGACGCCTTACGCAGGATCTCGTTGGCCTGGCGCAGCTCGCGCACCTCGCGCTCAAGCAACCTGATGCGCTCCTTCTCGGCTGTCGTCACGCCCTCGCGCTTGCCGGCATCACGTTCGTACTGCCGGATCCAGCCGCGCAACGTCTCGGCCGTACAGCCCACCTTGGCTGACACCGACACGATCGCCGACCACTGCGACGCGTACCCGCCCTGGTGCTCCAGCACCATCTTCACCGATCGCTCCCGGACCTCTGGGGGAAAACTTGCTTGCTCTGCTCATGGCTCCATCTTCTCAAGTAATGGAGCCTCCGGGTTCCCGGGGCGGTTCATAGTGTCAATTGGCACCTTACGATTCAATGGCTTTCCTTATCTTTCTCAACCGAGAAGCTTCAATAGACATGCTATAACTCAGATTTCCTCTTTCGACGCGAAAATTACGTACTCTTTCGGAAAGAGTTTCACTTGGATTGGTACTTCCAGTACTCACGTTCCTATCAGAATTTTCAGGCTGATTTGATGAATACTCGTCTACAGTCGCTCTCGAATGTGAGTGCTTATAAAATACGGGTGGCAAGAATTTATCACCATCCACAATTTCAATGCCCTTATGCAATGTAGACTTTTCTTCCCATGATGGAAAGCATCGAACATTTCTTCTAAGTTTTCCATGCAAATCATCAAAGATGCTGTCTTTTTGATAGGCAGACAGAGCAAGATTAAGCGAAAAAATAATGCAATCAACGCGTGATTTTTGAGCCCCCAGCTGAATGACTGCCATATCACCATTTTCACCATTTTCACCAAGGCAGCTCTTAACGTTCCTACCAAGAAGCTCATAACCGGCCAGCATCTGTATTTTCCCATCCTGCATGCCATAGGCAAGGGCCGGCTCGATTACCAACATTGTCCGCTTCCCATTTTCAATTCTGACGTCAATTGCCGCGTGATGTAGGCTTTGAGGAGACAAGCGAACTACAGATCGCCAAGCTGGTTTATCAGTAGTCATAAATTCCGAGAAGAATGCCTGGGCTGAGTCATGACAACTGAGGTGAAGTCCCGAAAACCGACTGTTATAGGCGTTTGCCAAGCAATACTTGTTCGTTGAATCCAAGCTCGTTATAGCCTCTGAACTTCCAGTTTTTGCGGCCTGCAAAGCGGCTTCTGCATAAATTTGTAGCTCATGAGGAATGTAATTTGAATTATTCAGTGCGTTTGTTAGGTCTGTAGCTTTCTTGCGTGGGCGCCTTGGTAGGGAATTAAATGGCGAGCCGCTATCTGAATGGCTTGTGGAGCCTGCGGCATCAGCTACATTCTCGCCTTGGGCATCATCCTGTTGATCGCTCCTGTTGGAATCGCTAGAGCGGCTAGAACGATTAGAGCGTGTTATGAACTTTGAAAGAGCGTGGCTGCATTTCCAAGCATCAGAATCGTGAAGACAACAAAGTGCAAACCGGCCAAGGTTTCCG
>NZ_MDSK01000050.1 GCF_002940205.1 Xanthomonas arboricola pv. guizotiae
GCTCGCTCTCGGACCTCTGGCGAATACTTCATTGCTTTGCTCATGACTCCATCCTCTCAAGAGTTGGAGCCTCCGGGAATCCCGGGGCGGTTCAACACGAGCTGGAAGCTCATCAACTGCAGCCGCTAAGATAGAGTTATCGCCGTTGGCCACCATATCGATCCGCTCCGGCGCAGCGCCACGCTGTGATCGGGGGGCTCATCGACATGTAACGCAGTACCTGACGCATGGGTTTACGCAGGTCACTGACACGGTCCAAGGTTGAGCTTCTTTCTCACCTCTGTCCCCTGACTTTCACGTCGATGCCGAGAGGTGGGTGCTGGCAGCGATACTGTTGTGCGGCAATGACCTACCGCTTGCTTCTGCGCACTGCAGATGTACGGGCACAGCACCTTGTGCGGGCATCTCGGCACAACAAAAAAACCCCGCGATGCGGGGTTCTTGTTTTCCTCAGCTAGCCAAGAGATGCCTGAGACGATGTAGGCCGGCTCTCAGTCGCCCAGCGTCAGAAGCGAGGCGTTGCCGCCTGCGGCCGTCGTGTTGACGGTGACGACCTTCTCGGTCGCGAAGCGCAGCAGGTAGTGCGGGCCGCCGGCTTTCGGGCCGGTGCCTGACAGGCCCTGGCCGCCGAAGGGTTGCACGCCGACCACCGCGCCGATCTGATTGCGGTTGACGTAGACATTACCGACCGCCACACGCGTGGTGATGCGATCGATGGTCTCGTCGATGCGCGAGTGTACGCCCAGGGTCAGGCCGTAACCGGTGGCATTGATCTGATCGATGACGGCGTCGAGTTGGTCGGCTTTCCAGCGGATGACATGCAGAACCGGTCCGAAAATTTCGCGCTGCAGCTGCGCGAGCGAGGCTAGCTCGTACGCACGCGGGGCGAAAAAGCTGCCGTTGGCAGTGGCGGGATCCAGGGTGGTGGTGCCGATCAGGCGGGCTTCGCGATCCATGCGCGCCGCATGATCGTCGAGGATCTTGAGCGCATCTGCGTCGATGACTGGGCCAACATCGGTGGACAGCAGCGCAGGATCGCCGATCTTCAGCTCTCCCATCGCGCCGGCCAGCATGGTCATGACCTTGTCGGCGATGTCGTCCTGCACGAACAGCACGCGGGCCGCCGAGCAGCGTTGGCCGGCGGACATGAAGGCGCTGGAGATCGCATCCTTGACGACCGCTTCCGGCAACGAGGACGAGTCGGCGATGAACGCGTTCTGGCCACCGGTTTCGGCAATCAGCACGCCGATCGCGGCGTCGCGGGAGGCCAGGGTCCGATTGATGACGCGTGCGGTCTCCGTGGAGCCTGTGAAGGCGACGCCCGCCACGCGCGGATCATTGGTCAGCGCGGCACCGACGGTGGCGCCGTCGCCCGGCAGGAACTGCACGACCGCTTCGGGGATACCCGCTTCGTGCAGCAGCTTCACTGCGGCGTAGCCGATCAAGTTGGTTTGCTCTGCAGGCTTGGCGATGACGCTGTTGCCGGCCGCCAATGCGGCGGCGACCTGGCCGAGGAAGATGGCGAGCGGGAAGTTCCAGGGGCTGATGCAGACGAAGACACCGCGGCCGTGCAGCTGCAGTTCGTTGGATTCGCCAGTTGGCCCAGGCAGACGCTCGGGTGCGCCGAACTGCGCGCGTGCCTGGGCTGCGTAGTAACGCAGGAAGTCGACCGCCTCACGCACTTCGGCCACAGCGTCGGGCAGGGTCTTGCCGGCCTCCTTGACGCAGATCGCCATGAACTCGGGCATGCGTGCTTCGAGCAGGTCGGCGGCATGCTCCAGGATGGTGGCGCGGCTGGCCGCCGGCGTGCGGTTCCAGGCCGGCTGCGCGGCAGCGGCGGTTGCCAGCGAGGTCTGCACGGTGGCCGGATCGGCCGGCTGCCAGTGCCCGACCGCTTCGCGTCGGTCCGCCGGGTTGCGCACCGCCTCGCTCTGCGTGCTGATCACCGCGCCGGGCACCAGTGGGGTGGCCTTCCACGGCTTGATGGCGGCATTGAGTTGCTCGGCCAGCTGCCGCAGATCGTTGTCGTTGGCGAGATTGGCGCCCATGGAGTTTTTCCTGTGTTGGTTCTGGCTGCGCAACAGATCGGTGGGCAGCGGAATCTTGGGATGCGGAATGGAGCCGAACGAGGACACCGCTTCGACCGGATCGCGGATCAGGTCTTCGATGGCGACGTCCTCGTCGGTGATGCGATTGACGAAGCTGGAATTGGCGCCGTTCTCGAGCAGGCGACGCACCAGGTACGGCAGCAGATCCTCGTGCGAGCCGACCGGGGCGTACACGCGACAGGGCAGTCCCAGGCGATCGGCCGGAATCACTTCGGCATACAGGTCATCGCCCATGCCATGCAGTTTCTGGTGTTCGTAATTCTTGTTGGGCGCGATTGCGCGTACCGCCGCAATGGTCTGCGCGTTGTGCGTGGCGAACATCGGATACAGCGCATCGCTGTGCGCGAACATGCGGCGCGCGCAGGCCAGATACGACACGTCGGTATTCTGCTTGCGGGTAAAGACCGGATAGCCGGGGTGACCTTCGATCTGCGCGCGCTTGATCTCCGCGTCCCAGTAAGCGCCCTTGACCAGACGCACCGGAATGCGACGGCCGACGCGGCGGGCCAGATCGGCGAGGAAGTCGATCGTGTACGGCGTGCGCTTTTGGTAGGCCTGCACCGCCAGGCCATAGCCTTCCCATCCATCCAGCGATGGGTCGGAGAAGCTGGCCTCGATGATGTCCAGCGACAGCTCCAGACGGTCGGCTTCTTCGGCATCGACGGTGTAACCGATGCCGTAGGACTTGGCCAGTTGCGCCAGCTCGAGCACGCCCGGCACCAGCTCGGCCATCACGCGCGCGCGCTTGGCATGTTCGTAGCGCGGATACAGCGCGGACAACTTGATCGAGATGCTGGGCGCTGCAAAGACATCGGTGCCGACGAAACTGCCGCTGCGGCCGATCGCGTGGATGGCATCGCGGTACGCCTGCAGATAGCGCTGCGCATCCTGCATGGTCAATGCGCCTTCGCCGAGCATGTCGAACGAATAGCGGTAATCGGCGTTGCCGCCCTTGCGCGAGCGCGAGAGGGCTTCACCGATGGTGCGGCCCATGACGAACTGGTGGCCCATGATCTTCATCGCCTGGCGCACCGCCAGGCGAATCACCGGCTCGCCGACGCGGCCGATCAGGCGCTTGAACGCACCCGGCACGTCGGCGCGGGTGAGGTCGTTGAGCTGCACCAGCTTGCCGGTGAGCATCAGGCCCCAGGTCGATGCATTGACCAGCACCGAGTCGCTGCCGCCGACGTGTCTTTTCCAGTCCGCATCGCCGAGCTTGTCGCGGATCAGCTTGTCTGCGGTGTCCTGGTCGGGAATGCGCAACAGCGCTTCGGCCACGCACATCAGCAGCACGCCTTCTTCGCTGCCCAGGTCGTACTGGCGCATGAAGGCTTCGATCGCGCCCTGGTCCTGCGCACGTGCGCGGACGCGGGTGACCAGATCGGCGGCCACCGCCTGCACCTTGGCCTGCTCGGCGGCGGGCAGACGCGCCTGGTCGAGCAATTCGCGGACGTGCTCGGTTTCGTCCTTGAGCCAGGCGGCGGTGATCGCCGCACGCAATGCGCCGGGTGCGGCAGGCAGCTCGGGCGCCAGCAGCGGGCGCGCAACCGAGGGAGAGGCAAGCGGGTCGAGCTGAGCGTTCATGCGAAGGGTGCCTGGGAATCCGTGCTCATTCTAGAGAGCCGCAGCCCCTGCGCACTTGTGTGGAAGCGGCAACTTTTCCGCCGTTTTGTGCACGGGGCCGGTGCAGCCCCGAATGGACTGGATTCTTGCCGGCTGCAGCCGCAGGCATCGGCACGTGCACCGGGAAGTGATTGATTTACGCGTGTTTTTAGTTGCACTGCAGCAATCCAATGATTGCCGGAAACGCTTGCCGCATGCGTTCGTGCGGGTCTACCATCGGGCTGTTCCCGCAGTGCGCTGCGTGTTGCCAATGATCGAAGTACTGCCGTTGATGTCCGAAGGGGTCGGGACGCAGTTGCGGTTGCGGCCTCAGCGGGCATTGTCGGCCAGGCAATTCGTGCAGCTGTTCGCAGTATTGGCGGGAACGATGTGGGTATCTGCGGGCCTGGGGTGGTGGACCGGCAATGCGTTCGCGCCGGTGTTCGCCCTGTTGCACAGTGGTGTGGTGGCGCTGGCGCTACGGCAGTTGTGGCGAAGTGGCGAGCGCGAAGAAGCGATCCAGGTAGGAGAGACCGTTGTCCAGGTGTTTCCGTCCGGACGCGCGCCACCGGCGTTTCAGGCACATCCGCATTGGGTGCGGTTATGCATGGAACGCGACGACAGGGTGGTGCTGGTCAGCAGCGGCAAGCAGATCGAGATCGGAAGTTTTCTCGGGCCGGCCGAACGTGTGGAACTGGCAACTACGCTGAAACGCTTGCTCGCGGCCGCCAATGGCCGTCACCGATGACGTAAGGGTCTAGGCAATGACGCAACGCAGCAGCTGGAAGGCGACGTATTCGAAATTGGCTTCGGCGACGGTGGCGCTGTCCAGCGCTTCGGTTGCCTGGGCGCAATCGGCCGACCCGAAGGAATGGCAGCTCAACATGGGCCGCGGGGTCACCCAGACCGCGCGCATGGCCTATGAGGCGCACATGGTGGCGCTGTGGGTCTGCGTGGTGATCGGCGCGCTGGTATTCGGTGCGATGGGCTATGCGATCTTCAAGTTCCGCAAGTCCAAGGGCGCGGTGGCCGCGCAATTCAGCCACAACACCACGGCGGAGGTGCTGTGGACGGTGATCCCGGTGCTGGTGCTGATCGCAATGGCCTGGCCGGCGACGGCCAAGCTGATTGCGATGTACGACACCCGCGAGTCGGAAATGACCGTCAAGGTCACCGGCTACCAGTGGATGTGGAAATACGAATATCTGGGCCAGGGCGTGGAGTTCACCAGCCGGCTGGCGCGCGAATCCGACCGCATCCGCCAGAGTGGCGAGCGTCCGACCGCTGCATCGCAACCGCATTATCTGCTGGACGTGGACAACCGCCTGGTGCTGCCGGTCGGTACCAAGATCCGTTTCGTGATCACCGCCGACGACGTGATCCATGCATGGTGGGTGCCGGCCCTTGGCTGGAAGCAGGACGCGATCCCCGGCATCGTCAACGAGGCATGGACCAATATCGAACAGCCGGGCGTGTATCGCGGCCAGTGCGCCGAGTTGTGCGGCAAGGATCATGGCTTCATGCCGATCGTGGTGGAGGCACTGCCCAAGGCCGAATTCCAGCGCTGGCTGGCGGCCCGTCGCAGTGCCAGCGCAGCGCCTGCCGCACCGGCCGGCACCCCGGCGCCGGCGTCCACACCTGCCGCACCGCCTGCCGGCGAGGCCGCTCCAGCCGCCGCACCTGCTCCAGCCGCCGCACCGACCGCCGCTCTTTAATCGCCCGCAACCGCACCGCTTCGTAGAGGTCGTTCCGTCATGGCGCATACCGCAGTCGATCACCACGGACACCACCAGCCCGGTTTCGTCGAGCGCTGGTTTTTCTCGACCAATCACAAGGACATCGGCACGCTGTATCTGCTGTTTTCCTTCGTGATGTTCATCATCGGCGCGGCGATGAGCGTGGTGATCCGCGCTGAACTGATGCAGCCCGGGCTGCAGTTCGTCAAGCCGGAATTCTTCAACCAGATGACCACCGTGCATGCCCTGGTGATGATCTTCGGCGGGGTGATGCCGGCCTTCGTCGGCCTGGCCAACTGGATGATTCCGTTGCAGATCGGCGCACCGGACATGGCGTTGCCGCGCATGAACAACTGGTCGTTCTGGTTGCTGCCGGTGGCGTTTACCTTGCTGCTGCTGACGCTGTTCCTGCCCGGCGGTGCGCCGGCCGGCGGCTGGACCTTGTACCCGCCGCTGTCGCTGCAGGGCGGCTACAACGTGGCCTTCAGCGTGTTTGCGATCCATGTGGCCGGCGTCAGTTCGATCATGGGCGCGATCAACATCATCGCCACCGTGCTCAACATGCGCGCGCCGGGCATCGACCTGCTGAAAATGCCGATCTTCTGCTGGGCCTGGCTGATCACCGCCTTCCTGCTGATCGCGGTGATGCCGGTGCTGGCGGGTGCGGTGACCATGCTGCTGACCGACAAGTTCTTCGGTACCAGCTTCTTCAATGCGGCCGGCGGCGGCGACCCGGTGATGTACCAGCACATCTTCTGGTTCTTCGGGCATCCGGAGGTCTACATCATGATCCTGCCGGCGTTCGGCGTGGTCAGCGAGATCATCCCCACCTTCAGCCGCAAGCCGCTGTTCGGCTACCAGGCGATGGTGTATGCGATCGCGGCGATCGCGTTCCTGAGCTTCATCGTGTGGGCGCACCACATGTTCACCGTGGGCATGCCGCTCGGTGGCGAAATCTACTTCATGTTCGCCACCATGCTGATCTCCATCCCGACCGGGGTGAAGGTGTTCAACTGGGTCAGCACGATGTGGAAGGGCTCGCTGACGTTCGAGTCGCCGATGCTGTGGGCGGTGGCGTTCGTGATTCTCTTCAGCATCGGCGGATTTTCGGGCCTGATGCTGGCGATCGTGCCGGCGGATTTCCAGTATCACGACACTTATTTTGTGGTCGCGCATTTCCATTATGTGCTGGTCACCGGTGCGGTGTTCGCGCTGATTGCGGCGGTGTACTACTGGTGGCCGAAGTGGACCGGGCGGATGTACAACGAGACCTGGGCCAAGTTCCATTTCTGGTGGACGATGCTGTTCGTCAATCTGCTGTTCTTCCCGCAGCATTTTCTCGGCCTGGCCGGCATGCCGCGGCGGATCCCCGATTACAACGTGGTGTTCGCCGACTGGAACCTGATCAGCTCGATCGGCGCGTTCGGCATGTTCGCCACGCCTTTCCTGATGGCCGGCATCCTGCTCGCCTCGTTGCGCAGCGGCGCCAAGGCCGACGCACGTGCCTGGGAAGGCGCCAAGGGACTGGAGTGGACGGTGCCGTCGCCGGCACCGGCGCATACCTTCACCGTGCCGCCGGTGATCAAGCCTGGAGATCTTGCGCATGAAGACATCGGTCACTGAGTCGGCCTCGGAGCCGGCGGTGACGCGTCTGCTCTCTGCAGCCGAACGGCAGGCGCAGCAGCGCCGTGCTGTGCGTCGCACTGCGATCACGGTGGGTATCATCGCAGTATTGATCTATGCAGGCTTCATCGCGTCGGGAGTCATCGGGCGGTGAGTGCGCGCGCGCCCGCACACGCGCCGACGGCCGGCCTGTTCAAGCTGCTGGGCGTGGTGTTGGGCGTGTTCGTGCTGACCTTTTCGCTGGTGCCGCTGTATCGCATCGCGTGCGAAAAAGTATTCGGCATCCGCATGGAGCGCGCACCGGGCAGTACGCGTGGCAATGCCGCCGCGAGTGCAGGGGCTGGCAAACGCACGGTACGGGTGGAGTTCGATGCCGGGGTCAATTCCAAGCTGCCGTGGACCTTCCATCCCGAGCAGATGACGATGGATGTGGTGCCAGGCGAACTCAATGAGGCGCTGTACTTCGCACGCAACGATAGTGCGCGGGCAGTGGTCGGCAGTGCGGTGCCATCGGTCGCACCGGCGCGTGCATCCGGATACTTCAACAAGACCGAATGTTTCTGCTTTACCGCGCAGACCTTGCAGGCCGGCGAAACGCGCGACATGCCGCTGCGTTTCATCGTCGACCCGGCGCTGCCGCCGGAAGTCACCACGATCACCCTGTCCTACACGTTCTATCGCAACGACACCCTGACCTCGGAGTTGCAGGGCGGTGGCGCATCCAGCGCGCCGCGCGCGGCGCCTTGATCCTTCATCCACACGCAGCACCGACACGGAAGCAACGCCATGGCCGACCATAGTCCCAACGCCGATGCGTATTTCGTCCCGAGCCAGAGCAAGCGGCCCTTTGTCGGGTCGATTGCGATGTTCGTGATGATGATCGGCGTGGCCAGCTGGCTCAACGATGCGGCATGGGGGCGCTGGACGTTCTTCGTCGGCATGGCGATGTTGCTGGCGACCTTGTTCATGTGGTTTGGCGATGTCATCCGCGAATCCAACGCCGGGCACTACAACCGCCAGGTGGACGGCTCCTTCCGCATGGGGATGGTGTGGTTCATCTTTTCCGAGGTGATGTTCTTCTGCGCCTTCTTCGGCGCCTTGTTCTACACGCGTGTGCTGACGCTGCCCTGGCTGGGCGGTGAAGGCGATGGCGTGATGACCAACGAGCTGCTGTGGAACGGCTATTCCGCTGCATGGCCGACCAATGGCCCCGGCACGATCGGTGGGCAGTTCCAGACCATCCCGGCCTGGGGCCTGCCGCTGATCAATACGCTGATCCTGCTCAGCTCCGGCGTGACCCTGACCATTGCGCACCACGCGCTCAAGGGCGGTCGTCGCGGTGCGCTATTGCTGTGGCTGGGCCTGACCGTGCTGCTGGGCTGCGTGTTCCTGTTCCTGCAGGCCGAGGAATACATCCACGCCTACACCGAGCTCAATCTGACGCTGGGGTCCGGCATCTACGGCTCGACCTTCTTCATGCTCACCGGCTTCCACGGCATGCACGTGCTGCTGGGCACGATCATGCTGGCGGTGATGTGGCTGCGGGTGGCACGCGGGCACTTCACCCGCGACAACCACTTCGCCTTCGAAGCGGCCGCGTGGTACTGGCACTTCGTCGACGTGGTGTGGCTGGCGCTGTTCCTGTTCGTGTACGTGCTTTGAGGGCGGGGATGCGGGATTGGTGATTCGGGATTCGCAAGAGCGATCCGCTTTTGCTCTTACGAATCCCGAATGCCGAATCCCCAATCCCGGCTCCTCAGCGGCCGAGCCCATGCGGCTTGATCCAGCCGGTGTAGATGCCGAGGATCACGACGGCGATCAGTGCGACCGATAGACCGATGCGCCAGGTCAATGCGTTGACGGTGCGCTTGGTTTCGCCACGGTCGGTGAGCAGGTAGTACAGGCCCGCACCCAGGTTCCACAGGATCACGATCAGGAAGGCGACAATCAGCAACGTCTTGAGCGAATCGTTCACAACAGCCCCGGTGGTCGTCGGCGTGGTAGCGGCATTGCACGCCTTTTTGCGTCGCTTGTCATGATGCGCAAGCACACGGCGGTGTTGGGATGGTGTCTGGCCGTGCTGGTCAGTGCGGGGTTTGCGGCGCTTGGGCAGTGGCAGCTACAGCGCATGCACGCCAAACAGGCGTTGCTGGAACGCGCGGCGCATGTGCGGCAGACGCCGTTGACCCTGGTGCAGGCCTTGGCCACGCCGCATGCGCTGGCCTGGGTGAGTGGAGAGGTGCGGTTGCTGCCGCAGCAGGTGCTGCTGGACAACCAGCTGCATGCAGGGCGCGCCGGTGTGCGGATCTATCAACTTGCCGCGCCGCAAGGCAGCCCGGTCGCGCTGCTGGTCGACCTGGGCTGGCTGCCGTTGCCGGCCAACCGGCAGTTGCCGACGATCACGCCGCTGCAAGGCACCCGGACACTGCAGGGGTTGCTGAGTGCGCCGCCCTCGGCCGGACTTGCGATCGGGCCGGCGTTGGCCGCCGCCGATGCGCCGCAGACCTGGCTGGCCACGCGCCTGGATGCCAGCGCCCTGCGCAGCGCGTTTGGCAGGCGCGACATTTCGTCGCAGGTCCTGCGCCTGGATCCGGCCTTGCCGGTTGGTTATGCACGCGATCTGGAGATGCTGCCCAACACGCTGCCACCCGCGCGGCACTTGGGTTATGCGGTGCAATGGTTCGGCCTGGCCGCGGCCGTGCTGGTCACTGCGACGCTGCTGAGCTGGCGTGCGCGCCGCCGCCGTCGACGCGGGCACTGACGCCTGCGGCATGAGAAAATCGCCGGCATGACCTCCTCCACATCGGCCACGCCGCATTCGGTCAAACGCGGCCGCAGGATGCTGATTGCCCTGGCGGTGCTGTTCTTCGGCTCGATGTTGCTGGCCGGCGTACTGCGCTTCTCCGGATGGCAGCCGGCATCGACGCGCAATCACGGCGAACTGCTGAAGCCGCCTGCCGACCTGCGCGGGTTGGTGCCAGTACGCGCGGACGGGCAGCCGTATGCCTGGACGCCTGCCGAACGGGTGTGGCGGATTGCGCTCGCACCGCCTGCCGGCTGCGCGCAGCAATGCGTGATGTTGGCGGCCGAACTGGACAAGGTGTGGCAGCTGCTCGGCCATCGCGCCGACAAGGTGGAGGTGTTGTGGATCGGCGCCCCGCCGGCCGGTCTGCCGCCGATGCCGGCCCTGCGTGTACTGCGCGACGACGCGCGGCTGCGGCAGGGCCTGCCGCGTGCCAACGACGCCGCCGGCGTGCCGGTGTATGTGATCGACCCGAATGGCTTCGTGATCCTGCGGTACGCCCCGGGGTTCGACCCGGCCGGCCTGCGTGCCGATCTGGTCAAGCTGCTGAAACTGATGTGAGCCCGTTTCGATGAATCTGTTTGCGCCACCGGCATTGTTCCGCCACTTCCATCGCATGGCCTGGCTGGCTGCGTTGTTCACTGCGAGCACGATCCTGTTCGGGTCGTTCGTGCGCCTGTCCGATGCCGGCATGAGCTGCCCGGACTGGCCGACCTGCTACGGCCGCGTCACCTGGCCGCAGACCAGCGACGAAGCCAATACGCATGTGGCCAGCAAGATTCGGCCGCTGGAATCGCACAAGGCCTGGCGCGAGCAGGTGCACCGCTTCCTGGCCGGCGCGCTCGGGGTGGAGGTGCTGGTGCTGTCGTTGCTGGCGGTGCGCCGCCGCCGCATGGGCATCGCCCAGGTGGTTTCTGCCGCGGTGCTGGTGGCCTTGTCGATTCCTTTGTACATGTCCGGCTGGCACGCGCTGGCGTTCGGCGTGGCGATTGCCGGCGAGGCCATCCTGCTGCTGGCGGCGCTGCGCTGGAGCAATATCGACCTGGCGCGTGCGGCGGTGCTGACGCTGGCGGTGGTGATCTTCCAGGCGCTGCTGGGCATGTGGACGGTGACGCTGCTGCTCAAACCCATCGTGGTGATGGGCCATCTGCTCGGCGGCATGCTGATGTTCTCGCTGCTGGTGTGGATGGCCTGGCGCGCGACCCATCTGCCGATCACGCTGGCCGATGCCTCGCGGCTCAAGTGGCTGCTGCGTGCGGGCGTGGCGGTGCTGGGCCTGCAGATCGCCCTCGGCGGCTGGGTCAGTGCCAATTACGCGGCGCTGGCCTGCGGCGGCGGTAGCTGGTCGGCCGACAATTTCCCGCGCTGCGTCAGTCAGTGGTGGCCGCCGCATGACTTCCGCGAAGGCTTCACGCTGTGGCGCGGGATCGGGGTGGATTACGAAGGCGGTGTGCTCGATGGCGCAGCGCGTATCGCCATCCAGATGGCGCACCGGTTGTGGGCGATTGCGACGGCGCTGTATCTGTGGTGGCTGGCTTGGCGGCTGTCGCGTTCGCCGGGCATGCGGGTGTGGGCCGGTGCGCTGGCGGTGCTGGTGGCGGTGCAGGTGACGCTGGGCATGCTCAACGTCACGCTGGCGTTGCCGCTGGAAGTGTCGGTGCTGCATAACGGCGGCGCGGTCGCACTGTTGTTCGTGCTGGTCTCGCTGCTGGCGCGGCTGCGCGCGCCGGAGTGAGCATGGCTGTCAGCGCACGCGATTACTGGGATCTGACCAAACCCAAGGTGGTGGCACTGATCGTGTTCACCGCCCTGGTGGGCATGTTCCTGGCCATCCCCGATGTGCCGACGTGGGTGCAGGTGCGCACCGGTGCGTTGGGTTTTCTGGGCATCTGGCTGGCGGCGTCGGCGGCGGCGGCGATCAACCAGTTGCTGGACGCCAAGATCGACGCGCAGATGGCGCGGACTTCGTGGCGGCCGCTGGTGGTGGGCAAGGTGCGGCCGTGGCAGGTGCTGCTGTTTGCCGGCGTATTGATCGTGATCTCCATGACCATCCTGGTGGTCTGGGTGAATGTGATCACCGCGGTGCTGACGTTTGCGTCGCTGATCGGTTACGCGGTGATCTACACCGTGTACCTGAAGCGTGCGACCTCGCAGAACATCGTGATCGGCGGCCTGGCCGGCGCCACGCCGCCGATGCTGGGCTGGGCCGCGGTGACCGGCTTGCCGACCAGCGCCGACTGGATCAACGCCTCGCTGCTGGTGCTGATCATCTTCATCTGGACGCCGCCGCATTTCTGGGCGCTGGCGATCTTCCGCCGTGCCGATTACGCCAAGGCGGCGATCCCGATGTTGCCGGTCACCCATGGCGTGCCGCATACGCGCAAGCAGATCCTGGTGTACACGGTGCTGCTGGCGATCGTGACCCTGCTGCCGGTGGCGGTGGGCATGAGCGGGCTGTTCTACCTGGGCGGCGCGGTTGTGCTCAATGCGGTGTTCCTCTGGTATGCGTGGCGCATGCTGAACCCGCCGGACGAATTGTTTTCGATGAAGATGTTCGGGTATTCCATCGTGTACCTGATGGCGTTGTTCGCCTTCCTGATGGTCGACCATCTGCTGCTGCCGTGGGTGCGCTAGCGGCGACCGGTGCAGCGCCGATTGCAGCGTCTCACCGCAACTGGCTGGTACGGTCGCTGGTCTGCGTGTCGCTGCCGGTAGGGTTTTCCCTTTGACGCAATCGGGGTGCTAGCGCGTTGCCCTCCTAGTGAAGTGCTTGCTGCGGGCCTTGAGGGTGTTAACGCGGTCGCCAAGTCACTCACGGATGTAGGTTTTGCCAGGCGGCAATTCCGCCAGCAGTCGCTCGGCATCGCGCTGGTTGCCGATGCTGCTCGAGAGCGATGTGGCGCTCTCGAAGCAGACAAAGCGTTCTCATCGGTCACGGTCCGGTTGGTGCCATTGCACGCCTCGATGGAGCAGGTCGACGACCGCAACCTAGCCCAGCCAGGCGGTGCAGTCGGTCCTGTCGCCACAGGTGGTCTTCGCCTTCTGCCGCAGCCGGGCCAACACCGCGCTGCCCTGCGCATGGTGTTGCTTGCTCCAGGCCCGCAACGATGCGCCAACCGGGTCGAAGTGCCTGCGGTTCTGGCGCAGGTAACCATTGGGACGTTTGGCCAGATCGCCGATCACCTGGCCTGCGAGCGCTTCGATGCCTGCAGCATCGTCCGGGCTGAGGCGGATCATGGCATCCAGATAGGGGATGCCCCGCTGCACTAGCGTCCCGTCGCTGCCGGGTGTGGTGTACGCCTTCTTGAACCAGGACAGCGCGGTGGTGTGGTCGCCGCGTTCTTCGGCCAGGTGGCCCAGGTAAGGCATGTAGTAGGAGGGCGTTTTGCTGCGTTCCAGCTCAGCCAGTAACAGTTGTTCCGCGCCGTGGTTGTCGCCCACATCGACCAACAGGTCGACCGCGCTTTCGATGGTGGATTGGCGCTCTTCTGCGGTCCTGGCCGCTGCCACCGCCCATTGCACACGCTGATGCACGGTCTTGACCACCGCGGCTGGCAGCGGTGGCTGCGGTCCATTATGGTCGGTAGCATTGGGCTGGCCCTGGGCCAAACGTGCGAGCGCGACAACCGCATACGCAGTGCGCAGCCGGTCGACAATCGGCAACGTGGAGTCAGCATAGGCTTGCGTCAATGCCTGATCGAATGCATCGGAGAGGCTGGCCCGCTCGCGCGCATCGTCGCTTGCCGAGGCAACCAGGGTGGCTGCACCGGGGACCAGAACATGCAGGTTGGCCCGCACTTCGCTCGGGTCGGCAATCACCGCTTTTAGCAAGGCACGCGTTGCCGGAGTAGCGACCGGCTTCCGCCGGGCGACGAGAACTGCCAACAAGCCGAATTGCCGCTGTAATGCAGGCTGCGGCGCCGTCTTGGCCAACGCTGCCAGGACCCCGGGCGCCTGCTTGGCGTCCACGAGTTGATTGTCATAGAGCCAGCTGTAGCCGGCGAGCAGTGCCCAATCTCCCTCTTTGAGCGAGGCGGGATCCTTCATCGCCAACTCCAGCAACTGCTTGGTGCTGGTTGTGAGCTGGGCCGCTGCGCGCACGCTGTCGATAAGTTGCGCCGTCGTGGTGTCGCCGATCAGCCGGGTGACCTCGCTGCCGTCCGGGCGCAGCATGATGATGGTCGGGTATCCCTTGACTCCGAAGCGCTCACCCGCCGCCTGCGCTTCTTCCAGGTCTCCATCCAGATGCACAGCCACGAACTGCTGGACCTGCGCAATGAATGCCGGATCCTTGAAGGTGGTGGCCTTGAGCCGGTTGCACGGCGGGCACCACACCGCGCCCCAGTACAGCAGCAGCGGTTTGCCGGTCTTTTTGGCTTCCTCGAAGGCCTCTTCGAGCTTGCCTTCTTGCCAATGAATGCTGGGCGGCACGGCTGGGCGTGCGGCGGCCGCTGGCGGCGCGTTGATGGCAGCGGGAGTCGGCTTGTCGCAGGCAGTCAGCGTCGCGAGTACGGCAGAAAGCGCAATCAGCACCGGGGATGGTGAACGAAATGACAGTGCCATGGAAAGCCTCTGCGTGAAGGAATGCCCGAACGCGGCGTCGCGCAGCCTTTGCAGGCTCCGCCGCGTGCGCGCGCCTACTGTCACTAAATTTGATCGCTGAAACGCCGGACAATGCGAACCGCCATCCCGCCGTACGCACCGTTGGATCGGCAGCGATGCAGGAGCACGTCCTCAATTGGTCACCACTGAAGGGCGCTGAATGCGCCTAGCGGCGGTCGGTCTCCGGCTGCGGGTGCTCCGGCGCACTGCGCGCATACCGTGCAGCCACAAAGGCGCACACGATCAACTGCAGCTGGTGATACAGCATGATCGGCAACACGATCGCGCCCAGGCCACCGCCGGCGAACATCACCTTGGCCATCGGCACGCCGGTGGCCAGGCTCTTCTTGGAGCCGCAGAACACGATCGCGATCTCGTCGGCGCGGTTGAAGCGCAGGCGCCGCGCAATGAAGGTGATCGAGAGCATCGCCACCGCCAGCAACAGCGCGGCCGAACCGAGCACCGCGAGCAAGGCCGGCAACGGCGTCTTCTGCCACAGGCCTTCGTTCACCGATGCGCTGAAGGCGGTGTAGACCACCAGCAGGATGGTGCCCTGGTCGGTGTAACGCAGCACGGCGCGATGCCGTTCGACCCAGCCGCCGATCCACGGGCGCATGAAGTGGCCAGCCAGGAACGGCACCAGCAACTGCAGCAGGATCTTGCCGATCGCTCCCGCCGGGTCCGCCATCGCGCCCTGGCTGCCGACCAGGGCGCCCATCAGCAACGGCGTGAAAAACACCCCCAGCAGGCTGGAAAGCGAGGCGGCACACACGGCCGCCGGCACGTTGCCGCGCGCCATCGAGGTGAAGGCGATCGACGATTGCACCGTGGACGGCAGCGCGCACAGGAACAGCACGCCGATATACAGCTCCGGCGTCAGCGCAAGATGCGCGAGCGGTTTGAACAACAGCCCCAGCAGCGGGAACAGCACGAAGGTGCAGGCCAGGATCACCAGATGCAGGCGCCAATGCAGCGCGCCGGCCTTGACCGCCTCGCGCGACAGGCGCGCGCCGTGCAGGAAGAACAGCGCGGCGATCGCCACGTCGGTGACATCGTCCATGATCGCTGCGGCGGTGCCCGAGACCGGCAGGAACGAGGCGAGCGTGACCGTGCACAGCAGCGCGAGGGTGAATGGATCAATGCGCAACCGCGCCAGCCAGTGTTTGATCATCGTGCGTATTCAGGGGGAGGTCTGCCTGCAGAGTGCCATTGTAGAGGCCTGCATGCACCGTGCGAGTCGGTTGCGCAGCGCACGGATGCGTGCTCGCACCGGCTCCGGCAGCAGCGTGCTCTTGCGCCTGCCTGCAGCGCCGGACGGGGCGGTGATCGTTTCGTGCGATGCGTCGAGATTCCGCTGCGCGGGCGCTTCGGGCACGCACATCCTTTGTTAGATTCCGGTTGAACACGCCCACGCCGCGCGCATCCGTGCCCGAACGGTGTCCGCGCACCGCGCTCGCGTTCGACCGTGTTTCCACGCAAGGCCTAAGGAAAGGAGCCAGTCCATGCGCTACGACCAATATCAACAGACCTTCGCGCTTTCCGCCCTGGCCAACTGGGTGGGCGATCGCAGGGGCAGTCAGCCGGCGTTGCAGGCGGACTACCAGGCCACGTTGCTGCAGACGCTGGCATCGGCCGACACCCAGGACAGGATCGGCGACTGGCAACTGGTGTGGGGGCCGCAGGTCTGGCAGGCGGCCGATTCGTCGCTGTCGGGCAATGCCATGTACGTGGCCCATACCGAGGCCATGCCGGGCATCGGCGAGGCGTATGTGGTCGCGCTGAGCGCCACCAATCCGGAGTCGCTGTACGACTGGTTCACCGAAGACTTCGATGTGTCCTCGGTGGTGGATTTTGCGACCTACGCGCCGCTGCTCGGCAGCGCGCCGGTTGCGGCGAAGAAACCCGTCAAGCCAGGTTCGGCGGTCATCTCGATGGGCGCCGCCACCGGCGTGTGGCATCTGCTCAACATGGTCAGCCCCTCCACCGCACTGGCGCCCAACACCACGCTGCTGGATTTCCTGCAAGGGCTGGATGGCCGCACGGCGACGGTGATCTTTGCCGGGCACAGCCTGGGCGGTGCGCTGTCGCCGACCTTGGCGACCTGGTTGAAGACCAACGGCAAGCTGGACAATTTCAGCGCCGTGCACTGCTATCCCACCGCCGGCGCCACGCCGGGCAACGGCGGGTTCGCCGCGCTGTATGCACAGGCCTTGCCCTCTCCAGCGCCGGGCGCGGCGCCGTACCAGATCTGGAATGCCGACTTGTGGAACACGCTCGATTGCGTGCCGCATGCGTGGACCGTGCCGATGCTCAGCCAGATCAAGACGCTGTACGGGAATGCGCCGATCAGGGAGATCGATGTGCTGGTCGATGTGGCCATCGCCAATGCGGTGGCGTCCACGGTGAACTACCGGCAGATCGCCAACCAGCCGCTGACTGGTACGCTCACCGGCACCCCCACCACGGTCCTGCAATTTCTCGAGCAGATGGCTTCCCAGCACACCACCGCCTATCAGGCCTTGATCGCCCCATGGCTCACGCCGGTGTCCGGTACGCCGCAGACCCAGAGTGCCGACGGCGCGCCCGCGCGCGATGCCCTGATCGAGCGGCTGACCGCGCATGCCGGCCAGGCCGCACTGGCCGATGCCGACAAGATCGACGCGGTCAGCGCGGCGCTCGGCTCGATGGCCGAGACCTTGTTCAAGCAGCTATGAGCGCGTGCCTGCATGCAGCGGCCAGGGCTGGCCGGCTGCCTCTGCAACAGCTGGTCTGACAGCATGCGCCGGGTGCCCGGTGCGTGTCTGGACGCAGGCGCGGCAGTGCGCGCAGCCCTGTCGGTCTAGCCGATTGCTTGTGTGCGTTGCCTGGTCTGCAGTTCTTCCAAGCGCTGCAGCAGCAGTTACCGCTCCAGTTGGGCCATGGTGTCGTGCAACGTGGACGCCCGTCTACGATGCGTGTCCGCCACGACAGCGTGAGCCGATCCGCTCGCGCCAATCCGCATTACAACGCGGCGAGCGCCTTGAACAGTTCGCGCAATTCGTACTTGTCGGTGTCGTCCAGGCCCTGCGCGCGCTGCTTGTCCTGCAGTTCGTCCAGGCGCTGACGCAGCAATTGCTTGTCCAGTTGCGCGACGACGTCATGCAGTTCCATCGCCCAGCTGTGTTCGTCGCCGGGCAATGCCTGTGCGGCCAGTTTCTGCAGCGCGGCCTGTTCGTCGCGCTCGGCAAAGTGTTCCAGCAGTGCGCCGGTGCTGATTTCCGGGCGTTGCCGCACCAGTGCCAGCAGTTCCATCAACAGCTCGATGCCGGGCAGGCGCAGGCCGGAAAAATCGTGGTCGCCCTCCAGGCTCATCGCCAGCGACGGCCGCTGCAGCAGGATCGCGATCGACGCGCGCACCAGGCTGCGTTTCTGCGCGGGCGCGCCGATGCGCGCAGGCGGTCGTGCCTGCGCGGCGGACGCCTGCGTCGCTTGACTGGCGCCCACGCCGGTCAGCCGCGACAGCTCCTGCTTCATCAGCTCGCCGAACGCGCCTTCGGGGATCTGTGCCAGCATCGGCTTGGCGCGTTCGGCCAGCCGCGCCTTGCCATCGAGCGTGTGCAGGTTGATCTGCCGCGACATCTCGTCGAAGAAGAACTGCGACAGCGGCGTGGCCTGTGCCAGACGCTGGTCGAAGGCCTGCGCGCCTTCCTTGCGCACGATGCTGTCCGGGTCCTCGCCATCGGGCAGGAACAGGAAGAACGCCTGGCGGCCGTCCTTCATGCGCGGCAGCACCGATTCCAGCGCACGCCAGCCGGCCTTGCGGCCGGCGTTGTCGCCGTCGAAGCAGAAATACACATCCGGCGCGTTGCGGAACAGCAGCTCGGCATGTTCGGGCGTGGTTGCCGTGCCCAGCGTGGCCACCGCCTGGGTGACGCCGAACTGGAACAGCGAGACCACGTCCATATAGCCTTCCACCACGATCAGCCGCTCGATCTTCTGATTGGCCTGGCGCACCTGCCACAGGCCGTACAACTCGCGGCCCTTGTGGAACAGCGCGGTTTCCGGCGAGTTGAGGTACTTCGGCCCCGGGTCGCGGCCGTCGGCCGGCGCGCCCATGATGCGTCCGCCGAAGGCGATCACACGGCCGCGGCGGTCGAAGATCGGGAACATCACCCGGTCGCGGAACTTGTCGTAGACATGGCCGCGATCGTTCTTGGAAAACAGCCCGGCGCGTTCGAGCACGCTCATGCGGCGCGCATCGGTGCCCAGCGTGTCCTTCAGTGCGCTGTAGCCATCGGGCGCGTAGCCGATCTGGAAACGCGCGCGGTTGTCGGCATCCACGCCGCGGCCGTCCAGATAGTCGCGGGCGCGTTCGCTGCCCTCGAGCTGACGCTGGAAGAACTTGGTCGCCGCGTCCAGTGCCGAATACAGCTCGCGGCTGTCGTCCTGCTGCTGCGGGGTGCGTTGCTGGGTCTCGCGCGGGATGTCCATGCCGGCACGCTTGGCCAGCTCGTCGACCGCATCGAGAAATTCGAGGCGGTCGTAATTCATCAGAAAACTAATTGCGGTCCCGTGCGCGCCGCAGCCGAAGCAGTGATAGAACTGCTTGGTCGGCGAGACCGTGAACGAGGCCGAGCGCTCGTCATGGAACGGGCAGCGCGCCGAGTATTCCTTGCCCTGACGCTTGAGCGGCACGCGACCGCCCACCACCTCGACGATGTCGGTGCGTGCAAGCAGTTCGTCGATGAATGCGTCGGGGATGCGGGCCATCCCGCTAGGATATCGCAGCCGCCGGCGCGCGCCGATTTCAGTGAGCGAGGGCCCTCAGCGAAGCGGCGTATGCCGCCCGGGCACGCGCCGCGCCAGGTGCAGCATGCGCAATCAACTGCGCGTCGGTGCTTCCGGCGGCTGCAGCGTGGCATCCGGTTCGGCGGCAACCGGCGGCAGGTTGTCCGTATCCACGCCGGCCTCGCGCAGCTTGCGATGCGAGCGCACGCGCTCGTCGATCACCGCGGTCAACAGGGCGCCGACGAAGAACACCACCGAGGCGTAGTACATCCACACCAGCAGGATGACCAACGTGCCCATCGAACCGTACGCGCTGCCAGGCGCGGCCTTGGCGATGTACAGGCCGATGCCATAGCGGCCCAGTGCGAACAACAGCGCGGTGATCACGCCGCCGACGAAGGCCTGCCGCCAGTTGACGGTGCGATCGGGCAGATAGCGATACAGAAAGGCGAAGGCGAGCGAATACAGCGCCAGGGTGGTGATGTAGCCGATCGCCGGCAGCACCGATGGCAGCCGTGCAAACACCACCTGCAACGCAGTGGTGGCAATCATCGACACGATCAACAAGAAGCCCAGGGCCAGGATCACGCCGAACGAGAACACGCGCTTCTTCAGCCACGCCATCAGGCCTTCCAGGCGCTGCTTGTCGGTGCGGAAGATCAGGTTGAGGGCGTTCTGCAACTGCGCAAACACCGCCGTGGCGCCGATGAACAACAGCAACGTGCTCCACAGTCCGGCCAATGAGCCTACGCCGGGTTGATCGGTGGCATTGCGGATCACCGTGTCGGCCACTTCCGCCGCGCTGCCGCCGGCCAGTTGCGCGATCTGCTGCACCAGCGCTTCCTGCGCAGGCGGATACAGCGATGCGGTCAGCCACAGCAGCAGCACCAGCAGCGGTGCCAGCGACAGCAAGGCATAGAACGACAGCGACGCGGCCTGCGTCATCACGTCGATCTCGAGAAAGCGATTGAGCAGTGCCATCGGCAGGCTGCGCTGCAGGCGGCTCAGATGCTTCTGCAAGTGTTCGGTTGAGAGCTTCGTCACCGGCGGGGGAATCCTTGGGCATACCGTTGTGCGCGCAGGCGTCGTAAGGCGAAGCCGGCATGCGGAATGCTTCACCCGGACCTGCGCTGGCGAAGGTGTTCTAACAGGGGCCGTTCAAAGATCGGGTGAAAGCGTGCGCTGGATGTTGCGCGTGTGCTGCTAGGGCATGTTAACACATCCGAAGCCCATCAACGACCAGGACGAAGTTGAGGAATCCAAGGAACATGACGTCCAACTTCTCGAAGCGCGTGAAAATCCGGC
>NZ_MDSK01000051.1 GCF_002940205.1 Xanthomonas arboricola pv. guizotiae
AACTGGCATTGGCAGGGTAGTTTTGGTGCGCCAAAATATCCGCTAACTCACTGATGCAATGGATGAAATCCGATCTTGTGAGCTATTTTTACACATATGTCGGCTGAACCCCGTTGCGACAAGCGTCGGAACCCCAAACCACTCATCCTGCCCAGCGACCGCTGGACCGCCGGCATGACCACAGGTCATAGAAAGATGTGCGTGCTCCAGGCCGCTCTCTACCCTCATGGCTGCGCTGTCGCCGGGCGCAGTTGCCCTGCTCTCGGTTGCCCCCTCCTCCGCGGCAGCACACCCTTCGGAGATCACGTCCATGACCAGCCGCGCCACTGAAGATCGGCTTGAATATCGGCGTGACCGAGGCGCAGCTGCATGCACTGGCCCATGCTGGACAAGCGCGTCGGCGCGGCTGCGGGCACACGCGCCAAGGCAGCACTGGCCAAAGCCAGGGCACAGTCAGCCGGCGGCAGGGTACGACGACCGCAGCGCTTGCTGCCGGTGCCACTGCGGCTGCCGGCGGCGGCCTGACCAACCCGGACCATACTGCGATGACACCGATATCCGCGTTGGGTAGCGCAGGTGGCGGCAGCGGCGCGGGAGGCATCAGAATAATCTGCTGTAGGGGAATGCCGATATTTAGATACGGCCTGCAAAAGATCGGCTTGAATATTCCCCCTGCATTCAGCTTGGTGGCAACTCACCGGCAAGCGCGGGCCCAGGAATTATTTGGCGTTCCGAATATCCGCCGTTCCAGCCACCACGTCCCGATGACATTTTTGCGGGAAATGCGAAGAATTGGGCACAATGGCCGGGTTCGCTCACTTTCGGTCAATATAAATCCGGCGGATATATTCGTCTTGCAGCAGGAAATTTAATATAACACCGGTGTCATTGCGATAAAACTCATCCGATCGTACCCGATACGGAAGAGTCCGTTAGAATTGCTGACTTACAGTTGAATCCGCTACAGCGCGTGGGCAATCCACCGACATCTTCGACGCATTTCCTGATTACCTGCGATATTCATCGCATTTAGGATTGCCGCCCCCGGAGATTCGTGACCGCTTATTGTCGCGTCCGCTCTGACATTTCTTTGCAGTCGGGCCTGATAGGGAGTTTTCTAATCTAATTTGGCTATGGATTAATTCGTAAAACCTTATGCGTGATGTTTTTCTCTGAATAGCAACTGTCCGTTCAGGTTTTAGAGTTTACCGATAGCGCCGTTAAACAATCTCGCAAGCACACGGTTCGATGCAGTGGCGCATCACCGTGTTATTCGAGGCGCTTATCCGAGGGGACGGATACGCGGCGGATAAAGTGAATAACGCGTGAAATCCAAGACCACGCCGGTTTTTCCCGGTGCTGGAATCGTCTGCGCCAAATTTTAGAGTTTTGCAGTTGCGGCGCGCTAATTACCGGAATCGACCAACCATGAATCGCTCGCTACTCGCAACCACGATCGCCTCCTGCCTTGTCCTGACTGCCTGTGGTGGCGGTGGCGGTGGCGGTGGCGGCAATGTCCGCAGTGATCCGCCGCAGACCACGGTGGTCGCTCCGACGCCGTCCACTCCTACGACTCCTACGACTCCTACGACGCCGACAACGCCGGACACCACAACCGCCGACCCGTTGCCCAAGACCGCGCCGACGCCGGCACCTGCGCCCGCCCGCTACCAGGACCTGGGCAGCAACCTGCTGGTGCCGACCAATGCGGACCTGGCACAGCAGGCCGGTGCCAGGGGCCAGGGCGTCAAGCTGGCGGTGCTGGACGACAATCTCTATGGCAGCTACGCGCCGATCAGCGGCAAGGTCGATACCTCCACCGATTACACCGACACCCCCGGCACACCGGAGTCGGCGTCGAACGCGCTGCGTGGCCACGGCAGCGTCGTCTCGGCATTGGCAGTGGGCACCGCGCAGGACGGCTTCGCCGGCGGCATCGCACCGGATGCGGACCTGTTCTATGCGCGCATCTGCGCCGAAAACTCCTGCGGTACCCAGCAGACCCGTCGCGCGGCGGTGGACCTGGCGGCAGCCGGCGTGCGCATCGCCAATCTGTCGATCGGTGCCTCGTATGCAGATGCAGCCAGCAGTGCCAATGCCGCACTGGCCTGGAAGTACGCGCTGACCCCGCTGGTGCAGGCCGATGCGCTGATCGTGGCCGCCACCGGCAACGAAGGCGCGGCGGAAGCCTCCTACCCGGCAGCGACGCCAGTGCAGGAAGCCAGCCTGCGCAACAACTGGCTGGCCGTGGGCGCGGTCAACATCGACAGCGCCGGCAATGCCGCCGGCCTGACCAGCTATTCCAACCATTGCGGCGCCGCTGCACAGTGGTGCCTGGTGGCGCCGGGCAGCTACTTCGCACCGGCGTTGGCCGGCACCGAGCTGCAGGGCCAGATCGCCGGCACCTCATTTTCCACGGCCGCTGTAAGCGGCATCGCGGCGCAGGTGCTTGGCGTGTATCCGTGGATGAGCGCCTCCAACCTGCAGCAGACCCTGTTGACCACCGCCACCGACCTGGGCGACCCGGGCGTGGACGCGCTGTATGGCTTCGGCCTGGTCAATGCGGCCAAGGCGATCAAGGGCCCGGGCCAGTTCGCCAGCAACTGGGCGGCAAACGTGACCTCCGGCTACGACAGCACCTTCAGCAATGACATCTCCGGTGCCGGCGGCCTGACCAAGAACGGCACCGGCAGGCTCACGCTCAGCGGCAACAACACCTACACCGGCGGCACCAGCGTCAGCGACGGCGTGCTCGCACTGTCCGGCAGCCTGCGTTCGGATGTCATTGTGCTCAACTCGGCCACGTTCGAATCGCGCGGCGGTGTCATCAATGGCGGCTACAGCCTGGCCAACACCAGCGGCACTACCGCCATCGAATTGGGCAAGGGGCTGACCGTCACCGGCCAGGCCAGCCTGAAGGGCAACCTGCTGTTGCTGCCGGAAGCGGCTGGCTACACCGTCGGCAGCAGCGAGCAGATCGTCAAGGCCGGCACGTTGCAGGGCAGCTTCGACCGGGTGCAGTACGCCAACAACTTCTTCTGGACTGCTTCGCTCGCCTACGACCCCACCACCGTCACCGCCACGTTGACCCGCAATGCCTCCGCTGCCAGCGCGCAGGCGGCCGGTGCGCCGCAGTCGGTGGTCAACGGTGCCACGCAGGCCGATACGCTGGTCAAGGTGCTGGATACGCGTGTGGCCTCCGGCGATACGGATAATCTGGGTGGCCTGATCAGCGCCACCGGCGCGCTGCTGGCCGCCAACGATGCGCAGGTTGCCGCATCGCTGCCGACCCTGGCCGGCCAGGTGCACGGCATCGAGCGCACGCTGGGCTTCCAGTCGGCACTCAACGATGCACGCGTGGCGGCCGATCGCCTGCCCTACCTGGCCGACACCACCACGCTGACCACCTGGATGCAGGGCAGCTATCTGGACGGCGAACTGGGCGGCAAGGGTTTCGACTCGGCCGATTACACCCAGCAGGCCACCACCGTCGGTGTGGATCTGCCGATGGGCAACGCTGGCACCATCGTGGGTGCGGCGCTGAGTTCGGGTCAGGACCGTGCGCACATCGATGCGTCGGCCAGTCGCCTGCGCTCGGACCGTTATGCGATGACCGCGTATCTGTATCAGCCGATCGGCCAGGCCTATGTGTCCGCGATCGGTTCCTACGGCACGAGCAATGTGGACACCGAACGCACGGTGCAGGCCGGCAGCATCGGCGAGCGCCTGCAGGATCGCCGCCACGACACCAACTGGTCGCTGCGTGCCGAAGTCGGCCTGATGCCGCAGGCAGGGCTGTCGCCGTTCATTGCCGCAGGCGTGGTCAGCCAGACCCAGGATGCCTTCAGCGAAGCCTCGGCCACCGGGCTGGGGTTGAGCGCCAACAGCGATACGTTGCGTGCCGGTTACGGCGAGGTGGGTGTGCGCGCTCATCTGGTGCGCGGCAAGTGGGGCTTCGATGGCTTGGTCGCCTACCGTTCGCTGCTCGGCAATCCGGACTCGGACTTCACCGCCTGGTTCACCGGCCTGCCGGAAGCGCGCTTCAACGTGGCCGGCGAGCCGGTGTCCAAGCAGTCGGCGCGTGCGTCGGTGGGCGTGCGTTACCAGCTCAACGATGCCTTCTCCATCTACGGCAACGTGGGTGCCGAGCGCGGGCGTTCCGATGCCAACAGCATCAATGCCAATGTCGGCGTGCGCTGGCAGTTCTGAGCGCGGACGGCACCCGACCGCACTTCGTTCTGACAGCCACTAACGCGATGCAGCCGTGCGCACCAGGCAAAAAAACGCCCCGGCACTGCCGGGGCGTTTCGGTCTGCGCTGGATCAGAAGCTCCAGCCCCAGGTGACCTGGCCGCCGTACGCGGTCTGGCCATCGCCATCGAGTCCCTGCAAGGACAGCGCCATGCGGCTGTTGGGCGAGGTGACCAGGCTGACGCCCAGTTCGCCGACCACCGCGTTCTTGGCCAGCGTGACGCTCTGCACCGAGAACTGCGAGCCGGTGCCGATGAAACCGGCCGACCGCTCCACAGCGCGGTCACCGAACGCATGCCGCCAACCCACCGAGGCATACACCCCGGCCGCCGCACCCAACTGCCAACGCCCGCGTACGCCCACCGTGCTGGTGGTGTACTCGTCCTTGGCGCTGTCCACCGACAGCCCGGCAATGCCGCCGCGCTCGTTGAAGCCGTCGGTCTTAAGGTGCGTGTAGTCCGCCGCGACGAAGGGGCTGTACACCGCATTGCCGGTGCGCAGATTCCAGGCCGCTTCCAGCGACACGGTCACGGCCTTCGCATCGTAGTTGCTGGTCAGCCGCTCTTCGAGCACGCCGGGCAACATCACCCGACGGCTGCTGTCCACGCTGTAGTCCGCATAGTCGACCGCAGCCCGCACTGCGAACGCGGACCAGTCGGCCTGAGCATAGATGCCGGCATGGGTGCCATCGATATCGGAACGATCCAGGGAGTCGCGCGAGCGGGTTTCGATGTCCTGGTTGCCGACCGCGACGCCGACCACGCTGCGCTCGCCGATGCGCCGTTCTGCACCGGCCATGATGCCGTTGTCCTCGCGTCGCACCGAAGCGGTGTTGGCGTCGCCATCGACACGATTGGGCAGGCTACGGCCGGTGATCCAGACCGTGGTGTCGCCCACCTGCGCATCCTGACTGTCGCCACGCAGATGATTGCCGACGCCGCTCAGCAGGAAGCGGCTATCCAGCAATGCGGTGGCCGTGCTGGCATGGCTTTCGCCCGACAGCGAGGCAAACGCCGTGCTGATCGCCTGCGGGTCGTCGGGCAGGCGCACCACCGCCTGGTACACCGGGCTGGTGGTCGGCAAGCCCTCCACGGCAGCCGCGGCAGCCTGCTGGTTGGGCGCGGTGACCGCATCGACCATGGCCGCAGTGTTGCGGCCAAACGACACCGACAACGCCGTGGCACTGGCGCTGACATTCGGCGTGACGAAGGCGTAGTCGGAAACGACGTTGGTGAACTGCCCGGTCAGCCCGCCAGCGGCGTTGATGACCGGTATCTCGGTGAACAACGGCAGGTCTGTCGCACGCACCAGTTGCAGGGTGCTGCCCGGTGCCAGCGTGGCCGCCCCGCCCACGCTGATCGGCGTCACCGTGCCGCCCGCGCCCGGCGTGACCTGCAGGGTGGAGCCATTTCCGAGCGCGGCATTGCCGCCGACGCTGATCGTGCCGGTGCTGCCGCCGATCGCCACGGTGCCACCGGAGGTCAGGCCGCCGATGCTGCCGCTGCCGGTGAGCGTGCCGCCCGGGCCCACCGTGACCGGCCCGCCTAATGCGGCGCCTGGATTGGCAGCATTACCCACACTCAAGGTTCCTGCGGCAATCGTGGTCGGCCCGGTGAAACCACTGCTGTCTGCGGTGACCAGCAAGGTGCCCACACCCTCCTTGAGCAGACTGCCGGTCCCCGACAAGGTCCCTGCGTAGGTGCCATTGGCGGTCTGCTGGAACACCAGCGCGCCGGCGTTGGCGATATTGCCCTGCAGGCTGTCGGTGTCGCCGATCAATGTGCCTGCACCGATCGTGGTGCCACCGAGATAGGCGTTGACCCCATCCAGCGTCAACGCGCCCGCGCCGGTCTTGATCAACGTACCGCTGCCGGTGATATTGCCGGCAAAGGTGCCATCGCCGGCCTGGTCGAACACCAGAATGGCGTTGTCGACGATGTTGCCCTGCAGACTGGTGGTGGTGCCGATCAGGCTGCCGCTGGCAATGGTGGTGCCACCGCTATAGGTATTGGGCGCAACCAGCGTCAACGCACCCGCTCCCTGCTTGACCACACTGCCGGTGCCGCTGACCGCGCCGGCGAACACGCCATCGCTGGCCTGATCGAACACCAGCGTGGCGTTGTCGACGATATTGCCTTGCAGGCTGGTGGTGTTGCCGATCAGGCTGCCGGCGCTGATCACGGTACCGCCGGTATAGGTGTTGGGCCCGAGCAGTTGCAGCGCGCCGGTGCCGGCCTTCTGCAGCGAGCCACTGCCGCTGAGCGTGCCGGCATAGACGCCGCCGGTGTCCTGGTTGAACACCAGTGCCGCGTTGTTGGCGATATCGCCCTGCAGGCTGGTGGTGTCGCCGACCAGGGTACCGGCAGTGATCGTGGTGCCGCCGGTGTACCCGTTGGCACCATTGAGCACCAGTGCGCCCGCACCGTCCTTGATCACGCTGCCGGTGCCGGTGATCGAGCCAGTGAACACGCCATCGGCCACCTGGTTGAACGCCAGCGTGGCGTTGTCGACGATGGCTCCCTGCAGGCTGGCGCTATCGCCGACCAGGCTGCCGGCATTGACCGTCGTGCCACCGGTGTAGCTGTTGCTGCCGTCCAGTGTCAGCGTGCCGGTGTTGGTCTTGATCAAGGCGCCACTGCCGCTGATATCGCCGGCAAGCGTGAGGTCTGCCGGATTGTCGACGCTCAGCGCAGCGCCGAGGACGACCGCATTGCCCACGGTTGCGGCAACAGGGTTGGTCAGCACCGCAGCGCCGACCACCGACAGGCTGCCGGTGCCCAGCGCGTTGTTGCTGCCGATCGACAAGGTGCCATCGCTCAGCGCGGTCCCGCCGGCATAGCTGTTGTTGCCGCTGAGCGTGAGCGTGGAGGCACCGGTCTTGATCACGCTGCCGGCACCGCTGATGGCGCCGGTCAGGGCCAGATCGTTGCTGCCAAGCAGCGTGACCGCACCGTCGAGCACCACCGCATTGTCCACCGTCAATGCCTGGTCGGTATCGAGGCTGGTGCCGGCTGCCGCGGCCAGCGTGCCGGTGCCCAGTGCCTGCGCATCGCCCAGCACCAGCGTGCCGCCGCCGAGCGCGGTGCCGCCGGTGTAGGTGTTGGCGGCGCTCAGCACCAGCGTGCCGGTGTCGAGTTTCTGCAGCGTGCCGGTGCCGCCGATGCCCACATCGATAGTGCCGGTGACGCCAGGGTCGACACGGATGATGGTGGTGGCCGCATTGGCGCTCAATGCACCGCCGCCAGCATCGCTCAGCACATACCCGTCGCTGATGAACTGCATGCCGGTAATGCCTTGCGTGCCCTGCACGCCTACATTGCCCGCGGTGCCGGCGAACACGGCAAAATTGTTCTGCCAGTCGCTGTTGCTCAGCCCATCGATCGAGGTCCAGTTGGTGGGGCCTGCGGCCCAGACGCCTGCGCCGCCATCGATGCTGCCATTGGCAATGGTCTGCGCACCGTCCCAGAACTGCACGTTGCTGCCGGGCGCCAGCAGCACCACGTTGACCTGCTGGGCCAGCGCAGTCTGCAACGTCAGCTGGGTGGGATCGATCGTACCGGGCAACGTGCCGATGCCCAGGCCGTTGTCGGTCAAGCCACCGCTGTAGTCGATCAGGCGATACACACCGGTGCCGAACCCGCCGATGTCGGTGATGTTGAGCGTGCCGCCCAGGGCGAGGTCGCCATTGACCGCCAACACGCCGGTCTGGCTGGGGATGCCCAGGAACGCGTCCAGCGTGGCAGTGGGAGCCAGGCTCAGGCTGCCAGTGGTCAGCGTTGCGCCACTGGTCACCACCAGGCGGCCACCGTCGTTCACCGTGACCGCCGCATCGACCACGCCGCTGCCGCTCAAGCTGGCACCGCTGCCCACGGTCAGGCCGCCTGCACTGGCCAGCGTGCCATCCACGTCCAGCGTGCCGGCGGTGACCTGGGTGGTGCCGCCGAGCGCGCTGGTGCCGGTGAGCTGCAAGGTGCCGGTGCCGACCTTGTCCAGATTGCCTGCATCGCTCAGGCTGCCGGCAAAAGTACTGCCGACGTTGTTGGCGCCAAGCTGCAGCGTGGTGCCGCCCAGCACCGCGACGTTGCCCTGCCCGGTTACTGCGCCCAGGGACGCATTGCTGCCGAGCGAGAGCCCGGCACCTGCGGCCACATCCACGACGCTGGTGTTGCCCAACGCGCCGGGGGCGGCGGTGGCGAGCACGCCGGCCTGCACCGACACCGGGCCGGTGAACGTGTTGCCGCCGGACAAGGTCAAGGTGCCCAGGCCCGTCTTGGTCAACGCACCCGCGCCACTCAGCACCCCGGTCAGGCCCAGATCGTCCGCGCTGGCAATGGTCAGATCGGCACCGAGATTGACCGCATTGCCCAGTGCCAGCGCAATCGCGTTGCTCAAAGTGGCATTGCCCAGCACCGACAGGCTGCCGACACCGAGCGCGGTGTTGCTGCCAACCGCCAGGGTGCCTGCGTTCAACACGCTGCCGCCGACGTAGCTGTTGGCGCCGTCGAGCGTGAGCGTGGACGCGCCGTTCTTGATCAGACTGCCCGCGCCGCTGATCGGGCCGGACAGGCGCAGGTCGTTGCTGCCGACCAGGTTGACCGCGCCATCGAACACCACCGCATTGCCGACCGCCAATGCCTGGTTGCTATCGAGGTTGGTGCCGCTTGCTGCGGTCAGGGTGCCGGTGCCCAGTGCCTGCGCGTCGCCCAGCACCAGGGTGCCGCCGCTGAGTGCAGTGCCGCCTGTATAGCCGTTGGCCGCATCGAGCACCAGCGTGCCGGTGTCGAGTTTTTCCACGCCACCGCTGCCGGACAGCGCGACATCAATGCTGGCGGTTGCACCCGGGTCCACCCGGATCGCAGTCAACGTGGCGGTCACGGCCAGCCCACCCGCACCGGCGTCGGTCAACTGGTAGCCATCGGTGACGAACTGCAGGCCGCCGATACCCTGCGTCCCCACCACGCCTACCGTGGCTGCGCTACCGGCAAAGACCGCAAAATCGCCTTGCCAGGCGCTGTTGGCCGTGCCGTCCTGGTTGGTCCAGTTGGTCGCCGCACCCCAGGTCCCTGCACCGCCATCGACGGTGCCGTTGGCGGTGGTCTGCGCGCCATCCCAGAACTGCACGATGCTGCCCGGCGCCGTCACCACCAGGTTGAGTTGCTGGCCGATGGCGGTCTGCAGTGCGAGCTGGCTGAGATCCACGCTGCCCGGAAACAGGCCGATCGCCAGGCCGTTGTTGGTGAGCAGGCCGGTGTAGTCGATCAGGCGGTACACACCCGTGCCGAACCCACCGATGTCGGTGATGTTGAGCGTGCCGTCCAGGGTGAGGTCGCCATTGACCGCGAGCAGCCGCGTATTGCTCGGCGCTGCCAGTGCGACATCCACAAACGCACCCGGTGCCAGGGTCAGGCCGCCCACGCTGAGCGAGGAGCCACTGGTCAATGCGAGCCGGCCACCGTCGGCGATGGTCACATTGCTGCCCACGTTGCCGGTGGTGCCGGTGCCGGTCAGCGTGCCGCCCAGCGCCACGTTCAATGCGCTGGTGCCCAGGTTGCCGATCACATCCAGGGTGCCGCCGCTGACCTGGGTGGCACCGCCGATCGCGCTGTTGCCGAGCAGGCGCACCGTGCCGGCGCCGACCTTGTCCAGATTGCCGCCACCGCCCAGGCTGCCGGCAAAATCGCCACCGCCCAACTGCAGCGTGCCGCCGGCATCGGTAGTGACGTTGCCGGCGCCGCTGAGCGCGCCGATCAGGCCGCCGTTGCTGAGATTCAGCACCGCCCCTGCAGCGACATCGACATTGCTGGCGTTGCCAAGCGACGCGGCGGTGCCCGCAACCAGCGTGCCGGCCTGGATCGCCAGCGGGCCGGTGTAGGTGTTGCTGCCATTCAAGGTCAGGGTGCCGGCACCGGTCTTGATCAGGTCGCCTGTACCGCTGATGCTGCCGCTGACCAGCATGTCCGCAGCGTTGTCCACGCTGAGCGCTGCGCCAAGCGCGATGTCGTTGCCCAGCGCCACTGCAATCGCGTTGCTCAGCGCCGCATTGCCGACCACCGACAGGCTGCCGGTGCCGAGTGCGTCGTTGGCGCCGACCGCAATGGTGCCGGCCGTCAACGTGGTGCCACCGCTATAGCTGTTGCCCGCGTTGAGCGACAACGTGGTGGCGCCATTCTTGATCAGGCTGCCGCTGCCGGTGATGGCACCGTTCAAGCCGAGATCGTTGCTGCCGACCAGCGTGAGCTGATCGTTCAACTGCACCGCGTTGCCCAGCGTCAGCGCGGCAGCGGCATCTAGTTCGGCAGGGCCGCCGACCAGCAACGCACCCACGCCCAGCGCAGCGTCGTTGCCAAGCACCACACGCCCCGCATCCAGCGCAACGCCGCCGCTGAAGGTATTGGCATTGGCCAAGGTCAGCGTGGCAGCGCCTTGCTTGTCGAGACTGCCGATACCGCTGACGACCCCATTGAGCGTGATGTCCTGCGTGCCAGGCAAAGTGAGTGCGCCATTCAACGCAAGTGCATTGCCCAGCGTCACCGCGCTGCTGGCATCCAGTGTGGTGCCCGCGGCGGCGCTCAGTGTGCCCAAGCCCAGTGCCGTGTCGCTGCCGACCACCACTGCGCCGCCCTGCAGTTGCAGTCCGCCCGCCCAGGTGTTGTTGCCATTGAGCGTGAGCGTTTGCGTGCCGTTCTTGATCAGGCGACCGGCGCCGTCGACCACGCCATCGAGGGTGAGGTTCTGGCCATCGATGGCGAGTTGGCCGGCGACATTGACCGCGTTCTGCAAGGTCACCGCCGTGCTGGCAGTGAGCTGTGTGCCATCGGCAGCCGTGAGCGCGCCGGTGCCGAGTGCGCTGTCGCTGCCGACCACCAGGATGCCGGTGTCGAGCGAGGTGCCGCCGGTATGGACATTGTTGCCGGTGAGGGTCAGCGCACCGGCGCCCTGCTTGATCAGGCTGCCTGCGCCACTGACGATGCCGGTGACGCCCAGGTCGTTGTTGCCGGTGAGCGAGAGCGCACCGTTCAGGACGACGTTGTTGCCGATCGTGGTCGCGGCGGTGGCCTGCAGCTGCGTGCCATCGGCAGCGGTCAGCGCCCCGGTGCCCAGGGCTGCGCCGTCGCCGATCAGCAGCGCGCCTGCATTGAGATCCACGCCACCGGCAAAACTGTTCGGTCCAGCCAGCGTCACTGCGGCATTGCCGTTCTTGACGACGCCCCCCGCACCACTGACCGCACCGGTGAGGGTGAGATCCTGGCTGCCGCCGAGCTGCAGGTCCGCTTCCAGCGCCACGTTGTTGGCGAGCACGCGTGCGGCGGTGCTGTCGAGCAGCCCGCCGCCGACGGTCAGGGTGCCCAGCCCCAAGGCCGTGTCGCTGCCCAGGATCAGGCTACCTGCATTCAGGCGCGTGC
This sequence comes from Xanthomonas arboricola pv. guizotiae, assembly GCF_002940205.1. GTDB lineage: Bacteria > Pseudomonadota > Gammaproteobacteria > Xanthomonadales > Xanthomonadaceae > Xanthomonas > Xanthomonas arboricola_C. The sequence goes on from NZ_MDSK01000051.1 coordinate 11,654, forward strand.
CGCCGGTATGGCTGTTATTGCCGGCCAGGGTCAGGCTGGCCGGGCCCAGCTTGTCCAGGCTGCCCGCACCGGTGATGGCGCCGTTGAGCGTGAGCGCGTTGCTGCCACCCACGTTGACCAGGCCTGCCAATGCAATGGCATTGGCCAGCGTGCTGACGGTCGCATTGTCCAGGGTGGTACCGGCCGCTGCGCTCAGCGCGCCAACACCGAGCGCGGTGTCGCTGCCCACCGTCAGTGTGCCGGCGCTGAGCGTGGTGCCGCCGCTGTACTGATTGTTGCCGCTCAGCGTGAGGCCGCCGCTGCCGGACTTGATCAGGCTCCCGGTGCCACCGATCGCGCCACTCAGTGTCAGTGCTTGCGCCCCGCTGAGTGTCAGCGCACCTGGAGTCAACGCGATCGCGTTGCTCAGCGAGGTGGCCGCCGTGTTTTGCAGGGCCGCATTGCCGGTGACGTTCAACGCACCGGTGCCCAGCGCGGTGCCGCTGGCCACCTGCAAGGTGCCGGCATTGAGGTTGGTGCCGCCGGCATAGGTGTTCAGGCCGCCCAGGGTCAAGCTGCCGGTGCCGAGCTTGTTCAACGCACCGCTGCCGCCAATGGCGCCGGTCAGGTTCAAGGCATTGCCGCTGCTGCCCACGCCCAAGGTACCGGTGAGTGCAAGCGTGTTGCCCAGGGTTGCCGCAGCGGTGGCATCCAGTTCGCCGCCGCTTGCGGTCAGGGTGCCGGTGCCCAGTGCCGCGTTCGCGCCCACCACCAGGCGCCCGGTACTCAAGCTGGTGCCGCCGGTGTAGGTGTTGTTACCGGTCAGGGTGAGGTCGCCCGCCCCGCTCTTGATCAGGCTGCCGCCACCGCTGATGGCACCGCTCGCTGTCAGCGCCTGCGCGCCGGTCCAGTTCAAGGGCCCGCCGAGCCTGATGCCGTTGGCTACCGTCAGTGGCGCACTGCTGCTGAGGCTGGATGCGCCGGTGACATTCAAGCCACCGGTGCCCAGTGCCGAGCCAGTGCCCAGTTGCAAGGTGCCCGATGCCAACGTGGTTCCGCCGGTGAAGGTGTTGACGCCGTTGAGCGCAAGCGTGCCGGTGCCGGTCTTGTTGACCCCACCTGCGCCGGCAAGCGTGCCGCTCAGGGTCAACGCGTTGCCGCTGGCACCCAGGCCCAGCGTATTGGTCAAGGCAACATTGTTGGCCAGGCTCAGCGGAGCGCCGGTGTCCAGCTGCCCACCGGCGGCTGTCACCGTACCCGTTCCGAGCGCGGTGTTGGTTTCGATCCGCAGCGTCCCCGCTGCCAGCGTCGTGCCGCCTGCATAGGTGTTGCTGCCGCCCAGGGTGAGCGTGCCGGTACCGATCTTGTTCAATGCCCCCGCGCCGCTGATGCCGCCACCAAGCCGCAGGTTGTTGGCACCGCCGATGCCGATGAAGTCGTTGAGCACGAACGCGTTCGGCAAGTCGACCGCAGCGCTGGAAAATACGCTGCCGGCAGATACGTTGACGGTGCCTGTTCCCAGTGCGCTGTTGGTGCCCACCGTCACTGCGCCGCCGAGCAGGTTGACGCCACCGCTGAAGGTATTGCTGCCAGTCAAGCCCAATGCAGCGGTCCCGGTCTTGGTCAGCGCGCCAGTGCCGGTGATGGGGCTGGCAACGGTCAGCGCATTGGCGCCCTGCAAGGTCAAGCCACCTGCCCCCACTGCGATGCCGCCGGCGGGCGACAGGCTCAGGCCGGCGGCTGTCGCCTCCAGCGCACCGCCGTTGGCGGTGATGGCAGTGCCTAGCTGCGCAGGATTGGCGAACTGCAGTACGCCGCCGTTGAGCGCGCTACTGCCGAAGTTGCTTCCGCCCCCCACCGACCAGGTGCCGCTGTTGACGCGCAGGCTGCCGAAATTGATGTACTGCGCCGTGCTGAGCGTGCCGACGCCGGTGCTGCCACTGCCGGTTCCGGTGGCCGAATTCTGCAGAATCAGCGTATTGGTGCCGCCTGCGCCGCCATCCACCACACCGGTCTGCGCAAAGCTCAGCAAGCCGCCCGGCCCAAGCAGTTCGAGCGCCAGCCCGCCGCCGCTGTTGACGCTGCCGCCGGTCACCGCAGTGAAGCTGTTGGTGCTGCCCGCCCCCATCGACACGCTGCCGTTGATGGTGCCGGCGTTGACGAAGCTGTTGCCGGTGGCCGAGCTCTGGAAGCCGACGCGCCCGTTGACGGTGCCGGTATTGACCGCATTGACGGTACCGCCGCCGCTGACCGCAATCACCGGTGTATCCACGCTCAGGACCGACAGGTTCAACAACGGCCGGCTATCGATCAGGCCGGCATTGTTGATCTGTACGACGCCGTTGCTGGCCGAGGTGATGCCGAGCGCCATGCCGTCGAGGTTGAGCAGGTTCGCCCCCAGCAGGCCACCGCTGCCGTAAATCGCGCCGCTGGCGAGGTTGTTGGCGGTCACCGCGGTGGAACTGGCGTTGCCCATGGTCACGCCGGTGCTCAACACCGACAACAGGCCGAGCACCGAGGGATCGATCGTGCCGCTGTTGTTGAGCGTGGCATTGGTGCCGCTGAGCGCAATGGCGGTGCCGCCCAGCAGCCCGGCGGTCATCTGCGTACCTGCCGCAACGTTGACGGTCAGGTTGTTTGCGCCGCTTGCGAAGCTGTTGCTGGTGATCGGCAGCCCCGTGCAGGTGACGGTTGCACCCGCCGCAGGGACCGCAGGTGTGCATGCCCCCCAGGCCAGCATCGGTGCGGCGGCTCCCACCGCCAGAACGGCCAGGCGCGACACACTGCGGCGGGTTGCCCCGGGCTTGCGCCGCCGACGTACCAGCTCGTGCGTCACCACCCAATTGCCAATCGCCGCGTTCCAGACCAGCGCAAATGCACGATTCATTTAATTCCCCTGTATCGCCGTGCAGAGACTCACGCACACAGACACGCGCTCTCCAACAGCAGAAAGTTGATTTACTGTCGAGTCGGTTTAAAACAGCTTATGCCGTAACAACCGCTATCGCCTACGGACGAGGACGTTTAATACCATTCCCTGCGAAGAATGTTGGGAGATTAATAGGCAAAGCACCATAGTTGAAACTGTGCTGAATATCACTAACCAAGAAACTATCCTGGAAACACGTCGAAACTGTCGACTGGTTTGCTCGTGCCCGCCACGTTATTTTTGCCACCTCATGTGGCGGGCGCCACACCGCATGCGCGGCCTGCATCAGGAGAAAAACGTGCATTATTCAGCGATAAATCGCAATATGATTGGATGAGTTCGAATAATCCAAGGCGATCCCGGCGATAAATTCGATGCGGGCGAGCCGAACCGGTTCACCTCGATATCCTGCCCGCAATGCTGCGCTGCAGGCAGAAGATCCATGCCGTGCTGGCGCCCGCCGTCATTTCCATGAGTTCGCTTTCACAATTAATACCAAATTCAGCTGTCGACACCGATAACTGGCCGGGGTACTTGTGCGGGGCTGCTCCGTCGCTCCAGTTTATTGTCGTGCCGACAGGGTGCGGGATTTTATTGGATGAGCCGGTTTATCCGGACGGGTTTTACCGGCCGCCCATCGTCACCTGTCGATGACCGCGGTTTGTTTCTAGTAGCCATGCAGTGTGTGATCTTCAACACGGAACCCGACGACATGACGCTCGCTTTGGACTCCAAACGGCAGCAACAGCAGTCCGACTGGTCGGGCGTGCCGATCGACCTGGGCGGCATGGAGCCGCTCGATCAGATCGCGCGTCTGCTATGTCATGCGCTGGTTGCACCTGCGGCCGCACTGATCATCGTCGAGGGCGGCCGCGTGCGCGTGCTGGCGGCGCGCGGCATCAGTGCCGCCCACGTCGAGCAGGCCATCGACTTGTGCCGGCATGCGTCTGCAGCGCGCAATGGCGTAACGGAACTGATCGAGCCCGCCGCGCTTGCCCCGATCCAGCTGGGCGACGCCGCCTTCCCGGGCTTGCCGGCGCGCTTTATCGCATGTGTTCCGGTGGGTGCACCGCAGATCGGCGTCTCCGGCACCCTGTGCGTGATCGATACGCGCGAGCGTCGCCTGGCCAGCCAGGAACACCAACAGCTGCTGATGTTCGCCAACGTGGCTGCGGCGCAGCTGGAACTGCAGTTCGGCGCCGGGCGGCGCGAGCCGCACAGCGGGCTGCTCAACGCACGCCAGCTGCAGTCGGACCTGGACGCCCTCGCCTTCGACAGTCATTGCGTTCCGACCATCGCCGCCTTCATCGAGGTCTACGACACCGAGGCGGCCAATGAAGCACGTCAGGCACTGGGCATGCAGCCGCTGGAAGAACTGGTGCGCCACGCCAGCTACCTGCTGACACGCGCGCTGCGCGGCAAGGCCACCGTCTATCACGTGGCATCGATGCGTTTTGCGTTTTTCCTGTTGAACTCCGCGCCCGACGAGATGGAAGACCTGTTGCTCGATCTGCGCGACATGCTGCATGCGCCGATGGACGCAGCCGGCATCCCGATGTCGTTGACCTTTCACGCCGGCGTCGTGCGCTTTGCACCGCAACAGCCGGACACCAACGACGTCATGCGCAAGGGGCTGGTGGCACTGGGCGATGCGATCAGCAATCACGCCATCGTGTGCTGGTACAACGCCTCCCACGACGATGCGCTCCAACGTTCGTACCGGTTGGCGCTGGATGCCGAAAAGGCGTTGGAAGCGGGCGATTTCCGCCTGGTCTTCCAGCCCCGGATCGACCTCGAAGACCTGTCGGTGATCGGCTTCGAGGCGCTGCTGCGCTGGCGGCATGCCAGCCTTGGCCCGATCGGTCCGGATGAATTCATCCCCTTGTTCGAAAAGACCGCCTTGATGTGCACCGTCACCAACTGGGTGATCGAGAACGCGTTGCTGCAATTGGCCGGCTGGCGTGCGCAGGGGCTGGATTTCGCCATCTCGATCAATCTGTCCTCGCGCGATTTCGGCAACCGCAATCTCGCCGCAGACCTCATTCATCGCTGCAGGGAACTGGCCATCCCTCCCCACCGCATCGAGCTGGAAATCACCGAGGGACGCTGGCTGCGCAGCAATGTGGACGCGGTGCCCCGGTTGCGCGCGTTGCGCGATGCCGGGGTCAGTGTGGCCATCGACGACTTCGGAACCGGCTACAGCAATTTCGGTTACCTCACCGAGCTGCCGGTCAACGTGCTCAAGCTCGATCGCTCGCTGGTGACCGGCATCGCCACCAAGGCCGGCATGCAGCTGCGCGCCGAGGCGGTGGTACGCCTGGCCAGCGCGCTGGGATATCGCACCGTGGCAGAAGGTATCGAACACGCCGACGAAATCGCGCTGCTGCGCAGTTGGGGATGCGATGAAGCGCAGGGCTATCTGCTGGCCAGGCCGATGGAGGCAGAGCTGGTGGCGGCCTATGTGGCAGGTGCCGTGGCCGAGCAACGCTTGCCGTAATGCGCCTTGCCGCAGGCGCAGCACGCGCGTGCACCGCCCTTGATCGATGCGCGCTGCACCGCCCGCGCCTCCTGCAGCGATACGCAGCGCGCAGGCTGCGTTGCCGCGCGGCGATCAACTCAGATCGTGCAAGTCCTTGTCCAGCGGCGGACCCAGCATCCAGTCGGAAAAACGCACCTTCAGCCCGGCACGCTCCGGCGTGCAGCACATCGGCCCGACCTGGTAGGTGGCGGCGACAGGAAACGGGCAAAGCCGCACCAGCGGCCAGGTCCGGCCATCGGCCGATACCTGCAGGCGTAAAACGCCGTCGGCAACGGTGGCGCGTATCCAGAAATCCGTGGGGTCGGCCTCGTAGGGACCGGTCGCCAATCCGAGACCGGGTTGGTCAACACACTGCTGAGCATGGCGCGGGCATCGCTCAGTTCGATGCCCGCCTTGACCCACCGCTGCTCATCCACGCGCACCATGATGCCGGCCTGATCGTAGAGCGATGCGTACTGCGCGCGCACCCGCACCTGCGCGGTGAAGCGCGCTGCATTGGTGATACCGAGAAAATGCCCGCTATCGCGCGTGAATCCGTAATGCGTCCTGCGCCAGAAATCGGTGGCCTTGTCGGTGACCACATCCAGCGTGCCGCCGCTGATTGCAACGGTCCGCGGTCGATTGAGCCAGCTGCCGTCCTGCCACTGCGTGTCCTGCGCCATCGTATTCTCCGTGTCGGGTTGCCTGGCAAGCACACCACCGCTGACGGCCATTCCCATCGCGCCGCCCAGCAGGCGCCTGCGTGCACCGTCTATCGCATCGTGAGTCATCCGATGTCGTCCACGCAGGTGAGTAACCGCATAGTCTAGCCGTGCGGTCGGTCAAAACGCGCAGGCCTGGGCAGTGCTGCAGATGGCTGGCGTCGCCGCGACGGCGGCGTCGATGCGGCGCCAGCCCAGGCTGTCAGCGGTGTGCAAGCGCATAGTCCAGCCCCGCGCAAATGGCCGCCACCTGCGCGGCGTTGCACTGTGCAGGCGTCGCGCGCGGGCTGTCCGGATACACCTCGGTGGTGGTGCGATAGCGCGCGTCGGTGACGCCCGCACACAGGCCCAGACGCCGCACCGGGTAATTGATGACGCCATGGGCGACCATCGCTGCGCCGATGATCTGGCCGTTCGCGTCGGCAGGTGCGATATGGGTGACCTCGGCGACCGCGGCAATGATGGCCTGCTGAAAGTGCGGCTGCGGATCTTCGCTATCGCCCACCAGGTAGAACCCATCCGGAATGTCGCCCGGTACGAAATCGACGCCGTCCCGTGCGGCCAGGGCCGGGCGAAATTCGGTTTCGTCGCTGTCGGTGGTTTCGTGCAGATCGATATGCACCAGCATCTGCCCAGCCACTGTGGCGACCAGCTGCATCAATGCCGCCGACTCGGCGGCCGGGCTGTCCTGGCGAAACGCGCGATTGGGGTCGATGGCGTCGGCATTCCAGCGCTGGACCCGCTCGTAGCCCCAGGGATTGACGCAAGGCGCCACCAGCAGATTGAGCTTGTCTGCATAGGCTGCGCCGCATTGCTGCAGGAACTGCAGCGCGCCCTGCACGCCGCTGGTTTCATAGCCGTGGACGCCACCGGTCACCAGCGCGCAAGGCAAGCCGGCGTCCCACGCCGCGCTGCGCAGCGCGATCAGCGGGTACTGCTCGGCTGCCGCCTGGATCGTTCCGTACTGCACGCGCTCGTAGAGGGTCGGCAGGGATTCGTGTAAAAAACAGCCAAAAATGAGCTAACTTTTTGTCGGAAAAGGGTTTTCGAGAAGTTCTACCGCCCCACCGCCCCTCTGCACAGGCCTCGCGCTGAATTGGAATTTGACCGACTCGACGCGGTGGGTAGCCTCCTCTAGCGCGTGGCCGTACTGGTCGTGGACGTGGCCCCGCCGATCATGACGCCTGCGGCGGCATCGACCCCATAGCAGCCTCGCACACCGACCTCCCCCCATCTCCCGGATCCACATTCCACTGAATAACGTGGTGTTTACACACGGCAGCACATTTACCCACGAGGTCCAGGCACGTTGTTTAGTTTTCAGCTTCGCCCGATCACCAGGCACAGTTTCGCCAGTCCAAAGAGTTTTTCGCTTGGCGAAAGCAGGTTTACGCTTTTCGTGAGAAGTTAGCAGCCCGCACTCTCAAGTTAGGAGTTCTTATATGGGATGCTTCAACGTCACAGGTGCCAGTGGGAAGGCAAGCGAATATGTTGTCGAGCAACACGCTGGTCGGACCACGAATGAGCAAGCGACGCAAGAGTCGGCGACTCATCGGGAGACACAGGGTGTATTGCAAGGATTGAAGAGGCAAAGCTCGATTAGGAGTCAATCCGATACTGAAGATGATGTGCAGTTTGCCGTGTCGCAAGCGCGAGCGGGAGGGCGCTTCCGTCCAGGTCCGCTACCTGAGCAGAAGGAACTGATCGCGCCCAAGCCCGGTAATGAATAGATTGCGGTCAAAAGTGCCCGCAGGAGTTTGTGAAAAATGCTTGGCTCGACGTCCCCCGCCCTGAGTACAGACTGGGTTTAGAGTCTTGGACTGATGTGACCCACCCGCATGGTTGGGTCCAGCACCGGTTACTGGCTCTGCTCGCCCAGCTTGATACGCCCAGGGTTTCCTAGACATCTCAAGGCCATGGAAAATGGCTGATTCGGAGGTGTCCATGAGCAGTAAGCGGTATACGGATGAGTTCAAGATCGAGGCGGTCCGGCAAGTGACCGATCGTGGGTTCAAGGTGGCAGAGGTCGC
>NZ_MDSK01000052.1 GCF_002940205.1 Xanthomonas arboricola pv. guizotiae
GTAAGCAATGTTCGATGAGGGCAAATTGTGCTGGCGTGATCTCCATGTCCAATAGTTTAACCTCCCCAGCCACTAGCGTTAACAGGACCTAGGAAGTGAACCTGACCCGTTAGCGATGAAAACGTCTTTGTTGTGGAAGGCGCGTTGAACGACCCCGCTCACAAGATGGCGCACATGAAGACGAGCGACGCGATCGCACAGCCGGTCGAGCAATCTCTGGCGCAGTTGCAGGCCTCGAACGAGACGCAGCGTCAGCAGCACTCCCAGCAGCAAGAGCAGCAGCGCGATCAATCGATCGCCCCGCAGCCCCGTATGGTGTGACGCCCCATACATTTGTCTGTCTCGTGCAGTGTTGCACGCATTCTCGTGCGGCCTGCTGCGAGAGGTAGGAAAGATGCTGTGCCGGCTGCCCGATGCCTGTAAAACATCGCTTTACCACTGAAGGGAGCGAAGCCGTATGCCATTCGCTATCTGTCGTGCGCTACCCGATGTGTTTCGTATCCCAGCCTGTCGGTCAAGACTAGTCCTTACTTTTGCCTGGCTAGCCCTTTTTTGCACAACCCAATATTGGTTCTAGCTGCACGGACGATTGCCAGATAGCGATCGGCAAGGACCGGCGGCCAGTTGTCCGTCACCGCATCGTCTGGTGACGCTGCATCTTCAGCGTAGTCGTGCAGCGTTTCCAGGCATTGCGTGTACTGGGAAGTCTTGTACTGGGTGATTGCCAGGTCGTTGCGCATATCTCCCTTCTCGTCCCATTCCAGTGTCTGCCCGCACCGCGTCAGGATGGGAGACAGTGTAAAGAGTGCTGCTTGATAGTCCTTGCGATCGTAGTGCTGCTGAAACATCGCGCGCGTGCGGGCAATGGCGTTGCGGTCGCAGCCTGTCGTGGCACGAAGGTAATGCGCCTCAAAACCGCTGTTATAACCGCACAAGGTTTTGCATTCCATCGGGGTAGGCGTCGTGACGTCGATGCCTCCGGCGACTGGTGAGAACTGAACCTTGCAGCCTGTAGCGCCAGCTTCATCCTCTGCGCTGCCTTGCGTGCTGTGGACGGTGCCCTGCAGTGAACACATGGATTGGCCGGTCGTGCTTTCCAAGGAGAATCGAAGCGCGCCATTGTCGTTGGTCAGCAGCAACCGGCCCCACCCCGCGTCTGTAATGTATTCACCTGGCTCAGGCGGCCTGGCTTCCACATGCTGCGCAGCGGCAGATGTAGGGGGGGCTGCCGTCAATGCGGTTGGCCCAGGCTTGCCGATGGTTGACTGTGCAGCAATTGGCGCGGCGATGAGGGTGCCGGCAAGCCCTGCGAACATCCAGGCGGTACGCATGAGGTAGTCCATTACGTTGGGTTTCCTTTGCTTTTATGCGTGTGGCGTAAATTGGCTGCCTCGGTCTACGTGGTGTCTGAATCCGGATGGCAGCGTGCCCTGATTCCATCATCAGCACTGCAGACGATAGTCTGCCCGTTTCGCTTTGCATCTGCCGTATGTATGTGCCTGCTGACGGCAATGTGCGGCTCATTTGCTCTCGGGTATGCATTGGCCTGGTGCACGCGTCGCAGCAAGCGGCGTATTCCTTGTCTGCAACTGCTGCAGCGTGCCGCTTTGCTGTTTGCTTGGAGTGCGCGGGGGAAAAAGCGTTGTGACCGTGCGATGCCGCGGGCAGGACTGCGCTTGCATCGACCAAGGCTGAGCACGTGGTGATCTCGACCGAGGCTGACTAACGCGCAAAACGTAGGGGGTTAGCATCGCTTGCCGTCATAGAGGAAGAGGTGGGGCTGCGGTTCGGGGTGCGGCGCCCACCACCCACTCTCCATCTTTCGGCTGCACTGCTCATGTTCAGATCCACTTGCATGACCCTCGCGCGCGCGTTGCGCTGGTGCGTCGTGTCGCAAGATGCGTGGGGGAGTTGGTGGGCGGCCGCACTTGGCCGAAGGCGCGGCGATCACGATGAGCTCGCCTGACTGGCCGCCCATGGCTCGCGGGCAGCCGTCGCTCGCCGAGAGGGACCGTCTCCGCGCCGAGTTCGACCAGGCATTGGCCGCATTGCATGCCGAGCTGTTGGTGTACCTGCGCCGCCGTACGCGCGATGCCGAGACCGCTGCAGACCTGGCGCAGGAGACCTTCTCGCGGATGATGGTGTACCGCGATGCGCCCAACATCGGCGACCGCCGGCTGCTGATGTACCGCATCGCGCACAACCTGGTGATCGAGCAGCGGCGCTCGCGTCAGCGGCGGCTGGCGGCGCAGCACGTGTCGCTGGACCAGGTTGCGCCGATCAGCGCCGACGAGGCCGGTGTGGACGAGATCGCCGATGCACGCCAGACACTCGATGTGCTGCTCAAGCGCACCTTGCTCGAGCTGCCGCCAAAGTGCCGGCTTGCGTTCAAGCTCAGCCGGTTCGACGGGCTCACCTATCCGCAGATCGCCGCGAAGATGGGGATCTCCACCAAGATGGTGGAGAAGCACATCAGCCGTGCGCTGCTGGCGTGCCGCGCGGCGGTGGGGGAACTGCCGCAGTAACCAGGCTGCAAGGCGGCTGGCTGGCGCCGCCGGAAGATGCTGGTAGCATCGTGCGCGAGGGCGCAGCAGACGGCCCGTCGGGAGTCACCAGCCATGCGTGCAGAGTCCGGGCGCATCCACGCGCAGGCGGCCGCCTATCTCGTTCGACGCGGCAGCGAGACTGCTGCCGAGCGCGCTGCGCGCGAGGCTTGGCTGGCTGCCGATCCGCGCCACCGTGTGGCCTACCAGCAGTTGCTCGACGTGGACGAACACGCGTCGGCAGTGCTGGATGATCCCGAGTTGCAGGCCGCCACTGCACGCGATCTGGAACTGCTGACGCCGGCCTCCGGCCGGCGTCGTCGCTGGCCATGGCTGTTGCTGGCAGCGATGTTGGTTGCCGCGATCGGCTATGCGGTGCATCACCTGCCGATGCAGTAGCGCGCACTCAGCGCTCGGCACTCAGCAAACCGCACTGCGTGTTGCAGAAACCGTTGAATGTGCGCTCTGTTGCAGCGCTGCCTGCATATTGCACACGTTGCTGGTAGGGCATTGCGCTTGCGCAACATCACTTGTTGTCGGGGGACGCAATGGCGATGGTGCCGCGCCCAGGACGCGAAGGATGCACATGCAAGCACGACGGGCAGTATCGGGGAGCGGTGTCGGTTTTGATCATGCACGCAGCAGACTGGCCTTGGCGGTGGTCTCGCTGCTGTCGCTGCACAACCTTGCTGCACAGGAACGCACGGCGGTGCGACGCGTGCAAACCCCAGCGGTGGAAGCGGATGCGCAGCGCGGTGATGCGCCTGTGCACGTAGCCACGGCCGGCATGCTCTGGTGATGGCGATGCAGGCGTAGTGGACGCGTAGCAGGTAGTGGGGAAAGGGCAATTGCATACACAGCGATGACGTGTCGGGCCCGGATGGGTGCCGAGCCATTTTGCGTGCGCAATGATTGCTCGAAAATCAAACAGTTAGTGATACTGGTCGCTGCTCGCCGCGCTGCGGTGCCCGCGTTTCAGCAGTCGGGTGCAGGACCGATCTTGCTCAGCTGGCGATGCGCGCCGGGTCGACCCGGAGTGCGCCGTCGGCGGGCCAACCCAGGCAAGCCAAAGGACGCAGCATGAAGACACGCACGTTACGCAACGCCATTTCCATCGCCCTGCTAGCCGTGGCGAGCGGGGCGGCAGGTGCGGTGGGGGCACGGGCAGCGACAGCGCAGGGGGCGACGCAACCTCCGGCAGCGGTGCAGAAAACGCCGGCAGCCGTGGCACCGAACGCAGGCGAGCCGCCCAGGCCCGGCTCGCCGGAGACTGCGATTGCGGCGGCCGCGCCGGCACAAACCGCCGCGACCGAGTTGGAATCCATCGAAGTCACCGGCACGCGCATCAAGGGCGGTGCAGTTCCGTCGCCGGTGATTTCGATCAGCGCGGCGCACATCCAGGAAGAGGATTTCAGCGATCTGGGCGAGGTGATCCGCAGCGTGCCGCAGAACTTCTCCGGTGGGCAGAACCCGGGCGTGCTGAGCGGCAATCTGGCCGGGGCCGGCAATGCGAACCAGAACATGACCGGCGGCGCGAGCCTCAACCTGCGCGGGCTGGGCGCCGATGCCACGCTCACCCTGCTCAATGGGCGCCGGCTGGCCTATGGTGGATTCACCCAGGCGGTGGACCTCAGCGCGATCCCGGTGGAGGCAGTGGAGCGGCTGGAGATCGTGGCCGACGGTGCGTCGGCAATCTATGGGTCGGACGCGGTGGGTGGCGTCGGTAATGTGATCCTCAAGCGCGACTACGACGGGGTGAGCGTTGGCACGCGCTTCGGGCGGGCCACGCAAGGCGGGCTCACCTCGCGGCAATACAGCGTTACGGCCGGCACCACCTGGCGCAGTGGTGGCGTGATCGCGACCTATCAGGACGTGTCCGCAGACCCCATCTACAGCCGTCAGCGTAGTTACACCACTCAACTCACCGACCCGTCCACGCTGTATCCGGGCAGCGACCTGCGCAGCGGGCTGCTGAGTGCCTACCAGGCGCTGGGCGACAACGCCGAATTGCGCCTGGATGCGTTACGCACTGAACGCGACCAACTGCACTTTTACGCTGTCAGTGGCCGCAACAGCCGGGTCACTCCGACCACCACCAGCCTGCTGCTGTCACCGAGCCTTGTGGTGTGGTTGCCCAACGACTGGACGCTGACATTGGGCGCCACCGACGGCAACAGCAAGCACGATCAATACCGCCAGGAGACGGCGCTGGCTAGCGGTGCGGTGAGCGTGACCGACCTGTGCTATTGCAACGACAGCCGCAGTTACGAGCTGGGCGCCGAAGGGCCGCTGTTCGCGCTGCCGGCAGGCGATGCGCGCCTGGCCACCGGGGTGGGGTATCGCAGCAACACGTTCCGTAACGTCAACCACGTCAGTGGCGTGGAGACGATCGACGGCAGCGAAAGCGCGCGCTTTGCCTATGCGGAGCTGAACCTGCCGGTGGTGGGCCCGGCGCAGGGCGTGCCCGGTGTGCAGCGACTGACGCTGACAGCGGCGGTGCGCGGGGAGGACTACAGCAGCTTCGGCGGGGTGACGACGCCCAAGTTCGGTGTGCTGTATGCGCCTGGCAGCGATGTGACGCTCAAGGCCTCGTGGGGCAAGTCGTTCAAGGCGCCCACGCTGTTCGAGCGCAACTACGCGCAGGAGGCGTGGCTGTTCCAGCCGGGCGCGTTCGGCGGGGTAGGCTTTCCCGCCGGGACGACGGTGCTGGTGGCCGATGGCGGCAACCAGGATCTGCAGCCGGAGCGCGCCATCACCCGCTCGGTCTCGCTGGCCTGGCACCCCGAGGCGCTGGATGGCCTGGAGGCGGAGCTGACCTGGTTCGGGGTGGACTACAGCAACCGCGTGTTGCAGCCGATCGCCAATGCCAGCCAGGCGTTGCGCAATCCGATCTACGCGCCCTTCGTGGACCGCACGCCGACGCCGCAGGCGCAGGCCGATGTGATCGCACTCGCCAGCCGGTTCTCCAACTTTGCCGGCGTCGCCTACGACCCGAGCCGGGTGGCGGCAATCATCTACACGCAGTACGCCAACGTGGCGCAGCAGGACATCGAGGGTCTGGACCTGAGCGGTAGCTACCAGGTGGCGTTGGCGCGCGGCACGCTGACCTTGCGCGGCTCGGCGAGCTGGCTGGACAGCACGCAGCAGACGTTGCCCGCGCAACCGACGTTCGATCTGTCCGGCACGCTGTTCAACCCGCCCAAGCTGAGCAGCCGCGTGGGCGCGGTGTGGAAGCAGGGCGGGCTTACCGCCTCGCTGTTCGGCAACTACCGCGGCGGGGTGCGCAACCGCGCCGACGGGATGGAGTCGGCATCGTTCACCACATTCGATATGGCGTTGCGCTACGCCACCGGCGCACGCCGCGATGCGTGGGCGGGGCTGGAGTTCGGTGCGTCGGTGGACAACGCCTTCGATCGCGATCCGCCGTTGTATCGGGTGACCTCGCCGCTGTACGTGGCGCCGTACGACTCCAACAACTATTCGGCGATTGGTCGCTTCGTGAGCGTGTCGGTGTCCAAGCACTGGTGATGCGTGGGCTGCCTGCTGCAGCCGATGTATTGGCGATGGTCCTTGAGCGTTGCTGAGAGGAGTGTGTGTGTGAGGAATCACAAACCATGGCGCCTGCTGCTTGCAGGCGTGCTGATGGCGGCAGGTGCATGCGTGGGACACGCGCAAACGGTATCGTCCCAGCGATTGCTGGAGGTGGTGGATATCGGCAGCCCCACGCTGTCGCCGGATGGCCGCAGCGTGGCCTTTCGCACCGAGCAGGCAGCGGTGCAGCGCAATACCTACGACAGCATCTGGTACGTGCAGGGCCTGCAGGACGCTGCGCCCAGACGCATTGCCGATGGCGGCGTGCCCTTGCGCGATTCGGCAGGCGGGTCCTTGCCTGCAAAGGTGCTGTGGTCGCCGGATGGGCGCTGGCTGTACTACCGCGCGTTGATCGATGACGTGATTGCGGTGTGGCGCGCGGCGGCGGACGGGTCCGGCGCGCAAGCGGTGACCCACGATGCGGCCGACGTGCAGGAGTTTTCGCTGGACGCGGATGGGCGGGTGCTGCGTTACCGCGTCGGCGCCACGCGCGCGCAGGTCATGGCGGCCGAACAGGAGGAGTATGCGCAGGGCATCCGGATCGACGAGACGGTACCGCTCGGGCAAGGCCTGTTCCGCTCGGGCAACGTGCAAGGACGCCTGGCGACGCAGCGCTTCGGTACGGTGTGGTTCGATCGCACCGGCTTGTCGGCGGATGTGCCGGAGCACTGGCTGGCGCTGGACCTGGCCACGGCAACCACGCGGCCACTCGCGGATGCGCCGGTGCCCGCGGAGGAATCGCCCGTCAGTACGCACGGTGTCGACGGTGACGTGTGGCAGTCCGTGCCTGCGCCCGGTGGGGCGGTGGCGGTGCTGTCGCGTGTGGGTGATGGCAAGGGCCAGCTATTCCGTCCGCAGGTGGCGCTGTCAGTCCTGCCCGGTGCACACGCCCGCAAGGCCGTGCGCTGCACCGCGGCGGCCTGCGTGGACAAGGCAATCAGTGCAGTGCAGTGGCGCCCGGGGAATGCGGAGGTGCTCTTCACCATCACCGATCCTGCACTGGGCCTGGCGCAATCCATCCAGCGCTGGAATCCGGCCACCGGGCAGGTGCGGTTGGTGGTGCAGGGGCGCGGTTTGATCAATGGCGGGCGTGACCCGGCGGCACGCTGCGGTGCCTCGGCCGTTGCGCTGGTGTGCGTGACAGCCGAAGCCGATCGCCCGCCGCGTCTGGAACGTATCGGGCTGGACGATGGCACACGGCAGGTGCTGTTCGATCCCAATGCGGAGCTTGCAGCGGACATGGCGCATGCGACGCCTGCACGGCTGTTGCAGTGGAGCGACGCACGTGGGCGGCGATACAGCGGGCAGTTCTTCGCGGCACACGGTACCGGCGCGGGCAAGCTGCCGTTGTTCGTCACCTACTACAGCTGCCCTGGCTTCGTGCGCGGTGGCGTGGGCGATGAGTGGCCGCTGGCCGTGTTGGCGCAGGCAGGCATCGCAGCGCTGTGCATCAATCAGCTGCCCGGCTACACCATGGATGCGGTGGAACGGCACGGCGAGGGGCTGGCGGCGGTGGAAAGCGCGGTGGCGTTGTTGTCGTCGCAGGCCGGCATCGATCGCACGCGGGTGGGCATGGGCGGGCTGAGCTTCGGCGGTGCGGTGACCCTGTGGACGGCCACCGAGTCGAACCTGCTGGCCGCCGCTTCGGTGGCCAACCCGGTGGTGTCGCCGTCGTACTACCTGTTCGGCAGCATGAAGGGCGAGCCCTTCCTCAAGGGGCTGCGCGACATGTGGGGCCTGGGTGCACCGGAGCAGACACCCGAGCGATGGAAGGTGTTGTCGCCAGCGTTCAAGCTGGAGCGGATTCGCGCGCCCATCCTGTTCCAGCATTCCGAGCAGGAGTATCTGTACGCGCTGGATTACCTGATTCCCCTGCTGCGTGCGCAACGCGCCGAGTTGTACGTGTTTGCGAACGAGCCGCACCAGAAGTTCCAGCCGCAGCACAAGTTGGCCGTGTATGCGCGCAACGTCGATTGGTTCCGCTTCTGGTTGCAGGACTACCAGGACCCTGCGCCGGAAAAGGCCGCGCAGTATGCGCGCTGGCGCGCAATCAAGGCGGCACTGCCGTCGCGTGGCGACTAGCGTGTGTGGCGCAGCTGACGCGTGGCACGTTGGCAGGCGGGCGCCACGCACCTACGCAGTGCAGGCAACCTCAGCGCTGATGACGGACCCAGTTCTCGACCGCACACAGGTCGAAGATGCGCATGACGCTGTGGTCGCCGTCGGCCAATGTGTGGTCGAAATGGTAGCGCAGGGCATCGGCGTCCAGCAGCCCCTGGCCTGCAAGCCGACCCTGCAGCAGATAATCGCGGATCTGCTGCCTGCCCCGACGATAGACCGCGCCGGAGTAGTTCATGAAGGTGCCTTTGCTGCGGCGATGCAGGATCTGCGCAGGCAGCACATCCGCAAACGCATCGCGTGCGACAGCGCGATTGCGGCCGCCAGCGATCCACATCCAGCTCGGCACTGTCAGGCAAGCCTCCACCACCGGTTGCGATAGCAGCGGCATGCGCAGGTGCCACGACGCACTGCGTGCCAGTCCATCGCGGAACACCTGGGTGCCGGCCAGATCGACGATACGTTCGCGGTCACCGGGCAGGCTGTCGGCTGGGGCATCGAACCAGGAATGCGATTGCAATGGAATCTCAGCCTGCGTGCTTGGCAGGAACGAGCGCTCCGGCTTGCGTGGCGGTCCGGCCTTGGCGAGGAGTTTCTTGATCGTCAGCCTGCCTGCTTTCCAGAGCGTGCACCGGTGCAGTTCGGCAAGCGCATGGACTGCGCTGAAACCGGCACGCAGGCCGCCTGCACGGAAGGCATCTGCGGCGGGCGCGGCGGTTCTGGTGTTGCAGAACACGGTGTCGCCACCGCCGCCGGAAAAGAAACTGGTGATGGCCAGCTGCGTGCCGATCGCTTCTTTCAGCGCATTAGAGGCATGCTGCAGAAACCAGGTGCTGGGCGCGACCGCGTGTGCCGGCGGTGCGAAATCGACCGGTGCAGCGTCGAAGCCTAGCGTACGCACGATCAGCTCGGTGTCCAACAGATCGCTCATCTGCCGGGCATAGTGCCGCTCGTCGGCGCCCGGCACCGGCGTGACCAGATTGCAGCATGCCACGCGCGCGGTGGTGTCTTTCAGGCAGGCGGCGAGGATGGAAGAGTCCAGGCCGCCAGAGAGTTCCAGCAGCACGGACGCATCGGTCTGCGCCCAGCAGGTGACGCTGGATGCTACCGCCTGACGCACCTGCGCCTGTGCGTCGAGTGGGTCGTGCCGGCGCTGCGGTGCTGCGACGAAATCCCAGGGGTTCCAGACCTGTTCGACACTGCTGCGATGAGACTCGATGCACAACTGGCTGCCCGGCAGCACTTCGCGCACCCCGGCCAGCCCGGTGCGCTCGGTCTTCAGGTGCGGGTAGTGCAGATGATGGGCGATGGAGTTCCAGTCGATCTCGCGCGTGTACAGACCCGCATGCGTGGCGATCGAGATGTCTGACGTGATGAAGCCATGCTGTAGCGCGTAGACGCAGGCCACGCCGCCGGAGGGCTCGCGCATGACGGTGATGGCGCTCGGATCCTCGTGCGGTGCGTGCAAGAGCAGGTATTCGCCCCAGTACGCATCGATCAGGTGCCGTGTGCGCTGTGCTGCGGACAACGCATGCAACGCCGCACCGTCCAGCAAGGGGGCGTTGTCGCGTTGCGAAAAGACATGGCCGATCAATGCGCCGCCACCAGGCAGGTCGAGCACGGGCGTGTCGTCTGATGCATACAGGTCGATGTGCCCAGCGCGTTGCCGTAGCTGTAACCCGATCTGGCGCAACGACGCATCGACAGCGGCGCGGTCGCCATCGCGGTGTGCCTGCGCATGGTTGAACAAGGCGATGTAGCGGTACATCACACCACCCGGATGGGGGTATGCGCGTGGACGTTGCCGACCGTGTCGTTCAGGACCAGATCGCCTGTCTGGACCCAGCAATGGGCCGAAAACGGATCGAGTGCGACCCCGAAGACAACCTGGGCGTCGAGCTGGCGCCGACGCAGGAATTTCGCCAACGCGACTGAATCGAGCAGGCAGCGCATCTCGACCGGCACCCACACGCGTGCGCGCCGGAAGACGGATGCCGCATCGGTGAGCCGTTGCTCGAGTCCGGCGCCCGAGCGTTGCTGCATCCCCCGACGCTGCGCTCCAGCGGGGAGGCTGCCAAGGACCCTGCCAAGTGGGCTGCGCTTCAACGCCAGGCGTGTGGACAGCACAAGTGCCAGCACCTCCAGCCTTTCAAACAGCTTTGCTCGTCGCGCTGGTATGGGCATTTCCATCGCGCTACGCGCAGCAGGCATGACGGAAGGTTGTAGGTCGGCGGTTGCTCGCGACCGCTTCACCAGCAGTCCCCGTTCGACAAGGTCGTTGACCTCCAGGTCCGATACCGGATCTTGCGCCAGGTAGGTGAGCAGGGAGCGCTCCAGTGCCTCGGGCAGACGGAAGTAGCGGTCGTTGCCGACATCCAGGAACACCAGGCGCTCGTTAATGCTGCAGAACGACAGGTCGTCGCGCAGGGTGTAGCAGTGCATGGCGTTGTCCTTGAGAGAGAGAAGGGGCGCACCATTGCAGTGCGCCCCGTGGCTTGGGAAGTTGCTCATCTGCATGTACAGCCGGGTGGCGACTGCCTCGCGTTGGCAGTGCCTAGTCCTGGCTGATGCCCTGCGTGGTGATGCCACCCATTTCTTCGCCTGCCAATGGCCCGCCCTGTGTGTCCAGGCTTGCGATCCCAAGCACGATGAGATCCTGGCCAAACGTCGTGGTACGAGCATCGTTGCTGCTGGTGTCCATGGTCTCTACCCCTGGTGGGAGAGGCGTGCACTCAGGCACGCCTCGGGCTCACTCTTCGGAAATGCCAGGCACATTGAAGCCGCCGATTTCTTCGCCGGCGAGCGGGCCGCCTTTGGTGTCGGTGCTGGCAACGCCAAGTACCGTGACTTCGTCGGATGCGCCGCTGTGGGTGGTGTCATTGATGTTCATCGCTGTCTCCTGGTTGTGTCATGGGATCCATGACACAGACACGTTAGGAAACGGGGCTGTTGATTTTCAAATGATTAAGTCGTAACACCGCAATAATTAAATTTACTGTGTGACCGCCATCGAAGATGACCGTGGAAACCTGGCCGGTGGCCTCGCACCGCGCCGCTCATGCCACATCAGGCGCACGTTACCGGCAGTGCGCCAGCGCAGCATGCAGATCTTGCGAGGCCGCGCGCTGGCGACAGTCAGCCGCCAAGCCGTCAGGCCTGACGGCTGCGCTCATGCATGATCGCCACGATGCGCGGCACGGCCTGGATGCGGCGCACGTGATAGGCATGCACCGCCGTCTGCAGGGCCGCAAAGTCGTGCCGCTGCCAGTGCAACGTGAGCTCTGCCAGTTCTTCTTCGAGGGCGTCGAGCAGGCCATGTTTGGCACGTCGCACCGGTGCCAACCGGTCGTTGGTCTGCCTGACGGCATGATGCAGCGACCAATGCGCAGTGGCGTGGGCAATGGCGTCGAAGAGCTTCCAGGTCTGCTTGACCACGTCCGCAGGTGCGGGGGTGGGCTCCAACTCGCCAGCGGCGTGCGGCGTCGATGCAACGCCGATATCGCAGGCCATCCGCAGCAGGCGGTCCATCCAGTCGTAAAGATCCCGCAGCGCGACCTCGGTGAGCAGCGGCACCTGCAAGCCATAGCGTGCATGATCGATGACCAGGCCTTCGCCGACCAGGCGATGCAACGCAAGGCGTACCGGCGTGGGGCTGACCTTGAACTCGGCAGCCAGCGTTGTCGGATCGATGCGCTGACCGGGCCGATACCGGCCGGATTGCAGTGCGCGCCTGACCTGCGTATAGGCGATGGCACGTTTGGAGTGGATCCCACGCATGGCGAACTCCTTGTCTGACCGCGACTCCTCCCCCGGCTGGATCGTACATGCAATGGCTGCGGCAGGAAGTTGCTGCAGTAGTCCTTTCAGTCCCGGGCTTGTCACATCGTGATGCGCAAGGGGCAGGCTTGGAGCCAATACCCTGTCCCGACAGTAATAGTTTTGATAACGCACAAACCAGGATCAAAAAAGAGGGCCGCCTGGCATGCCAGGGCGGCCCTCGTGTGGACGTTATCTGTTCCTGCTGCCGCGTGGCACGCCCGTGCCAGACGCTGTGCCTTGTTTAGCGAAACGACTCGCGCAGCCGCTTGCCTGCGTATTCCTGTGCGGCCTTCGCCTTGGCAACGACTGCGGCGCAGCCGAAGAACTCATGCGTCACGCCGGTATAGATCTCGCGCTCGACCGGTACGTTGGCGTCCTTCAGCGCATCTTCCAGCTTGGCGCCATCGCTGCGCAGCGGGTCGATGGTGGCGTTGATGATCGTTACCGGTGCCAGGCCGCGCAGGTTGGCGTTGACCAGGTCCAGACGGGTATCCGCCTTGTCGGCATCGCTGCGGATCAGGTGCCCCACGAACCATTCGATCATGGCCTTGTTCAGGGGTTTGGCGATGGCGTTTTCGATGTAGGACTCGGTGTGCAGGCTGCCGGTCTGGCCGACCGGGTACACCGCCAGGATATGCGTCGGTGCCTGCAGCCCCTTGTCGCGTGCGGCAACGGCCGTGGCGATGGCCAGGTTGCCGCCGGCGCTTTCGCCTGCAAGGGCAACGCGCTGCGGATTGCCGCCGATGCTTGCCGCGTTTGCCAGCACCCATTCGTAGGCGGCGAGCGCGTCGTCCCAGGCGGCGGGGAACGTGTGTTCGGGTGCCTGGCGATAGTCGACCGAGACCACGATGGCGCCGGCCTCCTTGGCGAGCCCGCGCGCGCCACCGTCATAGACCTCGGCATTGGCGATCACCCAGCCACCGCCGTGGAAATAGACGATGACCGGCAGTGCGGTGCCACCCTGTGGGGTGTAGACAAAGGCAGGGAGATTGCCGGCGGGCGTTTCCAGGGTGTGGGAGGTGCGCTTGACGCCGGGCACCAGCGCTTCCGGGTCGGCGGTCTTGCCCTGGTCGTGCAGGAGCTTGTTGACCGCATCGGCAATGGTCGGCTGCTGCCGGGCTTCGGCCGGCGTCAGCTTCTCGATGGCCTTGGGCTCGAGCGCATCGTGGGCCTGGGCCAGGTCGTGCATGTCGTCGTCGGCACGGATGGCGCCGATGACGTTGGAGAGGGTGTCGATGATCGGGTTGGGCTTGCCGTGCTCTGTCATGCGGGCGTCTCGGTTGATTGACCGTGACGCTAGCGGCGGTGCAGTCAATGGGACGACAAGGGAGCTCGGCCGTTATGCACGTGGCGGCAACATTTGCAGCAGGCGCCGGTGCAGGCGCATGGCGATTGAAAGCCCTTACCAATCCGTCGGCGCATAGTCCTTGAGGAACTGCCCCCACACATGCTCGCCGGTGTTGGCGCCGTGGATGATGGGGTCGACGATGCGCGCGGCGCCGTCGACGATGTCCAGCGGCGGGTGGAAGCGTTCCTGCTGGACCTTGAGCGCGGCGATGTCCGCCGGATCCTCGTCGGTGACCCAGCCGGTGTCCACGCTGTTCATGTGGATGCCGTCGTTCTGGTAATCGGCCGCCGAGGTGCGCGTCATCATGTTCAACGCGGCCTTGGCCATGTTGGTATGCGGATGCCGGGTGGTCTTGAAGTTGCGGTAGAACTGCCCTTCCATCGCCGAGACGTTGACGATGTGCTTGTCGCGCTCGGGCGTGCGCAGCATCAGCGGCTTCAGCCGCGCGTTGATGATGAAGGGGGCGATGGCATTGACCAGCTGGGTTTCCAGCAGTTCCACCGAGGGCACTTCGTCCATCAGCAGGCGCCAGGAGTTGCGCCCGCGCAGGTCCACCTGCTGCAGGTCCTGATCCAGCCGTCCTTCCGGGAACAGGTGCTGCTGGCCGACCAGCTCATCGTCCAGCAATGCCACCTGCGATAGCTCGGCGGCGCGGGTGAGCCCATCGGCGCCGTCCAGGCCGCGGCCATGCACCGCCGGCAGCGCCATTGCCGAGGCATCGCGCAGCAGTTCGGGCGTGCGCAGGCCTTCGTAATGGCCGACCAGGTTGCGTACGGTGTCCGGCAACTCGTGCAGCGCGGCGGTTTCGCCGGCCATCATGTGCGCGTAGAACTGCGGCGGGCGGCGCACGGTCTGGCAGGCGTTGTTGATGATGAAGTCCAGCCGGTCGCGGGTGGCCAGCAGCTGGCTGCAGAACGCTTCCACGCTGGGGGTGTGGCGCAGATCCAGGCCGAACACCTGCAGGCGATGGCCCCATTCGTTGAAGTCCGGCTCCTGCGCATAGCGCGCGGCCGAATCGCGCGGAAACCGCGTGGTGACGATCAGTTCGGCGCCGGCGCGCAGCAGCTTCAAGCCGGCCTGATAGCCGATCTTGACCCGTCCGCCGGTCAGCAGCGCCACGCGTCCGCGCAGGTCGGCGGTTTCGGTGCGCTTGAAGTAGTTCAGCTCGGCGCAGGCCGGGCACATCTGGTCGTAGAAATGATGCAGCTGGGTGAACTTCTGCTTGCAGACGTAGCAGTGGCGCAACTCCGGCGAATGCGTGGGCTCCGGCGCGGCAACAGCATTCTGGCCGTTGTGCGCGTCGTGCAGGCCGGCGGCATGCGGCGGGAAGAAGTTGGGCGTGCTGAACACCGGTTTGCGCCGCAGCGCGCGGATGCCGCGCTGCTCGAGCAGCGCTTCGGCCTTGCGTACCTTCTCCTGGTGCCGCTCGCGCTCGCGCTGCTTGAGCAGCTGCCGCCGCGCCTTGGGCTCGGGGTGATAGACCCTGGCCACCACCTGGTGCAGCCGCACGCGGTCGGCCTCGGGCAGCGTGTCGAGCACGCTGCGGTCGGCCTCGATGGCCTCCAGCAGGTCCAGCGCCGCGCGCAGGCGGTCGGTCAGGGGCAGGTCGTCGGCGGGCGGGGGTGGGGCGTTGGTGTTCAAGATGGATCCGGAAAAGAGCGGCAGAAGGCGGAGCGCATGCAGCAGGCGGCGCGGTGGACGCGAGGGATGGCGGCCAGCGGCCACGCTGGCCTGGACCGCTGCCGCCGCAGGCCGGAGCGTCCGGACCGCGGTTATTTTCGCCGATCCCGAGGTGTTGATGCCAATGGCGTGCCAAGGCAGTGGCAACGGTGATGACTCCGGTGCCAAAGGTGCGGCAGCTGGCCAGCCAGATCGCCGAGCTCAATGCCGATGCCTGCAGGAAGGCGCAGGCCTGCTACATGGTGCCTTCCGGCACGTCGGTGATTGCCAGGTAGCCTGCGCTGCCGGCCGACGGCAACGCGGGGTTCCTGTTGCCTTGCAGCGGTGGATTTCAGGTTTGCAGGCGCTGCTGGCTGCTCGCGTCTGCTCTTGCCGACAAGGCAACTCACGCATTCTCCAAACCGGCTGGGCTAGGGTTGCGGCCTACGGTTGTGGCGGAGAAGGCAGCATGGGCCTGTTGGTCGATGGCAAGTGGCAGGACAGTTGGTACGACACCGACAAGAGCGGTGGGCGTTTCGAACGCTCGCAATCGCAGTTCCGCAATTCGGTGACGCGCGATGGCAGCCCCGGCCCGCATGGGGACGGTGGCTTTCGGGCCGCTCCCGGGCGCTATCACCTGTATGTGTCGCTGGCCTGCCCGTGGGCGCATCGCACATTGATCTTCCGGCGGCTGAAAGGTCTGGAGTCGATGATCGACGTGTCGGTGGTGCACTGGCTGATGGGCAAGCAGGGCTGGACGTTTGCGCCAGGGCCGGGCGTGGTGGGCGATGCGCTCCACCAGGCGCAGCATCTGTACGAGGTCTATCTGAAGGCGGATCCGCAGTATTCCGGGCGCGTGACCGTGCCGGTGTTGTGGGATCGCGAGCGCAACACGGTGGTCAGCAACGAGTCGGCCGACATCATCCGCATGTTCAATAGCGCCTTCGACGCGGTCGGCGCTGCGCCCGGCGATTTCTATCCGGCGCCGCTGCGCGGGCAGATCGATGCGATCAATGCGCGTGTGTACGACACCGTCAACAATGGCGTGTACAAGGCGGGCTTTGCCACCACGCAGGCTGCGTACGAAGAGGCGGTGGTACCGCTATTTGAGAGCCTGGATTGGCTGGATGCGCGCCTGGGCCAGCAACGCTACCTGTGCGGCGACCGCCTCACCGAAGCGGACTGGCGCCTGTTCACCACGCTGGTGCGTTTCGACGCGGTGTATGTCGGCCATTTCAAGTGCAACCTGCGGCGCATTGCCGACTATCCGCAGCTGTCCGGCTACCTGCGTGAGCTGTACCAGATGCCGGGTATCGCAGACACGGTGAATTTCCAGCACATCAAGCACCATTACTACCAGAGTCACGACATGATCAATCCCACCGGCATCGTGCCGCTGGGGCCGGTGCAGGATCTGCAGGCGCCGCACGGGCGTGGCGGCTGATGCAGCTATTCGCCGAATGCTGCCGGATATCCACGTGCTGCCCTAAGCTATGCGCCTTCGATACGAACAGGAGGGATGCGTGCTGAATCATGTGATGGTGGGATCGAACGATATCGCGCGATCCAGGCAGTTCTACGATACGGTGCTCGGCGGCGTCCTCGGTGCCGCCGAACCGCTGGTCAATCCTGCCAACTCGGGCCATGTGCGCCTGTTCTATCGCCACGCCGGCAGTACTTTCGTTGTCAGCGAGCCGATCGACGATGCGCCCGCGACCAGCGGCAACGGCGCCACCGTGGGCTTCAGCTGCGGCTCGCCCGAGCAGGTGCAGGCCTTCCACGACGCTGCGGTGGCGGCAGGTGGCATGTCCATCGAAGATCCGCCGGGCGTGCGTGAGAGCCGCATGGGGCCGGTGTGGCTGGCCTACGTGCGCGACCCCGATGGCAACAAGCTCTGTGCGATCTACCGGCCTGCGTAGGCCGTGATCCCTGCGCTGCTGCGACTGCCGCAGCGCGAACGGACACCGGGTTATTGCTGCGCCATGGCGACGATGGAATGACCATCGTCGCGGTACGGCCTGCGGTTGCAGCGAGTGACAGGCTAAGTTGCGCTAGTGCTTGGCCGCATCGCGCATGATCAACGTCGCCGCACCCACCGTGATCGCGTCCTCGACCACGCCGGTGCTGGTCTGGCCGTAGCGTTCAATCGCACGCATGCGCAGGTTGAAGGTGAGATAGGCGGCCGCCACTGCGGTGGACGCGCCCAGCAGTGCGGCAAGGCCGCGCTGCTGGCGCGGAGCCAGCGCCGCGCCGACGATCACGCCGGTGGCGATGCGCGCGATCATGCCGGGCAGCACGATGCGGTCGGGCGCGGTTTTCATCTTGTCGCCTGCCAGCTCGCCGCCGGCAAGCGCGAGCATGCCGGCCGATGCCAGCGGATTGGCCAGCAGCGGCGGTGCGCCGTTGTCGGCAGGAAGCTTGCCGGTACGCGCAGCATTGGTGACCGCCGCCAGCGGCGTCATCGAGCGCATGCCGGCGACGGCGCCCATCAGGATGGAATGAATCAAAGCCATGTACACCTCTGCATGTGCTCAACCATCGCAGGCGGAATGCGCTGCGTGCGGCACGCTGTATGGAGATGCAGACACTAGGGCGGTGCGTGTATCGGCGTTGGCAAGAGCTTGTGCATGCCGTGCATTGGCGGACGCTGGATGTGCCCACGCGATGCGCCGCCGGGGAGGCATCGGCTTGCGGCGCGCAACCAGGCGCGCGGCCTTGCACTCAGGGTGCCTTGGCGCCCGACAGGAACTTCAGCCCATGGGTGATGCCGCGCGGGGCGACACTTGGGTGATCTCCGTCGTCGAGGACATCCAGCTCCAGCGACGGCTACCGGTTTGCGCGCGCCTGCGCCAAACGAATGGCGAAACAGGCCCATGTTCTCGCCGGCATTCCCGCGCATCAATTCAAACGGCCGACATACGCCAGCACGGGAGCGGCCGCCATATCGTTCGGGTTGGTGCCGGGCAGGCCTTGTGGCACGTCCATGCCCTTGCTGCGGTAAAAGTCGGTCCAGTACTGCGAGATCTTGCCGGTCTGCAGGTTCTTGAAGTTCATCGGTTGCAGGACGAACACGTGTTGGGCGCGAAACGCGCGTTCGATGAAGTCCGAGCAGTAGTAGCTGTTGTCGTCCTGCACGTAGGTCTGGTTGTAAGGCTTGCCGAGCATGCGCCGTGCCTGTGCGATGGCGCCGGGGATCGCATTGCGCTGTTCTTCCGTCAGCCGGTACACATGGATCTGCCGATGCTTGGCGTTGGCTTCTTCGACGAATGCCTGCAGCGGCTGTTGCCGCGAGCCTTGTTCGTCTGCGTGCAGCAGCACCTGTCCGGTACCGTCATGGGCGAGCAGTGCCACATGATCGAAGCTGGGGGCATCCTGCCTGGCGGTGGCATCGTCGATGGCACCGCTCAGGCCGGTGCGGGCGGCGGTGACGAACAGCAAGTCGCCGTCCTGCAGCTGTACGGCGATGGAGGTGGTGGGCAGCAGTGCCAGTGCAAGCACGGCGAGCAAGAAGAGGGTGCGCATGGGAGGCCGGCAGGTGGTGCAAGGGCCACCATTATCGCCAGCAACGCGGGCCGGCTGCCGATGCGCGATGCGCTCTGTAGAATGCAGCTGCCAGCGGGCGTCGTCGCCGCCATCGCGTCGCGGCAATCCCTGCCCGTCTGGAGTGTTGCATGCGTGCTTCTTCTGCGTTGTCGCCGATCGGCCGGCTGTTTGCGGTGGCCGCCTTTATCGAGGGGCTGACCTGGGCTGGGTTGTTGCTCGGCATGTTGCTCAAGTACGGCACGCACACCACCGAGCTTGTGGTGTGGCTGTTCGGGCGCCTGCATGGCGCGGCCTTCCTGTTCTATGTGGCGGTCAGCGTGCTTGCCGCGCTGCGCCTGCGCTGGCCGTGGTGGGCTTGGGTGCTAAGAGCGGCTAACAAAACCCAGGAAGAAGGCGTAAGCAGATGATGGAGGATGCGAGCGAAAGCAACGCCAAGTGGAGATCGATGCGACGTTC
>NZ_MDSK01000053.1 GCF_002940205.1 Xanthomonas arboricola pv. guizotiae
CCAAAGCGCACTAGGGATCTCGTTGCGACGTGTCATGCCGGCAATGTTGTCGCCGACTCAACAGAATTCAAGGGTTTTGTTAGCCGCTCTTAGTAGAACTCATCATGACTCAGATGGAAGACAGTCCAATGCTTGCCAACCAGAAGCCTGAAAAGGGACAGTTCTATGTGTTGCGGCCCGACATCCGGGGAGGCGGCCCAGGGCACAACGTTGAAATTGAAAACATCGATGTGTTGCTGACGCCTCCTTCGCGCATCCTTCGTCCTGCAGAAGGCGGAATTCCGCCCTTGCGAGAAACTCCTCGCTTGGTCCATGGCGCAGGCAAGAATAAGCCGCCCCGTGATCTTGAGGGTGGCTTTAGCGGCTATTGGCTCGTCTCCCAGCGACTGAAGGAAGTCCTGGAGTCTGTTGACCCAGGTGCCTTTGAGTTCGCGATTTGCGACTACGTTTTGCCAGATGGCAGCAAAGGGCCGACGCACTATCTATGTGACGTCATTCGGCAGTTGGCTGCGCTAGACAAGTCGCGTTCCAAATACAAAGTCACCTTGGCACATGACCACGAGACGGGCAAGGATGTGGAAATGCTAAGCGTAACCGGTGGAGCCGAACTCGCTTTTCTGCCAGAGATTGTTGGGTCAGCCCACATCTTTCGAATGAGTGAGAGGCCCTCGATTGTGGTGTGCGATGCGTTCTTGAAGAACGAAACCCGAAAAGCAGGTATCGGTGTCAAGCCGAGTTCTGACGGGCTTTTGTTCACCGACGCCGCGACCTATTGATCGCTTAGTTCATTTTTATCGTGCAATAGCCGGAGCGTAATGGACTATGGCCAAGAACGATAAGCCCGTTTTTCAGGGTCACCATCTCATCGAGCAAGTCGCTTTTAAAGAAAGCGATTTGCTACAAGAGCTTTCGAAGAATTCGCTCTTTGATCTCCACGGAGATCGAAATATGCTTAACCTTCCAGCGGACAAAGCTTTGGCTTTGAAGCTGGATGTGTCGCCTCACAATGGCGGCCCATTGGGGGCGTATTCGATTGGTTTGAACGATGCCTTGCAAGAGCTAGGGAAGCTCTGAACAACTCCTCGATAGACTTCTGATCGACGCCTGAGGTTGGAGCCATCACGCGTAAGTGATTGATTTTCAGCAACGGAGATTGTCGTGATCAAGCGAAATCCCAAATTCGCTCGCAACGCCAAGAGTTGTTCAGAGGTTCCCTAGAAGACAGTCCAGATGGTCAGGCTTACTTGAGAAAAGGAGATCTGCAAGCAGGTCAGCACTTGGCAGCAGAAACTGACCGGCTGTGTGCCACGCTGAAAGTAGGCATGGTCAATGGCCATCTGCTGACCAACACCCCTGACGGGATGACATCCGAGGCGGCAAATAAGCACAACGAAAAGTTCTTCAGTGATATTCAGAGCTACCAGCAAAAGCACGCTCTCCAGATCAGTGAGTTCGACAAGCTAACAGGAGCCGAGGCTCGTTGGCCTGCGGTCCTAAAGTCCGAATCAAATCTCGTCGCAAGCCTTCAAGCAGTCGATCAGCCTGGCTTTAAAGCGGTAAAAGGTAATGCAGCTCTTGGTTTGCAGGGGCTTGGCGACTCCATCGAGCAGACTCAAACCAAAGGGGGTCTTCCTTTGTCTGAGTCTGGCACCAAGGCGGTCGAGCAGGCTTTTCCTCGCTCAATGCGTGGCGCGGTCTCTCCAGAGCTGTTGTATAGGAATTTGTCTGCTGGGCAGGCACTTCGCGTAACGGGCTTGCTGGCATCGGCGACCGATGCGATTGGGACCAGTCAGCGGGTGAGCACGTTGCTCGCGCAGGACAACCTGCTGGGTGCAAAGCACGAGTTGCGCAACTACGCCGCTAACAACGCAAGTGCTTGGGCCGGTGCTTGGGCAGGAGCGGAGATTGGCGCAGTGGGTGGCCCAGTTGGCGTCGCCGTTGGTGGGGCTGTGGGCGGCGTTGCTGGTTACGTCGTGTCTGACAAGATAATGGCGACCCTGGATGAGCGTGAGATCACGCATCAAGTGGACTCCCTGGGCAGGCAGTGGAGCTTCAACGGGCGGCAATGGGTGCAGCCGATGGCTGCTGATCTTCGTGCCGATGGAATTGACCATCCGCAGCAGACAACGTTTTCGGCAGACTTCGATACCCGACGTGAGTTGGACTACCGAGCCGCCAATACGTCTGTCGAACTGGCGATGAGCCGGATGCCGCCGCCGCGTAGCCCATACAACCTGGAAGCCAGCAGCACTGATCTTCCAAGCTTGTTGCCAGCGAACTGGACGCGTGACGCCGATACTGGTCAGTGGCAGCGCACCCGCGTTACCGACATTGATCCAAATGGCGGCAACACCACTCAGGCCGAAGTTGCGCCGCCTGCGCGTGCTGCGCAACTTGACGCGCAAGCAGCTGAGGTCGTGGAAAGCAATATCGTGCAGGGGCCAGCGGGCCTTGCCGCTCGGTATCAGGTCGCGCACCGCCTGGATGGCTGGGACACGATCGCTGGTATTCAATCGCCGTCAGCCGTCACTGCCGCGCTCAATCCGGATAACTTGCAGGCATCCAACAGCAAGCAATATCAATTTGCTGATGGTGTTTGGCGCCATAACGGCGAGGTGGCAACCGGCCCGATCGCTGCGGAACTGTCGGCGACCCGCATTGCCATGCAGCCACATCTGGAACAACACGAACAAACGATGGCAGCGCTCCCCGAGTGGCAGCGCCCGACCCAGGATCAGCTAGACCTATCGAGCCTGGCGACAACCTATGCAGGTTATGGCCTCAATCCGAATGCTGAGTCCCTTGCTGCCATCCAGTTCGCCATCAACACCACGCGTGCAAACTCGGGCCTGGATGCGTCGAACTCTTCTTTGACGCTCGATCCCGATGCACAGGGCGCGCGTCAGCTCGACAGCCCCATTGCCCATCTGCAACGCGGTAGTGACGGCGTCATCCGCGTAGCAGCGGTCACCAGTAGTGAAGACATCCAAAACGCACGGGAGCAGGTGCAAGCTTACGCCCAGGCGTCTCCCGTGCCTGAGCTTGGCCAACGACAGATCGAACATCGTTCGCCTCAGGAGCGCGATGCCTACGAACAAGCGTTGCGGGAGGCCAATCGGCAGGGCGTTTCCACGCAAGAAGCGCAGCAGGTCGCAGGCTTCGCAGCAACGACCGTCACCGCTCCGCGTGTGGATGAAACCCAAGCGCCTCAGGCAGCCATTAATGCGCAGCGGGATCGAGACGTTGCACGCACACCCGACGCGCCTGCCGTTGCGGAGACGGTAACGCCTGCTCCGGTCGTGATGCCTGCATCCGTCAGCGCGTCGCCGCCCGAAGACGTGCGCCCGGTCGCCAAGCCTGCCGAACCGAAGCCCGAACCTGTCGCGCAACGCGAACCCCAAGAAACCCGAACACCTGAGGTTGCCGCACCCCCGACAGCCGGCGCAGTCCAGCCTAAGGCGGAGGCATGGGTTCCAACGGGGGCGAGCGCGTCTGCGCCGAGTGCCGGGCCCGCATCATCCGCTTCGACCTCTGCCGATCAAGCGCCTACTAAGGCCACTGTGCCGACGCAGCCGCCGGCATCAAGTGAGGTGGAAGGGCTGCGCCTCGGCGACCGAGGGCAGGAGGTCGAGTTCTTGCAGTATCGCTTGCAGCAAGTGGATGCCCGTGGTCCAAACGGTCAGGCCGTGCCGCAAGACGGGCACTATGGTCCGGAGACCGAACATGCCGTGAGGCAGTTCCAGCAAGACCGAGGTTTACCGGCAACAGGCGTTGCCGGCCAAGACCTGGATGCGGCGTTGTCCCAGGCACAACACGCGCGCCGAGAGTCCTTGAAACCGACAGGGCCGACATCGGCGAATGCGGCGGTGGAGCAGGGCAGTGAGCAGCAAGCCCGAGTAGGCACGCCACAGAACGATGCGCCATCGGCTGTTCCATTGCAGGCAGAGCAGCAAGAGGCGATGCAGGCCTCGTCGCCGGCAATTCCAACGCAAAGCGAAGTGCCGGCGCAGATCGTCTTGCCGGAGCGCCAACCCGCTGCCTATGCGTCGTCACCAGGTTTTGGTGGGACAACTGCCCGCTCTAACGCACACGAACACGATGAGGATCGGGTCGAGCAAGCGAGGCCCTTCCAAGACGTAACTCAGCAGGCGTTTCCGTCTGATCATCGAGATTACGCGTTGTTCTCTGCCATCCAGGCGCAGCTCCCCAGGGGCACATCCGATGAGAAGACGGCCGAGGTATTGCATGCCGTCAAAGAGTCAGGAATCGAACGCGCGGATGAACTCCGCAAAGTGATCATCCAAGATGATGTCGCCTTTGTCTTTGGCAAAACGCCGGGCTTTCACTCGGAAACCTCGCTCAACACGCCATCGCCCGGCATCAATGAGACCTTGCAAAAGACAGAGGCAATGGATCAGCAACGGGTGCAGGAGATGGTGCAATTCCAGCGCGAGCGCGAAGAAATCGACAAGAACCCAACAGGCCCCGTCATGACGCTTGCTGCCCACTCTCAGCAGCAGGTGATGTCTGGCGGCGATGGGGGAAGTGGTGGTGATGGGGGCGGTGGCTGACGCATTGAGCGTAGGATTCATGCTTTGACCTAGCAATGTGTGGCTGCGCTTTGCGCAACGCACCTTCGCTTGACGCAAGCCTTGGTTGCTGAAAAAGCAATAGCGTGGGGCTTGCGAACTTAGGTTTGGCGCCGATGCCAACGCCAGATCAACAAAATGCAAATGTAATTTTAATGTCTGCGCGGGTAGCCTCAGCCCACACAAGTTGTGCAGTAGATCCCGAAGTGTAGGTGCTATGGATAGCGAGTCAGGTCAGACGGATGACGCAGAACAACCGCTCTTTCGCAAGCGAAAGGGGCCGGAGACAACGTCCACACTCGGCGACCTAAAAGATGCGTTTCCTTCGTCCATCCGGATCTGGATTGGCTTTGGCTGTGCGCTTTTCCTCTTGCTGGCCACGTTTGTTCTGACCGCGTCTTACTCCAAGCGGGAGCACGTGTCTGGCCAGATCATCTCGACCCATGGGCGAGTGGATATCCGCAGTGGAACGCCTGGCCTCATCCTGTCGACGACATTGAAGCCCAATGCCTTGGTCAAGAAGGGCCAAGTGCTTGCGGAGCTGTCAGCCGACATCACCGACGAAGCGGGTCGCTCTTTGTCCGATGAGACGATCAAGCGTGCGCTCACCCGATCAGAAGAGCTGACCAAGGAGCAATTGCAGACGCATGACTTTTCTGGCCAGCGTGAGCGGGAACTGACGCGTCAAGTCGAAGAAACGACCGGCGCGATGCAGGAAGTCGCTCGCAAGATCTCAATCTTGGAAAAGAAATACGCCAAGAACAAAGAACTCTTGAAGACCATTGAGCCGCTTCTTGCTGAGAAGTATGTGTCCAAATACACCTACCTTACCTACGAAAATGCTCTCTTGGATGCAGAAGCGGAGATCCAGGATGCCCGCGCGCAGCAGTCCACACTTCGTAATCAGCGTGCCGCATTGCTGGGTGAAATCACCGAGATAAAGACAACCGCGAGCAGACAAGCGAGTGAGATCGAGCGTGAGAAGTCCACGATCGAAGATCAAGTGGCCAGAGCCAAGTCCGACCGGCTGCAAACCATCACTTCACCCTTGAGCGGCACCGTTGCAGCAATCTATGCATCCCAAGGTCAGCGCATTGGCACCGACTCGATCATCGCGTCCATCACCCCAAGCGAGTCGGTGTTCGAAGCTGAAATTCTTATTCCTTCCAGGGCCATCGGACATGCGAATGTCGGCACCGAGGTGCTGCTCAACATCGCCGCATTCCCGAAAGCAAAATATGGCGCCATCCAGGGGCGCATCGCATCGCTGTCAACGCAAACGAGTCCCATCGGTGAGTTGGAGCGCCGCTATGGTCGCCAGTCGCCCACTGAGCCGGTTTACACCGCCAAAGTCGCCTTGCCTTCCCAGACCATTGGAGTTGCCCAAGAAGCGAAGTCCTTCCTGCCGGGGATGGAAGTGGACGCGGAACTGATCTTGGAGGGCCGCAAGATCTGGGAGTGGATGTTTGACCCCTTCCAAACCATGGGATCGCGCTTGACGGGTGAAAAGCGATGAAGGACGTCTTGACACCATCCGCCGATGGCGATGCCGAGCCGGATCGCTCTGCTGAACCAAGCCTGGTGTTCTCCTCGAAGCGCCGTGTGCCGCATATCCGTCAGACGGAGTCGAGTGAGTGCGGCCTGGCCTGCATTGCGATGCTGCTCTCCTACTACGGCCATGAAACGAGCCTTGGGGAGCTTCGCAACCGCTTTACGGTGTCAACTAGTGGGGCAACGCTCGCCTCACTGATTGAAATCGCTGACGCCAACGGACTCACGACGCGTCCGCTTCGCTTGGAGCTTTACGAACTGCCCAAGCTGTCGTTGCCTTGCATGGTCCACCTGCACCACGGGCACTTTGTCGTTCTGACGGCTGTGCGGGGCGGGCACGTGCACATCAGCGATCCTGCAACCGGCGTCAAAAAAATCAAGCTCGATGAGTTCGATGAGCTCTTTAGCGGCATTGCGTTGGAGGCGCATCCAGGCCCGGCCTTCAAGAAGATCAAGAGTGTGCCGTCGGTATCGCTTCGCGATCTGGCAGGCTCGCTTCGGTCCCTGGTGCCCGCGTTCTGGGGTGTGGGCATCTTGGCGCTCTTCTTGGAAGGCTGTGCGCTGATTGCGCCGCAATATCTGAGACTGACCATGGATCAGGTGCTCAGCGTCAAGGACGATGGTCTGGTCACCACATTGGCTATCGGCTTTTCGATCGTGCTCCTGGTCCAGCTCGTCTTGACCGTTGCCAGGAAGTGGACCTTGCTGTGGATCTCTTCGACCACTGGCTTACGGTGGAGCAGCAACTTGTTCCGTCACCTCGTGTCGCTACCCCAGTCGTATTTCGTAAAGCGGCACACCGGGGATATCTCAAGCCGCTTCCAGTCGATCTACTCCATCCAGCAGTCACTCACGACGAAGATGATGGAAGCGGTCATCGATGGGGTGATGTCTTTCCTCATGTTGTTGCTCTTGATGAGCTACGACGCGCCGCTTGCCTTCGCCTTGTTGGCTTTCACCATTGCCTATGTGGGTTCGCGCTACGCCTACTACGCCAAACTGAAAGAAGCCAACCTTGATCAGATCAACATTGATGCACGCCGGCAAAGCTTGCTCTACGAAACGGTCCGAAGCATCCAGCCCATCAAGCTGTTCAACAAGTCAGCGCTCTGGACGTCGCGCTTCACGAACTACAGCGCGAAAGCGACCAATGCAACCATCGGGGCCGAGCGTATCCGCATTGGGTTCGATTCTGTCCAGCTTCTCATCCAAGGCCTGTGCCGCATTTTCGTGATCTGGGAGGGCACACGGCTGGTGCTCAGTGGCGATATGACGATCGGGGTGCTGACGGTCTTTTTGATCTACGCGACCCAGTTCAGCCAACGCAGCATCAATCTGGCCGACTACCTGATGCAGCTCCGGCTGCTTCGCTTACACACCGAGCGCATTTCAGACATCACGCACAGCGAGCCTGAGTCGTTTCTGCATGGTAACGGCGCACTGGAAGACGCTGCGCCCGCCATTGCCATCGCCAACGGCTATTTCCGCTACTCGTCTACGGACAAGTGGATCATGAGCGCCTTGCAGCTCAGGGCCCCGGCAGGCCAAGTGATTGCAATTGTCGGGAACTCAGGCGTTGGTAAGACCACACTCATCCGCGTTCTGGCGGGGCTTGAAGATCTTCAAGTTGGGGACTTCTTAGTCAATGGAGAAGATCTGCGCAAAGTCGGCAAGTCGAGCTACCGGAGCAAGGTCAGCATCGTCATGCAGGGAGACAATCTGTTGTCCGGGACGTTGTCGGAAAACATCTCCATGTTTGATGAGCACATTGATCAAGAGCGTCTTGTGCAGGCTGCTAAATTGGCATGCATCCACGACGATATCCAGCGCATGCCAATGGGCTTCAACACCAGAGTGGGCGACTTGGGAAATACGCTGTCAGGTGGCCAAAAACAACGGATCTTCTTGGCCAGAGCGTTTTACAGGCGCACCAAGCTGTTGTTGATGGATGAGCCAACGACTGGGGTTGATGAGCAGATGGGCATACAGCTGATGAAGAACATCAAGAGCATCGGCGCGACCACAGTCATCGTAACGCACGACAAGAACATCTCTCGGATGTGCGATATGCACTACCTCTTCGTTAACGGGAACCTGAGGCCCCTGATCAAAGAGCAGTCAAGCAGCTTTGAACAGGACAATGCAGTGGAAACAGCCGGAAAATCCAGCCAAGGAT
This sequence comes from Xanthomonas arboricola pv. guizotiae, assembly GCF_002940205.1. GTDB lineage: Bacteria > Pseudomonadota > Gammaproteobacteria > Xanthomonadales > Xanthomonadaceae > Xanthomonas > Xanthomonas arboricola_C. The sequence goes on from NZ_MDSK01000053.1 coordinate 8,317, forward strand.
AAGGAGTAATACTTGTAAAAGTAATTCAGAGAGAGAAGCCTTATTGCGAATCAAATAGTAGAAATGATTGGATCACAATTAAACGCATGGGATGGAGCGCTGCAATGAGAGAGCTAACAATCGAAGAGCTATTCCTAGTGGCAGGTGCAGCAGCCGCTGCGGACGTCGATCCAAGCGAGCCGCCCACTGAGTTGCCCCCCGTGGTCGTTAATCCACCTCCATCAGAACCACCAACATTGCCGCCAGCACCGCCAGTTGAGCAACCCCCACCGCCGCCACAAGGTGGAGGAGGGGGCAACGATGGTGATGTCTTTGTCCCGCTGACTGCTGAAAACAGAATTGACAACGCATTCATTGATAGCGTCGAGGGCGGGCAACAGCTAGATGCATACGTCCCGACCAATAACGGCGTGGTCATAGATCAGAGCGGAGTGACTGTGGCAACCGGAGTCGATTTGGGTGGCCAAACTGCCGAAAGCCTTGCCGCGCTAGGTGTGGATCAGGCGCTTGTGACTACGTTGACGCCCTACCTTCATCTAACAGGCCAAGATGCGCTGAATGCCGTTCAAAACAACCCTCTCCACATCACCGAGGCGCAGGCAGATGCGTTGGATAACGCAGTTCGATCAAACATCTTAAATACGGTTGTTAATAGCTATAACAATTCTTCAGATTATGCAGACTTTTATCAGCTGCCTGGTGGCGTCCAGACCGCCATCGCAAGTGTTGCTTACCAATACGGCCCTGGCCTTGCCACGGCAACCCCCAATTTCTGGACCCAAGTAACAACGGGACATTGGCAAGATGCTGTTACCAATCTGAACGATTTCGGTGATGCGTATGATACAAGGCGAGACAGAGAGGCCGCGCTTATTCAACAAGATATTACAAACGGCAGCGTGCCGGGTGGCGGTTAAATGTTGACTTATAACGTGAGGTCTGAGATGAAAGCTAACAAAAGAATTGCATCAATTACAATAATGATCCTTTCATTGTGGGGGAGCGTTTTGGCCACGGCTGCGCCTGCCAAGATTAATTCTGCGGTCCTATCGGCTTACTTTGGTCAGTCAGCGGGTGACTATATTATTCCTGGAAAACCATTGGTGCAGCAGTTTGGGGAGGCTCTGAGCGGTCCACCCAACAAAGACGTTGAGGTGGGGAATGGGTTGACCTTGGTATCCGGTTGCCGCTACAAGAGCTGCATTGAGAAAGGTGCGGTTGCGATCAAGAGTGATAATACGGTCGAAGCTGCTGGGCTCATTCACTTTAACTGTAAAGCCGACACCAAAAAGTCGGGGGCTTCTTGCTCAAAAAATCCTACTTTCACCTTATTTGTGCCCAGGAATAAAAAGAGCCTTGACGCAGAGATATCTGTTCTGAGATGGGCGCATGAATATGCGCCAGATGCTACCTTTGAAACGGTCACGTTGCAGAAATGAGGTTTGCATGCCAAGAGTAAGAGGCCAACAAAGGTAAATTTGTCTTCAAGCGCTTCGAGTCTGCCTAGCTCTAAGGAACCTCTGAACAACTCTTGGCGTTGCGAGCGAACTTGGGATTTCGCTTGATCACGACAATCTCCGTTGCTGAAAATCAATCACTTACGCGTGATGGCTCCAACCTCAGGCGTCGATCAGAAGTCTATCGAGGAGTTGTTCAGAGCTTCCCTAACTCTATGTGAGCCAGGATTGCAATGGACTGTTATTTATGGGCTGCACGGAAAATAAAAAAATGATGTTTAGGAAGAAAAGAAAGCGAAACAGCAATTTATCAATAGAAATATTGCAGGGAGTGCTGTAATGAGAGAACTGACAAACGAAGAGTTATTCCTAGTAGCAGGTGCGGCAGCCGCTGCGGATGTCGATCCGAGCGAGCCGCCGACTGAGCTACCGCCAGTGGTAGTTAACCCGCCTCCAAGTCCACCTCCGACTATTCCCCCTTCACCACCAGTTGAACAGCCAGGGCCTATCAGTCCTCCAGGCGGGGGTGGCACTCCTCTTCCAACAGCGCCGGAATACGATCTCAACTTCACGCGTGCGTTGACAGCGGAAGAGTCGGCCGCTCTGGTTAAGTTTGACGATGCAATCTACTTTGTTAAAGACTCCATCAGCTCGCTTCCTGATAATGCTTATATGCAAATGAGCGATGGTTCAACCGTGCAGATGTCTGAAATCAAGAGTCTGATGCTCAATGCAGACTATAAGGTAAATGAAGCGGGCACTAGCTATAGTAATGGGTTTGCGACTGGGCAGTCCGACTATAACAACGGCGACCCACAGATATCAATAAACATTGACACCATCAAGGGGTATTCCGATCTAATGGGAGGGGCGAATTTCTTGGTGATGCATGAGCTAGCACATAACGCAGCAGCTGCTCGAACCCTTTACCAAAACCTCTATCAAGATGGTTTTACCAATGCTGAGTTTAATCAAAGTGAGAAATTTGCCAATGATATTGTGAGGGGCGTTGCAAATTATCTCAGCATAGGCGTGCTTGGCCCCAGTGATACAAAGGTTGTTGGTGGATATAGTGAGGTAACTCCGACTATCATTGTTCCAACCCCTTGATTTTACATTCGCGTTAAAAAGGTGCTTTCGATGTCCATAGTTAGGGTTGCCTTAAATTCGATTTGCGTGCTTACGCTCGCCGGCCTAACGGTCGGGCAGGCCCGCTCAAATGACCAGCGAGAGAGTGCTGCTAGGGCTCTATGTTCAGAAAAGTCTCAGCTTAAAGACAATTTCTATGTGGAGGGCGGGAGTGCGAATTTGGTAGTCCCCCTAGCCAAGGTAAGCAAGGTTGACAATGTTCGAGTTCATGCAATCAAAGGCGCGTGCGCTCAATTTGTTAACTATTATTCTGGTGATACCTACTACCTGTCCACTGACCTAAAAATTCAGGCGAAGCCAGGGATCATTGGTGATATAGATCCTCGTCCCGAGAAGATTAATAAGAATAATTCTCTTGCAGCTAAAGATGGTGCGCTGTCAAAAGGCGTGTTGGTCGATTCAATTCTTGTATCACCATCACATGATCACTCAGACGACAAATACGTGGGAGCCTGGGTCACTAATGGTAAAACGCGCCTCATGACATATTCAAAAAGTAAAACAGGATTTCTGAAAAAGGGAGAGGCAATTGCCGAGATCGATGGTCAAGTAGTTTCACTGGCTCAAATCGGTGCGCTGCACAGGGTTGACCAAGGGACTCTTTATGCTTTGGTCAAAGGTGACTCTTCCTTGTTGTCGGTTGCTTTAGATATTTATAGCCTTTAGATCAGGTTGAAATTGAATTGCGTGCTTATTTGAGAGGCCAGTAATGTTGGGCGTGCACAAAGGTCTTGCGGTTACGTTGCTGATGGCTGTCTTCTGCACAAGCGCCGTTGCGGAAGATGGAGTTTCAGGGCTCGCCATGGATGAAGTAATTGGTAAAATCTATGATCCCAATAAGCCGGTAAATTATGAGACCTTTCGCGAAATTGGACTCCGTGATTTACATCAGGTGAGTTCAAGTCGAGCGTTGAATATTGCTTTTCGCTCAAATGCATTCAAGACGCGGGATCAGTATGGGATCTCTTTTATTGAGTTCAGGGTCCCGCCTGAGCTCGATAAAGGAGTGAATTTTATGTATATGGAGCTAGCTCCCGGGCGCTGTTATGAAGTGTCTAAGATCAAGCAAAAATTTGCGCTCACTCCATATGTCTTGCCCCCAAATCCCCATGAGCCAATCGCCAACGTTAGTAAGGATGTCTTCTATAAAACCAGTCTTGGTGAAACGTCGGTGTATGTAAAGGCGAGTTTGAAGGGCGAGTGCTTGCTTGGTCTCACGAGAAGTCGAAACTGATGAGGTCCGCTGGTGCTAGCCAATTAGGCATCTAATTGGTTAGCGCTAATCTGGGCCGACACCTGGGAAGGCTTCAAGACAACACTTGAAGCGTTTTAAATGCAATGAGGGCTGGAGTGAAACTTTATAAGAGTAGTGTATGGTCCTCAGCTATCGTGGCCTTTTCTATTTTAGTATCGGCCACATTCTGTGCTGACGCCTATGGTTCAGAAAAAGTGCTTGACGAACTGGTGTCGCTATTCAGTAGCGGTGTTATTGTTGAAGAGTCTCAGGTCAACAAATTAATTAGAGCCGGCAAGGCCGAGATTGTCAGAGACGAGCCCCTTTGTCGTCACTATCGAGTTTCAGTGAATGATCAGAAGTCCCAGGTAGCAGCGTTGAGCTTCGGCGTTCATCGCAGTGATGAAAGTTCTCAGGCTTGGACAGTAGCTGCCCTAGCTGTAATTTCTACTGACAAAAAAGCCCGAGGCTGTGAAAGATATAGTGATATCGTTAAAAAATATGCTTTTGTGGAAGGCATGCGTGAGCCTCGGGCCGTGATAAAAAATGCAGCTTGGACCCAACCAGCGACATTGACGAAAGGGCCGTATAAAATCTATGTCTCGACGACGGACGTGACCTCGCCTTGTGCTTCTGGGCTGACGGTTTCGACGGGGCTGACTGATGGTTCGGATGTTGTCACTCAAACGTCAAGCAAATAGTGTTCATTTTTGCACCGGCCTGTGCATAACGACTGAGCTCACGCATTACATGTTCTCGCAAACAGCTCAAGGTCATTGCAAGGCAACAGCGTGATGGCACTTACGGCTCTGGTCGCTCCTTCAAGTTATTCCGAATGATGAGCAAGTAGACGAGGAGGGCGGGCACGCACGTCAGGCAGATGCCAATGAAAAACATGCCATAGCCTTGGCTTTGTCCATGGAGCGTGGTGAGATAAGCCACTGCTAGGCCTGAGAAGCCGGCAAGCACCCTGCCGAAGATGGAGTAAAAGCTGGTTAGCCAAGCGTAGTGCTCACCGGCTCGTCCGAGCGTGACCAGCTTTGACATGTAAGCAACCAGGGCTATGCCGGTATAGCTACTGGCAAGGTTTTGAAGAATAACGCTAGCCCAAAGTAGTTCAGCAGACTGCTCGTGGGACGAAAGCGATGCAAGAACGAGGAGGGCAAGGGCTTGGAGAGCTGCGCCAACAAGGATGGTCGTGCTTAAGGACATGCGCTTCAAGCTTGTGCCTGCAGCCAAAATTCCGAGGAAGGCTGCTGGGATACCAAGCCAGATATGGAGGGATCCGACCACATTCTTTCCAATGCCAAGGGCATAGAAGAAGGGATTGATCATGGGACCCAGAAGAATGTCCGGTAGGCGATAGCAGCCGATGAAGACGACCACCGCGATCCATCCTTGGAGCGTGGAGGGTCGAAGCGACACCAACGGAGCCCCGTGCTTCTCCGCACTCGTGCGACCTGGGGTGAGGACGCTATCGGGGGCAGATCGCAGAAAGAGCGTTCCGCAGATGGGCACTAACATCAGGGGAAGCAGAAGTGCATAAGAAACTTGCCAGGACAGCCGCGCTGCGAGCAAGAACACCAGACCGTCGCTCAGCAGTAGAGCAATGCGGTAGCCAAATTGGTAGGCAGTGAGGAGCTTGGCTGGCTGCTGGTGCACTGCCTCTTGTTCGATCCGGAACGCATCGACTGAGGCATCCAGGGTCGCACCGCCAAAGGCTGCTGCGATGCAGCTCAGTGCAATCAGCGGAAGGCTGCCAGCGACAACGCTCAGGACAAGGCCTAGGAGAGAGATGGCGACCATGATCGAAGACAAGACAATCCAGCCTTGACGGTGCGACATGGTGCTTCCAACGACCGGCGCACGACGTTGGTCGAGATGGCGGGCCCATAGGAATTTGAGGGAGTAGGGAAGTGCGGTCCAAGCCAAGGCACCGATGACTGCGATCGAAAGCGACTTTTCGCTGAGCCAATAGCCTAAGGTGCTGCCGATCAGCGGATAAGGCAAACCAGAACCGAAGCCCAGGAACAAAAATCCAGTCCAGGCCTTATTCGGCCTTGACGTCACATCGTGCATAGGTTGCAACTGCCTTGTCGCTTCGGTTCGTCCATTCGTATCAAGGAAGCAACGTGTCTTCCTCAGCCATCTCTGCAAAGTGTGTGAGTCTTGGCTCCAAGCATAGCGCCCGTCTTATCTCGCACCAAGCGATGCGCTTGCTTGAAGTGAGGGCGCAAGCGGTCCCGAAGTGCCTTCGCCAGGCGTCGGTGATGCCCTGGCATAGCCACGAAATCCAGGATCCAGAGTTGATCACCTTCGTTCCAGTCGCTAATTGGCAAGAACGGCGGATCTTGCAGAACCAAATGAGTGGCGGTTTCAGGCGTCAGATAAGCCCATAAGGCGTAGCCGGTCCAGACCCCGTCTTCGTCTTCGATCGTGACGAGCTGGCCTAGGCGAATTGCAGGCCATAGCCACACATAAGCCGCTGCGATACTGAACTTCTTGCGGTCAGTCTTGAACAGGAGTTGCATTGCCAGGCCAAACGCCTGCGCATCAACGGCATTAGGTTGCATGGGCGGTGGTTGAGCTCAATGTCTGCGCTGCAACTGCAGCGTCCGGGAAGGTGAGCAGTGCGGCAGGAATTGATGCACGCCCGTTCAAGCTTAGACCTACCAGGTAGCTGGTGGGTTCGCAGTCGACACGCGCGACGGTTCTATGGCCAGAATTGGTGATGCCGAGTGTCTCATCTGCGACTTCGGCGCCGAAAAGCAGTGTTCCGCCATGCACGCGTGGTCCCTCCAGCTGGACTGTATGGGCCATACGATGCGTATCAAAGAAATACAAAGCGGTGGACACGTGATCGCTTGCGTAGCCCAAGACAAGCCAGTGTGGTGGTAAGCCTTTCCAAACACGGCGCGAGACCGCGACCTCGGTTGCGATAAAGGCCGAGACCCGCTCGGGTCCCGACGACCGATCGACAAGGATCGACCGCACCAGCTTGATCGCCCGGCGCTTGGAGACGCGATAGGAAAGGCGTGGTCGTGGTCTCAGCCAGCGGTTGGCGGCACAAAGATGGAGAGCTGCATTCGGAAGTGCGCGCAGGAGCGAGTTGATCTCCTCGCCTGTCTGAGAGCCCTGGGTTGCTTTGCCTTTGATGTGGTCAGAGAGCCAATCGTGGCGCTCGCCGTGCTTTGTGGGCTGATCGAACGCATAGTCAATGCGCTGTTGCTCGCGGTAGTAGCGCGCAATGAGCGCTTTGAAATGCAACGCCTCTGGGCTTGACTGAGGCAAGGCACAAGCTTCTGCACAGTGATGGAGAAACGCAGCTTCCATGTGATGCTCGATCTGGATAAGCAGCTGATCGATGTTGGCGATTGCCTTGTCAAAGCGGGAATACTTCTTGAAGAAATAGGCAAGCGAGGGAGGCGAGTGGCGAACATCACGCATCTCATCGCCGAAAAAGTGACGATGCCCATCAGTGCCACGCTTCCAGGTGGGAATTGCGCGGAAGCCGCCGAAATCCAGAAACTGCGCATTCGACGTGATGTTGTCGCTTGTCGGGCGTCCGGTCCAGAGGCGATGCGCGCGACTTGCGGCAATCTGCTCGGCAAGGCGGAGGTAGAGCGCAGACAAGTCAACGCCTAGGTCATTGGGATTGCGGGCATTGCGCTGCGTGTGTTCGTCGGCAAAGTGGATGGCATCTTTGACTCGCAGGCTATCTTGAAATTGATCGCTGTTTGCACTGCCTGATGTCCCGAAATACAGGCTGCGCTCGAAATGCGCCAAGCGCAGGAAAGCAGGCCTGATCAGAATGGCGCACCGCTCCGGTTCGTCGGCATCGGTGCGCGCCAGGGAGAAGCCGGCATCGATGATGGCAACGATGGGAACTGCCCCGTGGGGGAGTTCTGCGTTGAGGATCTCGCTGGCGACTGCCTCGCGAATGGCATCGTAAAGATAGAGACAGCCATGGGAGTGTGACCAATCATGGGCCTCGGAGACCAATGGCGTGGGGCCGGTTCCTTTGGCGATGAGCATACCATCGGAGCCACAGCGGCCACTCCCTCCGTGGATTGCCCCACCGCTCCCACCATAGCGATCAGCGCCCAGTGTCTGGCGTCCGAAGCTGCCGGCAACGCAGTGAGCTTCGATAGAGGTCACGGCAAAGCGCTCAAGCAAGGACGCTGAGATGCGGGCCCGAGTTGGCTTGTCGTGGATGGCCATGCCTAGGTCATGAAACCAGCGCTCATTGAGCCAGAGCACGGAAGCATCTGGCAGTTTTCCCACTGGGAAGGGCACGAGCATCGAAGTGCTCACGCTGGCGAGGTTCAACAGGTTGGGGGCGTTCTTGTCATCCATGTCCCAGTAGTCATTGGGCATTTCGCGTCCTTCTTTCTGCAGTTGTTGCGACTTCGCGTTCGATCGGCTTTGGCGATGCTACCAACCTGACGGCAGTTCGTCCTGCTGCTGCTTGGATTTCCGAAAACCACGGGACATCACGGCTGCATAGACCATTGCCTTGAAATCGGCACAGGGCAGTGCAAAATCAGATTTGTACAGACTCTATTCATTTTCTAGTATAAATATTAATCATACGTAGGGGGCGCAATTGCCGACCCAACCGTAGCGCGGAAATTCAAATAAAGAATCAAACAGCAATAGCGCACTTATGGTTTCTGCTTTGCAGAAACCGTGCGCCAACGCTGCGCGTCGGTGCGGTGGCTTTCGCCACCTCGTTGCTAGGCTTCGCTAGGCAACACAGCCCTTCAAAACCCCGAGATTCATGTCTCTTTGTTGTCGAGTTCGCTTTTCTCTCGACACGGGATGTTATGCCGCTTCTTTGTGTGCTCCACAAACAGGAGTTTCACAAATGGCGATTTATCACGCAACAATGAAGTCTTTCAGCCGAGCCAATGGCGACTCGTCGGTCGCAGCAGCAGCCTACCGAGCAGGGTTTGATCTGCTCGATACAAGCACGGGGCTTGGTCACAATTATTCCCACCGAGGCGGTGTCGATTTCCATCAGATGCTTGCCCCAAAGGGGGCGCCTTCGTGGTGCTTCGATGCGCAGTATTTTTGGAACGCGAACGAAGCGGCCGAGACGCGCAAGAATGCACGCGTTTGCCGAGAAGTCGAGGTGTCCCTTCCGCATCAACTCGATCAACACCAACGGAGAGCGCTCGCTTTAGCGCTTGGCCAATTGCTGGTCAATCGGTTCAAAGTCGCCGTATTGGTCGCTGTGCACACACCAAGCAAATATGGTGATCAGCGCAATCATCATGTGCATTTGCTGATGTCAGCGCGACAAGTCGGACCGGGAGGACTAGCAGGCTGCTGAAATACCAGCCGCGACGCGAGGCGCAACCAGCGGAATTTTCCAGTACATGTCAGAAGTGGCGAACAATTGACCATGCAGG
>NZ_MDSK01000054.1 GCF_002940205.1 Xanthomonas arboricola pv. guizotiae
CGTTGGACGCGACCGGTGCGACCGACATCTTGACGATGCCGCCCGACGTGGCGAGCGTGGCGTCCTGCGTGTTGGCGCCCACCTGGGTGCCTGCACTGCCGGTCGTACCGGTGGCAACACGAATACTGTTCGCGCCGCCATTGGCACGGCCGATCACCGCCTGACTGCCCACTCCACCGGCGCTTTGCGTGGCGCGACCGCTCAAGCCACCTTGTGCGCCGACACCATTCAGCGAAGCGCCGCTAATGCCACGACCGTCGCTGCCGACGGCACCATTGCTGATAGTGGCGCCGTTGATGCTGACGCCTTGGCCGCCGGTCATGCTGGCGCCCAGGGCGATGTAGCTGCTACTGGTCGTCGAAGAACTCAATCGTTGATCTTCTTCCTCGTAGTAGCAAACGACCTTCTGTCCAACCGGCTGCATGCAGTCGTTGGTGATCGCGGTGACGATGTGTTCCACGTCGCTTTGTCGAACCGTCTGATTCAACGCCAGCGCCTGGTTGAGCAGTTTCTCGCCGCCATCGATCATGGCATCCGAGAACCCCCCAAGACCTTGCTGATTGGCCGCGAACAGGCCGGCTGCCGCGATGGTCGACGCCGTATTTGTGACACTGCCCGACAGCAGGATGTTTCCACCCGCTGCAATTTTCCCCTCCGCGCTTGCGGAAGACAGCTGCTCCTGCTGGATCACCTGGTAGTTGCGATAAATGCCTGGCGCAAGCCCTGTGTAGGGATAAGGCGCCCGGGCGCCCTGGATGTTCCGGATCGCCTTGCCTTCGATCAGCTCGCCGCCGGAGTAAATATCGTCGCTGCCAGGATCGGTCGACACGCTGGTCGTATTGATCACGCGCCGCCGATTATTCAGCTGGCTGGCCGCAATCAAGATGCTCCCGTCGGCCTCGATGCTGCCCGACAGGTTATTGACCACCCCGGTGCGCGACACCAAGGTGCCACCACCATCCTGCGCCCCACCAATCGCGATATTGCCCAGGCTGAAGATACGCGCATCGCGATTGAGCAGCTGATCGCGCACGATCAGATTCATGTTGCCGGTGGAACCCAGCAAGGCCGAACCGTAGGCTGCGTTGTCGGTCGCGCCACCGAAGTCGGCACCGTTGACCAGGGTGCCGGTATTCACCGAGACAGTGCCACCGACGATGCTGCCGGTGTTGTAAACGCTGTTGGCAACGAGCGACAACGCCCCGTTGCCGGAAACGCTGCCGGCGTTGTCGATGACGTTGCCGCCGTTGAGACGGGTGTCGTTGGAGAGGATGTTGGCACCGGCCCGATTGGTGATGCTGCTGGCGGTGATATCCAGGGTACGCGCGGCCTTGAGCGTGGACTCGTTGACTAGGTTGCCGCCCACGCGCAGGTTGAAGTTCCCGTTGCTGACCAGATCGGCGCCGGCGCGATGGGTGTAGTCGCTGCGCAGGGTCAGGTCCAGCAGGTTCTGCGCCAGGATGCTGCCGCCACCGTCGAAGCCGACGGTATCGATCACCACATCGCCAGCGCCGCCGGTGGTGCTGCCGGCGCCGATCTTGCCGCCCGCGTTGATCAAGTTCTGCAGGTTCAAGCGGACTGCCTGCTCGGCCTTGATGGTGCCGTTCTGATTGTCTAGCGTGGCGCCTGCGCGCTGCAGCAGGAAGCTTGCGCCGGCATAGACGTTGCCGCCCTGGTTGTTCAAGCCATTGGTGGTGGCGATCAGGTCGCCACCGGCGACCAGCTGGCCGCTGTTGTTGGCGATGCTGGCGGCATCGATCACCAGGCTGCCGCGTCCACCGAGGTTGCCGCTGGTGTTGGTCAATGCACCGCCGGTGGTGATGCGCGTCAGTCCACCGCCGTTGTTGACGATGCTGCCTTGGCTATTGTCGATACTTCCGCCGGAGGCGGTCAGCGTATTGCCGGCATCGAGCTGGCCGCCGCTGTTGAGCAACGCGCCGGCGACGGCAACGTTGAGATCACGGCCAGCACTGAGCTTGCCGCCCTGGTGATTGTCCAGCTGGCCGCGTGCAGTGACGCTGAGGTCGCGCGCCGCTTGCAGACTGCCGCCGCTGCTGCTGATGTTTTCCGCAGTAACCACTGCGTCGGTGCCGGCACCTATCGTGCCGTTGCCGTTGTCCAGGCCGCGATTGAGTTCGACGCGCAGGCTTCCACCCGCACCAGCGTTCGCGACCGCCTGCACAATGCCGCCGGCATTGCCGAGGCTGTCGGCACGCAAGGTCAGCGCACCACCGCTGGCCTGCAGCAAGCCGTTGCGGTTGTCGGCCGCGCCGGTACTTTGCACCTTCAATTCACGTGCTGAGACGGAACCACCGATGTTATTGAGGCCAGCAACAGTGAGTGCTGCATCGCCCGCTGCGGCAATCGCGCCGCCCTGGTTGTTCAACGCGCCACTGGCATCCAGGTTCAGTTGCCCTTGCGTGAGGATGCGCCCACTGCTGTTGCCCAGCGCACCACCGCTGCTGACCGACAGCACGCCGGTGCCGGCATGTTCGATCCGTCCCTGCGCATTTTCCAGGCTGGCCGCAGTGATGGTCAGATCCTGCGCATTGCTGGCCAGCGTGCCGCCGGTGTTGTCGATCGCACCATCGATGCTGACGCGGGTCAGTCCGTTGCCGCTCTGCACCAAGCGCCCGCCGGCATTGCTCAGGCTGGCGCCGTCGATACTCAGCTGGTTGGCCTGCATCTGGCCGGCGACGGCGTTGAGACGCCCGTTGTCGATGTTGCCGCCGGCCTGCACGGTGAGCGTGCCGCCGGCGAGCAAATCGCCACCACGATGATCGAGGTTGCCGCCGGTGCTCAGTGCGACATTGCCGGTTGCGCGTGTGCTGGCACCCGCCAGCTGCAGCTGGCTGCCCTGCGCCGTGAGGTTGCCGCCAGCCAGCAGCTTGCCGGAGGCGCTGAGCTGGCGATCGGCGATCAGGCTCAGCGTGCGTCCGCTGCCGAGGCTGCCATCTGCGTTGATACCGGCGCCCACCGTGCCGGCGATGCTGATCTCACCCGCACGCAAGCTCAAGTTGCCCGAAGCGGTGGTCTGCCCCGCGTTCTCGATACGGGCGCCCTGCAGACCCACCGTCGTACCGCTGACGGTGCCCTGCTGACGCAGCACGGCGTCGCTGCTCAAGGTGACCTGCTGAGCGCCGAGCTGGCCGGCCACACCCAGGTCGCCCTTGGAGCGTAACTCCAGCGTGCTGCCAGCGCTCAAGGTGCCGCTCTGCGCCAACGCGCCATCGGCCTGCGCCGAGAAGCTGCCAGCCGATGCGAGGCTGCCGCCGAGCTCCAGGTTGCCGCGGCTGATCAACGCGACATCGCCGCGCTCGCTGCCCAGTTGGCCGCTGCTGCTGACTTGCGCCGCTTCCACGCGCAAGCCATCGCCGCCGATCAGGTCACCGCGATTGTCCACCGCTCCAGTGGCGATGACCCCCAGGCGTTGCAGGCCGTAGGCCTGGCCGGTCTGGCGCAGCGACCCCACACCCAGGGCGAGTTGATTGCCGGCGCGCACGGCGCCAGCATTGTCGAGCAAGCCGCCGATGGCGAAGGTGGCGTCGCCCTGCGCGAGCAGCACGCCGCTGGCGGCATTGCTTGCGCTGGCTGCGGTGACGATCAAGCGCTGACCAGCGACGACTTGCGCCGCATTGGTCAACGCGCCACCTGCGCTCAGCACCACATTACGGTCGGCCTGCGCGACACCGGCAACCGCCAGGTCGCCGGTGCTGCGTAAATTCAAATCGGTTCCTGCATCGAGTGCGCCACGGCTGTCGATCGCGGCAGCATCCAGGCTGATCGCGCCGCCGCTTTGCAGCACGGCAGCCTGAGCGGTGCCGATCCGCGCGCCGCGCAGGGTTGCATCGCCAGTCGCCACCGCCTGTCCGTTCATTGCCAGTGCGCGCTGCGCCTGCAGATCCAGTTGCGTTGCCGACTGCAGCGTGCCTGCGGCGGTGAGATCGCGCCCGGCCTGTAGCGCGATCGATTGCGCCTTGAGCGAGCCCGCCTGCTGCAGATCGCCAACTGCCGTGGCCTGCAGTGCGGTCGCTGCGGCGACAACGCCTTGCAGCGTCATGTCGCCTTGGCTGATCAAGCTGACGTTGGTAGCTTCGCTACCGAGCTGGCCGCTGCTGCGTAAGCTGCCTGCCTCCACCTGCAGCGTGTCTTTGGCAATGAGGTTGCCGCGGTTGTCCAGCGTGCCAGTGACCTTCGCGGTCAGTGCCTTGCCTGCAATCGCAGTACCGCCCTGATCCATGCTGGCGGCGGTGATGCGCAGATCGCCGCCGCTCTGCAGGCTGCCGCCGTTCTGCAACGCGCCAGTGGTCAGCGTGACGCTGCCATCGGCGGCCAACACGCCGGCCGCCACGTTAGTGATGTTGCCTGCCTGCACCGACAGATCACGGCCGGCAACCAGCTGGCTCGCATTACTCAAGGTGTCGGTTGCGCTCAACACCACATCGCGATTGGCTTGCGCCACGCCTGCGAGCGCAAGCGCTCCCGTGCTGCGCAGGCGCAGGTCCGTGCCGGCATCGAGCGTGCCACGGCTGTCGATTGCCGCACCGTCCAGGCTGATCGCGCCGACGCTTTTCAGCACGGCGTCGCGGCCGGTGGCGATGCTGCTGCCGCGCAGGTTGGCGTCACTGCCCGCCTGCGCCTGACCGTTCAACGTCAGGCTACGCTGCGCCTGCAGATCCAACGCAGACGCGGACTGCAAGGCTCCACCGGCAGTGAGATCGCGGCCAGCCTGCAATGTGACGGCCTGCGCGTTGAGCGAGCCGGCCTGCAGCAGATCGGTGCCAGCGGTGGCTTGCAGCGTGGTCGCCGCAGCTACCACACCGTGCAGATCGATCGCGTTCTGGCTGGTCAGCGTCAGTGCGCCGTCGACCGAGCCGAGTTGCCCGCTGCTGACGATGCTGTCGGCAGCGATGCTCAGATCCTTGCCCGATACCAACTGACCCGCGTTTTCGAATGCGCCTGTCGACGAGATCGATACCGCATCCCCGCTGTAGACACGGCCGCGCTGCAGCAGCGTGCCGGTGTTCAGTGCAAGGCCACGCTCGCCATGCAGGCTGCCATTGTTTTCCAGCACGCCAGCGACATCGACGCGCAGATCGCGTAGTGCACCCAGGGTTGCCGTTGCGGCGTTGTTGGCGCTGGCGGCCTGCACGTGCAGATCGCGGGCTGCAACGACTTGAGCGCCATTGTTCAACGCGCCCGCAGCGGTCAGCGCAACATCGCGCCCGCCCTGGACCACGCCAGCCAGTTCAAGATTACCGGCGCTACGCACGTTCAAATCGGTCGCCGCATCGAGCGAACCGCGGCTATCGATGGAGCCGCCATCCAGGGTGGTGCCGGCACCGCTCTGCAGCACTGCTGCAGCGCCTGTCAGAACCGTTGCGCCGGTGACGGTTGCCTCACCCGTACTCGATGCCTGTCCATTCAGGGCGAGCGTGCGCTGCGCCTGCAGATCCAACGTGGATGCCGATTGCAGAGTGCCATTTGCAGTGAGGTCGCGTCCCGCCTGCAGTGCGATCGACTGTGCTTTGAGCGAACCGGCCTGCTGCAAATCGTCGCCAGCAGTCGCACGCAATGCAGTGGCTGCTGCCACCACACCCTCGAGTTGCAGCGCGTCTCGGCTGTTCAAGGTGACATCGGCCCGCTCACTACCCAGCTGCCCACTGCTACGCAGCGTGGCCGCATCGACCTGCAACGCATCCTTGGCGATCAGATTGCCACGATTGGCCAGCGTGCCTGCGATGGCGGCGCGCAACGCCTTGCCTGCAGACGCGCTGCCGCCCTGGTCCATATTTGCTGCGCTGACCTGCAGATCGCCACCGGCCTGCACGCGGCCAGCGTTGTTCAGCAGTGCCGTAGTGGTCAGGGCGATGTTGTCCTCGCCCGCCAACACACCGCTCGTGGTGTTGTCGAGGCTACCTGCCTGCAACGACAGAGTGCGCCCTGCAAACACCTGCGCCGCGTTACTGAGCGCACCGGTGGCATTCAAGACAACGTCGCGCCCGCCTTGTGCCACGCCCACCAGCGTCAGATCGCCTTGACTGTGGATCTGCAGATCGCTGCCCGCATCCAGTGTGCCGCGGCTATCGATGGCTGCGCCGTCCAGCACGACCGCGCCAGCGCCTTGCAGCACCGCGTCCTGGCGCGTCGTCAATGTGGCAGCACGCAGCGAAGCATCGCCACCGGCCTGACCCTGCCCGGCAAACGTCAGTGCGCGCTGTGCCTGCAGATCCAGCGTGGACGCCGATTGCAGGTTGCCAGCAGCGGTGAGATCACGCCCGGAACTCAATGCCAGCGACTGCGCTCTTAGCGACCCTGCCTGCTGCAGATCGCCAGCGGCGCTGGCCTGCAGCGTGGTCGCAGCGGCAACCACGCCTTGCAGCGCGATATCGCCCTGGCTGCCCAGACGAGCACCTGCCGCTTCGCTGCCGAGTTGACCGCTGCTGCGCACGCTGCCGGCATCGATCTGTAGCGCGTTCCTGGCAACCACAGTGCCAGCGTTGTCGAACGACCCGCTCACCGCGGCCGAAAGCGTGTTGCCCGCGCTGGCGCTGCCGCTTTGCGTGAACGTGCCTGCGGTCAGCTGCAGATCGTTCGCCGCATACAGGCTGCCGGCGTTGTCCAAGTCACCGGCCGTGCGCACGCGTGCATCGGCATCCGACGAAAACGCGCCACTTTGCGCGTTGCGCAACGAGGCTGCCTCCACCTCCAGCGTACCGGCGGCGACCACCTTCGCGCGGTTCTGCAGTGCTGCGCCCGCCTGCAATGCGACCGAGCCGGCGCCCTGCACGGTGCCGTCCAACGCGAGCTCGGCAGCACTGGCGATACGTAGATCGCCACCTGCATCGATGACCCCGCTATGCTCGATCGCCGCACCGCGCAATTGCAACGCGCCATCGCTACGGAGCTGACCACGCTGCCG
Source organism: Xanthomonas arboricola pv. guizotiae (assembly GCF_002940205.1). Classification (GTDB taxonomy): domain Bacteria; phylum Pseudomonadota; class Gammaproteobacteria; order Xanthomonadales; family Xanthomonadaceae; genus Xanthomonas; species Xanthomonas arboricola_C. The sequence continues at coordinate 6,923 of NZ_MDSK01000054.1, forward strand.
TAGCACGCCGTTCGCCTGCACATCGATCGTGCCTGTCGAAGACACCACGGCGTCGCTGGCGAGTTCACCGCCTGCGGCGATCATCACTCCACCGGCAGTGGTCTGCAGCGTGCCGGAGAACGCGGTATCGCCGCCGCTACGAAGATTCACGCTATCGGCGTTGACGATGCCCGAGACCTGAGCATCTGTTGCGGCGTCCAGGCTCAAGGCAGCGCCTGCCACGGTGTTGCCGCTCAGCGCCAGCGCGCCGCGGCTGCGCAGCGTGGTCTCCCCACGCTGGCTGCCGATATCGCCACGACTGTCCAGCTGCGCCGCGTCGATGGTCAGCGCATTGCCTGCAACGAACGTGCCGCTATTGACCAGACCACCGGCAACCACCGCCTGCGCATCGCGTGCGGCCGCCAGACTGCCTGTAGTGGTGACAGTCGCTGCCTGGAGACGCAGATCGCGGCCGGCGTAGCCGCTACCGGCATTGTTCAACGCACCTGCACTGCGCAACTCCAGATCGCCACCCGCAGACACTACGCCGCGCTGTGCGATGTCGATACTCGCCGCGTCGAGCGCCACTGCATCCGCTGCAATCAGCTGGCCGTGCAGCTCCAGCCGACCGCCGGCCCGCACATCGGCGCCCTGCCCGGCCTGCGCCAATCCACCCAGGCGCACGTCGCCGCCGCTGTTCACGCGCAACGCGGTGGCCGCGTCCAGGGTGCCCAGTGCATCGATCGCGTTCGCATTCAGCCCGATCGCGCCGCCGCTCTGCAGCGTGCCGGTCAGGCTGATCTGCCCCGCGCGCAGGGTTGCAGCGGTGGCCGCATAGGCCACCCCGTTGCTGCGCAACACACCATCGGCGCCCAGATCCAGCGCGCCAGTCGTATGCAGGCTGCCATCGGCATCCAATTCCGAACCGAACAGACGGATGGCGCCGGCACTGCTGCGGCCGCTGTGGCTCAAGGTGCCACTGGCTTGTGCATCCAGGGTACCGGCGGCGACCAGATCGCCTGCCAGGGTCATGCGCGCGCCGCGCAGACGCACATCGCCTTGCTGCGAGCCGAGCACGCCGCGCTGGTCGAGGTCACCGGCGGCACGCACATCCATTCCATCGCGCGCCACCGTGGTCCCGCTCAGGCTCACCTGGCCCGCGCTGTCGATCTGCAGGTCGCCGCTCTGTGCCGCCAAGGTGCCGCGACTCACCACGCCGACGCCGGCGTCGGTTGCGATCAGGCGAATACGGTCGGCATACATGCCGCCCAGCTGCGCCACGTCGATGCCGATTGCAGGAGCGGTGCCATCGGTACCGGGCAATAGTTCCAGCAGCATGCCGTCGTAGCTGACCCGCCCTGCACCCGCGGCAGCGACCAGTTCCCTGGTCCAGATCGAGCCCTCCACGCTGAGCTGACGCGAGAGCAGATCCAGGCGATCCACATTGAACGCATCCAGACCGTTGCTGCCGATACTCAGCGCACCGCCGGTGATGCTGAAGCCGTTCAACACACCATCGCTGCCCAGGTTGGGCGTACCGGTGGTCAGGGTCACGCGCGAGGTGTTGATAAACCCGCAGCCATCGCAGGCAATGCCGTTGGGGTTGGCGATCACCAACTGCGCCTTGGCACCGGCGATTTCGGTGTATCCCTGCAGGCGGCTGCTGGCCGAGGTGACCTCGTTGAGGATCAGCGAGGCGGCACCGCTGCGCTGCAGATTGTCGTTGCCGGCGACATAGCCGCCCAGCTCGGTCTTGGAGATCTGCGCGCTGTTGTTGAGGATCAACCCGTTCGGGCCGACGTTGAACGTGTTGTAGCGGTTATGCGAGATGCCGCGCGCATTGGGCGCGACGATGTCCACCACCGGCACGCCATTGGCGGCGACCTGTTGACCGGGCGTCTGTCCGCCGGGATTCGGCGTTGGCGCCACCTGTGCCCAGGTCGGAAACGATGTCCAGGTGACCGTGCAGCACAGCAGCAACGCAAGCGCGCGCTTGCTTTGTTCGGCCAGGTAAGCACGTACGCTCATCGCTTCGGTGTCCATCGTTTCTCTCTCGCCACTGGTGGGCGTCATCAATCAACAGCGCGCTGCCGGCTGGCGGCGCGATCCATGTCAGAACTGGTAGATCACACGCGCGCCATACGCCGGCTGCGCACTTCCAAACCCATCCGGGCGATGGATCGCCCAGCCGGCAAATGCATCGATGCTGGCACCGAACCAACCGCCGCGCAGACCCACCGCGCCGCCCACCAGACTGCGGCCGCGCAGGCCGCTGGCACTGGTGCCATCGATGCGACCGGCATCCAGGCCCAGGTACGGCGTCAGCCCGATCTGCTGGATCGGAAAACTCAAGGTGTTGCGCCAATACGCGCCTTTTTCCGCGCCCAAGGTCGCTTCGCCATCGAAGCCGCGCACGCTGTAGCGGCCCCCGATGGTGACGAACTCCGAGCCAAGCAACAGCTCGCCTGCGGTTTGCGCACGCAGGCTGCTTTCCCACGCCATCGGCACCGGTCCCAGCTTGAACGGCATGGCGGTGCTCACGTCCAGCGTGGTCACGCCATAACGGAATGTCGGAAAGCCGATCTGCGGGTCGTAACCGGTCCACTGGCTGTTGAACCACGGCGTGCCACGCCGATGCGCGATACGCACGTCCATCTGCATCGCCCCCAGATAGCGGCGATGGGTGACGTAGAACTCCGCGCTGCTGGTATCGCGACGCTGGATGCCGATCTCCACGCCATCCAGATAGCTGCGCGCACGCCGCCGGCCAACCGTGACACCGGCAGAGGTCTTGCTGGTGCCGTTGCGATGCAATACGCGCTGGATATCCAGCTGCGCGTTGCTAGATTCGCCGCTGGACTGGAAGGTCTGCAAAAATCCGTCCACGCGCTGGTGGTAGCGGTACGACGAGGCCGACAACGCAAACGTCCACCAGCCCCATGGCAGGCTGTAACTGAGACTGTTGCCGCGCGTGCCGCGCTCTTCGTCGCGCGTGGCCAGGTCATGGCTGTAGCCGACGCTGAGCAGATCGTTGATCCCCAGCGGGTTGTCGAGCGAAAAATCCAGCCCGCTCTGCACGCGCCCGGTCGCTTCCACGCCAGAATCGTCGGCATTGGCCACGCCGCGCCAGCGCCGACCATGCTGCAAGGTGATGACCAGATCCGATTCGCCCGGTGCCTCGCCCGGCGCGATGTCGATTTTGGCGTCCTGCGATGGCAGTCGCTTGAACTGCTCCACCGCCTGCTCGATCGCACGCAGGTCCAGCAGGTCGCCGTGCCGTAGCGGCAGCGCGCTCTTCCAATGTTCGCCGCCGGTGTCGGAAACCACGCGCACCGCACGCAAGCGGCCGGGCATCAGTTCGAAACGCAGTTCGCCGCGCGAAAGATCCTGTTCGGGCACGCCGATGCGGGTGGTGACCAGGCCGCGCGCGACCAGTTGGTCCAGGGCGCGACGGCGGATGATGTCGATACCCGCGCGACCGATGCAGCGGCCCTCATAACGACGCAGCGAGGTCCACAACCACGCAAAGCGTGCACCGTCGTTCCCTGCACCGGACAGGCGCATGCGGGCGATCGGGAAACACAGTTCCTCCTTTGGCAGCACGGTGCTGCGCGCATCCACGCGCTCGGCATCCTCGCGCGGGCCGGCGAAGGGTGCTTGTCGCTCCTGTTCCTGACGCCGCTGAATCTCCTCGGCCTGGCGCAATTGCTCCTGGCGATCCAGCGTTGTCGGTGCTGTTTGTTGTGCAGCCGCCAGCCCGGCGACAGCCCATAGGCAAGCCGCCAGCGCCATTGGCGCCGAACGCATCCACATTTGTCATGCCCCCTGTCCGGCGGGCCGCGCTTGGGCGCCCCGTCGCTCACACCGCCATGCCTGGCCACCAAGACGGCGACGCAACCTTCAGCACAACGAACGCGGCGCAACTGTGATGGAACGTTAAGAACTGGTCAACGCGCCGTGTAGGGGTCACCCTGTAAGAAAAACCCGACCCTTCCAATTTTGTGACTTAAATCACTTAAAAAGCGGGCAAAAATATCCCTGCGTATCGGCTCTGCTACCTAATTCCGCCCCTTTTAAGCGCAAAACATCCGGCAACGCGTGACTAACGTAGACAACACAGTAATGACGATTAATGCATATGTAACTGCGACCAGCGTTGCAAATCATGGGGCGTATTCGAGTGATGCCCGCCCCGTCAATTTCCGGGCCCCCGTGGCGCCGCTTGAAGGCGATTGACTGGAACGGGAAGATTGCCTCAACGCGTTTTTAGTGACTTATGTCACACTTAAAGCAGACTGATCCGATGAAGATCGCGTTAAATTCGTGATGACGTAGGCTTTACGTGGGCATACGCAGTATCGCCAGTCGTCATACGCCTGGACCGCTAATGCACTGCCTTTTCCCCCAGCTTTTGCAACCACGTGCGTCGCGGCCGTCCTGACCGCACGGGCGCACTCACTCCTCTGCTCAGCCTCGCGTTGATCGCCGCATGTGTGCCCCAGGCGCACAGTGGTGAAGTGCGGCCGAACGGGGTGACTGATGCCTCCACCGCCCTCACTCCCATGCGGCAGGCCGAGCAATTGCGCGGCCAGCAACGCCATGCGGATGCCTTGGCCATCTACGAGCGCGTACTGCGCGCGAACCCGCGGGATCGTGGCGCCTACACCATGCGGGCGATCACGCTGAGCGAGCTCGGCAGCGCACAGCTTGCGGCAGAGGCCGTGTGGCGGCATCCGGACTGGTTCTCGCAGCAGGAACGCGAGCGCATCGAAAACGATCGCCTCGCCCGCATGATCGGCTGGGCCAGCGCCGAGCCGGTCGATGCCGCGCACCGCTACGCGGAGACCGACCAGGCCCTGGTCAATGTCGCCCGTATCGAACGCCAATCACCGCCGACGCTGACGTGGGAAGCCACGCGGCTGCGCGTCGACAGCCTGGTCGCACTCAACCAGCGTCAGCGCCATCGCGACGTGGTGGCCAACTACCAGGCGTTGCAGACGGAAGGTATCGAGGTTCCCGCCTATGTGCTGCCGACGGTCGGCGATTCGCTGATGGGCCTGCGTCGCCCGGCCGAGGCCGAAGCCGCACTCCGGCAGGCCCTGCAGCACAATCCCGACGACTTCAATACGCAGCTGTTGCTGGGCTATGCCTTGCTCGAGCAGGAGCGCTTCGATCTGGCGATGCCGCTGTTCGAAAAACTCGCGGCCACGCAGGCGCCGTGGCCGCGCCGCAACGGCGCCGGCAGCGGCTACGAAAACTGGGATCGCTTCAGCGCAGACATCGCCCTGGCTACCGCACGCTCGGCGGCGAACCACAATCGCGACGCAGACGCCCTGTTGCGCGAGCGCGTGGCCATCGGCCCCGACAATGCGGAGCTGCAGGCGGCCCTGGCCTCAATCGAGTTCCGGCGCGGGCACCCCAGCAAGGCGCTGCAACGCAACGCGATGGCATTGACGCTGGATCCGCACCAGAAACAGGCGCGCAGTGGCGTGGTCGAAGCGCAGCGCGATCTGGATCGCCTGGACCTGGCCGAGGCGACCTTCGCGCCGCTGCACAAGGAATATCCGGATGATGCCGGCCTGCAGCGGCTTGGCGCCTCGCTGGAACGTCAACGCGGCTGGCAGGTGCATCTCAGCCATGCGCGCGGCCGCAGCGACAACGACACCCTGACCAACAGCACCTCGCCGCTCGGCAACGACTTCGGCAGCACATGGCTGGAAGCCGAATCGCCGCTGCTCGGCGAGCGCTGGCGCGTGGGATTGCGTGCACGCGACGATTGGGCCGATTTCCAGGACACGCGCGTGCGTTATCGCAGCTTCTGGCTGGGCACGCACTACCGCTACGACCGCCTGGATGTCAGCGCCTAAGGCGGACGGGCGCTCGACGCATTCGATCGCGATGGCACCGCCTGGGCGCTGGATGCCGGCTGGCGGTTTTCCGATGCCTGGTACGGCAGCCTGGCCTGGCGCACACGCGATCCGGACGCCTCATTGCAGGCACGCCGTTTCGGCATCACCGGCGACAGCATCGGCGCCCTGCGCTGGACACCCAACGACGAAAGCCGTTGGGAACTGCAGGCACGCCAGCTGCGCTACAGCGACGGCAATCGGCGCGATCAGCTGGATCTGTCCGGCAGCCAGCGCCTGTGGGCCAGCCCGCACGTGCTGCTCGATGGCCTGTTCGCCGCTTCGGCCGGACGCGCCGAAGACGACCGCGCGGTCAATTACTTCAATCCGCGCCGCAACTCTGCGGTGGCCGCCGGCGTGCGCATCGATCAGATCGGCTGGCGTCGCTACGACTACGCGTTCCGGCAGCGGCTGGAGGTCAGCGTCGGGCCGACCTATCAGTCCGGCTTCGGCAGCCAGTGGGTGCCCAGCGCGGCGTATCGGCACCTGTGGTCGCTGGGCGACGGCAGTGCACTGAGCTATGGCGTGAGCTGGTCGCGCCCGGTCTACGACGGCCAGCGCGAACAACAACTTGGATTCGACCTGGATTTCCGATGGGGAGGTACGCCTTGATCCGCCTGCCGCTGCTGCTGGTCGCCTTGCTGCTGATGACCTTCGCGTCGTCGGCGCAGGCGGGCCTGCTGGTGCTCAGCTACCACGATATTCGCGACGACGTCGCCGCCAAGGGCGATCCCGATCGTTATGCGGTGTCCACCAGCAACTTCGCCGCGCATCTGGACTGGCTGCGCTCGCACGCCTATCACCCGGTGAGCGTGCAGCAGGTCCTGGACGCACGTGCCGGCAGGCGCGCCCTGCCCTCCAGGCCGGTATTGCTCACCTTCGACGACGGCTTGCGCAGCGTCTACACCCGTGTGTTCCCGCTATTGCAGGCCTATGGCTATCCCGCGCTGGTCGCACCGGTCACCAGCTGGGTCGAATTGCCGGCCGGCCAGGTGGTGCCCTATGGCCATCGCGATTTCACCCACGATGATTTCGTCACCTGGGCACAACTGCGCGAAATGCAGGACGGCGGCCTGATCGAAATCGGCTCGCACAGCGACGATCTGCACAAAGGTATCCCCGGCAATCCATTCGGCAACCAGACCCCGGCAGCGGTCACCCGTCGTTGGGAGGCAGGCAAGGGCTATGAGAGCGAAGCGGATTATCGCCAACGGATCCAGACCGATCTGCGCCATAGCCGCGACGCCATCGTGGCGCATCTGGGCAAACCGCCGCGCGCCATGGTGTGGCCGTATGCCGCTTACAACCGTGCCAGCAACGCCATCGCCGCGCAACTGGGCATGACGCTCAGCTTCGACCTGGAAGGCCGTTCGCACGAAGCCGATATCGGCCAGCAGGGCCGCAACCGCGTGGACGGGCAATCGCTGGCCAGCCTCGGCCGCCTCTTGCTGTTCAACAACCCCGATGTGCGCGACCTGGCCGGCGAACTGCGACGCGATCTGTCGCGCGACGGCCTGCGTGCGGCCCAGATCGATCTGGATTACGTCTACGACCCGGACCCGGCGCAGCTTGCACGCAACCTCGACATCCTGGTCCAGCGCGTCAAGGACATCGGCCCCAGCCATGTGTTCCTGCAGGCCTTCGCCGACCCGGATGGCGATGGCGCAGCCGATGCGCTGTACTTCCCCAACCGGCAGTTGCCGATGCGCGCGGATCTGTTCGGGCGTGTGGCCTGGCAGCTGCGCACCCGTGCCGGCGTGCGCGTGTTCGCCTGGTTGCCGGTGCTGGGCTTCCATCTGCCCGATGCACAGCAACAGGCGGCGCTGCAGATTCGCGGCAACGACCCAAAGGATGTGCCACGCCTGGACCCGGGCAATCCGCGCACGCATCAGCTGGTCGCCGACATCTACGAAGACCTGGCCGCCAACACCTACTTCGAAGGCCTGCTGTTCCACGACGATGCCTACCTGCGCGACGACGAAGTGCCTGCCTATGGCAATGGCGATCCTGCCAGGCGCACGCAGCAGCTGATCGGCTTCACCCAGGAGCTGAAAGCAGCCGCCGAACGCTGGCGCCCCAAGCTGGTGACCGTGCGCAACTTGTTCGCGCAGCCAGTGCTGCAGCCGCATAGCGAGGCCTGGTTCGCGCAGCGCCTGGACGCATTTGCTTCGGCTTACGACTACACCGCGCTGATGGCGATGCCGTACATGGAGCAGGCCGACGACCCGCAACATTGGCTGCAGCAGCTGGCACAGCGGGTCGGCCAGCAGCCGCATGGTTTCGAGAACACCATTTTCGAACTGCAGACCGTGGATTGGCGCACCGGCAAGCCCTTGCCGGAGGGCCTGCTGCTCGAACACAGCAAGTTGCTCCTGGCTGCGGGCGTGCGCCACCTGGCGTACTACCCCGACGACTTCATCGGCGGCCACCCGTCTGTTCCCGAAGCGCGCGAGGCCATGTCGGCTCGGCAATTCCCATATATCGAGCGGTAGCCGATGACGACCAGCCTCCTGTTGGGCGCCCTGTTCAACTTCGCGTTTTTCTATCCCATCATCATGGCGTTCTTCTGGATGATCGGAGGCACGTACTACTACCTGCGACGCGAACGCGGCACACCGGGTCCCTCGTCGCCGCCACCGTTGACCAGCGAGCCGTTCGTGTCGTTGCTGGTGCCCTGCTACAACGAGGCCAAGCATGTCGGCGAAACCATCGCCGCGATGAGTGCGCAGAACTACCCCGACTTCGAGATCATCGCCATCAACGATGGCAGCAGCGACGACACCGCCCAAGCGCTCGACGATCTCACCCACCAGGATCCGCGCCTGCGCGTGGTGCATCTGGAGCAGAATCACGGCAAGGCCAACGCGCTGCGCGTCGGCACGCTGGCGTCGCGCTCGGACTATCTGGTGTGCGTGGATGCCGACGCCATCCTGGACCCGAACGCCACCCGCTGGATGGTCGGCCACCTGATCTCCGGCCCGCGCGTCGGCGGTGTCACCGGCAATCCCCGCGTGCGTAACCGCACCACGCTGATGGGCCGCATGCAGGTGGGCGAATTTTCCGCCATCGTCGGGCTGATCAAGCGTGCGCAGCGTGTCTACGGACGGCTGTTCACCGTGTCGGGCGTGATCTGCGCGTTCCGGCGGTCGGCGCTGCATCACGTCGGCTTCTGGTCCGACAACATGGTCACCGAAGACATCGACATCTCCTGGCGCCTGCAGCTGGACGACTGGGATATCCGCTACGAGCCCAACGCGCTGTGCTGGATCCTGATGCCGGAGACCTTCCGTGGGCTGTGGATGCAGCGCCTGCGCTGGGCACGCGGCGGTGTGGAAGTGTTGCTGAGCCATGGCCGCCGCGTGCTGTCCTGGCACAGCCGGCGCATGTGGGGCGCGCTGCTGGAATACGCGCTCAGCCTGGCCTGGGCTTACACGATGCTCTTCATCATCGTGCTGTGGCTGCTCGGCAAGGTCATCCCGCTGCCGCCTGCGCTGTACGTCGATACCATCCTGCCGCGTTGGCATGGCCTGGTGCTGGCGGTGGTGTGCCTGATGCAGTTCGCCACCAGCCTGGTGATCGAACGCCGCTACGAAAAAGGCCTGGCGCGCCAGTTCTTCTGGGTGATCTGGTATCCGGTCGCCTTCTGGATGATCGGCATGCTCACTGCCGTCATCGCCTTCCCCCGTGCCCTGCTCGCGCGCCGCAGCAAACGCGCCCGCTGGAAAAGCCCCGACCGAGGAATCCAATGACACCGCCCATCATCAACCTGCCGCAACGCCTCGGCCGCTCGCGCCGCCTCGCCTACGGCGCCGCCACCGCCGGCGCCTGGATGGTCTACTTCTATCTGTGGGCACCACTGGCAACGCTGATCGCCTGGGTCTTCGGCCTGCGCAGCGCCTACATGGAGCTGTACCTCAAGCACAACGCGCTGGACCCGTTCGCACTCGGCGCCCTGCCGGTGATCGCACTGATGAGCGCCATCACCACCGTCGGCTGGGCCGAGTACAACCGCATCCGCTTCGCCAAGGCCGACCAGCGCAAACGCCGCCGCACCGTGCTCGAACCAGAGGTCGATCAACGCCTGGGCGTCCCCGAACAGCTCGGCAGCCTGCTGCGCCATAGCCGCATCTTATCGGTGGCGATGGACAAGTTTGCACGGCCGGTGGGGGTGCGGGTGGTTAGGCACGGGTGAGTGGTTCTTGCAGTTCGTGCAATATCCCGGTGCCTGATGAACAGGCGCATCGTGCAGTAGAGACTTCGCCGGCATGGCCCCCCATTGCTACGAGGAGTCAAGTGACGAAAAAGTACGCGATCGCCCTAAGGAACCTCTGAACAACTCTTGGCGTTGCGAGCGAACTTGGGATTTCGCTTGATCACGACAATCTCCGTTGCTGAAAATCAATCACTTACGCGTGATGGCTCCAACCTCAGGCGTCGATCAGAAGTCTATCGAGGAGTTGTTCAGAGCTTCCCTAAAGATCGAACCCCGCTCTGGCGGGGTTTTTGCTTCGCGGGGGGTCTAGCTGCCCTTGCTTAGATCGTTCGGGCTGCCAGGTCCTGCCTTGGCAGTTCACCTCCCAGAGGCTGGACGACTTGCGACGTCGGCTGACCCGCACCATCCAGACGCTGAGCAATAAAGTGAAGCTGCTGCGACATTGTCGCTAGGGCCTGTTAACGCTAGTGGTTGGGGAGGTTAAACTATTGGACATGGAGATCACGCCAGCACAATTTGCCCTCATCGAACATTGCTTACC
>NZ_MDSK01000055.1 GCF_002940205.1 Xanthomonas arboricola pv. guizotiae
CACGCGCTTCGAGAAGTTGGACGTCATGTTCCTTGGATTCCTCAACTTCGTCCTGGTCGTTGATGGGCTTCGGATGTGTTAACAGGCCCTAGTAGTTTGCTTGAAGCACTGCCTGTTGCATATAAAATCTTTGATCCCGTACCTGTTGTTGATCCTGCATCTGTGTGTAAGCTAATGATAGCTTTTGCCTTCAGGTAGCGGGCATATCGCGGCCTTGATCGGATATCTGATCCGATTTCGTCAGCTGGTAGCGATCCCCACATGTCTTTTTCGTTCGGAAGTATTCTGGCGAGGTGATATTTTGCGGCTAGCTTCCACCATGCGAGCTTTGTGGATCCCTCTATAGTCTCCGAGGTCGAGCGCGGAAAAGCCACTGTTTCCTTCCCTCTCGTTTGAAGATGTGCAGCAAGCTTGCTGGCAAGGGTTGGGTTGTCGACGTCTTCATGCCAGCCGTTGATCAGGTCACGCTGCCATCCCCAACCTCCTCCTTTTGCTTTGGTGCGACCATGCCCTGCAGAAACCACCACAGGTGCCTCTGCCTCTGCGCTAGGAGAAAGTGTCTGCTTCTTATTGCTTGGCTCCCACTTTTCTTGAGGAAATAACTTGTCAGTAGCAATTCCACCAAATGTGCAAGATGTACCTGTGAAGCTCAAATTTCCAGTGAGTATCTCGGTGGCAACGCCTGTAATTTGGTGCAATTGATCTTCAAGCTCGCCCGAAATGTATGTATCACCCTTCGGGATAAAACCCCTTCCCAATTCGATCAGAACTATCCCAGTTTTACTGTCGAAACGGACATCAACAGGTGAGACAACTTGACCAGGTAGGCGTTTCTGACTCGCGATCGTCTTCTGAAGTTCGGCCTTTAGCAACTTGCTGAGTTCGGTACGTTGATTCGTAGATAGGCTTGCTACGTTTGGCAATGCCTGCTCCGCCAAAACCGGCGTCGTCGTGAGTATTCCAACTGAAAGCGAGAGAAGGAGGTAAGCGTTGCGTCGACTACTGAGCTTGTTCGACCGATTGCGGCCTAATTTTAATTCCATGACATCACTCCATGATCTTTGGGGATGGGAAAGCCCCGGGTCGCTGCAGCACTCCGTTGCCTCCCCAAGACCAAACTACCCCCATTCCATTCCCGCGTCAAAAACCCGACGCTTCTAATGCGCGCATGGTCATCTTTGCTCGCGTAACTCGCTCGGACTGTCATGCTTCTGACTTGGCTGCTTCACTCAGCTACGTGATTCAAGAGTTGATTGCGTACGATGCGTCGGTCCTCAACGGAAAGGCCTAGCAGCACACGTTTTTCATAACAGGCCCTGGGGCCACGAAGTCGCACTCGCTCGGCCAGCTCTTCTTAATACACCCGGGCAATGCGCGACACGCGTCCCACAAATCCCACGCTTACAGCATTGGGGCTGGCGTTGACCTTGAAGAACTTGGCCTGCCGCAGCTTGGCAAACATCTTCGCGCGTTTGACGCGCCCCGACTTCTGCGGCAGCTGCTGCTTGCGCGGTGCGTACGGCGAACCAACGGGCGCCTGCTGGTTGCCGATGCGCTGGCTCTGCGAGCGCCAATTCCGTTCCGATCTTGCGGGCCAGTGCTGCGGCGTTCGTCCGGTTTCAAGCGGGCAGTAGTGGCGCGGCCCAGTTCTCCAGCGCGGTCAGCTCATCCATTTGGGATCGATCACCGGCTCGGGCGCATGAGCGATGTCGTAGCCGTCGCCATCCTTCGCGGTCACGACCACGCATTCGGGCAGCGCTACTTGATCGACAGATTCACGGCTCCGGTGCGTGCAGATCGATCCAGCCCTGCAGCGCGCTCAGCTATGCGGCGGTGGCGTGGCAGCTGGTGTAATGGCCGGCGACGGTACCGGCAATCCCGTGTCGACCAGGACGGTCAGACCGTTGTTTTGCCAGTGCGCCGCTGCACCCCTTGCACTTGGCTAGATATGCAGTAACAGACGCGGCTGCTCGTCTACTGGCGAGCCCGGTCTGCACGCCCATTCGGTGCTAGTTGCCCTGGAAAGCGAGTGCTAGCGTCAAGATGCGCGCATCGGCATGGCCGGCGACCGCGCTCCCCCGCTATGCTCGCCAGCTTCCAGTATCGGCAGGACGATCCATGCAGCGAGTGTTCGGGCAGTTGCCAGACGGTGTCGACGTCCACGCGCTCACGCTGCGCAGCACTGCCGGGCTGGAAGCGGAGGTGCTCACCTACGGCGGCATCCTGCATGCGCTGCGGCTGACCACCGCGCACGCGGTGGTGCCGCTGCTGCTGGCATTGCCGGATCTGCCGGCCTACGCCGCCGATGGCGACAGCCTCAACATCCTGGTCGGCCGCTTCGGCAACCGCATCGCCGGTGCGCGCTACGCGCTGGACGGGGTCACTCACGTGCTGGCGGCCAACGAAGGGCGCAACCAGTTGCACGGCGGTCTGCGCGGCTTCGGGCGACGGGTGTGGAGCGTGCTGGAGCAGGCGCCGGATCAGGTACTGCTGGGCTACGACTCGCCCGATGGCGAAGAAGGCTACCCCGGCAATCTGCAGGTGCGGGCGCGTTTGCAGCTGCACGGGCTTGGCCTGCAGCTGGACTTCGAGGCGCAGTGCGATGCCGCTACCGCGTTGAACCTCACCCATCACCCGTATTTCAATTTATCCGGCGACCCGCATCGGCGCGCCGCGCTGCAGGTGCTGCGGGTGCCGGCCGATCGCTATCTGCCGGTGGATGCCGAATCGATCCCGACCGGCGAGATCGCCTCGGTCGCCGGCACGCCGTTCGACTTCCGCCAGCCTGCCGCGCTCGCCGACAACACCGAGCCGGCGCATCCGCAAATCATCCTCGGCAAGGGCTACGACCAATGCCTGGTGCTGGCTGCCGGGGCCGATTGCGTTGCCGAGCTGTACTCGCCGCACAGTGGCGTGGCGCTGCGCATCAGCAGCGACGCGCCGGCGGTGCAACTCTACGAAGGCCAGCATCTGGACGCGCACCATCCCGGCCTCGGCCGCGGCGTCTGCCTGGAGCCGCAGGACTACCCGGACGCGCCCAACCACCCCAATTTTCCGTCGACGATCCTGCGGCCCGGGCAGGTCTACCGCCGCCGCATCGCCTATCACTTCGCCAGCCCGGGGCCGGATCAGCCGTGGGCGGCGGTGAGCGCTGCGCTGGACGCCTGAGCGCGGGTGTCGCGGCGACGGCGGGGCCGCGACGGGCCTGGAGCCAACGCGATCAGCGCGGCCCCAGTACCAGTTCGATCACGAACTTGCTGCCGAAGAACGACAACACCAGCAGCGCCATCGCGGTCAGCGTCCAGTGCACTGCCTTGGTGCCGCGCCAGCCGTTGCGCCAGCGGCCGATCAGCAGCGCACCGAATACGATCCACGACAGGATGCTGAGCACGGTCTTGTGCAGCAGCCGCTGCGCCAGGAAATCCTGCACGAACAGCAGCCCGGTCAGCAGGGTCAGGCTCAGCAACACGAAGCCGACCGCGATCGTGCGAAACAGCAAGGTTTCCAGCTCGGTCAACGGCGGCAGCGCACGCAACCAGGTATGGAAGTCGCGCCGCCGCAGCGCACGCTCCTGCAGCCACAGCATGATCGCCAGCAGCGCGGCGATGCCCAGGGTGGCGTAGGCCAGCAAGGCCATCCAGGCGTGCAGCTCCAGCCGCCAGCCCAGGTCTGCACTCGGCTCGTGGCCGTAGGCGTGATAGCAGGCCAGCAGAATCGCCGACAGCGGAAACACCACCACGCCCACCGCCGCCATTCGCCCGCGGCCGCCGAACACTGCCGTCAGCGCGGCCATGCCCAGGCCGCACAGCGATAGCGCCGCGAAGAAATGCATGTCCGGCCCGCCGGCGGTGCGCAGCGCCACCAGCACGTGGTACCCGGCGTGCAGCGCCACGGCGGCCAGTGCCGGGATCAGCCAGCGGGCAGGCGCCTGGTTGCCATCGCGCAGCACCGAGCGGGTGAGCAGCGCCGTGGCCAGCAGATACAAGGCGAACGCGATGAGAACGATTGTCATCGTGGAAGTTTCGCATATTGGGGGCTGGGAATCGGGAATCGGGAATCGGGAATCGGGAATCGGGAATCGGGAATCGGGAATCGGGAATCGGGAATCGGGAATCGGGAATCGGGAATCGGGAAAAGCAGTTGCGAGCTGCGGGGGCTGGAGGTGGGCTGGCGTGCTGGGGGCGGAGCGCGAGCGGGCAGGGGCTACCTGCTGGCACTGCAGTTGCCGTTCCTGTCCTAGCGCTGCTGCGCTGGTTGGCCGTGCGCATTGCTGCGCGTTGGTGAAGCTGCTTGCGGTTCGGCTTCGCCGGTCGGGCCGCGGGCGGCCGCCGGGGCAGGCCGCCAGCCGGTGCCGCTATAATCGGCACCCGTTTCCCCTCACGCGGTCCCTTGCGCATGTTCGAGTCCCTTACCCAACGTCTCTCCGGCACCATGGAGCGCCTGCGCGGCCGCGGCCGCCTGACCGAGGAGAACATCCGCGAAGCCACCCGTGAAGTGCGCATCGCGCTGCTCGAAGCCGACGTGGCGCTGCCGGTGGTGCAGGCGCTGATCGAGCGCATCAAGGTGCGCGCGGTCGGTCAGGAAGTGCTCAAGTCGCTGACCCCTGGCCAGGCGCTGATCAAGATCGTCCGCGACGAGCTGACCGCGGTGATGGGCGCGGCCGCCACCGACCTCAACCTCAACGTGCCGGCGCCGGCGATCATCCTGATGGCCGGCCTGCAGGGCGCGGGCAAGACCACCACGGTCGGCAAGCTCGCCAAGCACCTGAAGGAAAAGCGCAAGAAGAAGGTCATGGTGGTCTCGGCCGACGTCTACCGCCCGGCCGCGATCGAGCAGCTCAAGACCCTGGCCGAGCAGGTCGGCGTGCTGTTCTTCCCGTCCGACGCCTCGCAGAAGCCGGTCGACATCGTGCGCGCCGCCATCAGCGATGCGCGCAAGTCGTTCGCCGACGTGCTGCTGGTCGATACCGCCGGCCGCCTGGCCATCGATGCGGCGATGATGGAGGAGATCAAGGCGCTGCACGCCGCGGTCAACCCGACCGAAACCCTGTTCGTGGTCGATGCGATGACCGGCCAGGACGCGGCCAACACCGCCAAGGCCTTCGGCGAGGCGCTGCCGCTGACCGGCGTGGTGCTGACCAAGACCGACGGCGACGCCCGTGGCGGCGCCGCGCTGAGCGTGCGCTACATCACCGGCAAGCCGATCAAGTTCGTCGGTACCGGCGAAAAGACCGACGGCCTGGACGTGTTCCATCCCGACCGCGTCGCCAGCCGCATCCTGGACATGGGCGACGTGCTGTCGCTGGTGGAGCAGGTCGAGCACAGCGTCGACCAGGAAAAGGCCGCCAAGCTCGCCGCCAAGGTCGCCAAAGGCAAGAAGTTCGACCTCAACGACATGAAGGAACAGCTTGAGCAGATGCAGAACATGGGCGGCATCCATGGGCTGATGGACAAGCTGCCGGGCATGGGCCAGATCCCGGACAACGTCAAGCAGCAGGTCACCGGCAAGGAAGTGCCGCGCATGATCGCGATCATCAATTCGATGACCAAGAAGGAGCGCCGCAACCCGGCCCTGCTCAACGGCTCGCGCCGCGCCCGCATCGCCCGCGGCTCCGGCATGCAGCCGGCCGACGTCAACAAGCTGATGAAGCAGTACCAGCAGATGGAAAAGATGATGGGCAAACTGGCTGGCGGCGGCATGAAGGGCCTGATGCGCAACATGAAGGGCATGATGGGCGCCATGGGCGGCCGCGGCGGCATGCCGTTCCGTTGAGCTTCAATCGGCGACGCGCGCGGTAAGTCCTTCGACAGGCACGCGTGGCGTTGAACTCGCGCATGACGCGTCATCACTTCAGGCCGCGCACGATGGGTTCGTTTTCGCAGATCGACGCCTTCCAGCAGCGTTTTGGTTTAGGCCTTCCCATCCTGCTCAGCCCCATGGCCGGCGCCTGCCCGGTGCCGTTGTCGGCGGCGGTTGCTGAGGCTGGCGGCATGGGCGCGATGGGTGCGGTGTTGTCGCAACCGCAGGACATCGTGGCGTGGATGGCGGCGTTTCGCGGCGCGAGCGCCGGGCCCGCCCAGGTCAATCTGTGGATTCCCGATCCGGCCCCTGTGCGCGACGCCGCGGCAGAGGCGCGCGTGCGTGCGTTTGTGTCGCAGTGGGGGCCGCCGGTTCCCGAGGATGCGGACGACGCAACACCGGCCGACTTCGATGCTCAGTTCGACGCCTTGCTCGCCGCACGGCCCGCCGTCGCCTCATCGATCATGGGCGTGTTTCGGCCCGATCAGGTTGCGCGGCTGAAAAGCGCCGGTATTGCCTGGTTCGCCTGCGCTACCACGCTGGACGAAGCGCGTGCGGCCCAGGCGGCCGGTGCCGATGCGGTGGTTGCGCAGGGCGCCGAGGCCGGTGGGCATCGTGGTGCATTCGACGCCGGTCGGGCCGAGCGGCAGATGACCGGGTTGTTCGCCTTGTTGCCGCGTTTGGTCGATCACCTTGACATCCCGGTGATCGCCGCAGGCGGCATCTCTGATGCGCGCGGGATTGCCGCGGCGCTGACGCTGGGTGCGAGCGCCGTGCAGATCGGTACCGGCCTGCTGCGCACGCCCGAGGCGGCGCTGCCCAGTGCCTGGGCGGACGCCCTGGCCCGGGCCGAACCGGAACAGACCCAGCCGACCCGTGCATTTTCCGGCCGGCTGGGGCGTGCGCTCGCCACGCCCTATGTGCGTGCTGCCATCGCCGCCGAGGCGCCGGTGCCGGCGCCGTATCCGGTGCAGCGCGCGCTGACCGCACCGATGCGTCAGGCCGCCGCGCGCGACAACCGCCTGGACGCCATGCAGGCCTGGGCTGGCCAATCGGCCTGGTTGGCACCTGCCCAGCCTGCCGCGCAATTGCTAACCCAGTGGTGGGCTGAAGCACAGGCGCTGTTGTGCCGCTGATCTTCTGCAACGGCGCAGTGGCGACAGCGCAGCAGTTGGGCGCGGCCGCATTGGTCAATTACGGCCACTTCACCACCCTGCAGGTGCGCGGCGGAGCGGTACGCGGGCTGGACCTGCATCTGCAACGACTGCAACACGACGGTGCTGCCCTGTTCGGTGCATCGATCGATGAGGCATCCCTGCGCGCCCAGTTGCGCGCTGCGTTGTCGGCTGCGAACTGCGAAGACGCCAGCGTGCGCATCACCGTGTTTGCGCAGGATTTCGACCTGCGCGATCCATTGCACCAGCTTGCGCTCGATGTGCTGATCTCCATCGCGCCCGCAGCCCGTATGCCAATCACCGCGCTGCGCGTGCAGCCGGTCCGTCATGTGCGCGAGCAACCCCGGCACAAGCATGTCGGCACCTTCGCGCTGTTGCATCTGCGTCGCCAGGCCATGGCGGCCGGTTACGACGACGCATTGCTGATCGACGCGCAGGCGCATCTGCTGGAGGGTGCCTTCTGGAATCTGGGCGTGTGGCAGCAGGGCAGGGTGGTGTGGCCGCAAGGGCCGGCGCTGCCCGGCACCCAGCAGCGTCTGCTGCAGGCCGGCCTGCAGACGCTCGGTATCCAGCAGGAGTTTCGCCCGGTCGTGCTGAGCGAGCTGGGCGGCTTTGATGGCGCCTTCAGCTGCAACGCGCGCGGTCAGCAGGCGATCGTGCAAGCCGGCGCGGCGTCGTGGCCGGCGCAGGCCGCGCAGCTGCCATTGCTGGAGCAGGCCCTGCAGACCCAGGCCTGGCATGGGATCTGAGCGATTCCGGGGTGACTTGGCTTCGCCGCCGGAGCCCGCTATAATCGCCGGCTTACCGCGCCATTCTGGCGACTGGGCAACTCAGGAAAACGACACCATGGTCAAGATTCGACTGACCCGCGGCGGCGCCAAGAAGCGTCCGTTCTACCACATCATCGTGACCGACGTGCGCAGCGCGCGCGACGGCCGCAACATCGAGCGTCTGGGTTACTACAACCCGGTTGCGCAGGGCGCAGAACCGCGCGTCGTGCTGGACGTTGCTCGCGTCGACCATTGGGTCGGCCAGGGCGCTCAGCTGACCGACAAGGTGCGCAACCTGTATCGCGAAGCATCCAAGTCACAGGCCGCTGCGGCCTGATCCTGGAGGGCCGGGCGCCAGCGCCTGGCCCAGAGTCGACGCAGATGAAGCCGACCGAGCGCCGCATCCTGTTAGGCAGGATTGTCGGCGCTTTTGGTGTCAAGGGCGAGCTCAAGCTCGAATCCTGGACCGAGCCGCGCAGTGCGATCTTCCGGTATCAGCCGTGGATCGTGCGGACGCCCTCGGGGCAGGAATCGGTCGTGAGCGGCGTACGTGGGCGCGATCAGGGCAAGAATCTGATTGCGGTGTTCCCCGACGTCACCGACCGCGACACCGTCGAGGCCATGCACGGAACCGAGATTTACGTCGCGCGCAGCGTGCTGCCGCCACCCAAACCCGATGAATATTATTGGGTGGATCTGGAAGAGTTGCAGGTGGAAACCGTCGAGGGCGTCAAGCTCGGCACGGTGTCGCACCTGTTTTCCACCGGCTCCAACGATGTGATGGTGGTGCGCGGCGATCGCGAGCGGCTGGTGCCGTTCGTGCTGCCGGATTTCGTCAAGTCGGTCGACTTCGAAGCCAACCTGATCGTGGTGGACTGGGATCCGGATTTCTGACCGGAATGGCGCATCGCGCCGCTCCGCTCTTGCTTTACCCATTCCTCACTCCCGATTCCCGATTCCCCAGTGCGCATCGACGTCATCAGCCTGTTCCCCGAGTTCATCGCGCAATGCGCGGCGTTCGGCGTGGTCGGGCGGGCGCAGGAGCGTGGCCTGCTGGAATTGCAGGGCTGGAATCCGCGCGAGCATGCGCAGGGCAATTATCGCCGGGTGGACGATCGTCCGTTCGGTGGCGGGCCCGGCATGGTGATGTTGATCGAGCCGTTGCGGGCCTGCCTGGATGCGGTGCAAGCGGCGGACGCGCGTCCGGCACCGGTGATCTATCTCAGCCCGCAGGGGCGGCCGCTGACCCAGCCGCTCGCCCGCGAGCTGGCGCAGTTGCCACGCATGGTGCTGCTGTGCGGGCGCTACGAAGGGGTGGACGAGCGCTTTCTGGCGCAGGCGGTGGATATGGAAATCTCCATCGGCGACTACGTGTTGTCCGGTGGCGAGTTGGGCGCGGCGGTGCTGGTGGATGTGGTGACGCGGTTGCAGGACGGGGTGTTGAACGACGCCGAATCCGCGGCCCAGGACAGCTTCGAAGGCCCGCAAGGCCTGCTCGACTGCCCGCACTACAGCCATCCAGCGACCCATGAGTGGGGCGATGTGCCGGAAGTCTTGCGCTCGGGCAATCACGCTGCCATTGCGCGCTGGCGTCGGCAGCAGTCGCTGGGCCGGACCTGGTTGCGTCGTCCGGATCTGCTCGACGAGGCTGGGCTGGACAGGAACGATCGCCGGCTGCTGGACGAGTTTCGCCGCGAACTCGCCCCGGGCGACGAGAAATAAGGGCTCACCCCTAGCTCTTGCAAGATTGATTGGGGTACAATATGCGGCTTGCTGGCCAGCCTTGCGTCTGGCCCTCCTACGAACCTCGAGCAATCGCCGTGCGGCGACTGCCGGTCCAATATCACCAGACACGCGGTGCCCATCATGAGCAAACTCAACAAGACCATCCTGGCTGACTTCGAAGCCGCCCAGATTCAGCGCAAGCTTCCCGAGTTCAACCAGGGCGACACCGTCGTGGTGAACGTCAAGGTGAAGGAAGGCAACCGCGAGCGCGTGCAGGCCTATGAGGGCGTGGTGATCGGTACCAAGAACGCCGGCCTGAACTCCGCGTTCACCGTGCGCAAGATCTCGCACGGCTTCGGCGTCGAGCGCGTGTTCCAGACCCACAGCGCCATCATCGACTCGGTCGAAGTGAAGCGTCGCGGTAAGGTGCGCGCCGGCAAGCTGTACTACCTGCGTGGTCTGGAAGGCAAGGCTGCCCGCATCAAGGAAGATCTGGCCGCCGCTGCACAGGCCAAGGCCGCTCGCCAGGCTGCTGCCAAGGCGGAGTAAGCCACACATTGGCGGGCTTGGCCCGCCACTGCCGAACAGCCGCCTCCGGGCGGCTGTTCGCGTTTGCGGGAATGCATTGCCAAGCCGATGCCCGCTCGCAATGTACTGGTTGCCGATCTTGTTGCATCAATGTCGGAAGACCACTGCGGATCGCAGGTTGATTGGCCGCGACGATACGCAATCGCTGTGCAGCGTCGGTCAGATTGGCAGCACTCTCCAGGCTTGAATGAACGCATCGCAGGTCGCTGGTTTTGAATGCCTGGCCTTGCCACAGATGTGATGAGGCGTTCGCCCGAGATCACTGCTGCTGCGATACGCCCGCCGCAAACGCGATTAACGCTGCGGGGCTGGCGGTGGGAGTCGCTGCCCACCCGGCGCGCCGGTGAGCGGGGCTGGGTCGGCAACCGGTGATGCCGGATGTGCCGGCACTTCGGCTGCAGCCGCCAGTTCGGACGGATGCGTGGGCGTGGTCAGCATGCGTGCCTTGCGCCAGCCGCCCCAGCGGTAGTACGCCAGCGACAGAGGCCGAGCTGATCGGAAAGCTCCACCACACCGCATCGGCACCCAGATGCGGCAGCAGGATGTTGGCCAGCGGCACGCGCACGCCCCACAGCGAAAACGCCAGGATCAACAACGGTGGAATCACCGCACCGGTGGCGCGCACCACGCCCGAGACCACGAAGCTGACACCGAACAGCAGGAACGACCAGATTGCGATGTGGTTGAGGTGCCGCGCGATCTCCAGCGTGGTGCTGCCCTCGGGCAGGAACAGCGCGAGGGTCCAGCGATCGAACAGGATCAGCAGCACGATCAGCAGGCCGGTCATCAGGAAGTTGGCGGCGATGCCGGTGCGTGCGACGGCATCCACGCGCCGCCACAGGCCGGCGCCCACGTTCTGGGCAGCCATCGTCGAGCAGGCGGCGCCGACCGCCATGGCCGGCATCTGCACGTAGTTCCATAGCTGCAACCCTGCGCCGAACGCGGCAGCGGTGTCGGTACCGAAACCATTGACCAGCGACAGCATGGCGATCATCGCCAGCGAGATCATCACCATCTGCAAGCCCATCGGCACGCCCTTGACGATCAGCGCGCGCAGGATGGTGGTATCGATCCGGAACAGGTGCAGGTCGCGCCGGCCGAGCCATAAAACATGGCGCTTTTTGCGTAGATACACCAGCAACCCGACCAGCGCGACGACCTGCGCGATCAGCGTGGCCCAGGCCGCACCGGCAATGCCCAGCGCCGGAAACGGGCCGATGCCGAACAGCAGCACGGGGTTGAACACGATATCCAGCAGCACCGACAGCAACAGAAAGCGGAACGGCGTGCGGGCATCGCCGGTGCCGCGCAATGCGGCTGACAGGAAGGCGAACAGTTAGAGCGTGGGCATCGCCAGGAAGATCACCCGCAGATACTCTTCCGCCAGCGTCTGCGAGGCCGCCGGCGTGCCCATCGCGCCGAGCAGGTGCGGCGCCAGATACCAGCCGAGCACGGCGATCACGGCCGACAGCCCGCCAAAGAAGCTCGCGCTGGTGCCCATCACCTTGCGCGCCTGGGCGATATCGCGCGCGCCCATCGCCTGGCCGATCAGGATGGTGGAGGCCATGCCGATGCCGAACACCGAGCCGATCAGGAAGAACATGATGCTGTTGGCATTGGCCGCGGCAGTCAGCGCTTCCTCGCCGAGGTAGCGGCCGATCCAGATCGCGTTGACCGAGCCGTTGAGCGACTGGGCGATGTTGCCGGCCATGATCGGCAGCGCGAACAACAGGAGATTCTTGCCGATCGGGCCTTCGGTCAGGACAGCGGATTTGGGCATCGCTTGGTATCGTCGCGCTGGAACTGGGCACACTAACATTGCTGGGTGAGATCCGATGCAGTGCGATTCGGTTTGCGCTGCAGAGCAGGAGCCGTGTCCCTCATCCGGCGCTGCGCGCCACCTTCTCCCGCAGGCGGGAGAAGGGCAGGAGCTGGCGAGCGTTTGCTGGATCGGCGTTGCGCACGGACAACCGATCCCTTCTCCCGCAGGCGGGAGAAAGGCCGGGGCTTGTGAGCGTTTGCTGGATCGGTATTGCGCACGGACAACCGATCCCTTCCCCCGCCTGCGGGGAAGGTGCCCGCAGGGCGGATGGGGGTGCGCCGGCCATCGACCTGGCAATCGATCACCATCGCAGGGTTGACGGTCCAGCTTGAGTTCCCGAATGGCTGCCCAAACATCGCTTACCTGACAGAGCGAGACAGCAAGGCGCATGAATTCGGAGCTGGAACAGGGCAAGACGGTCAGGCTGGATGTCTGGCTATGGGCGGCACGCTTCTTCAAGACGCGCAGCCTGGCCAAGAACGCGGTCGACACCGGCAAGGTCGACGTGGCCGGGCAGCGGCCCAAGCCCTCGCGCGCGCTGCGCAACGGTGAGCAGCTGCGTATCGACCGTGGCGGCGAAATCTTCGAAGTCACCGTCGCCGCGCTCAGCGATGTGCGCGGCCCGGCGCCGGTGGCGCAGGCGCTGTATGTCGAAAGCGACAGCTCACGCGAGGCGCGCGCGCAATGGCGCCTGCAGCGCGCAGCCGAACGCACTGGCTATCGTGCGCCCGAGGGCAAGCCGGACAAGCGCGCGCGCCGGCTCATCAACGCATTGGGCGATATCGACGCGTTGTAACCAACGCTCTGCCGCGCGAGCGCGCCGCGCAGCAAACCTTGCAAACGCAAACGCCCCGGCTTGCCGGGGCGTTTGCGTTGTCGTGCTCATCCATACGCGTCGTGGCTAGGCATGTGGATGTCGGTGCCTACGCCAGATCGAAACGATCCAGCTGCATCACCTTGGTCCAGGCGGCGACGAAGTCCTGGACGAACTTCTCCTGTGCATCGGCACTGGCATAGACCTCGGCCACCGCACGCAGGATCGAGTTGGAGCCGAACACCAGGTCCACGCGAGTGCCGGTCCACTTGGCTTCACCGGTGCTGCGGTCGCGGCCTTCGTAGATCTCCTTCGATTCGGAGGTGGCTTTCCACTCGGTGCGCATGTCGAGCAGATTGGCGAAGAAGTCGTTGCTCAGCACGCCGGGGCGGGTGGTGAACACGCCATGGCTGGAGTCGCCGACATTGGCGCCGAGCACGCGCAGGCCGCCGACCAGCACGGTCAACTCGGGCGCGGTCAGCGTCAGCAGCTGTGCCTTGTCGATCAGCAGCGCCTCCGCGGGCACCGCATAGCGCTGCTTGGCATAGTTGCGGAAGCCATCGGCCACCGGTTCCAGCACCGCGAACGATTCGACGTCGGTCTGTTCCTGCGAGGCATCGGTGCGCCCCGGTGCGAACGGCACGCTGACGCTGTGACCAGCGGCCTGTGCGGCACGTTCGACTGCGGCATTACCGGCCAGCACGATCAGGTCGGCCAGCGAGATCTGCCTGCCGCCCGCCTGCGCGCCGTTGAAGTCGGCCCGGATGCGCTCCAGCGTGCCCAGCACCTGTGCAAGCTGCTCGGGTTGGTTGGCCTGCCAATCCTTCTGTGGCGCCAGACGGATGCGTGCGCCGTTGGCGCCGCCACGCTTGTCCGAGCCGCGGAAGGTCGATGCCGACGCCCACGCGGTGGACACCAGCTGCGCCACGCTCAGGCCGGAATCGAGGATGCTCTGCTTCAGGGCGGCGGCGTCCTGCGCATCGACCAGCGGGTGGTCGACGGCCGGCACCGGGTCCTGCCACAGCAGTTCTTCGCTCGGCACCTCGGTCCCCAGGTAACGCGAGCGCGGGCCCATGTCGCGGTGGGTGAGCTTGAACCAGGCGCGGGCGAAGGCGTCGGCGAACTGGTCGGGGTGTGCGTGGAAGCGACGCGAAATGGCCTCATAGGCCGGGTCGAAACGCAGCGCCAGATCGGTGGTCAGCATGCTCGGCCGATGCTTCTTTGATGCATCGTGGGCGTCGGGAATGATGGCGTCGGCATGCTTGGCCACCCACTGGTGCGCGCCGGCCGGGCTCTTGCTCAGTTCCCACTCGAACTTGAACAGATGGTCGAAGAAGTCGTTGCTCCACTGCGCCGGGGTGGTGGTCCAGGTGACTTCCAGGCCGCTGGTGATGGTGTCGGCGCCCTTGCCGCTGCCATAGCGGTTGTGCCAGCCCAGGCCCTGGCTCTCCAGCTCGCCGGCTTCCGGCTCGGCACCGACGTTGTCGGCCGGGCCGGCGCCGTGGGTCTTGCCGAAGGTGTGGCCGCCGGCGATCAGCGCCACGGTCTCTTCGTCGTTCATCGCCATGCGTGCGAAGGTGTCGCGGATGTCGCGCGCGGCGGCGACCGGGTCGGGCTTGCCGTCCGGGCCTTCCGGATTGACGTAGATCAGGCCCATCTGCACGGCGGCCAGCGGATTTTCCAGATCGCGGGTATGCGGCACTTCGCTGTCGTCGTCCTTCACCAGCACGCCGTGCGCTTCGTCCACCCCGGGCGAACCACGCGAGTAGCGCTCGTCGCCACCCAGCCACTTGGTTTCGCGGCCCCAGTACAGGTCCTGATCCGGTTCCCAGGTGTCTTCTCGGCCACCGGCAAAGCCGAAGGTCTTGAAGCCCATGCTTTCCAGCGCGACGTTGCCGGTGAGGATCATCAGGTCGGCCCAGGAGATCGCCTGGCCGTACTTCTGCTTGATCGGCCACAGCAGGCGGCGCGCCTTGTCGAGGCTGACATTGTCCGGCCAGCTGTTGAGCGGTGCGAAGCGCTGCTGGCCGCGACCGCCGCCGCCACGTCCGTCGCCGATGCGGTAGGTGCCGACGCTATGCCAGGCCATGCGCACGAACAGCGGACCGTAATGGCCGAAGTCGGCCGGCCACCAGTCCTGCGAGTCGGTCATCAGCGCACGCAGTTCCTGCTTGAGCGCGGCCAGATCGATGCGCTTGAACGCCTCGGCATAGTTGAAGGTCTGGCCCAGCGGGTTGGACTTGCTCGAATGCTGGCTGAGCAGGTCCACGCGCAACTGCTTGGGCCACCAATCGCGGTTGGTGGTTCCGGTGCCGACGACGGCGTGATTGAAAGGGCACTTTGCTTCGGTTGTCATGGCAATACCTGTGTGCGTGAGCACTTGGGGAGCTGTGTGCCGAAACTGCGGACACGTGCTGGTGGAATCAAAAAGGTGGGCAATGCGTCAGCGGTGGTCATCGATCGAAGGCGCAGATGCGGCCGTGGGGTTATCGAGAATGGTCGCCGGGTGTGCCGATGCTAGCGCCTGCCTGCGAGAGCGGGGATAGGTCGATATGCAGACTGTGACTGGCAGACAGACGCATCAGGCGGGCTCATCGTGGTGGCGTGCGCACACGATAAGCAGCATCGATCGGTTGGGGAATTCGAATTATTCAACCATATCGATAGCGAGACGCTATGGATGGCACGCCGGTGCCGAACCGACCTATGCCTGCGCTCTCAGCGCTTGCCGAACAGACTGCCGCCGAGCTTCATGACATCGCCCAGTCCAAGCTTTCCGTCGCCGTCCTGATCCAGCACGCTGCCCAGCAAGCCGTGGACCCCGGTGCTGCTGGCGCGCTGCTGTTCCTGCGCCAGGGCCGGGCCGAGCTGGCTGCTGGCAGCGGCAGTGCCGCCGAGGAAGCGCTTGGCCAGATACGCCATCACGATGGGTGCCAGCAACTGCAGCAGTTGATTGGCCTTGCCGGTTTCCAGGCCGGTGGCCTGGCCCAGACCAGCGGCAGCCTGCGGCGCCCTGTCGCCGAACAGATGCCCCACGATGCCGGCGCCATTGCCTTGCGCACCGCTGGCCGAGCCGCCCAGCAACGTACCGAGCAGGCTGCCGATGTCCGGGCTGCCTGCATGATCGCGCTGCAAGGCACCCAGCAACGCATCGGTGCCGCCGGCCTGCTGGCTGTTACGGCCCAGGGCGCCCACCAACAGCGGCAGCGCGGTCTGCACCGCCGCTTGCGCCTGCTCGGGCGCAATGCTGAGCCGGCTGGCGAGCTGCTGCAACTGCGGGCCCTGCAACTGCGCAGCGAGTTGATCGGTCAACGAAGCGGACGTGGTCATGGGTGTCTCCAATTGGAAAAAACGTTGCCGCAGCGTGCGCCCGTCGCGGCAGCAGAGCAACACGGCACGCGTCGCAATGCAGGGCGAGGGCAGCGATCCGCACAGTGGCAGTCAGGCCACTTCATCCGACAACAACACGGCAACGGGTTGACCAACCCCGCAAAGCTTTAGAGCGGCTAACAAAACCCTTGAATTCTGTTGAGTCGGCGACAACATTGCCGGCATGACACGTCGCAACGAGATCCCTAGTGCGCTTTGGAA
>NZ_MDSK01000056.1 GCF_002940205.1 Xanthomonas arboricola pv. guizotiae
TGGTGGATCTGGCCAGGTACGCCGCCGGCAACGAACCCAAGCAGCTCAGCGGCCGTCAGGAAGCCTACGAGAACCTGATCAACCAGTATCTGACGCGTTGATGTCGTGCCGGTGATCGCCTGCACGCGCAGGCGACCGCCGGCGGCCTGCGCGCAGAACCGCGTGCAGCGTCATGGCTGTTCCGTTGCATCCGGCGCCGCCGGTGCGGCCGGTGCGGCCACCGAATCCCGCTTGACCAGCAGGTGCGCGACCACATGATCGACCATCTTCGCCGTGCGCTCCTTGGCGCGAATCGTCTTCAACAGGATGTCCAGCGCAGCGTCGGCCATGGCGGCGATGGGCTGCTGCACGGTGGTGAGTTCGGGCCATACCGCAGTGGCGGCGGAGGTGTCGTCGAAGCCGACCACCGACAGATCGCGCGGCACATCCAGCCCGCGCCGATGCGCGACCGAGATCGCGGCGGCGGCCATATCGTCGTTGCTGGCGAAGATGGCGCTGGGGCGGCGTTTGCGCGCCAGCAGTTTTTCCGCAGCGACCAGGCCGGATTTGTAGGTGTAGTCGCCCGGTTGCACCAGATGCCGGTCCAGCCGCAGGCCCGCATCGGCCAGCGCGGCCTGGAACCCTTCGAAGCGACGCGTGCTGGCAGACAGGTTGGGATGCCCGGCGATGTAACCGATACGCGTGTGGCCCTGCGCGATCAGATGCTCGGTGATTTCCTTGGCGGCAGCGAATTCGTCGATGCGCACACAGGCCACATCCGGGCTGAAATGGTTGGAGGCGATCGCCACCACCGGCACCTTGGCACGTACCAGTTCCAGCACCGCGGCCTTGGATTCGCACAGCGGCGGCGGCAGGATCACCCCGGCCACGCCCTTGGCGAGCTTGCGTGCGGCACGACGTTCGGCGTCGGCGTCCAGGTCGTCCCAGCAATCGATCACCAGCTGGATCGGCGTGCGCGAGGCAACACGCAACACGCCCAGCAGCAACTCACGCAGGTAGGCGCCACTGGGATCGCTGTAGATCAACGCAATGCGCGTGCTCTGCGCGGCGGCCAGGGCACTGGCCGCCAGGTTGGGCGTGTAGCCCAGCTTGTCGACCGCGCGCAGCACGCGTGCGCGGGTGGCATCGCGCACGCTGCCGTTGTTGTTGACCACGCGCGAAACCGTCATCGGCGAGACCTTCGCCAGCGCCGCCACCTCGTCGATGGTGGTCGCGCGGCTGGTGCGGCGGACCGATTTCCTGACCTTCTCCAAGCGTGGCCTCTTCAAGTGGATGGCGAACCTGCACGATGCACACAACGCACTGCAGTGACGCAAGCGCCGACTGCGTGCATGACGATGCGACGCATGGTACCGGGAAGCAGGCAGAGCGGCGATACACCGCTGCGTGCGGTGATGTCGCTGGAGCATGCCGCATGAGCGCGCATGCAATGCGGCGCTGCGTCGCGTATTGCGCTGCGTTGGCGCAGCCGTGGTGGCTGGCGCTGACGCTGCTGTGCGGATTGATGCTGGCCAGTGCCGGTGCGCGGGCCGAGGACGGCTACGAGTTATGGTTGCGCTACCACCCGCTGGCCAACGCGGCGCAGTTGCGTGGCAGCGCAAGCGAGTTGATCGTCGCTGGCGACTCGCCCACGCTGCAGGCTGCACGTGAGGAATTGCAGCGCGGACTGTCGGGCCTGCTTGGTGCTACGCCGCAATCGTCCGCCACGGTCACGCGCGATGGTGCGATCTTGCTGGGTGCGGCCGCCGCGCCGCAGATCGCGGCGTTGCAGCTGCAGACCACCGGCCTGGGCCGCGAGGGCTACCTGATCCGCAGTCAGCGTGGACGGGCATCGCACGACCGCCATCGTCGGTGGCAGCGATGTCGGCGCGCTGTATGGGGCATTCCACTTCCTGCGCCTGCTGCAGACCGGCCAGTCGCTGGCCGCGCTGGACCTGCGCGAGTCGCCGCGCTTGCAGCTGCGCCTGCTCAACCACTGGGACAACCTGGACGGGGTGGTCGAGCGCGGCTATGCCGGCGCCTCGTTATGGAACTGGCAGACCCTGCCGGGTTACCTGGATCCGCGCTACACCGACTACGCGCGCGCCAATGCATCGCTGGGCATCAACGGCAGCGTGCTCAACAATGTCAACGCCAAGGCCTGGAGCCTGACGCCGGAGTATCTGGACAAGGCGGCGGCACTGGCCAAGGTGTTTCGTCCCTACGGCATCCGGGTGTTTCTCAGCGCGCGCTTCAGCGCGCCGATCGAGATCGGTGGTTTGACGACCGCCGACCCGCTGGATCCGCAGGTACGCCAGTGGTGGCGCGACACCGCCGAGCAGATCTACGCGCGCATTCCGGACTTCGGCGGTTTTCTGGTCAAGGCCAATTCCGAAGGCCAGCCCGGCCCGCAGGACTACGGACGCAGCCATGCCGATGGCGCCAATCTGCTGGCCGATGCGCTGGCGCCGCACGGCGGGGTGGTGATGTGGCGCGCGTTCGTCTATTCGCACGAGCAACCGGACGATCGCGCCAAGCAGGCGTACAGCGAGTTCCTGCCGCTGGACGGCCAGTTCCGCGACAACGTGATCGTGCAGGTCAAGAACGGGGCGATCGACTTCCAGCCGCGCGAGCCGTTCCATCCGCTGTTCGGTGCGATGCGCAAGACGCCGTTGATGCCGGAGTTCCAGATCACCAAGGAGTATCTGGGCTTTTCCACCCATCTGGCCTATCTGGGCACGCTGTTTGCCGAAACCCTGCAGGCCGACACCTATGCACGCGGCAAGGGCTCGACAGTGGCCAGAACCGTGGATGGCACGCTCTTCAACGATGCCAAACGCACGCGCCTGACCGGCATTGCCGGGGTGGCCAACATCGGTGCGGACCGCAACTGGAGCGGCTCGATCTTCGATCAGGCCAACTGGTATGCGTACGGGCGGCTGGCGTGGAACCCGCAGTTGTCGCCGCAGGCGATCGCGCAGGAGTGGGCGCGCATGAGCTTCTCCAACGATGCTGACGTGGTGACGCCCGTGGTCGACATGATGCTGCGCTCGCGCGAGGCAGTGGTGGACTACATGACCCCGCTCGGCCTGCATCACCTGATGGGGCGCGGCCATCACTACGGCCCGGCACCCTGGGATGCGGGCAGCGAGCGCCCGGACTGGGACCCGGTCTACTACCACCGCGCCGACCGTAACGGCATTGGCTTTGACCGCAGTGCCAGCGGCAGCAATGCGGTGGCGCAATACGCCAGGCCGGTGGCACGCATGTTCGGCGATGTGCAGCGCGTGCCGGAGCATTACCTGCTGTGGTTCCACCATGTGCCCTGGGAGCACCGCATGGCCTCCGGACGGCCGCTGTGGGACGAGCTGGTATGGCATTACGACCATGGCGTGGACGAGGTGCGTGCCATGCGCGCGACCTGGCAGGGCCTGGCCGGCAGGATCGATCCGCCGCGTTACCGGCAGGTAGCGAACTTCCTGGCGATCCAGCAGGACGAAGCGCAGTGGTGGCGCGATGCCAGCATCGCCTACTTCCAGCGCGTGTCCGGGCGGCCGTTGCCGGCCGGCACGGCGCCGCCGGCGCATCCGTTGGCGTATTACCAGGCGCTGAAGTTTCCGTATGCACCGGGGAATCCGAAATGAGCGCGCGCCTCTCGACGGTCATCATGGCAACGCTCTGCGCAGCACTGCTGCCGCGCCTGGCGCAGGCGGCCGATGCGCCGCTGCTGCATGCGCTGTTTCAAGAGCATGGGGTGTTGCAGCGCGATGCGCCGATCCGGGTGTGGGGCGACGCACCCCCTGGCGCGCGCGTGAGCGTGCAACTGGATGCGCAGCAGGTGCAGGCACGCGCAGATCGGCAAGGCCACTGGGAGGCACGCCTGCCCGCGCACGCCGCGGGTGGCCCGTACAGCTTGAGCGCACGCACCAGCACGGGCGTGACGCAGCAGGTCAATGACGTGCTGATCGGCGACGTATGGCTGTGCTCGGGCCAATCCAACATGGAATTGCAGGTGCATCGCACCCTGGATTCACGCAGCGAGATCGCCGATGCCGACAACCCGCGCATCCGCATGTTCAAGGTGCCCGCGCAGTCCAGCCCGACGCCGCAGCGCCGCTTCGGTGGCACTGCGGCATGGCAGCGCACCACGCCGGAGACGGTGAAGGAGTTTTCTGCGGCCTGCTATTACTTCGCGCGTGAATTGCAGAAGACCGTCGATGTGCCGATGGGCCTGATCAACGCCTCCTGGGGCGGCTCGCAACTGCAGGCCTGGATCGGCGAGAAGGCACTGCGCGCTGCCGGCGACGATGGCCCGGCGCTGGATGTGCTGGCGCGTTACGCACGCGACCCGGTGGCTGCCGCGCCGCATTGGGCCGCGCTGTGGGAGGCCTGGTGGCATGCGCACGGCGAAGGCGAGCCCTGGCAGGCGGATGCGCCCGGCGCCTGGCAAACCGCACCGGCGGCATTGGGCGCGTGGGACGACTGGGGCGCGCCGCAGTTGGTCGGCTTCAACGGCATGGTCTGGTACCGCACCAGCGTGGAACTGACGCCGGCGCAGGCCGCACAAGATGCCAGCTTGTTGCTCGGGCCGGTGGACGAGCTGGACCAGACCTGGGTCAACGGGCACGGCGTGGGCAGCAGTTACGGCGCCGACCAGCCGCGTCGCTACAGCGTACCGCGCGGGCGCCTGCATGCCGGGCGCAATAACATCGTGCTCAATGTGCTCAACACCTATCGGCGTGGCGGCTTGTTGGGCGATGCGCAATCGCGTGCGCTGCAGTTTGCCGATGGCAGCACGCTGCCGCTGGATGCGCCCTGGCAGTACCGCATCGTGCCGCCGCAACTGGGCTCGCCACCGCGTGCGCCATGGTCGTCGGCGGCCGGGCTGACCACCTTGTACAACGGCATGATCGCCCCGCTCGGCCAGCTCGGCCTGCGTGGCGTGCTGTGGTACCAGGGCGAATCCAATGCCGGCGATGCGGTGCATTACCCGGCCTTGCTCGCTGCATGGCAACGCGATTGGCGGCAGCGCTTCGGGGCGCAGTTGCCGCTGCTGATCGTGCAGCTGGCCAACTATGGCGCGCCGCCCACCCAGCCGGTCGACAGCGGCTGGGCGCAGCTGCGCGAGGCGCAACGCCGCTTCGTCGCCAACGATGCGCATGCGGGCCTGGCGGTGACGATCGACATCGGCGACCGCTACGACATCCATCCGGCCAACAAGCAGGAACTGGGCCGGCGCCTGGCGCGTGCCGCGCGGCAGGTGGTGTATGGCGAAGCGATTGCCGTGTCCGGGCCGGTGCCGCGCAGCGCTCACCGCGAGGGCGACAGCGTGCGCATCGCCTTCGACGATGTGGACACCGCCTTGCTCAGCTATGGCGCCGATGCCCCGATCGGCTTCGAGCTGTGCGGCGCCGCGTCCAACAGCTGTCGCTATGCCGTTGCCAGCTTGCACCACCACGCCATCAGCCTGCGCGTTCCCTCCGGCCTGGCCGTCACGCGCGTGCGCTACTGCTGGGCCGACAGCCCGGTATGCACCTTGTACGACCGCAGCGGCCTGCCGGCCGGCCCGTTCGAACTCCCCCTCACTGCCGCCACTTCTCCCTGAGCGAGACCACGATGTCACAGACTCCCGACTCCCCTGCTCCGCTGCAAGGCTCGGCCCGCGATCGCGAGATCGTCGAGGCGCGCGTCATCGTCACCTGCCCGGGCCGCAACTTCGTCACCCTGAAGATCCGCACCCGCTCGGGCATCACCGGCGTGGGCGATGCCACGCTCAACGGGCGCGAACTGGCGGTGGCCGCGTATCTGCAGGAACACCTGGTGCCGAATCTGATCGGCCGCGATGCCGGCCGTATCGAAGACATCTGGCAGTTCTTCTACCGCGGTGCGTACTGGCGGCGCGGGCCGGTGACCATGAGCGCGATTGCTGCGGTGGATGTGGCGCTGTGGGACATCCTGGGCAAGATGGCCGGCCTGCCGTTGTATCAGCTGCTGGGCGGGCGCTCGCGCGAAGGCGCGCTGGTCTACGGCCATGCCAATGGCCGCGATATCGCCGAAACCAGCGATGAGGTCGGTCGCTTCCGCGAGCTGGGCTTCATCGCCATCCGCGCGCAATGCGGCGTGCCCGGCATCAAGAAGACCTACGGCATTTCCAGCGGCGGCAAACCGTATGAGCCAGCCGAGAGCGAACTGCCGACCGAAACGGTGTGGTCCACGCCGCGCTATCTCGGCGTGGTGCCAAAGTTGTTCGAACAATTGCGCAGCGATCACGGCGACGAGATCGAGCTGCTGCACGACGCGCACCACCGGCTCACACCGATCGAAGCCGCACGCCTGGGCCGCGACCTGGAACCGTACCGGCTGTTCTGGCTGGAAGACGCCACCCCGGCCGAAAACCAGCGCGCGTTCGAAGTGATCCGCCAGCACACGGTCACGCCCTTGGCGGTGGGCGAGGTGTTCAATTCGCTGTGGGACTGCAAACACCTGATCGAGCAGCAACTGATCGACTACATCCGCACCACGATCGTCCACGCCGGCGGCATCACCCATGTACGCCGGCTGGCCGACTTCGCCGCGCTGCATCAGGTGCGCACCGGCTTCCACGGCGCCACCGATCTGTCGCCGGTGTGCATGGGCGCGGCCTTGCACTTCGACACCTGGGTGCCCAATTTCGGCATCCAGGAATACATGTTCCACTCCGACGAGGCCAACGCGGTGTTCCCGCACGATTACGTGTTCCGCGATGGCCGCCTGCATTGCGGCGAAACGCCGGGGCATGGCGTGGACATCGACGAGGCCCTGGCCGCCAAGTACCCGTATGTGCCCAAACAGTTGCCGATCGCGCGGCTGGAAGACGGCGCGATGTGGGACTGGTGATGCGCGCGCTTGCCAACGCATGGGCGGCAGCGCTGATGGCGACGCTTGCGCCTATGGCGGTGCAGGCGCAGGCCAGCGCGGATGTCATGTGCGCTGGACGTCTTCCTCGACAAGCGCGAGGGCGCAAGAACCACCACGCTCGCACGCACCCGCGTCCCCGCAACGGCGCAGCTGCGCCTGCAGATCAGCGGCGACGGCGCTGCGTACAGCTTCGCCTTCGATGCCGATGGGCGCGGCTGGCAATCGCTATACCGCAACGACGATGCGGGCATGCTCAGCACCGCACAGGCCGGCGGCTTCGTCGGCAGCATGATCGGGCCCTTTGCCCAGCTGGAACCGCACCGCACCCAGGAGGACTGACCATGCATTCGCACCCCGCCCACCGCGCCACCACCCCGCGTCGCCCACCTGCGCGCGGCTTGTTGCTGGCGATGGCGCTGGCCGCCACCGACGCGCAGGCCGCAACGCCGCCGCCGTATCTGGACACCCAACGCCCCTTCGACGCGCGTGCGGCCGACCTGGTGTCGCGCATGACGCTGGAAGAAAAGGCCGCGCAGATGCAGAACGCCGCCCCGGCGATCCCGCGCCTGCAGGTGCCCGAATACGATTGGTGGAACGAAGCGCTGCACGGCGTGGCGCGTGCCGGCGGCGCCACCGTGTTTCCGCAGGCGATCGGCCTGGCTGCTACGTTCGATACCCAGTTGATGGCCGAGGTGGCCACCGCCATCAGCGACGAAGCGCGCGCCAAGCACCACGCCTTCCTGGCGCGCGGCGAGCACAAGCGCTACCAGGGACTCACCTTCTGGTCGCCCAACATCAACATCTTCCGCGACCCGCGCTGGGGCCGCGGGCAGGAAACCTATGGCGAAGACCCGTTCCTGACCGCGCGCATGGGCGTGACCTTCGTGCAGGGCCTGCAGGCGCAGCAAGGGCCGTACCGCAAGCTCGATGCCACCGCCAAGCACTTCGCCGTGCACAGCGGCCCGGAGGCCGACCGTCATCACTTCGACGTGCATCCCAGCGAGCGCGATCTCCATGAAACCTATCTGCCCGCGTTCCAGGCCCTGGTGCAGGAAGGCAAGGTCGCCGCAGTGATGGGCGCCTACAACCGCGTCAATGGCGAATCCGCCTCGGCCAGCACGCGGCTGGAAGGCATCCTGCACCGCGACTGGGGTTTCGATGGTTACATCGTCAGCGACTGCGCCGCCATCCGCGATATCTGGCAGAACCACAAGATCGTGCCCACGCCCGAGGCCGCCGCCGCACTCGGCGTCAGGCACGGCACCGACCTGGATTGCGGCGACACCTATGCCGCGTTGCCGGCGGCGGTGCGTGCCGGCTTGATCGACGAGGCCAGCATCGACACCGCGCTCAAGCGGCTGATGACCACGCGCATGCGGCTGGGCATGTTCGACCCGCCGGCCAAGGTGCCGTGGGCGCAGATTCCTGCGGCGGTGAATCAATCGCCAGAGCACGATGCACTGGCCCGCCACACCGCGCGCGAATCGCTGGTGCTGCTGAAGAACGACGGCCTGCTGCCGCTCAAACCCACGCTCAAGCGCATCGCCGTGATCGGCCCCACCGCCGACGACCCGATGTCGCTGCTGGGCAACTACTACGGCACGCCGGCCGCGCCGGTCACCATCCTGCAAGGCATCCGCGACGCCGCACCGCAGGCGCAGGTGGTCTACGCGCGCGGCAGCGACCTGGTGGAAGGGCGCGAAGACCCCAATGCCGCGGCACCGATCGACACCCGCTATCTGCGCCCGGCGCCGGATGCCAAGCAGAACGGCCTCACCGGCGAATACTTCAAGGGCCGCGCCCTGGCCGGCCAGCCGGTGCTGACCCGCATCGACCCGCGTATCGCCTTCCGCTGGGACCGCAATGCGCCCACCGACGATGCCGTCGGCCGCGGTGAACTGCAGGCCGATCGTGCGCTGGCCAAGGACGACTTCAGCGTGCGCTGGCATGGCCAGCTGCTGCCGCCGGTGTCGGGCACCTACGAGCTGCAGATTGCCGCCGACGATGGCGTGCGCCTGTTTCTGGACGGCAAGCTGCTCATCGATCAATGGAGCGAGGCCCCGCGCATGCGCGGCGGCAATGCCAGCGTCGCGCTGGAAGCCGGCAAGGCCTACGACCTGCGCGTGGAATACTTCGAAGCCACGCGCGATGCCGGCGTGCGTCTGGCCTGGCGCATGCCCGGCGCCAAACCGCCGCTGCAGGAAGCGGTGGACGCCGCACGCAACGCCGAGGTGGTGGTGTTCGTCGGTGGCCTCACCGGCGATGTCGAAGGCGAGGAGATGGACGTCAACTATCCCGGCTTTGCCGGCGGCGACCGCACCGACACCCGCCTGCCCAAACCGCAGCGCGAATTGCTGCAGGCACTGCAGGCCACCGGCACGCCGGTGGTTGCGGTGCTGACCACCGGCTCGGCGCTGGCGATCGACTGGGCGCAGCACCACGTGCCCGCCATCCTGCTGGCCTGGTACCCCGGCCAGCGTGGCGGCAGCGCGGTCGGCGATGTGCTGTTCGGCCAGGCCAGTCCCGGTGGCCGCCTGCCGATCACCTTCTACAAGGAAGACGAGCGCCTGCCCGCCTTCGACGATTACGCCATGCGCGGCCGCACCTATCGCTACTTCGCCGGCAAGCCGCTGTACCCGTTCGGCCACGGCCTGTCGTACACGCAGTTTGCTTACTCGGATCTGCAGCTGGATCGCAATACGGTGGCCGCCGATGGCACGCTCACGGCCACGGTCACGCTGAAGAACACCGGCCAACGCGCAGGCGATGAAGTGGTGCAGCTGTATCTGCATCCGCTCAAGCCGCAACGCGAACGCGCCATCAAGGACCTGCGCGGCTTCCAGCGCATCACCCTGCAACCCGGCGAACAACGGCAGCTGCGCTTCACCCTCAAGGCGCAAGACGCCCTGCGCATCTACGACGAGCAGCGCAAGGCCTACGCAGTGGATCCAGGCGACTACGAAGTACAGATCGGCGCTTCCAGCGCAGACATCCGCAGCACACAACGCTTCACCGTCACCGACAAGTAGTAGCCGTTGACACCCTCGCCATGCGGCCACGGCCAAAGAAGACCCTCAGCCGCGATTGCCCTAAACCCCTCTCGCCGGGGCGAAGAGGCACCGCTTGCGCGCCACTGGCGCGCGTGCCTTGGAGCGCCCACATCGCAAGACGTGGGCCGGGGCGCGGAGCGGGGGTTGGGATGAGGGTACGACCACAGGCGAACTTGCAGCACCCCCACGATTTCAAACAAAAACCCATGCCAATTCCAACGCTCTCCATCGCAACACTCGCCCACCTACCAACCACCATCCTCACTCCCAGCTACGACCCCAAACAGACCACCATCGGCATCGTCCATCTAGGCGCAGGCGCCTTCCACCGCGCCCACCAGGCCGTCTACATCGACGACCTGCTCGCACAGGACCCCAGCTGGGCCATCTGCGCCGTCTCTCTGCACAACCCGAGCGTGCGCGACGCCCTGCGTCCGCAAGACGACCTGTACACC
This sequence comes from Xanthomonas arboricola pv. guizotiae, assembly GCF_002940205.1. Classification (GTDB taxonomy): domain Bacteria; phylum Pseudomonadota; class Gammaproteobacteria; order Xanthomonadales; family Xanthomonadaceae; genus Xanthomonas; species Xanthomonas arboricola_C. The sequence goes on from NZ_MDSK01000056.1 coordinate 10,382, forward strand.
CTCGCGCTGCTCGACGAGCACCCGCAGCTGCGCATCATCGGCGCCATCCGCGAAGTGCTGTGCGCCGCCGACGAGCAAACAGCGGTGCTCGCGCGCCTGTCAGACCCCGCGGTGCGCCTGGTCACCCTCACCGTCACCGAAAAAGGCTATTGCCTGGCAGGCGACACCCTCGACCTCACCCACCCCGACATCGCCCACGACATCGCCAACCCAGGCACACCGCGCAGCGCCATCGGCTACCTGGTCGCCGGCCTGCAGCAGCGCAGGCAGCAAGGCAGCGCACCGTTCACCGCGCTCAGCTGCGACAACCTGCCCGACAACGGCAGCCTGCTGCGTAGCGCGGTATTGCGGCTCGCCCAACAACATGATCCAGCGCTTGCTGCATGGATCGACCGGCACGTGACTTTTCCGCTCTCGATGGTCGACAGCATCACCCCCGCCACCGACGACGCACTGCGCGCTAACGTGCACGCGCAAACCGGCCTGCGCGACGCCTGGCCGATCCAGCGCGAGCGCTACAGCCAGTGGGTGATCGAAGACCGCTTCTGCAACGGCCGCCCCGCGTTCGAGCGCGCAGGCGTGATTCTCAGCGACGACATCGCCGGCTACGCACGCGCCAAACTGCGCCTGCTCAACGGCCCGCACTCCGCACTCGCCTATCTCGGCAGCCTGCTCGATCTGGAAACCGTCGCCGACGCCTCGCGCCACACGCAACTGGCCGCCTTCGTCGAAACCCTGATGCGCGAGGACATCGCCCCCACCCTGCAGCCCATGCCGGACTTCGACCCGCAGCAGTATATCGACGCCATCCTGGCGCGCTTCCGCAACCCCGCCATCCGCCACCTGCTCGCCCAGATCGCCTGGGACGGCTCGCAAAAGATCCCGGTGCGCCTGCTCGCCGTCATCAGCGATGCATTGGATGCCGGGCGACGGATCGACCGGCTCTGCATTCCGCTAGCGGCGTGGCTGCAGTTCGTGTGCAGGCAGGCGGCCAACGGCGTGGCCCTGGTCGATCCGCTGGGCGAAGCCCTCAGCGACATCGCCCATTCGGCCACCGGCGATGCCGGCCATGACATTGCGGCATTCCTCACCGTGGAGGCGGTGTTCGCCGCGCTCTCTGGCGATGCGCATTTTGTGGAGGCACTGCGCGCTGCCTACGCTGCGCTGGGCACTGCAACACCGGCAGAGATACAGCTGGCAATCGATGCAAGGTGATGTGCGGCAAACGCATCGCCGGCTGCCATCGCATGCCAGCAAGGCCTGATGTCTGCATCGTGCGATGTCGGGCAGCGTGTATATCGTGCCACCTGATCGATGGCCTGTTCCAGATAGCCAGGTACGCAAATGCAGGCGATTGGACGCCTAGCTACCCATCACCTGCCCAATCCTGATCAGATTGCCGTTCTCATCGACAAGCGCAAATTCCCGCATGCCCCAGGGCTTGTCGCTGACAGCATCGAGCCTGGGGATGCCGTGCGCCGGAAGCTGCGCGCCACGCATGGCGGCATAGACCGCATCGACATCGCCAACCCGGATATAGCAGCCCGCATAGCAGGCCGCAGGATCCAGGTCCGGGTGCGCGAAGAAATGCAGCTCCACCTCGCCACGCGTCAGGATCGCGTAGCCCGCATCGTGCGGGTGCGCGTCACCGACAAAGCCCAGCCGCCGATAGAAGGCGACCGTGCGTTCGATCGAGCGACCGGGGAGCAGTGGAATCGTACGGTCTGGCGTTTCGGCAGTGGAAGTCATCGCTTTCTCGTAGTGGGATAACGAAGCCGTCTTTGAGCACAACGATACGCCAGATACGAGGGATCGGTTGGGAGCCGTGCCGTGCTGTCTTGACTCGCTACATTGGCGAGTAGCAAGATCGCTCTGCTGCGGCACATTCCGCCGCCGGGTTTAGCAGCCCGTAATCACAAGGCGCACCAGCGCCCATTGCACGATGTCGGCGCTTTTCTTTTGCCCGACTTATCGCATGGGCAGGCGTGCCCGCTTTACGGCGGGCGGTGCGCGGAGACCGCAAGGTCTGCCGGTTCCTTGTGACCGGTCTGCTAACCGCGCATCGTCCGCCACCCTCGTTTAGCAGCGAGATGGCGGACTTCCTATCGCACAAGGAGTTCGATATGACCCGTCCCAAAGCAACCGCCCGTGCACGCGCTGCATCGCCTTCCAGTCGATCTGTTGTGACACGCGCCAGATCCAAGCACCGCCCGGCCGCCAGCATGACCGACGCTGCGCCAGCGGTGGATCCATCGCTGGCGCCTACCCCACCCTTGCGCAAGCCCGGCTTCCGGATTCCCGAGCGGGTCACCATGAGCTACCAGCACTACGACGTGCGGCGTGCCGAGGATGTCGTCGGTTGCGCGGTGCCCAAGTTGCGGCTGTCCGGGCGCTGGCTGTAACACTGCGGTTTCGCGGTAGGTGATGCCTTGCGGGTAACGGTGGGACGCGGCGTGCTGTTGATCAGCCGCGTGGCGCCTGCGGTACCTGCGGTGAGATCGCGCCGCAGCTGACACGCCTGGCGAGCGCCCTTGCCCGGCGCTCTGCGGTTCCTTCTCCCGTGCACGGGAGAAGAAACGCATTCTGCTCTGGTCTGGATTGCAGAAGGGAGGCCGGCTATTCCTGTTTGCGCGTGAGAGCAGAGGTATCTGTTGCGGTGCGGAGCAGCAAGGCAAGGCTGCATAGCGCAGGGGCTGTCAGCGGCAGAGAGCTTCTTGGCTGCGATGGCATCTGCACCGCATCGCTCGACATGGCATGCTTGGCCTCACCTACGCCCCGCCCACTTTCGGATCGGTTCAAGCGCCACATGGCCATGCGCCAGAAACACGAGTTGCCGGAAAAGCCCTGCATGCACTGCGGGCGGCCATTTCGTTGGCGCAAGAAGTGGAAGCGCGTGTGGGACGAGGTGAAGTACTGCTCCGACCGTTGCCGTGGCGAGAGCAAGCGGACGCGTCCGGCTCCGTAACCCGCACGTATGTGCATCACCGATCAACACTGTGCGACCCCATCGCCAAACCATTGTACACAGGCGCACTCGCACGGCGTTGGTGCGCGACATGCAGAAGCGGATCGCTGCGCTGAATTAATTTTCGGATAGCCACTGGAGCTGGCCGTGATCGCGACGATCGCCAAACGCGGTGGAAGACGCAGGGGTGGGTGAGCTACCGTATTCGCGCACCGATGGAGTTCTCTGCATGAAAATGGCTGTCTTCAGCACGCGCCCTTACGACAGGCGCTTTCTCGATGAAGCGAAACTACGCCCAGGCACGCAATGTGCAGCCGAGTTCGTTTATTTCGAGGCATCGCTCGATCTGCAGACGGCAGCATTGGCGCAGGGCTGCGAGGTGGTCTGCGTCTTCGTCAACGACCAGCTCGATGCGCCCGTGCTGCAGGCACTGCACGCGGCCGGTGTGCGCGCGGTGCTGCTGCGCTGCGCCGGCTTCAACAATGTGGATCCCGCTGCGGCCACCGCACTTGGGCTGTTCGTGGCACGCGTGCCGGCCTACTCGCCCGAAGCAGTGGCCGAGCACACCCTGGCGCTGGTCATGACCCTCAACCGCCAGACGCACCGCGCCTACAACCGCGTGCGCGAGGGCAACTTCATGCTCAATGGCCTGCTCGGCCGCACCTTGCACGGCAAGACGGTGGGCCTGATCGGGTTGGGCAAGATCGGGCTGGCGACTGCGCGTATCTTTCAAGGGATGGGCTGCGATGTGCTGGGCTTCGACCCTTCTCCCACGCCTGGCTTCGATGCGCTCGGCCGGCGGGTGGAACTGGAGACGCTGTTCGCCCGCTCGGACATCGTCTCGCTGCACTGCCCGCTGACACCGGCAACGCAGCACCTGATCGATGACGCGGCGCTGGCGTCGATGCAGCCGGGTGCGATGCTGGTCAACACCTCACGCGGAGGGCTGGTAGATACCGATGCGGTGATCCGCGCACTCAAGTCCCGCCAGCTCGGCCATCTGGCCATCGATGTCTACGAACAGGAAAGCGCCTTGTTCTTTCAGGACCGCTCGGGCGAGATCATCGACGACGAGACGTTTCAGCGCCTGGTGACCTTCCCCAATGTGCTGGTGACCGGGCACCAGGGATTCTTCACCGCCGAGGCATTGCAGCAGATCTCCGACATCACCCTGCGCAACCTTGCCGATTTCGCTGCCGGTTCCCCATGCGCGAATCGTGTTCTGGCACCTTAGCGTCGCTTTCTTCGCTCACTGCCCGCGCAGGTTCGAGCATGTGGCAACAACTCTACGACCCGCGCGGTAACACCAACCTTTCGGTCTTGCTGGCCGCCTAGCCGGTGCTGGTCTCGGTGACGGTGTCGTCGCTGGTGTTCGGCATGCCGATGGCCAGCATCGTGGGCGCCGCACTGTTGGGCATCGCCAACGGCATCTTCCCGATCGGCTTTATCGTGCTGATGGCGGTGCACGCTCTTGTGCGGATCGATTCGCGCGTTGCTTGACCCAGGTACAACGTTCTTTCTGCTGATGCCGTAACCGGGCAGTTAGACGGATGTATCGGTTCAGTTCGCTACGGCGTGCGCGCTGGTTTGCGTGCTTGAAACTCCAGTATTTCCTTGCACGCCGCATCCCGGCGATGTCGCTACACTCAGCATCCCTGCACTCAGGTAGCAGCCGTCCATGACACTGTCAGCAAACGCATTACGTGTGGCTTTTGTTTTGGCCATGTCCGCATGCTCACCTGCGTTCGCCGAAACGGCAGTGCAGGCACCTGCATCGCTACACGCGCCGCACGCATTGCAGTGGAAGACCATTGCCGGCGAAGGCAGGCCGCACGCACGGCACGAGAACAGCCTGGTGTCGGTCGGCGATCGGCTCTACCTGATCGGAGGGCGCGACGACCGACCGCTGGACATCTTCGACACCACGACACGCCGCTGGTCCAAGGGCAGCACGCCGCCGCTGGCAGTCAGCCACGCGCAGGCGGTGGTGTCGTCGGGGAAAATCTACTTCGTCGGCGGCCTGACCGGCGACTACCCGGAAGAAGCCGCGCTGACCCACCTGTTGATCTACGACCCTGCTACCGATCGCTGGCAGGTAGGCGCGGAGATTCCCAAAGGCCGTCGCCGCGGCGCGGCAGGCGCGGTGGCGTACGACGGCGTGCTGTACCTGGTCGGCGGCAATACGCGCGGCCATATGAGCGGGTATGTGCCGTGGCTGGATGCGTTCGACACCAGGACGCAGCAATGGACGCAGCTCGCCGACGCACCGCGTGCGCGCGATCATTTCCATGCAGCGGTGCTCGATGGCAAGCTGTATGCCGCCGGCGGCCGCAGGTCATCGCACGAGAGCGGCAATACCTTGGCGCAGACGATTTCCGAAGTCGACGTCTACGACATCCAGCGCGGCACCTGGAGCGTCGCCCCAGCCGCGCTGCCGACGCCGCGCGCCGGTGCCGCCGCCATTGCACGCAATGGCCAGCTACTGGTCATGGGCGGCGAGAGCACGCGCCAGGTCAAGGCGCACGACGAGGTCGAAGCCTACGACCCGGCCACCTCCACCTGGCAGACCCTGGCTGCGTTGCCGCAGGGGCGCCACGGCACCCAGGCCGCGGCGGTCGGCGACGCGCTGTACATCGTGGCGGGTAGCGGCAACCGCGGCGGCGGGCCGGAGCTGGATGATGTGCTGGTACTGCATGAAAGCAGCGCGCAATAGGCCATGCCGACTCCCGCGTACGGCATGCTGCGAGAGACCTGGTTGAAGATTGTGCTTCTGCAGATGAGGATCTAGGGCCTGTTAACACATCCGAAGCCCATCAACGACCAGGACGAAGTTGAGGAATCCAAGGAACATGACGTCCAACTTCTCGAAGCGCGT
>NZ_MDSK01000057.1 GCF_002940205.1 Xanthomonas arboricola pv. guizotiae
CATTCTTCGTCGGAAATATCGGTCGGATATGGCTTACGAGGCTTCATCCGTATACGTTAGCGTGACAAGAGCAAAGTTCATAACACGCTCTAGTCGCGGTGTCTGCGGCGCGCCCATTGCCGTATCTACATCGTCAGCTTCAATCGCCGCGGCGAGATGACCGATGCATCAGAATGCAACGCATCGCGTTTCGATGGGCACGCGGGGGGATATGCGTTGGATCGCCTCGCCGGAACGTTGGCGAGACCGCGTTGACCGGCAGAGCAAAGGGCATACTTGCGCACGCCCTTTGGTGACAGCATGGAGATTTGATCGCTAAACCTGATCTCCGTAGGTCGATGACACCTATGGAACACCAGATCGACCCGGAAGGCCGACCCGGCGCTCCAGCGCGCCTTACAGCGCTTCGATGATGCCCGCAGCGCCCATGCCGGTCCCGATGCACATGGTGACCATGCCGTACTTCTGCTGACGACGGCGCAGGCCATGCACCAGCGTGGCGGCACGGATCGCGCCGGTGGCGCCCAGCGGATGGCCAAGGGCGATTGCGCCGCCCAGTGGGTTGACCTTGGACGGATCCAGCTCGCTGTCGCGGATGACCGCCAACGCCTGCGCCGCGAAAGCTTCGTTGAGCTCGATCCAGTCCAGCTGGTCCTTGGTCAGGCCGGCCTGCTGGAGCGCCTTGGGAATGGCGGCGATCGGTCCGATACCCATGACTTCCGGGCGCACGCCAGCGACCGAGAAGCTGACAAAGCGGGCCAGCGGGGTGAGACCGTAATCCTTGATCGCCTGCTCGGAGGCCAGCAGCACCGCACCGGCACCATCGCTCATCTGCGACGAATTGCCGGCGGTGACGCTGCCGCCGAACTGGCCGTTGCGAAACACCGGGCGCAGCTTGGCCAGGCCTTCGAGCGAGCTGTCCGGACGCGGACCTTCGTCGGTGTCGACCAGGCGCTTGCGCAGGGCGATCACATTGCCGGCCAGGTCGGGCTGATGGGAGTGGATTTCGTACGGGCTGATTTCGTCGCGGAACTCGCCGGCCGCAATCGCCGCGATCGCTTTCTGGTGCGAGGCCAGCGCGAACGCATCCTGGTCTTCGCGCGACACCTTCCACTCTTCGGCGACCTTCTCGGCAGTGATGCCCATGCCGTACGCAATGGCCACATGGTCGTCGGCGAACACGCTTGGCGACATCGCCACCTTGTTGCCCATCATCGGCACCATCGACATCGACTCAGTGCCGCCGGCCAGCATCAGGTCGGCATTGCCCAGACGGATCTGGTCGGCGGCCATCGCCACGGCCTGGATGCCGGACGAACAGAAACGATTGATGGTCTGGCCGGCCACGCTGTTGGGCAGGCCGGCGAGCAGCACGCCGATGCGCGCCACGTTCATGCCTTGCTCGCCCTCGGGCATCGCGCAGCCGATGATGGCATCGTCGATCCGCGACAGATCGATGCCCGGCGCCTGCGCCACCACCGCGCGCAACACGTGCGCCAGCATGTCGTCGGGACGGGTATTGCGGAACACGCCCTTGGGCGCCTTGCCGACCGGCGTACGGGTGGCGGCGACGATGTAGGCTTCTTGAATCTGCTTGCTCATGGTTATCTCCGATAGCCGGGAATCGAGAATGGGGAATCGGGAATCGCAAGTGCGGATTCGCCTGAGTTCGCCATTTTCATTACCCGGCAGAATAGTGGGGAGAAGCGGGGAGTCGGTTGGGCTTTTACCCATTCCCGATTCCCCGCTCCCGATTCTCAGTTCCTGAGGGGCTTACCCGTCTTGAGCATGTGCCCAATCCGCGCCTGGGTTTTTTCCTGCTGGGCCAGTTCGACGAAGTGCTTGCGCTCCAGCTTGAGCAGCCACTCCTCGTCGACCAGCGCACCGCGATCGACTTCGCCGCCGCACAGTACCGTGGCGATGCGGGTGGCGATTTCATGGTCGTAGTCGCTGATGAAGCGGCCTTCCAGCATGTTGACCAGCAGCATCTTGAAGGTGGCGATGCCGACGTCGCCGGCGACCTGGATGCGGCGTGCCGGCAGCGGGGCGCGGTAGCCGCCTTCGGCCAGCGCGCGCGCTTCGGCCTTGGCGATGTGCAGCGTCTCGAAGCTGTTGAACACCACCTTGTCGGTGGCGCGCAGCAGGCCCAGTTCCTTGGCATTGACCGCCGAATTGGACACCTTGGCCATCGCGATGGTTTCGAAGGTCTTCTTCAGCTCGGCGAACACATCGCCGCCCGCACCTGCGGCCTGCGAGGCGCGCACGGCGATTTCCTTCAGGCCGCCGCCGGCCGGCAGCAGGCCGACGCCGGCTTCGACCAGGCCGATGTAGCTTTCCAGCGAGGCCACGGTCTTGGCGCTGTGCATCTGGAACTCGCAGCCGCCGCCCAGCGCCAGCCCGCGCACGGCCGAAATCACCGGCACCTGCGCGTACTTGATGCGCTGGCTGGTGGCCTGGAAGTTGGCGACCAGCGCTTCGAATGCATCCACCTTGCCGGCCTGCAGCAGACCCAGCGCGCCGGCCAGATCGGCGCCGGCGGAGAAGGGCTCCTTCTGCTGCCAGATCACCAGCCCGGCGAAGTCCTTCTCGGCGCGGCCGACGATCTCCTGCAGGCCATCGAGCACGTGATCGGAGACGGTGTTCATCTTGGTCTTGAAGCTGACCACGGCGATGTCGTCGCCGTCATGCCACATGCGCACGCCGTCGTTTTCGAACACCGTCTCGCCCGGCGAGAACTGCTCGCCCAGCAGCGGATCGGGGAAGCGCTGGCGCTTGTACACCGGCAGTGCCGAACGCGGCAGCTTGGCGTCGCGCGCCGGGCTGTACGAGCCTTCGGCCGCATGCACGCCGTCGCGGCCGTCGAACACCCAGTTCGGCAACGGCGCGCTGCTCATGCTCTTGCCGTTGGAGATGTCTTCGGCAATCCACTGCGCCACCTGCTTCCAGCCGGCGGCCTGCCAGGTTTCGAACGGGCCCAGCGACCAGCCGTAGCCCCAGCGGATCGCCAGATCCACGTCGCGCGCGGTCTCGGCGATATCGGCCAGGTGGTAGGCGCTGTAGTGGAACAGGTCGCGGAAGGTGGCCCACAGGAACTGCGCCTGCGGGTGCTGGCTCTCGCGCAGCTTGGCGAACTTCTCGGCCGGGTTCTTGATCTTGAGGATCTCGGCCACTTCCGGCGCAGCGCTGCGATCGGCGGTTCTGTAATCCTGCTTCTCCAGGTCCAGCACCACGATGTCCTTGCCGACCTTGCGGAAGATGCCGGCACCGACCTTCTGACCGAGCGCGCCCTTGCCGATCAGCGCATCCAGCCACTTGGGCGATGTGAAGTACTGGTGCCACGGATCGTCGGGCAGGGTGTCGCCCATGGTCTTGATCACGTGCGCCATGGTGTCCAGGCCGACCACGTCCGAGGTGCGGTAGGTCGCCGACTTCGGGCGCCCCACCAGCGGGCCGGTCAGCGCATCGACTTCGTCGAAGCCCAGACCGAACTCGGCGGTGTGGTGGATGGTGGACAGGATCGAGAACACGCCGATGCGGTTGCCGATGAAGTTCGGGGTGTCCTTCGCATACACCACGCCCTTGCCCAGCGTGGTGACCAGGAAGCTCTCCAGCCCTTCCAGCACGGCCTTGTCGGTGCCCTTGGCGGGAATCAGTTCGGCCAGGTGCATGTAACGCGGCGGATTGAAGAAATGCACGCCACAGAAGCGGTGACGCAACTGCTCGGGCAGCACGTCGGAGAGCTTGTTGATGCCCAGGCCCGAGGTGTTGGAGGCCAGCACGGCGTGATCGGCCACGAACGGGGCGATCTTCTTGTACAGGTCCTGCTTCCAGTCCATGCGCTCGGCGATCGCCTCGATGATCAGGTCGCAATCGCGCAGCTGCTCCAGGCCGCTGCTGTCATCGGGCGTGCCGTAGTTGGCCGGCGTGATCGCCTCGGCCAGGGCCTTGCTGGCGAGCGGGGCAGGGCTGAGCTTGCCGAGGTTGGCGATGGCCTTGAGCACGATGCCGTCGGCAGGACCTTCCTTGGCAGGCAGGTCGAACAGCACGGTGTCGACACCGGCGTTGGTGAGGTGCGCGGCGATCTGCGCGCCCATGACGCCGGCACCGAGCACGGCAGCACGACGGACTAGCAACGGATTGGACATAGCGATGAGCCTTTGGTGTGAGCGACTACGGTGTGGAATGGGTACGGAAACCGGGTTCCGCAAAACGAATCAGTTCGCGCGCGGCGCGCGCGCGGTGGTCGGCCTCGCTGACCCCGGCCGGGCGCTTGATCAGCCCGAAATCGGCCATGGCATAGGTGAGCGCGCCGGCGAGGAAATCCAGGCGCCAGTACAGCTCTTCCTTGCTCAGGCCCGGCACGCAGGCAGCGATGGCCTTGCCGAACTCGCGCAGCACGTGCCCGTAGTGGTCGGACAGGAACTTGCGCAGGTTGTCGTTCTTTTCGGCGTAGGCGCGCGCAATCACCCGCACGAACGCGCCGCCGCTCTGCCGGTCCTGCGCCATTGCCAGGGCCGGCTCGACGAAGGCCGCCAGCACCGCGGTGAGTTCGCCCGGCTGTGACTTCCTGGCCGCCTCCAGTTGCTGCAGGCGCGCGGCGGTCATTTCGTCCATGCGCCGGCGGAACACCTCGTTGACCAGGTTTTCCTTGGAGCCGAAGTGGTAATTGACCGCAGCAATGTTGACGTCGGCCTGCGTGGTCAGCTGGCGCAGCGAGGTGCCGGCGAACCCGTGCTGGGCGAACAGCTCCTCGGCCGCGCCGAGGATGCGGTCCTTGGTGGAGAAGTGGGCGGGCTTGGGCATGCGCGGGGTGGAACTCAATCAAACGATTGTTTGAGTCTACGGGCAGGATGGCGCAGCGGTCATGCGGCAACGCAGCACGATTCAGGGGGCGGTGTGCAAACGCAACGATGAAGAGATAGAATTGACCATCGCAAAGAAGCCTAAGCTCGCGTTTTGACGCGGGTTTTTTTCATGATAACCTCGGGCCTTCAGTGGCCCGCGCAACGGAGATCCTCCCATGGCGCTGGAGCGCACCCTGTCCATCATCAAGCCCGACGCCGTTGCCAAGAACGTCATCGGCGAAATCTACAGCCGTTTCGAGAAGGCCGGCCTGAAGATCGTGGCATCCAAGTACAAGCAGCTGTCGCGTCGTGAAGCCGAAGGCTTCTATGCCGTGCACCGCGAGCGTCCGTTCTTCAACGCGCTGGTCGAGTTCATGATCTCCGGCCCGGTGATGATCCAGGCGCTGGAAGGCGAGAACGCCGTTGCCGCACACCGTGACCTGCTGGGCGCGACCAATCCCAAGGACGCTGCGCCGGGCACCATCCGCGCCGACTTCGCCGACTCGATCGATGCCAATGCCGCCCACGGCTCGGATTCGGTCGAGAACGCTGCCAACGAAGTCGCGTATTTCTTTGCCGCCACCGAAGTGGTCTCGCGCTGAGGCCGAGTGAGTCGAATCGTGAATGAGGTCGTGATCCCCTCCGTGCTGCAGGACGTTCCCGTCCGTACCCCGGAACTGCGCAAGCAGAACCTGCTCGACCTCGACCGCGAGGGACTGGAGCGCTTCTTCGCCGACACGCTCGGCGAAGCGCGCTACCGTGCCCATCAGGTGATGAAGTGGATCCACCATCGCTACGTCACCGATTTCGACCAGATGACCGACCTCGGCAAGGCGCTGCGTGCGAAGTTGCACCAGCACGCCGAGGTCCTCGTCCCGAATGTCGTGTTCGACAAGCCGTCCACCGACGGGACCCACAAGTGGCTGCTGGCCATGGGCACCGACGGCAAGAACGCGATCGAAACCGTCTACATCCCCGACAAGGGCCGCGGCACGCTGTGCGTGTCCTCCCAGGTCGGCTGCGGCTTGAACTGCACGTTCTGTTCGACCGCCACCCAGGGCTTCAATCGCAACCTCACCACTGCCGAAATCGTCGGTCAGGTGTGGGTGGCGGCACGCCACCTGGGCAACGTGCCGCACCAGCAGCGCCGCCTCACCAATGTGGTGATGATGGGCATGGGTGAGCCGTTGATGAATTTCGACAACGTCGTGCGCGCGATGAGCGTGATGCGTGACGATCTGGGCTACGGCCTGGCCAGCAAGCGGGTGACGCTGTCGACCTCGGGCCTGGTGCCGATGATCGACCGGCTCTCGACCGAAAGCGATGTCTCGCTGGCGGTCTCGCTGCATGCGGCCAACGACACGCTGCGCGAAAACCTGGTGCCGTTGAACAAGAAATACCCCATTGCCGAGCTGATGGAATCCTGCGCGCGCTATCTGCGCGGCAACAAGAAGCGCGATTCGGTCACCTTCGAATACACCTTGATGAAGGGCATCAACGACCAGCCCGAGCATGCGCGCCAGCTGGCCAGATTGATGCGTCAGTTCGACAATGCGGTGCAGTCCAAGGACGCGGGCAAGGTCAACCTGATCCCGTTCAATCCGTTCCCGGGCACGCGCTACGAGCGTTCCGGCGAGGCCGAGATCCGCGCCTTCCAGAAGATCCTGCTCGACGCGCAGGTGCTGACGATGGTCCGCCGTACCCGCGGCGACGATATTGATGCCGCCTGCGGGCAGCTCAAAGGGCAGGTCATGGACCGCACCCGTCGCCAGGCGGAGTTCCGCCGCACACTGGAAGGGCAGGCCGGTCGAGATGCGGCAGCGTGATCTTGCAGTCATGGCGGCCGTGGCGATCGCGCTGAGCGCGGTCGGCTGCGGTGGTCGCAATGCCAAGGCCGGCTCGGTGCAGACGGTCGAGGAGGTCGCGCAGGTGCATTCGTTCCGCGACAGCGCCGCGACAAAGAATCGCCTGGCGGTGCAGGAAAAGCTCGGCCTGGCCAACAACCGGCTGCAGACAGGCGACTACGCCGCTGCCGAAGAGCAGGTCCGTGCAGCCTTGAAGAAAGATCCCCAATCGGTGGAGGCGATCGGTTTGCTGGCGCTGATTCAAGGCGCCAAGGGCGATGTCGCCGGCTCCGGGGCGTCATACCGCCGGGCCGCGGAACTCGCGCCGCAGCGCGGCGATGTCTTGAACAATTACGGCGCGTGGTTGTGCGCGAACGGCTCGCCGGCCGAATCGCTGACCTGGTTCGATCGCGCCCTGACCGACAGAAACTACGCATCGCCAGCCTCCGCGTTGGGCAATGCAGGTGGCTGCGCACTCAAGGCGGGGCAGCCCGAGCGTGCTGTTGGTGACTTGCGCAAGGCGCTGGAACTGGACCCGCGCAATCCGTACGCACTTGAGTCGATGGCGCGTTCCGAAGCGACCAATCGCAATTATTTCGAAGCGCGCGCATTTATCGAACGACGGCTTGCGGCTGCACCGGCAACCGCTTCCGTGTTACAACTTGCCATTCAGATTGAGCAAGGGCTAGGCGACAAGGTAGCTGCCAGCCGTTATCAACAGCGGTTGGTCAAGGAATTTCCTGACGCAGCGACCGCTCACCCCGGGGCCAATGCATTGTGATCAGTGATTCCAATCCGAACCCTTTCGAGCAGGAAAAGGGCTGCGGACAGCATCTGCGCGACGCGCGCGAAGCGGCAGGTCTGAGCGTGGACGAGGTCGCCGGCAAGCTGCGCATGCCGGCGCATGTGGTGCGCTCGCTGGAGCAGGAGCAGTGGCAACGTCTGGGTGCCCCGGTCTTCGTGCGTGGTCAATTGCGCAGCTATGCGCGCCTGCTGCATGTGGACCTGGGGCCATTGCTGCAGCAGGCGACCATTGCACCGATCGAACCGGTCAAGCTGGTCAGTCATACACATACGCCGCGGGCGCGACGCATCCTGGAAAGCACGGCGCGCAAGGCGATGTATGTGGTGATCACCGGTGTGTTCGCGGTGCCGGTGTGGTACGCGACCCGTTCGCATCTGGATGGCAAGGCGCCCAGTACGGTGTCGCTGGACAGCATGCCGGAAGCGCCCGCCATTGGCGCCCCGGCCAACGCTGCAACGCAGCCGGCCAGTACGCCGCGCGAGCAGCCGGCGCCGTACATCGCGTCGATGACGCCGGTGCCGCGGGCCACGCCCGAGGTCGAGGCGCCTGCGGCGTCGGCCGCCAGTGGCAGTCTGTCGTTGAGCTTCAGTGGCGACAGCTGGGTGCAGATTCTGGCACCGGATGGCAGCGCGGTCGAAAAAGCGCTGGTGCGTGCCGGCGAGCGTCGCAGTTATTCGCCGGGGCAGGTGGGCCGCGTGGTGCTCGGCAACGCCTCGGCGGTAGAGGTTCAGCAAGGCGGCAGTATCGTCGATGTGAAACCGTTCCAGCGCGCTAACGTGGCCCGTTTTGCGGTATCCTCCGACGGCTCCGTGGTACCTGCTTCCGAGTGAAGCGGACTGCGGTTTTTCATTTTTCCCTATTGATGTTCCGCGCCTCCGGGATGACGGAGCGAGAGTACGCATGGCGATCGACGATCTGCTGGACGAACACGAACAAGGCGAACGCGTTCGTTCCTGGTTGAGAAAGAATGGCGCGGGGCTGGTAGGCGGCATCGTGCTGGGGCTGGCCCTGATCCTGGGCTGGCAGTGGTGGCAGAAGCACACCGCCACCCAATCGGTGGAAGCCAATACCCGTTACGAAGCGGTGGTCAAGTCCATCCAGGGCAAGGATCTGGACAAGGCGGCCAAGGACATCGTGGCGCTCGATGACGGCAAGGGCGGTGTGTACGCCGAGCTGGCTGCATTGCGTCTGGCCAAGGCCCAGGTGGACGCCGGCAAGCATGCCGAAGCGATCAAGACCCTGCGCGACGTGCCGGCCGAAGGGGAACTCAAGCAGATCGTGCAGCAGCGCCTGGCGCGTGTGCTGACCGAAAGCGGCAAGCCGGACGAAGCGATCAAGCTGCTGGCCGATGCGCAGGACCACACCAGCCTGGAGATCCGTGCCGATGCGCTGGTCGTACAGGGCAAGCCGGATGAAGCGCGTGCGCTTTACGCCAAGGCCCTGACCACGGTGGACGTGGCCTCGCCGCAGCGCCGTTTGCTGGAAACCAAGCTGATGGATGTGGGCGGCAAGGTGCCCGATCCGGCGGAGCCGATTTGATGAAGCAGGTTGATATGTACAAGCGCATTGCATTGATCGTCCTGATGGGCGTGTCGCTGGCGGGCTGCAGTACCGTCAAGGGCTGGTTTGCCGGGAAGGACGCTGCTGCCAAGAAGGCGCAGGAACCTGCCGAGCTGGTCAAGTTCGAGCCGTCGGTCAAGGTCGACAAGATCTGGTCCACCGGCGTGGGCAAGGGCGAAGGCCATATCGGCGTGCGCCAGCGTCCGGCGGTGGCCGATGGCAAGGTGTACGCCGCGGCGATCACCGGCGGCGTGCAGGCGCTGGACCTGCAGACCGGCAAGCGCGTGTGGGAATACAAGCCCAAGAAGGAAGAGCGTAACGACCGCAAGTTCAAGCAGCGCCTGTCCGGTGGCCCCGGCGTCGGCGAAGGCCTGGTGGTGATCGGCACGCTGTCTGGCGACGTGATTGCGTTGAACCAGGCCGACGGCACCGAAAAATGGCGTGCCAAGGTGCCGAACGAAGTCATCGCCGCACCGGCGATTGCACAGAACCTGGTGCTGGTACGCAGCAACGACGGTCGCGTCAGCGCCTTCGACGCGGCCACCGGCGAGCGTCGCTGGTTCCATGCCGAAGAAGGCCCGACCCTGTCGGTGCGCGGCAATGCGCCCATCGTGACCGGCCCGGGCGTGCTGTTCGTCGGTAACGACAGCGGCACCTTGAGCGCCCTGGCGCTGCAGGACGGCCGCCCGTTGTGGGAACAGGCGATCGGAGTGCCCGAAGGCCGCACCGAACTGGAGCGCATGGCCGACGTGGATGGCGCCCCGGTGCTCGACGGCACCACGCTGTATGCGACCAGCTTCAAGAACGAAACCCTCGCACTGGAAGGCCCGAGCGGCCGTCCGCTGTGGACGCGCGATCACGGCGGCGCCGGCGGCGTTGGGGTGTCGTCGGCGGTGGTGGTGGTCTCCGACAACGCCGGCTCGGTGTGGGGCCTGGACAAGAGCAGTGGTGCGGCGATGTGGTCGCAGGCTGCGCTGGCGCGTCGCTCCCTGACCGGTGTGGCCATCCAGGGCGATTACGCCGTGGTCGGCGACTACAAGGGCTATCTGCACTGGCTGAAACTCAGCGACGGTGCACTGGCCGCGCGCGCTCGCGCTGGACGCGACACGCTGCTGGCGCAGCCGATCGTCGTGGACGGCATTTTGTTGGTACAAAACACCGATGGCGATCTCACCGCCTTCCGGTTGGCACAATAAGGACGTCGCGATGCTGCCCCTGGTCGCCCTGGTCGGACGGCCCAATGTCGGCAAGTCCACCATCTTCAATGCGCTGACGCGCACCCGTGACGCGCTGGTCCACGACCAGCCCGGCGTCACCCGCGACCGCAACTACGGGGTCTGTCGTCTCGACGAGGAGCGCCCGTTCATCGTCGTCGATACCGGCGGTATTGCCGGCGACGAGGAAGGCCTGGCCGGCGCCACCGCGCGTCAGGCCCGTGCCGCTGCCGGCGAAGCCGATCTGGTGCTGTTCGTGGTCGATGGCCGCGAAGGCGCCTCCTCGCTCGACGACGAGATCCTGGCCTGGCTGCGCAAGCTGGCGCGGCCGACCGTGCTGGTCATCAACAAGATCGACGGCACCGACGAGGAAACCGTACGCTCCGAATTCGCGCGCTACGGCTTCTCCGATGTGGTGGCGCTGTCTGCCGCGCATCGCCAGGGCATCGACGAACTGCTCGAGGAAGTCGGCGCACGTCTGCCCGAGGAAGGTGCCGGCGAACTGCTGGATACCGACCCGGCGCGTGTGCGCATCGCCTTCGTCGGCCGCCCGAACGTGGGCAAGTCGACGCTGGTCAATCGCCTGCTCGGCGAAGAACGCATGATTGCCTCGGAAGTGCCGGGCACCACGCGCGATTCGATCGCCGTGGACATGGACCGCGACGGACGCCAGTACCGATTGATCGATACGGCCGGCCTGCGTCGCCGCGGCAAGGTCGAGGAGGCGGTGGAGAAGTTCAGCGCGTTCAAGACGCTGCAGGCGATCGAGCAATGCCAGGTTGCGGTGCTGATGCTCGATGCCGGCGAAGGCGTCACCGACCAGGACGCGACCATTCTGGGCGCCATCCTGGACGCAGGCCGCGCCCTGGTGGTGGCGATCAACAAGTGGGACGGGCAGAGCGACTACCAGCGTGCGCAGGCCGAAGACCTGCTGGCGCGCAAGCTGGGCTTTGTCAGCTGGGCCGAGGCGGTACGGATTTCCGCGCTGCACGGCTCGGGCATGCGCGAGCTGTTCCAGGCGATTCACCGTGCACATGCGTCGGCCACGCACGAATTCAGCACCAGCGAAGTCAACCAGGCGCTGGAAATCGCCTACGAGACCAATCCGCCGCCGAGCATCCGTGGCCACGTCTCCAAGCTGCGTTACGTGCATCCGGGTGGCGCAAATCCGCCCACCTTCATCGTGCACGGCACGCGCCTGAAGGTGCTGCCGGAGTCGTACAAGCGCTATCTGGAAAACTTCTTCCGCAAGCGCTTCAAGCTGGTCGGCACGCCGGTGCGTTTCATCTTCCGCGAAGGTGCCAATCCGTACCAGGGCAAGAAGAACACGCTCACCGAACGGCAGGTGGCGCGCAAAAGGCGCTTGATGAAGCACGTCAAGGGCAAGTAAGCAGGGAACGGCCCGTGCCTGGCCAATGATCATCAGATGGAGTGGCCGCAGCGCTTGCAATTGCCGTGGTCCAGTGCCGCGAGCTACGCCAGGAAGGTGCAGTGATTCCTTCTGGCATCTGCACTGGCAGTGCCTGGCGTTCTGAGTCGTCGTGGCGCGCTGGTATCCTGCGTGGCATGACTGACTATCCCTCCCGCATTCCCTATGCACAGGCGCTGCAGATCCTGCAGGCCGTCGCCGCCAACAGCCGTCCGCCCGACGAGAACATCGCCACCTCGCGTGCCGACGGGCGGATCTGCGCTGCCGATCTGATCGCACCGATCGCGTTGCCGCCCTTCGCCAACAGCGCGATGGACGGCTTTGCGTTGCGGCATGCCGATGTCGCGGGCGGCGATGCGTCGTTGCAGCTGGTCGGCGAACAGTTCGCTGGCGAGCGCTGGACCGGCACGCTGGGCGCGGGCCAGTGCCTGCGCATCACCACCGGTGCGCTGCTGCCCGATGGCGCCGACACGGTGATCCCGAAAGAGGATGCGCAGGAACGCAATGGCATGGTGCGCTTTGTTACCACGCCTGCGCCGGGTGCGGCGGTGCGCCTGGCCGGCAGTGACGTGCGCGCGGGCGATCTGGTGGTACAGAGCGGCCAGGTGCTGACGCCTGCGCGGATCGGACTGGCGGCTGCGCTCGGCCTGTCGCGGCTTGCGGTGGCACCGCGGCCGACCATTGCGGTGCTGGCCACCGGCGATGAGCTGGTGGAGCCGGGCATGCCGTTGGCGCCGGGACAGATCTACAACAGCAACCGCGACATGCTGATGGCGCAGCTGCGGGCACTGGGCTACGCGCCGACCGCATGGCCGACCCTGCCGGACGATCCGCAACGCATCCGCAGCATGCTGGAAGACGCGGCGGCGGCGTTCGATGTGGTGATCACCTGTGGCGGCGTCTCGGCGGGAGAAAAGGATTATCTGCCGCAGCTGATCGGCGAACTGGGCCGCATCCACTTCTGGCGCGTGCGCATGCGCCCGGGCATGCCGGCGGTGCTGGGCCAGATCGGCCGCTGCCTGGTGCTGGGCCTGCCGGGCAACCCGGTCTCGGTGCTGGCGACGCTGATCGCCTATGGCGTGCCGCTGCTGGATGGCCTGCAGGGGCGTAGCGAGCCGCGTCCGCTGTGGCATGCGGCCCTGGCCAGTCCGTGGGAAAAACGCCACGAGCGCCTGGAGTTCCTGCGCGGGCGGCTGGAGTGCGGCGAAGATGGGCGTCTGACCGCGTTACCGCATCGTGGCGATGCATCGCATCTGCTGCGCGGCGCGGCCGACAGCAATGCCTTGATCGTGTTGCCCGAGCAGGCGCGGCGTTTCGAGGCGGGCGAGAGCGTGCGGGTGATTCCTTACGCGCTTTGAGCGTTTGGTGCAGCACGCGCGACAAACAGCAGGGCCGCGCTCGCCGCCAGGCGGGCGCTATCGGATGCAGGCCGGTCCTTCGCGGCTTCGGCACTGAACGCCGACGGTGCGTGACGTGATGGCAGCCACGGAGGGCGCACGCAGTGGCAGATTGCCCCGTCCACGTCACGCGCAGGAACGTGGCGGCCTGATGCGAAGCGGCAACCAGCGCCGATCGGTCGCGCTCAGCCGACGGCGCTGCCGCAGAACGCGGCGTAATCGGCATACTCGGTCAATGCGACACCGGGAGCACACACCGGGCAATGCGGGTCGGGCGGCAGCCGGATTTCGCGAAACCGCATCGCCAGCGCATCGAAGCTGAGCAAGCGCCCGGTGAGGGTCTCGCCGATGCCCAGCAGCAACTTGATCGCCTCGGTGGCCTGCAGCAAGCCGATCACCCCGGGCAGCACGCCCAGCACGCCGGCCTCGGCGCAGCTGGGGGCGAATTCGGGCGGCGGCGGCTCGGGAAACAGGCAGCGATAGCACGGTGCATGGCCGCGCTTGCGGCCGGCATCGAACACGCTCAATTGCCCTTCGAACTGCTGTACCGCGCCGTAGACCAGCGGTTTGCCGAGTTTGACGCAGGCATCGTTGAGCAGATAGCGCGCAGGAAAATTGTCGGCGCCGTCGACCACGACATCCACGTCCTTCAGCAGGGCTTCGACATTGTCGGCAGTCACGCGTGCCTGCAGCGCCTCGACCTGCACGCGTGGATTGAGCGCGGCAATGCGCTGCGCGGCCGAGCTGACCTTGGCGACGCCGACGCTGTCTTCCACATGCAGGATCTGGCGCTGCAGATTGCTGCGGTCCACCACATCGTCATCGGCGATCCGCAGGTGGCCGACCCCGGCGGCAGCGAGATAGAACGCCGCCGGCGAGCCGAGCCCGCCTGCACCGACCAGCAACACGCGCGAACGCGCCAGACGCTGCTGGCCTTCCAGACCGACCTGCGGCAGTCGCAGATGGCGCGAGTAGCGCTCGAGAAAATCCTGTTCGTCCGGCGGCAGGGTAGGGCGCACCAAGGGAAGGCCGGCGCCGGTCCATGCGGTGGTGCCACCGAGCACCGAAGACACCTGCGTATAGCCGTGCGCGCGCAAGATCTCCGCCGTGTGTGCCGAGCGCTTGCCGCTCTGGCAGATCAGCACGATCTCGCGCGCCTGCTCCGAAAGATGCTGTGCGGGTGCGGTTTCCAGATCGTGTTGCGCAATCGCCAACGCGCCTTCGGCCTGGCCGCCGGCACGTTCGTGCAACTGCCGGATGTCGATCAGCAAGGCGCCTTGCAGGGCGCGCAGGCGGGCGTCTGCAGGGGAGATGTCGTGGCTGCTCATGGCGCCATTGTCGCGCAAACACAGGCCGTGCGATGCACGGGACTGTCTTGTTGGCATCAGGCTCACCAGCACGGCGGTAGCGTGGGCACACAAGGAGACCGCCAATGACCCCCGATATCGACGCGCAATTGAAACAACTTGCCGATGCACTGCCTGATATTCGTCGCCAGCATCCGGACGATTTCTGGGATGTATTCCACGCACGTGCAGAGAAGATCACCGCTGCCGCAGAGTCGCAGGAGCAGGCGGCGCAAATCGTCAAACGCATCGACGAAATCCTGTCGGCGCATCAGCTAGGACCTGCGGATCCCGGCGCCTGACCCAGCAGTCTTCAATGCGCGGGCGTTGCCGCAAGTGGGTGGCCTGTGCCCACTCCGCGCATCCATAGCATCGACCGGCAGCAAGCTGGCGCAGCGTTGCGGTAGCGCCGGCTTGCCCTTGGCATCGCATAGCGGTGCACGCAGGGATCCTGCCCAGCACGCAGTCGCTGCATGCAATCGATTAGCGCATGGGGTCGGCCATCTCAGCAGATATGCGGATCGGTCGGCGCGATAACGCTCGACCTACTAGGTGTTTGATCCCAGGCTTTGATGGTGCACTATTTTCCCTCGATTGGAAGGAAGCACTATGGGCCAGGTTCTACACGGGAGCGCCACTAC
>NZ_MDSK01000058.1 GCF_002940205.1 Xanthomonas arboricola pv. guizotiae
CGGAAACCTTGGCCGGTTTGCACTTTGTTGTCTTCACGATTCTGATGCTTGGAAATGCAGCCACGCTCTTTCAAAGTTCATAACACGCTCTAAGCCGCGAGTAATCAACCCAAGCACCATTAACAGCGCGAAAAGTAACCCTACCGCCCACAGCACCAGAACACCAAGGCAGCCGTCACCGCGGCAGTTGGTAGAGAATAAAGACCCCCAACCCGTAGGCGCGGCCACAAGCACAAGCCCCAAAACCAACACTGCCTTGACGACGCGCCCCATAGTCCAGCCTCGTAACTCGCAATTAGCCATGGAAGCAGCGCAACCACGACGTCTTCTTCCTGATACTCAAAGCAAGGACCGGCTGCTTCGCCGGCGTCAAGCTCACTTATCGGCTAAGCACATTGACCCAGCCATTTCCTAACAAACGGCTCCCTTTCCCAGCCAAATTAACGGCGGTCAACCCATCTGCATCGGCGCCCGACTTTGCTCAAGTGCGGGTTCCTGCTGTGCTGCCAACGCACGTTCTTGTTGGGTGTTAGAGATTTGCTCGACCTTTGCGAATGACTGCTCGACAGGTGTCTTTGCTGCTTCTTCGGCCTTTATCGATGCTCTGAGGTGAGCAGGGTTATCCAACTCGCCTTGCACTACAAATAGGCGCTGGCCTGCTCCATCACCGGGAGTGTTTCCGAGAACCACGTGGTCTACGCGGCTCAGTCCGCCCTCCTTCGCGGTTGCCAGCAAACTAACGGAAATCTTCTCGCTAGTGGCATCGTAGGCCCTGCCATGTTGCTGATCGATGCCTGCAACCTGTTCCCGAATCGTGTTGAGCATCTCACGATCCTTGCCTGGCAACTGCGCATCACTGATCACGCGCTGCAGGAGTGTCCGCTCCGGCATCGGGTTGTATTGCTCAGTGTTCAATTCGCTGTCGGGAACAGGGGCTTTGATACTACGGATGTACTCAACGTTGCTGAGCGGTTTCAGGCCACCCTCGAAGTCCTTATCCTGTATGAACTTCAGGTCGGTACGATGCAGGCCGGCGTAATTGACAGCGCCCCATGTGTAATCGATGCAACTGTTCATTGCGCCGTGATACTGCGTATTGAAGCCGTGTTCGCCGGGCTTTGCACCAAACTCCATCAATTTTTCGTACTGATCCTTGCTGATCTCCATCGTGCGTTGATAGAAAGGCTTTTGGTATTGATCGGCGTCATCGTTGTAGACCTTTCCAGGCCCTGACATCACGCCGTGTTCGATGGGCGCAAACCCGAAGCTGGTTTGTTCCTTCCCGTGCGTGACTGTGTAGTACATGTGCCCTGCTGCCGATGTTCCACCGTCAAGAAGCGGTGTCCCCGCCGCGGCAACGTAGAGGGTGACAGCGTATTTATCGTCCATGAGGTTTTCCTACTTTGATTTGTGTCGGTAAGCGACCAGCAACTCGGATTGGATCGATGCCAACTGCGGCGGCTGGCCAAGCAGCCTGATGCTCAACTGATACTTGCCAGGCTGAATTCCTTGCGCCCAGGCGAAGGCAAGCTGCGTGTAGCGACGTCCTGGAGATTCCAGACCCGCAGATTGAAGGGACGAGTCATCCACCTCGTCCAGCCACACGCCTGGAACACGCCCGTCTGTACTCACAGCGATGGTCCGAGCGGGGACGCCTGCCTGCGATTCAACACGCACCAATGGGATGTTGACTGCACCGCTTGGTTCAAGCCGTTTCAGAACAAGCTCAGCCTGCAGGCCGGATCTGCGGAGCGCTTGAGCAGCTTCAAGTGACTTCAGAGCATCCTCGTCGCCAACGCGGATACCCAGGAACAGTGTGCTAGTCGCGCTCTTGCCAGGAGGCTGCACGTTGAATTCGACCACCATCGGACTGGTCATCGCCGCCAACTGCAGCGGCCGTACGATGGGAACCTGCCCATCAGCCGCAACGCGCGTTGGCACGTCCTGCGTTTGGGTTGTCTGTGCCTGGCAACTTGTCAGCAGCGAGATGCCTGAGCAGACTAGAACCCATAGCAGTAGTTGCCCGTATCGTTGCATGTGTATCCCTTCACGTTAAGCGAGACTGCCAAGCCGCGCGTCTATGGCCCTGCTTATTTATACACCGCTAACAGCGGTCAGGTTTAGTTCCTACACGGCGCTAACGGGGTCAGGTTCACTTCCTACGCAAATTTCAGGCTACAGCCTCAGCTTTCGAGAGGGCTTCCTCGCTATCAGCACCAACGCCTGGCTGCGAGTCTTGTGCCATGGCCAGACTTCCATGCATCGACTTTTCCGGCATCCCGCAGCACATCGTGCAGCGCGGGAACAATCGCTTGCCGTGCCTTCTGGATGATGGCGATCGATTGCGCTATCTGCACCTGATGCATGAGGCCCTGCACGCCACAGGCTGCCAGTTGCACGCTTACGTCTTGATGGACAACCATGTGCACTTGCTAGTCACGCCACCTGCAGCGGGACGAATCGGGCAACTGATGCAGCGGCTTGGACGAAACTACGTCGCATTGTTCAATGGCCGCCACGGGCGCACTGGTACGCTATGGGAAGGGCGCTACAAAGCCTGCCTTTTGGACAGTGCGGACTACGTCCTTCGCTGCTATCGCTACATTGAGCTCAATCCGGTGCGTGCTCGCCTGAACGACAACCCGGCAGCGTATCGTTGGTCCAGCTGCCCAGCCAACCTAGGCCAGCGCAAGCACTCCGCACTGACACCACATCCCTGTTGGCTTGCGCTTGGCAGCGACCCGATCGAGCGATCCAACGCCTACCGTGCTCTGCTCGATGAAGCCCTCTCCGACGAACTGCTTACCAGCATTCGTCTTCATCTGCAGCAGCAGCGAGCCCTGGCCCACGACGCCTTCCGCGCAATGGTCGAAGCCAAGACCCACCGCTTTGCAGGCGTCAGGCCAGCTCATCGGCCACGCAAACCGAACACCGCCGACTGATAAGTTAACCTGACCCCGTTATTCCAGGAAATATAGCGGCCAAAAACCTATTCAATTGGCAAAGTACGATCCGATCTCGAATGGTTGGAATGCCAATCAGCCTCGGAGGCTTTGATCGCCCCTTCGCCTTCAGGCTCTCCAGATATGGGGAAAACCTGAACGTCATTTTGCCCACTTTCCTCGAAACGGCTACTAGCTCGTTTACTGCGTTAGCCGAAAACTACGGCCCCGCAGTACGGTCCACGCCCTTGGCAGAGCTCTTCTTGAACTTTGCCTCATAGGCCTCATAAAGACACTCTGGCGATAGCAGCGCATTGAACAACTCCGCCTGAGTTGTATCGCCGGCGCTAAACCTTAGCACCGCTTCATCTGAGAATTCCATGTCTCCGCCCCTGCAAAGATTGTCCAGCTTTCATTTGAAACTTTATTCAATATCCAAGTAGCATCGACCAGCCAGCCTTCAATCAGAATCATTTCAATAGACAGGGCGGAGGCAGACTCATCAAGCAGCGGCCGCGAACCAACCCTCAAGCGTACTCCAACTTGACGCCTGCGATCTCAATCGGCTGCACCAGTGCAACCGGGATCAGCGCATCCACGTCGAAGAACGCGAAGTTATCACCGCCTTCTTTCAATGAGCTTCGGTATCGAACACCATCGTAACCCAGGGTCTTGATGAGCTCGCAGAGGTACTGGGTCGCGAGATAGTCGGTGGCTGCTTTGTGCGGCGGTGTTGGTCTGGTCAGGTCTTGACTCAGCATTTCCAGAAGCCCCATTGATGCCTGCACATTACCTAAAGTTGATGTGTCGACACCAAACGGAGAAATCAAAGATCGCGGGTCGGTTAGATCCACCAGCTTAAACTCTCTCGCAGCCTCGAACTTACAGATAGTTACCAAATCAGCGACCGTTGGACGGACTTCGAGCACTGCAGTTTCTTGATCTCCTGCAACATAGAGATACGAAAGTCCGGGTGGGTTTGCTCGCCCTGCTTGAGCAACCCCGAGAGGTGGTGCCTTGAGGTCTTTCAACTCAAAGGGATTTTCATCTCTCTGAATTCGGGCGCGGTAGAACACTCTAGAGATTGCGTCCTGGGTGATCAGCAACAGACCGAGGAGCTGTGAAAGCTCATCGCGATCGGGCGCGGATGAAGGGAAGAAACGATTCTTGACCTTTAGCTCATTCTTTAGCTCAACCCAGCGCCCTTCTGAGACACCGGCGATTGGCAAAGCCGCGACAAACTTTTGAGCGACTGTCCCAGGAAGTAGCGCATCTATGAGCGATGCCTTGTCCGCAACGCCGTCGGCGAAGATTGCCCAGTCTCTTGCCACAAGTGCCGAGAGGTGTTCACCATCCTCGCGAACCTCGTAAAGTGATAAAAGAATTGAGAATTCACTACTGAGTTCCGAACATTCGAGCAGAGTGGCGCGAGGCGTGGCGCAGCGCTCACAGTAGCCCTCTGCAGAAGACTGTCTGGCCACCTTCTGCCGCATGACTCGGTCAGAGAAGCACTCCATGCAGCACTTAGTCATAGTCAAGGCTGGCCATCAACTCAATGTGGTGCTGCATGCTGAGCTTCTTAACATACCCAAGGCCAGGATAGTGCCCTCGGTCATAGAGACTCAGAAACTCCTTCACAGCAGCGGTCTGGAGAATCTTGGATCCTCGCGCCCTTACTGCTTTCGACAGCTTTGCAAGCGCCTCACCAAACTTTCCCGCTGGGTCTGCCGGAGTGAGATTGGAGTCCGATACAAAATGTTTGATGAATACTGAGGAGTTACTTTCATCGTCCACGAAAGTGAGATGAATTGCGACAGCGTACGCTGGCCCTCCCCCTTCAGAGAACTCCTCTCCTACAGTGAGAAAATCCCCGAAGCCGTCCATGCCAAGATCTTTATAAGTTAGGGAAGCTCTGAACAACTCCTCGATAGACTTCTGATCGACGCCTGAGGTTGGAGCCATCACGCGTAAGTGATTGATTTTCAGCAACGGAGATTGTCGTGATCAAGCGAAATCCCAAGTTCGCTCGCAACGCCAAGAGTTGTTCAGAGGTTCCTTAGGTACAGATCGGAAAAATGCTCGGTATGCGGCTCCAGATAGTCGGAATTCTTCTTCTTACGAAAGCCATCTTGAACAATTATCCTTACCGATTCGCTGAACTGCCGTCGGTACAGAGGACCAGAATCCTTGCCTTCAATGAACACATTTGGAGAAAGGCGAGCCCCCTTCTTCTCGGCAGCCGACTTTATGATAGCTGCGTCCTGAGAGCGATCATGAAGAAGTGCGTGCGTGCCATGTCCCAATCCCACGCTGCCTTCAACGAGGCCTTGCGTCCTGTACATCCAAGAAAGGCCATTATTCTCTCCAATCAACTCGGCGAGACGCCTCTTAAAATCGGCCGAGAGCCCGTCCTTCAGGCCGCCACAGCTGGGATTGGCTACTACGAATGCCGAACCGTCGTACTTCACGATTTCGGCTAAACAACGGACTATGGAGCCAGCGTCATCCTTGACCGGCTCGATAATGGGGCAAAACCCAGAGGCCGAAAGTAGTTCAGCGTTCTCCTTTATACAGAGAAGCTCATACTGCTTCCCCCTGAAATAGGGATAGTAGATCACCTCGAGCGCCCCCTGAGACATCCGTTTCGAAGATCTCAATTAACCGTTCCATCTGGGTTCGTGTCAAGTCCTGGGCCAAAGCCGATGCAGCCAGAGACATTGGCAAACCCTCCACCAGTCCTCTTTTGGCGGCGCTCCTCTCTAGCAGCCTACTCGCCACAAAGGCGTTAATAGCGACAGGGGACAAGTCCGTTGCAGCTTGGACCGCGCATTGGAAGATACGTGTGTTTGGAATGCCACTAGCGTCTTTGCCGACATCTTTAAGGAGCCTCAGCAACTCATGCCGCCTGAGGAGAGACAACATGTCTGAATTCACAAGACCCCGATCCCATGGCGTCGCCGATCGAAGAACGCGCAGCTGATACCTATTAGTGAGAACCGACAACCCCACCTCGGGAGGAATGCTCGCTTCCACCGCTGACGCGAACCGCTCTCCGGTCAACACAGTCACCTCTCGGCACGCCCGTTGGTATGCCTTGATCTGCGCCGGAAGCCTCGCAAGTTCGTCAAAGTCAGTTTTGATCTCGTACGCGCTTAAGTACTTCCCGGCAAGCAGCACGTCGAGCTTTGCCTCTGCGATTCTTACTTCCACGTACGCCGCAGTCGTCTTCAGCGACCGCCGCCCAATTACGAGCTTCTCAACAAGAGCGTTCTTATAGAAGTACTCGACCCGCTGATGCCTGAAGCAATGTTTGAAAGCAGAGTTGTAGAGGCTGGAAAGGGTCACCCCCTCCTTCAACTGTCCAGCATTTCCCAATGAGCTCAGCACATTCAAAAGTTCAGCGGGAACCTTGTTATTCCCCAGATCTTTTAACACTCGACTTGAGAACATCCGCCGCAGAAGCACCGGATTTGCTTTCATGAAGTCGATGTTTGCTTCTAGGCCCACGCTCCATTCCTTGCTACAAACACCATACTCTCTCGCAAAAAGATGAGGGGCCGAAGCCCCTCACCTATTCTCAAACCCCTACAGGATTCGCCTTCTCAGGATCAATCTTGTACTGCTTGATCGCCCGGGCCACATCCTTGCCCGTCATCTTGCCGTCCTTCGCCAGCGCGGCAATCGCCGCATGCGCGATGTAGTAACGGTCAACCTCAAAGAACCGGCGCAGGTTCGCACGCGTATCCGAGCGACCGAACCCATCCGTGCCGAGCACGGTGTAGGTCATCGGGACGAAGGCGCGGATCTGGTCGGCGAAGGCGCGCACGTAGTCGGTTGCGGCGACGGCCGGGCCCTGGCGGCCTTCCAGCAGCTGGGTGACGTACGGCTTGCGCTGTTCGGCTTCCGGGTGCAGGCGGTTCCAGCGTTCGACGGCGTAGCCGTCGCGGCGCACTTCGTTGAGGCTGGGGCAGGACCAGATGTCGGCGGTGACGCCGAAGTCCTTGTCCAGCAGCTCGGCGGCGGCGATGGCTTCGCGCAGGATGGTGCCGCTGCCCAGCAGCTGCACGCGCAGCTCGCCCTTCTTGGGCTTGCCGGCGTCCTTGAGCAGATACATGCCCTTGATGATGCCCTCGGCTGCGCCGTCCGGCATGCCGGGGTGGGCGTAGTTCTCGTTCATCAGGGTGATGTAGTAGTACTCGTCGATCTGGTCTTCCATCATCGCCTTCATGCCGTGCTGCATGATGACGGTGACTTCGAAGCCGAAGGTCGGGTCGTAGCTACGCACGTTCGGGATGGAGCCGGCGATGACCTGGCTGAAGCCATCTTCGTGCTGCAGGCCTTCGCCGTTGAGCGTGGTGCGGCCGGCGGTGCCGCCGAGCAGGAAGCCACGCGTGCGCATGTCCGCTGCCTGCCAGGCGATGTCGCCCACGCGCTGGAAGCCGAACATGGAGTAGTAGATGTAGAACGGCAGCATCGGCACATCCGACACCGAGTAGCTGGTGCCTGCGGCCATCCACGAGGCGATGGCGCCCGGCTCGCTGATGCCCTGCTGCAGCACCTGGCCGGTCTGGTCTTCGCGGTAGTACATCAGCTGGTCGGCATCGACCGGCTTGTACTTCTGGCCGAACGGGGCATAGATGCCGATCTGGCGGAACATGCCTTCCATGCCGAAGGTGCGCGCTTCATCGGCCACGATCGGCACGATGCGCGGGCCCAGTTCCTTGTCGCGCAGGGCAATGTTGAGGCTCTGCACGAAGGACATGGTGGTGGAATAGCTGCGCTCGCCGCTGTCCTTGAGCAGGCGCTCGAACTTGTCGAGCGTGGGCGCGACGAACGACTTGCTGGCCTTGGGACGGCGCGAGGGCAGGGAGCCGCCCAGCACGTTGCGGCGCTCCTTGAGGTACTGCACTTCCGGGGAATCTTCGCCGGGGTGGTAGAACGGCACCTGGCCGTCTTCCAGCTGGGCGTCGGTCACCGGGATGTTGAAGCGGTCGCGGAAGTGCTTGACCGCCGCGTCGTCCAGCTTCTTGGTCTGGTGGGTGGGGTTGAGCGCCTCACCGGCCGAACCCATGCCGTAGCCCTTGACCGTCTTGGCCAGGATCACGGTGGGCATGCCGGTGGTGTTCACGGCCTGGTGGTAGGCGGCGTACACCTTGTGCGGGTCGTGGCCGCCACGGTTCAGGCGCCAGATGTCGTCGTCGGACAGGCCGGCGACCATGGCCGCGGTCTCCGGGTACTTGCCGAAGAAGTTGGCGCGCGTGTAGGCGCCGCCGAAGGCCTTGCAGTTCTGGTATTCGCCGTCGACGGTTTCCATCATCAGCTTGCGCAGCACACCGTCGGTGTCCTTGGCCAGCAGGGCGTCCCAGTAGCCGCCCCAGAGCAGCTTGATGACGTTCCAGCCGCCGCCACGGAACACGCCTTCCAGCTCCTGGATGATCTTGCCGTTGCCGCGCACCGGGCCGTCCAGGCGCTGCAGGTTGCAGTTGACCACGAAGATCAGGTTGTCCAGGCCTTCGCGGCCGGCCAGCGCGATGGCGCCGAGGGTTTCCGGCTCGTCGCTCTCGCCGTCGCCGATGAAGCACCACACCTTGCGGTCGGACTTCTCGATCAGGCCGCGGTTTTCCAGGTAGCGCATGAACTGCGCCTGGTAGATGGCGGCCAGCGGGCCCAGGCCCATCGACACGGTGGGGGTCTGCCAGAACTCGGGCATCAGCCACGGGTGCGGGTAGGAGGAGATGCCCTGGCCGTCCACTTCCATGCGGAAGTTGTCCAGCTGGGCTTCGCTGATGCGGCCTTCCAGGAAGGCGCGGGCATAGATGCCCGGGGCGCTATGGCCCTGGATGAACAGCAGATCGCCCGGGTGCTGGGCGCTGGGCGCGCGCCAGAAGTGGTTGAAACCCACGTCGTACAGCGTGGCGCTGGAGGCGAACGAGGCGATGTGGCCGCCCAGGTCGCCCGGCTTGCGGTTGGCCCGCACGACGGTGGCCATGGCGTTCCAGCGGATGATCGAGCGGATCTTCCACTCCAGCGCGGAGTCGCCGGGGTGCTTGGCCTCGTTGGCCGGTGCGATGGTGTTGACATACTCGGTGGTGGGCGAGAACGGCAGGTAAGCGCCGGCGCGGCGGGTCTGTTCGACCATGCCTTCCAGCAGCTGATGGGCGCGCGCCGGGCCTTCGACGTCGATGACGGCCTTGATCGATTCGAGCCACTCCTGCGTCTCGAGCGGGTTCGGATCGTTGTGCAGCACTTCGTTCAACCAGTTCATTAGCGCTCCCGGGGGGACACACCCCGCGGGTGTGTCGACATCGTGAATTCGTGAACCCCCAAGTGTACCGCACGCACCTGTTGGCATTCCTCGCTACGGGTGCGTATGGAATGGGACGGTGTCGTGCGTGGGTGTGCCGGTGGCGGGTGCCGCGCCGGCGGACGCGGCAGGCGTACGACCAAAGGATAAGGGCCACCGGCCGGAGTGGACCGACGCGCCTGCCCGTAGGAGCGCACCTGGGCGCGAGGGGCGTTACCGGTAAAGCCCGTCGCGCCCGGGTGCGCTCCTACGGGGGGGGGGGTCAGAACGCTTGTAGCGCTTCGGTCAGCTGGCCGTTGTTGTTGACCGCGCCCATGGTGTAGCCCTGCCAGCCGGGGTAGGCGTTGGGCTCCCAGTAGAAGATGCCGAGCACGCGCGATCCGATGGCGCTGCTGCGGCTGAGCAGGTTGGTGAGCATGGCGCGGGTGGTGGCGGCCTGCTGCCAGTCCATGCCGACCTCGGCCACGATCACGTCGCTGCCGTAGCGGGAGATCATGTCGCGCATGTTGGTGTCCAGGCGGTTGTTGTAGTCCTGCCAGCTGCCGACCGGCGGGTAATGCGACATGCCGATGACGTCCCACTTGCCGCCGGCCGAGC
Source organism: Xanthomonas arboricola pv. guizotiae (assembly GCF_002940205.1). Lineage (GTDB taxonomy): Bacteria > Pseudomonadota > Gammaproteobacteria > Xanthomonadales > Xanthomonadaceae > Xanthomonas > Xanthomonas arboricola_C. The sequence goes on from NZ_MDSK01000058.1 coordinate 9,844, forward strand.
GCAGGTTGTCGAAGAACCAGCGGAAGTTGGCGTTGTCGTAGCCGTTGGTCAGGTGCACGATGACCTTGGCGTTTGGATACACCGCCTTGGTGGCGTTGTAGCCGCTATTGATGAACTGGCCCAGCGTGGCGAAGTTGGGCGTCTTGCCTTCGTTCCACAGCATGCCGCTGTTGATCTCGTTGCCCACCTGCACCCAGCTGACGGTGATGCCGTTGTCCTTGAGGTATTTGAGGATGCCCTGGGTGTGGCTGTAGACATCGGTATTGAGCTGGGCGACGGAGTGGCCCGCCCAGGCGGCTGGCTTGGTCTGCTTGCCGGGGTCGGCCCAGCTGCCGCTGTAGTGGAAGTCGATCATGATGCGCATGCCCTGCGCGGCGGCGCGCTTGGCCTTGTCCAGGGTGTCGCGGCCATCGTTCCAGCCGCCGGACGGGTTGACCCATACGCGCAGGCGGATGGCGTTGCCGCCCACATCCTTGAACAGCTTGATGAAGTCGGTGGTGTTGCCGGCCGCATCGCGAAACACCTGCGGCGGGCTGGCCGCGGCCTGCTGGTTGAGCCAGCTGACATCGGCGCCCTTGGCGATGCCCTGCGCACCGGCGCCGGCGCTGAGGCCACCCAGCAGCAGCACCAGCAGCAAACGGTGGTACCCCTTGCGAAAAACAAGCATGAACCCTCTCCCTTGATCGATGGATGTCGCGCCACATGGCGCCCTGGCTGATCCCCCTGAACTCGCCGCGTGCCTGTGGCGATGCGGCGCTGCCCGCGGCGGCCAGACGCGCCGCGAAACGGTGGCGATTGCAGCACGGCGGCGCAATGCGGTCGCGCTCGCTATAGCTGTTGCGTGGTTGCGGCATATCTCGCGGCGGCAAACGCCTTGCGCCAGCGAACTGGCGATATTTTCGCCAGCGCATTGTTGTGCGGGTGCAACAGAAAACCGGCGCGGTAGTGCGCAGCGGGTCTGTTACTGGCGATCCGTCGCTGAGGTGGCAGGCGTGGTCGACTGTTAGGGCAGCACAAGCAGACCTGGGCTCGATGCGATGCGATGCGGCGACGTGCCGCCGACTTCCCGGCACCGGGGCGCGTCGCTGGAAGCGCACACCATCGCCGTACGCACGCCGCTCACCGCGCGCTTTGGCTGTGGCTGTGGCTATGGCTGTGGCTGATTCTGGAACGACCACCCTGGCTCGATCACCGTCACCGGCACTACGCGGCAAGCTGCGATTCCAGCTCGACAGCAGCAGCCCGACGGGTGAAGACCGCCCGCCTTCCTGCTGCCCTGCCCGCTCGGCGCACTCGACACGCTCGCGTCCATGGATGGGCAGCGACCGAAACGAAAAACGCCGGGCAAGCCGGCGTTTTTCTGTGCACCACGCGATGGCGGCAGTTGGCAGATCGAAGCGCCGCCGCGTCAGCCCTGCGGGTCGGCGCAGTCACCGCATCAAGCGCGACTCCCAGCGCGTAGCGAGCGGCCGTCAGATGGTGCGGATGGCGCGCCCGGCACTGCAGTGAACCATTGGTCCATGCCGATTCCGGGCAACGGCCGCGCCCACCTGACGGCTGCGCAGCCGTTTTGTCGGCCGCTCGCCCGCGCATGCATGAGCGCACTCAGCCCAGCGCGCGTGCGCCCTGCTGTTGTTGCTGGGTCTGGGTCTGCTGCTGCTCCAGCGCCACCGCTTGGCGTGCCGCGTTGTCGGCCACGCGCTGGCTGCTCTGCTCCAGCGGGGTGTTCATCGCGGTCATGGTCTCCACGCTGACGCGCAGCTGCGCGGGGTCGTCCACGCGGCCCTGCACGGCGAAGGTGCGTGCGGCATCGGGGCTCATCATCACTGCGTCGATGCGCTGGCCGCCGGCGGCGTGCATTTCCGAGGCGAGCGAGCCGGACAACTGGGCGCTTTGCTGGTCGGGCGCGCGCCCTGCACGTGCGTCCTGTGCGTGCACGCCACGCTGCGCGTCCTGGAACAGGGCGTTGCCCACATGCCCCGGTTGGTCGATACGCAGCGAGGTGTGCTCGTTGCCGTGCTCGCGTGCGTCGCGCTTGGCAGGCTCGCCTGGAGCGAGCGGGCCACGGATGGCGTCGATGGCGTCCTGGCCGAGTCCGCGCGCGCTGCGCGTCAGGATGGTGGTGCCGGTGCGCAGCCCGTCCACATCGCTGCGGTATTCGTCGATCATGCGCGCGTTCTTTTCGGCAAGCGGACGCGCGTTGGGGTCGGTGAGCGCCGAATGGTCGCCCAGGAAGTTGCCCAGCTTGTGCGCGCCCAGCGAACCGCCCGCCGCCACCAGCGGGTAGTCGGGAATCAGGAAATTGGCCTTGCTGTTGCTGTAGCCGGCGCCGCTCAACGTGGCGATTTCATCCGGCTTGGCGTAGATGCGCACCTGCCCGAAATGCGGCGAGGCCGCACTGACCGGGTCCGACGCCATCACGTGGTTGATCACGCTGTTGCCGCCTTCGGGAATGCGGTAACTCAGGCTGGCTGCACCGTAGGCGTTGAAGGTTTCGCCCTTGAGGTCGTAGTGGTGCGCGGAGACCTGCGCAAGCGCACCGCCCAGGGAGTGGCCGGTGACGGTGACCTCCGGTTGATGCCCGGTGCGCTTGCCGACATCCCTGGCGATGTCCATCGCATTCTTGGTCAGCGCGAGCGCGTCGGCTGCCTGCGGATTGGTCCGCGAGGTGACCATGGTCGCATCGGTGAGAATGTCCTTGACCGCACCTTCGGTGCCGCGATGCGCAACCACGATCTCGCCGCTGCCTTCGCGCCGATAGATCGTGCCTTGATAGCCGGTGGCCTTGTTGTCGACGTGGTCGAGAACCGCGTAACGCTGTCCCTCGACCACGACGATTTCTTCCTGCCCCGGCGCGCGCCGACCGACGGCGCGATCCTTGTAGACATCTTCCGACAAGCCGGCATAGTGCGGCGATTGGACGGTCATGGCGCAACTTCCTTGGCAGCCAATGTGATGGTGAAGAGATTGTCGCGGATCTCCGGCTTGAACTTGTCCGGACTCAGCTCACCGGTGTCCGGAAAGCTCTTGGACTCCGAGCGCGGATAGCCTTCCTTCCAGTAGTACTTGGTCTGCGGCTGCTGCGCCGTCACCGCCTTGCCTTCGATAAACGACAGGAAGCGGGTCTCTTCCTCTGCACCGGTGGCCTTCAGCAGTACGCTGGCACCGCTGAATTCCCAGTGGCAGACGCCGCGACCGTAATAGTCCTCGTCCTGCATCAGGTCCAGATAGACGGTGCCGCGGTACTCGGTGTCGGAGATCTTCTTGAGTGCGAAGTCTTCCTGGCTGGTGATGCGTCCGGCGGTGCCGGTTTCGGGCTGGATCTTGCCGCATTCGGCTTCGTTGCTGACGTCGTACTGCGCCGCGCCCTGCACCAGGCCGAAGGCGCCGGGCGCCCTGTCGAGCGTCAGCGTGACCTCGTAGGCCTTGCGCGGGCTGGGATTCAACTTGGCAAGGCCGCGGCCACCGGCCTCGACGTCGGCTTCTGCGGCGGCCTCGGTTGCGGGGGATTGGGTCTGGGTCATGCTGGTCTCCGGGGCGTTACAGGCCGTAAGCAAAAGGGCCAGCAGGCTCGGGGTCAGAATCTGGCGCAAGGCCGGCCTCCATGGCGATAGGGGGAGTCAATCTAGGGCCTGTTAACACATCCGAAGCCCATCAACGACCAGGACGAAGTTGAGGAATCCAAGGAACATGACGTCCAACTTCTCGAAGCGCGTG
>NZ_MDSK01000059.1 GCF_002940205.1 Xanthomonas arboricola pv. guizotiae
GTTTTGGTGCGCCAAAATATCCGCTAACTCACTGATGCAATGGATGAAATCCGATCTTGTGAGCTATTTTTACACGTATGTCGGCTGAACCCCTACGCCTGCCCGCGCACAGCCGCCATAGGCTGCGTTTCGTGTCGGGGTCTCACGCCCGGCGCCGGATTGTGCCGGCGCGGGCGAATGATAAGCCAATCCAGTCTCCCTGGGGCGCTCTGCCGCCTGGAAGCAGGCAGCCCACGGCGGGGGTACCCGGCCGTGGGCTGCAGACAAGCGCTCAGCGCGTTTTAGAGGGTGTTTCCCACAAGGGAAACTCAGCTCATGAGCCAGTCTTCGGCACAGTCGAAGTGTTCCGCGTCGTCAGGAGCATCTTCGGGCGGCAGCACCTCCACACTGTGAAAGCCGCCAATATCGGGACGGTTCGCCATGCTCGCAGCCGCTACAGCCTCTTCGGCCGACGGAAAAACTGCCCAATGTACGCCGGAGGAGCCCTTGTACCGCATTGAGGCGGGTCCGACATGGCCTGCTTGCAGGACGCTATGGGCGGTCGTGCCGTCCACCTCAGATACGGCGATGACCTGGCCATGTTCGCGGGCCAGGTCATCTATAGGATCAGGAACGTTAGATGCCATGTTGCGTCTCCAATTATTGCTGCTCGAGCTGTGCGCTTTGGATGCTTCGTCAATACGGAGGTTGATAGGGTGCAGCCTGGTCCCATCGCGATTGCCAGTGCTGCAGGAATTCGCCGGCGTAGCCTGGCACGTCCCAGAGCACGATGACGTTCTCGCTGTTGGCTTTCTCGGCAGATCGCGTGTAATTGAACGATCCCGTCTGAACGGTCCTGCGATCGGCAACGATCACCTTGTCGTGCATGATCTGGTAGCGCCCGTTGAGCCGCACCAAAACGCCGGCGAGCGCCAAGGTGTTAAGCGCCGCAATCTGGCTTCTTTGCCGGCTTTGGTCGGCGTCGACCACCACCCGCACGTCGACACCGCGCTTCTTGGCGGCAATCAAGGCCTGCGCGATATCGGGTGCTGTGAACGAATAGGCCATAACCCGCAATTCACTGCGCGCGGTCTTGATCACATCTAGGACAAGGCTTTGACCGGTGCCCTCTGGCGAGAATCCTACCTGGGCGGCTGCTTCGGCTGCCGCCGCAGGCGCCACTTGCAGGGCCAGCAGGACGACCAGCACGAACCGGCAAACATAAGACCGGCGCTTAGCCGGCCAGTTGTTGTTTCTTGAAATGAGGGTCATAGAGCACTTCGATGATCTGTCGGTTTTCCATGTAGACGATCACGTCTAGCGTCGTGTGGATCGTCTTCATGATGACTTCGTAGTCGAGCAGCCGACCGACCTCAGATGCCTTGACCAGCGTGGCGATGCGGCTCGGTGTGGTAACGGCGTTGTCGGCATGGGTAGAGAAGATGCCACCGGGATGGCCAGTGTTGGCGCCCGCCAGGTAATCCCATGCCGCGTCGTCGCGCAGCTCGGTCATGAAAATCCTGTCGGGCGACAGCCGCATACATGCTTTGAGGCATTCGGACACGGATACGCGACCCTCTTGGGAGCCATACATCATGTACCCGATTTCATGTTGCCGATCGGATGCGACTTCGTGCACGTCTTCCATCAATAAAACCCGCTCTTCGGCAGGCACCTCCATGAGCAGCGTTCTGGTAAAGGTGGACTTGCCTGAGCCGGTTTTGCCGGAGACGGCGATGTTGCGTTTGCTGCGTACAGCCAAGCGGAAAAAGGATACGAGGTCGCCGGCGGCAAGAAGCTGCAGAAGCTCTTCCTCGAAAGCTTCCAGCCTGGTCACATCCGCTTGGGATCGCAGCTTCCAGCCATTGAACCTCCCTTCCTCCCTGAGATCTTCGAGCGACTTATTCACCGCCAGATGCTTGCGGATCGCAATCAGGACGGTTCCCTCCAAGACGGCAGGCGGCCAGCAAATGATGCCGCGCGATCCGTCGGGCAGAAGCACATTGTTGATCGGCATGCGACCCAAGCCGTTGTAGTTCAACAGCGTATTGGTCAGTCTTTCCAGATAGCCCGCCGTCACTTCCGGTCTGTCATGGAAGACCCGCCCACGTGCGGTATCGCAGACGACCTGGCCAAACCTGTTGACGCGCACCTCGAAAACCTCTGGGTCATCGAGGTACGTCTTGAGCGGACCCAGCGTCAGCCATACCGATGCATCGCGGTCGATCGTGCGCTTCAAACCGAGAGCCTCAGCGACCATAGCCAAGACGCAGATCGTAAACGTCGCTGAAATCCAGGTCTCGCGCCACGTAGATCGAAACCGCCTCGCCCTGTTGAGCATAGAGGGTCGGTGGAATGTTGATCGTTGCTTCTAGAGCCTCACGTGCGAGCTGGTCGGATGTGTTTGACGTGCTGTCGAGGTTGACGTTGGTCGATGCATTGCTGGCGGCATTGACCAGGGCGTCGCCGACATCGGTAAACACGGAAATGAACATGGCGCCGCCAAACCGTTCCCAGAAATGTGTATCGACTTGCCCTGGAATGCCTGTGCTGCCAAGTGCATTCGTACCGGGGCTGTCGAGGGACACCAGCACGTTGTCCGGATTGCGAACACGCGTCCAAAGAACAAAGACGCGCTTCTGGCCAGCCTTGATACCGGAGGTGATCTGACCGTCGACATGTGCCCCCTTGTCTATCAGGCGAACGCTTCCATCGGCCGAGTACACATCGCGCGACACTTGGCACGACACCATGCCCGGCTGCGTGGTATCGAGCTCCGTCTTGGTCCCGCATGCGATCATCTGCCCTGCAGGAACCGTAAGGCTTGGGTTCGACAGTCGGCGAGCGCGAGCGCTGTCGATCTTTGCAGGTGTCAATCGGCTGGCAAGCGCCGTCGAACCTTCGCTAGGTCGCGCGCGATCGCCGGTGCTTGCGCCTTGCTCAGCAGTGGCACTGGGAGATGCACGGCCCGCTGCACCGCCGGCAAGATCACCCTTCAAACGACGCAAGGTAGCCTGTTCTTCCGGCGTCAGTTCCTGCTGGGCTTGCCCTCGACGGGCTGGAGCAACAGGGCCTGCCGGCGCTGGCGTAATGGCTGTTCCATCAGGCTGCGGCTGCGTGACTGGCCGGGCCGGCGCATCGGTGATCGTATAGCTTGGCAACGTGTTCGCTCGCTGGGTTGTCTGCTTGCGATCATCCGCAGGATTAGAGCCGCGTTTGATTTGCGCATAGACGATCCAGCCCACCGCAGCCAAAGCAAGAACACACATGAAAGCAATGAAGGCACGAATGCCCGGGATGCTTTTCTTCGGCCCCCGATTGAAACCGCCTCGCCCATCATCAAATCCGCCCTGCAGGGCTTCGTCCACATTGACGTCGCGGCTCATAACGCACCTCCGTCTTTGCTCTCCACCTTTTCAACGCGCTCCACATTGGGTGCGGCCGTTCCGCTCGTATTTGCACCTTGATTGGGATCGAACCCGCTGTTGACCAGGCCGATCACCATCTTCTTGCCGTACCGAATGCGCCACTCACGGGCGACCATTTGTGCTTGGATGATGTTCCGCTCACGCCCGATCGTCCGCACGTTCACGGTGCTTTCCTTCCCGTCCGCGCCGATGACAAAGATGGTTGGCAGTTCTGCATTCGCCGGGAATCTGAAGTAGGTAAAACGATAGTCGTCCCACACATTGATGGGCGCAATTGAGCGAGCGGACGGTTCATCGGACATCTGATAACTGAAATTTCGTCGACCAAGCGCAAACTCCGGAGCAGCAAGTGCCGATTGCACGCGTGCCTGTTGGCGCGCTGCGTTCGCCTTTTGCGCCTCTTCGAAGGGGTAGGTGAAGGTCAGTTCCAACGTCGCTTGCCGCATCGACCACGGCGTACGAATGAAGCGGGTTTCCTGCCGGCCATTTTCGCCGCGCGCTTGATAGTCGCCGATGTATCGCAGCAGGATGTGATAGGTCCGCTTGTCGGTAACGATGGTCAGATTGGTGTCGCCGTGGGCTTCCTTTGGTTTGATGAAGAAGTGGTTTTCCACATGGGCGAAGGACCAGGCGTCACTGTCGCCAAAGACATGCGTGACGTAACGCTCACCCGGCGAGACGGTGATGTGCGTAGCCAGCCCAACCACCGCATCCACGATCACCGTGTCTTGCGGGTTATAGACGACGGACTTGATGCGGTAGTCGTAAGGCGAGCTGCGCGGCGTTTCGACAGCGGCGACAGGCCCGGCAAGGGTGGCGGCCAACAGGGTGATGCACAATGCTTTGCGATCCATCTCACCCTCCCACATTGTTGGCTGCTTCCGGGTTCACGCGGTAGCTCATGATGCGCAAACCAAGAGGATTGATGTTCCGCTGACTGGACGTCATCAGCGACTTCTCGTACTTGTAGGAAACGACCGCGATCCAATATTCAGGCGGCTCAGCGTTCGGCCGCTGGCGCACTTTTCTAGTCGTCGTGAAGCGAACCGTCGCAATGCCTGTTTCGGCATCTTGGGTGTTCAGAATCACTGAATTGATATGGACACGGACGTTTTCGCTGTCGCCCAGCCGTTTGTCGACGGCATCGGAAGTGCCCCACTTGTATTTCGTCACATATTGCTCGGCCACGGCTGGCGACGCCATTAGCCCTACCGCGTCGTAGTCCAGCTGGGCTGAATTGAAGTCGTAGCTTTCGTAGTGTTGGATGAACTGCGACACCCAGTAGGAGTCTGTGACTTCGTCGTAGGTCTTGGCATCTTGCGTCAGCGACACGGACTCAACCGCACCCGTTTTCGCGTCCCGTTGCAGAATATGCTGGGGGAGCGGTTGGCTGTAGCGATAGACGAGGAACCCGCTCAAGCCATACGACGCCAGTGTCAGTACGCATGCACCCGCAGCAATCTGCCAAGCCCTTTTCCGCGATAGAAGAATTTCATCGAGAATATCGACTTCCAAACCACGGCGCTCCTCGCGGTACTGGTCGATCTTGTCACGCGTTACAGCTGTTCCCTTCCCGTCGTGAGAGCCGTTGGCTACCCCCTGGTCAGGCGCTTCTTTTTTACTGCTCAGTCTGCCCATGGTCAGCGCCCCCCTTTGACAGCTTCCGATGAAGACGCGGGGTTTGATAGCTCACTTGGCACCGTCTTATTGACTGGAATGAGCTTCGACATATTCGGCTCCGGCGGTGGTTTCGGAGCTGTGCTGCAGCCCCCGACCAGACCGCTCATCACGACAAGAGTTGCTGCTACCGCTAACCGAGAATGCATCACGAAATTTCTCCTGTACTCACGGGGTGGACCTAAAATATATCATCAAAATTGCAATTTCGAGGATATATGGGCCCTCTTCCATAGGGGTGGAAACGAAGTCAGCGGCGTGATCCGCGTGCCATGCCCGTCATCGCCCCACCCATTTGCCCAGCTTCGTTCCCAACTGCATCTGCGGCAGAACCTGCAGCTGCGCCGGCAGCCGTTCCCACTGGTCCTCCAGTGGCTGTTCCTACTGTTGCTCCGGCAGCTGTTGCGGCTTTGCTGCCCCCGCCCCCGCCCCCGCCCCCGCCGCTGGCAGAGCCGCTGCCTCCACGCCAACCTTGGATACCCGCGGATATCCCGTTACCCCAACGTGCTGCCATATCCGGAACCTGCTTCAGGACGAACCAGGTCACGACGGTGATCAGGCCGCAGGTGACGATAGGAACAAGCAGGGGCGCATCCGGATTGACCGCTGATGCAGCTTCAATTGCTTTTTCATAGAAGGCCATGAACAGACCGAAGACCGCAGACAGCAAGATCGTCACCAAGCCGTAATTGATGATCGTGCCGATCCATTGGGTGAAGAGGCTGCGGGTGCTCTGGAACAGCAGGCAAAAAATAAAGATCGGCCCGAAACAGACCGTGACGCCTAGGAGGAACTTGGCCATGAGGATGAAGCCAGCTCCAAGCCCGCACATCAGGACCGTGCACAAAAGCACTGTTACAGCTAGAGCAAAGCTGGCCAGACCAGGCCCACTAAAAACGCTCGCGTTGTCGAACGCCCGTTGCGATGCGGTCAGGCCCCGGTCAAGTGCCCTGTCGATGACGCCGGCAATCTCGTTTTGTTGATCGCCCTGCTGACCGTCGACCATGAGAACACTGGCAAATTCATCAGGAGTACGCATTGCAACGTTGGCGAGGTCGGTTTGATACCAACCGCCGGCGCTGGCAACGCTGATGATGATTGCCCAGGAAACGAACTTCTGAACCAGATGACTAAGCGGCTCGCCATTGGGCCGCGCCATGATGAAGACCCCTTCGACCAGAAGGGACATGACGAGGCCCAATGCAACAATCGGTGTCACGGTCGTAATGATCGTCTGCAGGTTCGACGCAACGAATTCGTTGGTCACCCGGTCCATGTAGTCAAAAATCTGGGTTGTCGCGTCGAATGCCATAGTCAATCACCTGCCCAGCGGGGGAATTAGCTAGCTGCTCGTTATTGCGTCTTGCCGTCTGCCTCGCCGCTGGAGGCGCGCGGCCGCTTTGGGGTGACGTCGATGCTGTAGTCGGGGTTCATCTCGGCAGACGAGCTTTGCTCGCCTGCCGACGCGTTCCTCGCGCGATCGGGCGTCACATCGATAGACCGCTGCGAACCGGTACCGAAAGTTTCCGCTTGCGCCTTTGCGGCCAAGGCGTTCTGGCAATCGGCCGTAGCTGTCAGAGCCGCATCGTCTTTACATTCCACCACTCGTGCTTCGCGCTCCGCCGTGTGCTCTAGGTACCAAGACTTCGTGCGGTCAGATTGCTGGCAAGCGGCAAGGGGCAGCAGGATCACCAGAAGGAGTGCTCTGTTCATGAGATTAGTTGCTCAGGCGAGGCGCAGTGAAAGACTCGCCTTCCTCGCCGATGGTGTAGCGACGAACAGCCTTCTCCTGCTGCGACTTGAGGATGCGGTCTTGGGATTGCTGGAGCATGCTCATAAGCTGCAGCTTGGCCTGCTCGCCTTGGATCGCGCCGTTTGATGTTTGGATACGGGCTTGCAGGTCGGCAATCTGTTTCATCGATGTGGTGCGATCGATTTGGCGCGTCAACGCCTCAATGTCCTGCAACTCCCGCATCTGGTTGTTGTAGGCGTTTTCTGCCATCACGCGGTCGTAGGCACCCTTCTCCCGCATCTGCTTGCGGATGAAAGTCAGCGCGTCGCCGCGACCCATGTTCGAAATTTGGCTATCAAATTGGCCAAGCAGCTGCTGTGCCGAACCGGTGATGCTGGATGAGCTGTTCATCGCATCGGAATAGACCTTGGTCCAGTCTTCTGGCAGGTTCTCACGCAACGTGCTGGCGCTATTGGGCATCAGGGCGCCCATGCCGGAATTGCCGGTCAACGCGGCATACTGCTGCCTGAGCTGTTCGACTTGGGACTTCGCTTCAGCCAGCTGCTGTGTCATGTAGCTGATCTGTTGGATCGTGTTGGCCAGCACGCCCGGGTCTTCTACGACGACTTGGGCGTGGGCTGCGGGAGTGATCAAGGCGACGGCCAATGCGCCTGCCAGTAGCTTCATTTTCATGTTGCTTCTCCTCTGCTGCTGTCGTGAATGTCTCCGCTCAGGGCAGAGACAAGAGAGCCTGGAGCCAATCGGGCAGCCAGGCTTGAACACATCATTCGCGCTTCGCTGCCAAAGCCTTGGCCCCCAGCACGGCATCCCAGTATTTCGGAAGCCAGATATCCGGATCGTCCGTTCCCTCTTTTTCGATGATGCGGCGCAGCCGTTCTGCGTTATCTGGCGTGCCGGAAAGCACGCTGATTTCGCGATCCATGCCCACCAGCTTCATCTGCGCAAGCGTCGATTGGGATCCCTGCTTGACCAAGAACTGCCGTGAATTTTCCGGGATCGTTACAAGCGCCTGGTACTCCGATGGCGTCAGCTTCAGGCCCTTGATGTAATCGTCTGGGTCAGCATCCGGGTTCTCGAGCAAGATCTTCGTTACAACGGCCTGCATGATCGTCTTGCCAATCCGGCTTTCCAACGCGTCGTTCGGCTCCTGTGTTGAGAAGATGTAGAGGCAGTCTTTCTTGCGGTCCGTCTTGACGCCGCGCTTGACCTCCAGATCCATCGTCGGGTCATCCAGATACTGGGCAAATTCGTCGAAGACCTGGATGCAGCGGCGCGTTCCATCGATGGACTCCCGCACCCGGTACAGCAAATACAACAGCATCGGCGTGCGCGCCGGCGGCTGCGGCTGATCCTTGCCGACGATGAATTCGGTGATGTCGAACGCGTTGATGTCGTGCGTCGTCACATCTACAAGATCATGATCGTTATCAAACAACCAACCGTGCTCACCATCGCGCGTCCAAGGCTTGAGCAGCGCCGCTAACGTTGGTCGATCCGCTGTACCGGTCTGGTAAGGGTTGGGCAGCTGTTGCACCAATGTGGTCATGTTGCGCAGCTCCATCGGAATCAAGCTGTCCGCACCCATGACGGCTTCAACGGCTGCTGAAGCGGCCTCAAGGTCGCCGTGGTCGATCGCGCCGCCAAAGGAGGTTTCGGCAAGCACCCGGATCAAGCGCTTGACGAAGGCGATGTTTCGCTTGCTGGGCTGCATCTGCAGCGGCTGAAAGCCAGATGGCTCGCTCTCGCGCAAGGTGGTGTAGCGACCGCCTAGGGATTTCACCATCGGATACATGCCCTGGTCTTTGTCCCAGATGAACATGCGCGGCCTGAATTTCGTGGCCTCCGTCAATAACGCATCCAATACGGTGGTCTTGCCGGAGCCAATGCGGCCAAGAACGAGGGTGCTACCCGGCGGGCGCTTGCCGGTTGAGTCCTCGTCCTCGGGAGTCATATGGAAATTGAAAAAAAGCGGTGTACCTGCCACCGTCTTGAGCAGCATGACGGGATCACCCCAGGGGTTGTCCTTTGGCTTGCCGGTCATGAAATTGTGGAAGGATGCGAAGCAAATGAAATTCCAGCTGTTGATCGGTGCTGGTCGCGGGATGAACGCCTGGTTGCCGGGCAGCATCGCGTAGTAAGCCGCCTCCGAAGCCAAGCCCACAGGAGATGTCACCAAGGCGCATTGGTTCATGAGCACGCGCGCCTTGCGGGCACTTTGCTGGACCTCTTTGGCTGAATCCCCGTAGACGTGCAGCGTAGCGTGGTGCCATCCCATGATGAAACGGCGTGACACCACGTCATCGCGCGCCGCCGTGATGCCCTGAATCTGTGTCTGGCTCGGGTCGCGCGTTTCCAGCATCGATTTTTGCTGGTTCGTCAGGAAGGTGCGAGCTGCCTGCATCGACATGCAGCAGAAGCTCTGTGTCATCACGAACTCGAAATCGGCTTCCATCAGCGTGTTGAGCTGCCCGGGTTCTGTGCTCTCGTCGTAGTCCCTCACCTCGATACCGGCGGTATAGAACACCCGGTCACTATTCCGCAGCTGCAGCACGTCACCCCAGAACGAGCTGATCGGACGAGTGTGCATCAGGTATGTGCGTATGCGGTCTCTGCAGACCGGCACAGGCTCCCAAGTGCCATTGACCAGAAACCCCAACCACTCCAAGGCGGTCGAGAACGCATATTGGTGCTTCGCTTCGGGAACTTCTGCCTTGATAAGCTCGACCCCGACGTCGGCAAGCAAGTCTCCATCGTCGGTATCGTCCACGTCGGTTAGATCGGGATCGTCCTGGCCAACAATCGCTCCGTGTTCGTCGCGGTAGTAGATGCCCAGGCGCTCGATGCCATAGGGCCGCATCGAGCCCATGAGCTGGTCGGTGATTTCTTCCAGGGATGCAAGCGCATCAGCCTGTAGTTCGCGCAGGGCGTCCGCGGTCGGACGCTCGAACTTGGCCAGCATCTTCTGTGTGGTGTCGCCCACCGGGTTGTAAAGTACGGTCAGATATAGGTCGTTGACCATCAGCGGAACGTTGGCGAAAGACTTGCCATAGTTTTCATCGAACATGCGTGCAAAGCTGCTCGGGAAATCTGACTTCGGGTAGTTGTGGACCCGGCGATGATGCAAGTGCGTCCAGAACTTCACATGCTCATTGCCGATCGACTTGAGCATCTGGTTTAGATCGCGATGCCAGTTCACAAGGTCGGCGTTCGAGGCACAACTGTGCGTTCTGCCCCGAACCTTGAAGACGCTTAGGTACTCTCCAGCCGCCGTGCTGATCACGTGGTCGGTCACGTGATAGGAGTACGGGATGTACTTCGCTGCAGACGGTTCCTTTCGGAATTTTAGTGCCTTGTCGTTTTTGATATCCCTCGCTTCTACAGCCATTTTTAGCGACCCTCATAGTCAACGGGGGAGTAGCTGGAGCCTCCCCATTTCTTGGTAAATGGCGAATTGATCAGGTTAAAACCCTTGGTCTTGATCGCCAATGTGATGACGCGAAATATCCGGTCATCGTGTTTGGCGACGCAGAACTCGATGAACCAAGCCAGAGCAAACAACGCCACGGCCCACATGTGGATCGTCAGGAAGAGGGTCGCGCAGGCCATGAACGTTGCGAGGAATACGGTGCGCGGTACGCCTGCAAACGTTGGAAGACGCGTCGCGCCTTTGACCAGAGGAAATCGGCCGCTATGCCCGGTAACCATCGCAGTGCCTCGCCCTTGAAATTAAGAGGAGCCTAGGAGCAAGCCCACCAGGTAGGAGGACGAGCCGATCACGATCAAGCCGATCACGACACGAATTGCCCAGTCGGCGCGCAGGATATGCCCGATCCACGCGATAGCGCAGATGATGATGAGGACAGTCGCTGCGATCGGGATCCACGTCATCAACCATGTTTGAAGCGCATTCATCGATGCTGCCCCGGTATCAACACCTTGCGCTTGTGCCGCCGTCGACAACATCGTGAGAAAGCCAATGGTTGCAGCGGTTTTAATGGACTTCGTGAGTATGCTCATGGATCTGTTTTCTCCGAAAATGGGGGGGGACTATCACTCAGGAGGAGATCGCAGCTTTCGACTCCGAACCGCTCTCGCAGCCATTCGGCTAGCAGGGTCAGATTGGCCCACGTCCGGACATTTTCTGACGCTTGAAGTCGAAGTGAGCATGTGAAAGAGCCGTTTGTTCCGATCACCTCAAACAGCGGAATCCACTGTTTTGATTCCATTCGTTGAATCGACGTCTTGGTCACTGCGTTTTTATTGAATAGATCCTCCAGCTGGCGTTGAAGAATTAGAAACACCCGCATCTTGGGTCTCCTGTGGGTCTTGTTGCGACGGTGGGTGCAAAGCTCCTTGAACGGAGTCCGCGAATGCGCCACCAGCTTCTTGGGCAAACGCGTCCGGGGTTCCTTCTGTTTTTTTGGCTGGCCGCTCTGCGGTCTCGGCCTCATCTGGAAGCTCAGCTGCAGCTGCGCTATTGGAGCGCTGGCTTGCGGGCTTGCCTTGTAATGCAGGTACCTGCAGTCGGGTTGCTGTCGCCAACAGTCGGCCGACATAGCCGTTTCCGAACCCGCGCGTCTGAGAGCCAGTGTTGTAGCAACTCAGGGCGCGCTGTAGCGCTTGCTGGCCGGCGCCAGCATCCCTAGCCGCAGTCCTGTAGCAATTTGAAAGCACCTGTGCCGACGCCCGCAAATTCGTGCAACCGTCGAGCAATCCTTCGCCAGTGACCCCTAGCGACTTGAAGTTGCTCGAGTTCACCTGGCCCCAGCCGACATCGAAGTTGTAATTTCGCTCCTCCAGCCAACGGACTGTTGCGGCCGCTTCTTCGAAAGAGGCTGGTTGGCGTGGTAGCCGATAGCCTCGATTGACGCCGATTGCGAACCGATTGTTTGAGGATTCGACAGCCACGAGATATGCCATCGTCAGGGGATGAACGTCAGTTGCACACTGCCTAGCGAGAGCAAGCACGGAACCGGACAATGGTGCCGTGGTTTGCCCTGACGCTGCAGCCGAACCCGCTGACATAGTGAGGATCGCTACGGCAACAAGGATGAGTTTGCTCTGAATGTTGGTCATACAACAGCACCCCGTTTGTCTTCGGAATTGCAATTTCAATGACTAATGTCGATAGTATAAAGGAAAAATCTCGTGTCAAGTGAAGCGGGAGGGAACGGATACCCCAAAAAGGGAGGTATAGGGAACCAGTACAAACGTGCTGGTTTGGAGTTCGTACCCCTGGACGCGGAGAAGGCCCCACGGGGCAAGCCGCGCTATCGTGACCCCAACAATCCCTTCAATACTTGGGTAGGTAGGGGGAAGCGGCCTGATTGGTTGAGGGACTATTTGCAAAGCGGACGCGACCTGTCGGAATTTGAAATTCCTGTTGAGGAGTGACCATGGGAAACATCGTCAAGCTTGATCAGCATCGCCGACGTAGGCCAGCGCCCTGCCCTGTACCGGAGCCTAAGCCGACAGACACTACAACGAGCACGACTGTAACCGGGAAGCGACTACTGCGCTTCATCGGACGAACAGCATCTGATTTGGTCGCAGGCGCAATGTTAGCAATACTTGCCTTGTTGCAGCGACCTGTACGATGGGCTGCGCAGTTGTCGATCGTGGCGTTGATCGGAAGCTGCGTAGTCGTCGCGATCAGCAAGCAGCATGAGGCGAAGATCGTCTTGGCCATCGGCGCGATCGCGCTGGTACTGTTCTTGATCCATGCAACGATCCAGGGCCTAACCGGCGCCCTAAGTCGGTTTCATCATCACTAAAAGGAGCAAGCCATGAAACGCACCCTGCTGTTTTCTGTCCTTGTGTTCTCTGGTGCATCGAGCATGTCCGTCGCCCAAGCAAAGGACCCGTGTCAGTCTTTGATGTGTATGGCCGGCATGGCCGTCTCGGGTGGAACATCCGGAGGCTGCGACAGCGCGGTCAGTGATTTTTTCGGCATCAACGTGTTCAAGCGTGGCAGCTTCCGTAAGAACGCAACCAGCGATGCACGCAAGAGCTTCTTGGAGCAATGTCCAGGTGCCGAGCAGAACCAGTCGCAGATCGACACAATCATTTCAGCGTTCGGCGGCACACGTCGCTAAGGGAGATTTATGAATGCAGCACGGTTGATGGCTGTTCTCTGTATGGGGTTCAGCCGACATACGTGTAAAAATAGCTCACAAGATCGGATTTCATCCATTGCATCAGTGAGTTAGCGGATATTTTGGCGCACCAAAACT
>NZ_MDSK01000060.1 GCF_002940205.1 Xanthomonas arboricola pv. guizotiae
CCGATGGAAGCGCCGTTTTATCTTGCAACTTCATGTTTTCACAAAAGAAATCGGATTCTGCGAGTCATTTTTACACGTATGTCGGCTAAACCCCTGTATGGCGCAACTTGCGGGCTGCGCTCTTCAGCCAGCCCGGGATCCAGAGGTGACGCAGCTGCGCCTTGATGTAATCCAGCTCACCAGCCAGGTCGCCGACTTGGAACGTAAAGGCAAGCCCGAGACGCCCCCGCCGCCCGCTTGCTATCTCAATGGGCAACCCTACAGCGAAGGCGCTGTCGTGGCGGGACGAATCTGTGGGACCGGCACGATGGTCTACAAAGACGGCCAACGGACGCCACTCGAATGGTTGCCCCATCGCACGAACTGATGGCGCCTGCCCCGCGCTTTTTGCCCCGCATCGGCGGGGCTTTTTTTGCCCGCTCAACCATTGAATGGTCCATTTAGGCTGGCCCATTTTAGGTGGCCCGTTTAAGTCCACAAAAAAATATTGGACCACCCGTAACATTGATGGTACGTTTAGGTATACCCAAGTGGACCGCTAGAGACTTCCTATGTTGAATTCCATCCCAAAGAAAGCCGTATTGGGGTTCCTTCGCGAGGCATCTAGTACAGCAGGCGCTGTTTCTTTTCCCCTCTTCCTACTGTCAGGAGCAGGACTACTGACGCTCAGGTCTGATCCCAGATCGGCCGAGGCCGTGGACTTCTGTCGCACGGTGCTTCAACTGAGCGCGGTCTATTTCTTCGGCTCAATAATTGTCTATGTTGCATCTGGACTGGCAATGCGAAAGTCCAACTCATGAGGTGTGAAGGGCGGACGCTGTTATTGGCTGGTGCCGCTGTAGCGAGCTGCATGTGATGGCGCGTGCTCCTGCAGAACCCTTCAAGGTTGCACGCATTTACCAACGCGTGAGCACTGATGGCCAAGACCTCACGCGACAGGCCGCGATTGTCCAAGAGGCCAAGGCCGCTGGCTTCTACGTCGCCGGCGTCTATCGTGAAAAGGCTTCTGGTGCCCGCGCCGATCGCCCTGAGTTGCTGCGCATGATCGAGGATCTGCAGCCGGGGGAAGTGGTCATTGCGGAAAAGATCGATCGGATAAGCCGCTTGCCGTTGGTCGAAGCCGAGCGCCTGGTGGCGTCTATCCGCGCCAAGGGTGCACGTCTCGCCGTTCCTGGCGTGGTCGACTTCTCCCAAGTGGCGGCCGAGGCGAAAGGTGTGGCAAAGGTCGTGCTCGAATCCATGCAGGACATGCTGCTGCGCATCGCCCTGCAGATCGCTCGCGACGACTACGAGGACCGCCGCGAGCGTCAGCGTCAGGGCATTGAGCTGGCGAAGGCCAGAGACAAGTACCGTGGCCGCCCGGCAGACGCAGCTGTACATGCTCGCATCGTCGCGTTGCGCGGCCGTGGAGAGACAATCGCCAACACTGCGCGCCTGGCAGGCGCGAGCGTCACCACCGTCAAGCGTGTGTGGGCCGCTCACTGCGCGCAAAGCCACGACAATTGAGCACTAGGCAGGGTCATCAGGTAGAGATGGCTCAGGGTCCGCCGGGAACTCGCCAGTTGGCCAGATTGAATTGGGGCCACGACGACGCCGGCGCATGTGAGGCGTTTACGTAGGGGCTCTGCCCCTACACCCCAGATCAGCGCCCCCCTGCTTGTTTGGCTTTTTTGCGGCCAATTTTGTGGCCAAACTCGAACAGCGAGAGGATGGCTTGGCACGCATTTTTTTCTCGCTCCACCAGCCCAGCACGATCGCCTAGGACCTGCACCCGAGCTGCGCCCGCGATCCAACGGTGATCTGCCTCGGGGAACGCGTTTCCAAGTATTGCTTCGGCGTGCGCAATAAGCTCTTGTTCCAGCATCCTAACGGAGCAACGCTTGGCCATCTCGACTTGAGTGATGCCGAGCCTCTTCCGCTCCGTCAGCAGAGGTGCGCCGACTGTCTCAGCGACATCGTTTGCGTCAGAACTACTCATAGGTCGTGATCGGTAAATACGTTAGCGAACAGACAGTGTAGCGACGAGCGCTTGGCAAGGTCGACCGGCCCATGCATGTGAGATCTAAGATAACCGTTTGCATATCTCCTAGAAAACGTGCACAGTGATTTTAGATGATAGACAGGCACGAGGAGTGCATCATGCAGAGCATGACGATCGAGCAGCTGCGCGCTGCCAATGTTGCCGGCGGCGTCGCCGGCGTCACCTTGAAAGGCTCGGGTGGTGCCTTCCTGGTCCAGATTGCCACTCGCAGCGGTGCACAGGCGGTTTTGGCCAAGGCTCGCAGCGTGGAGCCGCGCCGTTTCGGCAACCCGGCCTCTGCATTCAACGTGCTGCGCGACATTGGCATCACGAGCGGCACCTTCGATGCAGCCGAATGGAATCCTGATACCAAGGATGAGAGCGCTGGCAATCGCGGCCGCGCCGAGCATATGCGGAAGGCCCACCAGGCTGCTGCATACACCGACTGGCTCGCGAAGGAGACGCAAGCGGCAATCGACGATGACCGGCCGCGTGTATCGCAGGCGGGCTTGCGGGAACGTCTCAATCGCAAGATGGCCACATTGGGCCAGCCTAGCGTGCAGGCGTCGCCCAAGAAGCGCACCTGACGCATGGGCAAGAAGATTGCCCATGCTGTCGAATGGACGCAGTTCGCGCTCGAGGATTTGGACGCCGTAATCGACTACATCGCTCAGGACAATCCTGCGCGTGCTTACGACTTCGCAGCCGAGATCTACGACAGAACTCTTGTGCTTGAGCAGTACCCGGAACTCGGCCGGCCTGGTCGACCTGGCCTGCCTGCAGGCGTGCGCGAGTTGGTCGTGCATCAAAACTACATCGTTCTCTACCGAGCGTTGGCCAGCGCTGGCGTCGTTGAAATTCTGCGCGTGAAGCATGCCGCGCAGCAGATACCGTGAGGGGAAAGGCACCGGCTGCAACGCCACCTTCCTACCTTGCGAGAAATTGAATAACTTGCACGGCTGCGTCGCATGGGGCATGATCCGGCTCAGATTCAGCAATGTAGAGATTCGCCCGTGATCGCTATCGAGCCTAAAGCCCTGCAGGAAGCCGCCGACGCCCACCTAGTGCGCGGCGCGGAAATTCGTGCGGCCGAGGACGGAGAAGGTCTGGTGGTGATCGTCGATCTTGGCGAGGACAGGCGTGTGGTTGGCCTGGCTCGCAATCGGGGCGTCAGGTACTTCCAAAGCTTCGACGGCGCTGCTGCATTGCTGCTGGAGCGCGGCATCTCAAAGTTCGCTGCGAACACAGTAGGCTGGACACCGCGGACTCAACCAAAGTGGATGAAGCACAGAGGACATAACTGTGAAGGTTTGACTGCAGCTGCCTCGATCTGATTGGCGTTAGATCGAGAACGCTAAAAAAGCAAAAGCCCCGTTGGCGCGGGGCTTTGGCCAAATCATTTCGGAGGGAGGAAGCCCATCCGATACGAGCGTTTGGTACCTCGTATTGTAAGGCTCCCCTCTCCGGAAATCAAGGGCGTGTGCGCGAAATTCGCGCACCGATCGGAGAGGTATGGGCACGAAAACGCAAGCGCAACTCGCGCTATTCAGCATCGATGACGAGGCGCAGACCTATCACGACGCTGGTCGAACCGGCTTTTTCTCGCTGCTGGTCGATCAGCGCGGTGAAAAGCGCCAGTCGTCCCATAAGCTGACCGACATGCCGGCAGTGCTCGGCTTGATCGACAAGGACCGCGACACCTGGATGACGCAGGCAGAGTTCATGCGGCCCAACCGGCGCGTGGTCAATCTGCTGCGCATCGGCCTCCTGTTCGCCGATATCGACACTTACCGTCAGCCGTGGGCAGCGGGACGCACGCCCGAGCAACTGGCCGCGGCCGTCCTCTTTCATTGCGCAGAGGAAGGCCTGCCAACCCCCTCACTTATCGTTTACAGCGGCCGAGGCCTGCAGGCGAAATGGCTGATGGACGGGACGATTCCACGGCAGGCCCTGCCGCGCTGGAACGCTTGTCAGCGTTACCTCATCGACCGACTGGCCGCGCTTGGCGCAGATCCGCAAGCCAAGGATGCTTCGCGTGTGCTGCGCCTGGTCGACACTGTAAATACCAAGAGCGGCAACATCTGCCGTGTCGTCCACGTCGAATCTGGCCAGGATGGCCATCCGATCCGCTACAACTTCGAGTACCTAGCAGAAGCACTACTGCCGAAAGCCAGATGGACCATCGAGCAACAACGCCAGGACCGTGCCGATCGCCGAGAACGCCAGCAGCTCAGGCTGCTGCCAGGCGGCAAGTCGGACAATCTGCGCGGCTTCTCCGGGCGGCAGCTTGCTTGGGACCGCCTCGAGGATCTGCGCACGCTGGCCACGCTGCGCGGCGGGGTGCGCGAGGGTGAGCGGATGCAGCACCTGTTCTGGCGGCTGAACTTTCTGCTGCTATCGGGCGCAACACACAGTGGCCAGATGTATCACGAAGCCGCCGCGCTCGCCGGCGAGCTGGACGCGGGATGGAACTACCGCAGCAAAGAGCTGATGACGCTCTACAGCAAGGCCAAAGCCTACGAAGCCGGGGAAAAGGTCACATTGGGCGATAAAGAATTCGCCCCGCTCTACACCCCGAAAAACGACACCCTCATCAACCTCTTTCAGATCACCTCTGACGAACAGGCGCAGCTGCGCACCATCATTGGTGCAGACATGGCCAGGGAACGCGATCGGAAGCGCCATGAGGCCAAGCGGCGCGCAGCTGGCGCGGTAGACCGCGAAACCTACCTGGATGCGGCCCAGGCCAAGCGGAAGCAGGCTCAGGCGCTGAAGGCGGAAGGCTTATCTGTTCGCGTTATTGCTCAGCGTATGGGCGTATCTGTCGGCGCCGTTGCGGGCTATCTGAAAGCACCCCAAGAGCGTTCAAGGTCCGTCCGTATTACAGCTGACCAATCCAGCATCGGCGCCGGTATCGCCGGCACTGCTGATAGTGCTCAGCGTGATGTTCAAAGTCCGTCCGTATTACTAATGGCGAAGCCTCGCGGCCGGGATTTGCGCGCATGATTTTTGGTGCACTCGGTTTGCTTGTTGCGCTCCCGGCTGCCTCGGCCGCAGGCCGGAGTAGCCCCCGTGATTTAAATATCACGAGTAGCTCGCAAGTCCGGTGCGTCAACGCGCAGCGTTGTCCACGGGGCGCGCAGGCCGCGCAGCGGCCGGAGAGGGTTGGGGGTCTGGGGGAAGGGAACCGAACTTCTGCTTCGAGAAGGATTCTTCCGTGAGACCGCGCAAGTCGTTTCCGCCGGCACTATTGGCCGAGCTGCAGACCATGCCTGTGCCCGTGGCACTTGATCTTCTCGGGCTCTATTGGAAGCAAGATCCAGATTTTCAGCCATTGAAGGACAAGGCCACCAGGCGCTTGTACGTTTCGCTCGGTAACGGCGTGGTGGAGCTGCTGGCCACCGGACCGAAATGGTTTGACACACGCGCTGACAAAGGTGGGGGCGGTGCGATCGACCTGGCCATGTACTTGCTGCGTTTGGATTTCGTATCTGCCGTAAAGCACCTGGATCTTGCCAAGGGCAATCCGGATCGATCTTGAATGATCGCTACCTTGTGGCTCAGTAGGCAGGCTCCACGTGGAGCAATCAAGGGCTAAGCGCCGCGACCCTCTGTATGAGCTGAATCTGTCTTGCCGGTTGCAGCATCCCCGCCGACCCCGACCCCCTAGACAAAGCAAAGCCCGAGACGCGGCAACGTCTCGGGCTTCATCGGCATGTCCACCAAACTGCAGGAGTGGTTGGATTGCTAGCCTGAATTATAGCGCCAACCCTGCTCGATGCCAAGGTGAAATACTTGCTGTATGTTGTAGTATGTAGTATCATACACGCTACTACAACAGCGGAGATTTTTTGTGGCCATCACCAAGGATCAAATCTGGAAAATTGCCGACCAGCTCGACGCCGATGGCGTGAAACCTACCCTCAGCGCGGTTCGCAAGAAGCTTGGCAGCGGCAGCTACACCACCATCCAGGACGCAATGAACGAGTGGAAGCAGCGAAAGCTGCAGAAGACGCAGCCTGTCGTTGAGCCCCCGCCCCCGGATGTTGTTGAGGCTGTCGGCGTGCTGGCTGCGGAAATTTGGACCGTTGCTCGAACTGCGGCCGAACGTGCCTTGGCCGGCGATCGGGAGAAGCTGGCCGAGGAATTCACCGCCCTGCAGGAGCAGGTAAGGGAATCGCTCGAAGTGGCGGATCAGTTGAACGAGGAAGCCGAGCTCTTGCGGCAACAGGTGGCCGATGGCGAGGCCGCGAAGGTAGAGCGCGATCAGATCACGGCAGAACACCAGGCGTTCAAGATCCGTACCGCTCAAGAGATCAACCGTGCTTCCGAGAAAGCGGCTGCCAAGGACAGCGAGGCGATTGAGGCGCGCAGGAGTGAACGCATCGCCTTGGAGCAAGCCGCACGTTTGCAGGGCCAGGTAGAGGCGTTGGAAACGCAGCTGGCTCAACTGACGGCAGCCATTGGTAGCCGGGTCGCCGGCTCGAAGGCCTGACGGGAGGCCATCATGTCCTGGTCGCAACTGTTTGCTCTTTTCGTTGCGTTGGCGATCCTCGCTGCGCTGGCCGTTGCCAGCGCCCTGCGGCCGAAGGCACGCGAGCGGCGTCATCGTCGCCGCCAGGATCAGGCGAGGCGGGTCTTGGCCAAGATCAACACGATCCCGCTGATGCCGCAGCGTCTGGCCTACCTGCGAAAGATTGATCCCCTCACCTTTGAGGAACTGCTGCTGGAGACCTTCGAGCGGCGCGGCTACCGCGTCGAGCGAAATACGCATTACACCGGGGACGGTGGCGTCGACGGTGCGGTGTACCTCAACGGCACGCGGTATCTCCTGCAGGCCAAGCGTTACCGCAAGCACATCAACCGCGCTCATATCCTCGCGTTCGCCGAGCTGCTGGAAGCCCGCGGAAGCCGTGGGATCTTTATCCATACCGGCCGCACCGGCGCCGGCGCCCGCGAGCTGGCCACCGCCAATCCGCACCTCACCATCATCAGCGGCCAACGGCTGCTGGACTTTCTCAACTCGGGCCGTCTCGATCGGGAGAATGCCAATGCACACCGCACGATGGGAAACTGACACGCGCTGGTACGAGGCCGCCGTGTTTCTCGACCTCTTCGGAACCTATACCGTCATCCGATCCTGGGGCGGCAAAGGCTCGCGCCGGCATGGCCAGCTGGTCGAAATTGCCGAGAGTGAAGCGTCTGCGCAGGCACGCCTCGCGGAGCTGGACAGGGAGAGGCAGCGCCGCAAGCCACCCTATTCGCGCATCGTTTGACTGTCCTGTCGTTTTGGCGATAGGAGCTTGCGCACCCGTTCAATTTCTCTGGTTGCCCACGCTTTCGCGCGTTCCGGCAATACGGCGGATCCACTGAGTACCGCAGCACGCTCCAGTGCGACCACCGCATCTTCTGGCCTATTCAACCGAGCGGCTGCTTCCGCTTCCAGCAGCCGGCATTGAATGCGGCTCTGTTGTTCGCCGAGGCTTTCTGCAGGGCCGTCGCTGATACCGGCCATTGCCTGGAGAACCAGCCAAAGCGCTTCCGGCTCGCTTCCCAGCTGGGTGAGCGCAGCACCACCCAGCATTGTCTGCAGCCGCAGGTCGGCCGGAAAACGGGCGGCCGCCGCGCGGTAATGGGTGACAGCCTGGTCGACTTCGGCGGGGGCGGCGGCCAGCGCTTGGAACTTGAGAATCGCGAACTCGGCGTCGCTGTTCAGCGACGGCAAGTTCCGTTCGCCTGCGGCCACCAGTTCGCGGGCCGTTTGGATCTGGCCAGCGATCAGCGTATCCATTACGTCGCGTGTTAGACGTAGCTGCGCCACCTCCTCATCGCTCGCGGTTGCCCGCCAACGCTCGCGGGCGGCTGCAACGTCCCAAGATCCCGCGGCCAGCTCGGGCAGCACGCCGGCAATCTCAGTTGGGTCGCCGATCCAGGCAATGCGCCCTGCCCCGTTGACCAGGTACGCGGCCGGGACCCCCGGTATGCCGCTCGCCTCAAGCCAGTTCCGCGTGACACTACCCCGCATGAGCCCGATCTCGGCAGTTGGCCGTTCCTCGAGCGCCAATACGGCACGCGATCTGCCCTGCAGGGCCGTCTGTGCCGTGCGATCGACGTCCCGAACCATCACCGCCACCCCGTAAACAGGCATGACGTAGTCCGCCGCGATGGCGGCGACCTCGGCCACCGCCGGCAGGCAGCCGGCACAGCCTGCATTCCACAAAATGACGGCGGTCAGCCGGTCGAACGTTACCTGTTCGACCGGCTGACCGCCGTTGAAAACACGTGCGAACCGCAACGCGGGTGCCCGGTCCCCGGGCATAAGTCGCCTTGTCGTTGTGGCAGAGCCCGTCTGTTTCTCGTGTTGCGGCATCACGCTCACGCTACTTACTACACTGCGCAGGTTCCCAGATTCGGACCCGTACTCAACTCATGGCAAAGGCAGCTGGTGCTCTGCGCGTTGCATTGGAAGTCGAAGGAGCAGCTGACGGCGATACACAGCGCGACCTGCTTTTCCGGTCCCATTTGCAATCCTTCCACCCCTTTAGGTGGTTGGTGGCCAGCTACTTTCAAGGCAACAGCATCGGCCGCTGCGCCGATTCCGCTGCCTCGCATCGGATTCGCCACGATCGCGCGATCGCGCGCCAAGTCCTTTGTGCCGGGCACATGCGCGAGCACGGCGGTGCTGTTGACGCTGTAGATCGGCGGTGCCCCGGCGCTGGGCTGGCTGGTTGAAACCACCCAACGATTGCGGTCCATCTCTACCGACGAGGCAATGTCGCTGTACTTGTCCGCCAGCTGGTAGCTCACGCGCACTGCCTGCGTCTGTCCGGACGTGCCGATCGGTCCCCTGGTCTGCTCGTAGGCGAAGACACCGCGCTCGAGGCCGACCCTGACGCCAGGCTCGAGCGTGGCGAAGGTGCCGTCCCCTGCCTTGAACCGGTACACCTGTTCATGCCCGTTGAAATCCAGCGTCCGGCGTAGCTCAAACTGGCGTTTCCCTTCCGCATCCGGCTTGGAATACGACACGTGCAGGAACGTCGTTCGCCGGTCGCCGGGCTTGAGCTTCGACGCCGCTTCGCAGGTGCCGATCTGCGATCGCGCGCCGTCCAGGAACGCGAACTGCACCTTGCCGCCGTCCGCTGCAGGGCTCGCCTTGATCATGAAGCGGTCGTTGACGTCGACGATCGACCAGCGTTTCGACGCGTCGTAAGCCGCGTGGACTTCGTTTGCAGCGAAGGCGTGCGGCTTGGCTGCCTGCGTTGCTGCCGGATCTGCAGGACCGGCGACTGCGGCGACGCCCGAAAGTCCGCTCAGGGCGATAATGGAGCCGAAAAACAGTGCTGTCTTTGCCATGACGCTCTCCTGTTCTGTACTGCTCTGCGGGGCACAGGAGACTGCCCGACATGTGGGGCAGATCCCGCCCGCCCGCCTCAGGTACTCCATTAGTTGTCTATTTGATGTGAAAAGGAAGCTGATTCAGCAGATTGGCGCGAAGTTCCGTCTAGCCTTTTTACGACAGCGCTTCATGCTGCGCCAACTCTCTCACCTTGTTTCCAGTCTCAGAACAACCGGCTTTCCGACGATTGCTTCGACCTGCATCTGACGACTTGCCACGTCTTTGGCATGAAGATCGCTATCAGCCAAGTACAGCACTTCGACATCCCGGTCGAAAAGCAAACCCCGAGTCGTCAATGTCGGGAAAATCGCGAGGATTCGTTTGCGCAGATCGATCTGGTCTCGGCGTCCAAGAGGAATAAAGTCAAAGTCGCGGCCGCTATCGTCTTGATAGAGGATGACGGGCATCTGCAGCATGGCTTCAACGCGGACCTTGCGTTCCGCGACGTCCGGAGCGTTACAGTCAGCAGGCCCAATACCCAACAGCGCGACGTTCGTGATGATGGGATTGATCAGTGTTGGAAAGACTGCTCGGATGCGTTTCGCAAGCTCGCGATTGACCCCAGGCATGTTCATGTCGATCGGCTTGGTGATGCAACCTTCGGCGTGAGCCATGCCGGCACATCCTAGAAATACGAACATCGCTACAGACCTCATCGACATCCCAATCAAAAATATGCTCCCTGCGGAGGGAGCATAGATTTGTGTCGAAATACGGATGGGTCAGAACGGGACGTTGACCCTGATTCCTAGCGCTTGGAGCTCACTGATATCTGTATAGAAGAACCGTGTGCATTCCTGAGTGGTCGTGCTGAAAGCGCCACCTGAGAGGACACCATATGCGTTTTGGTTCTGGAAAACCGGACCACCACTGTCACCTCCAACGCAACTCAGGCCGCCTGCTGTTGCTGCTACTGAAATGAAATTCGGTTGGCAGACTTGCCCGTTGCATCCTGCTGGCAGATTGGGCTGGTAGGCGAGACTATCGACCACGCCGCATTGCTGGCCAGACTGTTGGCCGTAGAAGCAGAGGTTGTCACCAACAAGAGTGTCTTCTTTCCAGCGCACGCCAGACACACTGCGTTCTGTTGCATCATCAGAGTAAAAGGATGAGGTGATTTCGGTTTCATCGCTCACGCGGTACCACTGTAAATCTCGAGACCCGTCCCAGGATCTACCCGCAAACGACACCGGGATCGCGTCAGCATCAAGAGTGAAATAGCTAGCGTCTGTACCGCCGCAATGCCCGGCAGTGACTAGCCCGTAGTCTGAAGTGCCGTTCTGCACGACAACAAATGCGCCTGTGCAGGCACTTTGAACCGTTCCGATATCGAGAGCGCCGCTCCCACTCAGCGCGAGCTGGCGGACGACCTGGTTACTCTCGACACGAACAGGCATGCCGATTTCGGAAGCAAGAGCCGCCGCTCGCTCAGGCGAGCCGTTATCCAAGGTCTCTAGTACAAGCTCCCCCGTGCGCTCATCGATCTGTGATGCCTGCAAAGTCGGGAATGCGGCCTTGATAGCCGTTGCATGCTGTTGTCGAGCTTTGGCCAGCTCAACCAGGCTATGAGAAGCCCCAGGGATGAAAACTACCTCAATCGTCTCACCGGCATAGGTCAAAAATCGCGCTCGCTCCGCTTGAGGACCTTTTAAGCGGATGACGATCCGTGGTGATGGCGTCCATTCTCGATAGATGCCAGCCAAGCGGCTTTCGTACGACTTTCGTAATTGACGGCTCAGCGGACCAGAGGCCTCCTGCAGCGTCAGTCGTCTTGCAGCTTCCGCGGAACTGATCCCTATGCTCTTTGCGAGGTGCTGGGCGTCGACCGACCGCGCCTGATCAGCGGTCAGTGTGGTGACGTGTGGACTGGAAAATGAGGGGGTGGCAAAAGCTATAGAGCCGACAAATACGGTTGAAAGCAGCGCTTTTATCAACATGACGTACCTCCCGAAGAGCCCGACTCCTGTCTGGCGGCGGGGCCATCCCGTGGCTGGTTAAGCGTCTGGCAAGAGTTGTGATCGCGACGTGAAAAGGGGGCTCATCATGGGCGTGCCCCTACGCTTTGCTCCGGGTCGGGCTGTCGTGCTTCGCATCGAGCCCCGCTGCGCGTGTCTCGCCCCATTCGGGCTTCCATCCACGGCCCTGCGGGCCTCTCACGCCTCCGGCCGCACGCGGCCTGCGCGCTCCGCTTGCCCTCATCGGCGGCCAGCTGGCGCTGGCCAGCATGTGCGATCGCCAGCTGCCGGCGCCGGCGGCGCCAACACCCGGCGGGCAGCTCGCCACCTCTTGCCCACCGTGCGCGGCCAAGGCCGGCTGCACCAGGCGGGCGGAACCGCCCGGCGCAGCCGGCCTTGGCCGCGCCCCGTGGACAAGACGAGGACGACCTGCAATCGGCAGACCCGCCCACCCCTGATCGCACAGCTTCCCCGACGCCTGGGGATAGGTGGAGCTATCCCCGACGGCGACGGGCAGCGCTGCGCGCTGGCTGTGGATCAGGCGTGGACGGCC
>NZ_MDSK01000061.1 GCF_002940205.1 Xanthomonas arboricola pv. guizotiae
CCAAAGCGCACTAGGGATCTCGTTGCGACGTGTCATGCCGGCAATGTTGTCGCCGACTCAACAGAATTCAAGGGTTTTGTTAGCCGCTCTTAATGTCGTTGCTGATCGTTCCTGCCGTTCTACTCACCTGGCTGCATGGCTGGCGGGGCGCGGCCATCGGCGTTGTGCTGGCGAATACCGCTCTGGCATTTTCACTGCGAAATACGGGTGTGCTGGGGGCCTATGACTCAATAGGCTTTGTTGTGCAGGTGATGCTCGCAACAACGGCTACGGGACTATTCGTGCTGGGCGCGCGTATCTCCAGCACCCTTGCCGAAGTGCGCCTGCGTCTGCGAGGCGAGCAACAGGCATTGGATACGGCAAAACTGAGCTACCTATGGGCTGAGCGGGAATTGCGCGAGCACGTGATCGAGTACGTCGACATCGAGGTACAGATGAACCGACTACGCCGCGACATCGAAAGTCATCTCAAGTCACGCGGACAACATGAAGCCGCCATGCGGATGATTCGTACGGGCTCTATCCAATCGAAGATGCTGCACGAGTACATCAATGCTTTGTACCCCCTGGAGATCGAGACGCATGGGCTCTATCACGTTTTCCGTTCGCCAGGCTTCGCCAGTTCCAGTCACACAGAAATCCACCCAGTCATGCTTCGCGGCAATCCCATGCAATTGTCTGTTGGGCTGCAGCTTGCCGTCTACAGATGCACCCAGCAGGCGATTGCCTGTCTGCCTCCAGCAAGGCGTCATACCATCAAGGCCAGAGTCGGAAAACTGCGCGGGCTCCAGGGCATCGCTGTATGTATTTACGGGGATAAGCCAGAGAGCAAGCCTGCCAGTCGGACCGCTCTTGAGAACACAGCAGAGTTGTCCAGCAGGGTGCGCTCGTATGGTGGCACCTGCCGGCGCCACCATACGTGCAAGATCAGCTTCTTTGTTTCCGAAACAACAGGGACACGATCAATTTTTAGGTACGATGAGCCAGCTGTTACCACGCGGGAGTGTCTGTAGCAGCACCGTCATACCGTCTCCTTCATATACGACTGTACCGCTCGGGCGTGAACCCGCCGCCAGGATCGTGGTGCGGTCTGCATCGATACCAACCGGCATGACCCAACGGGTACCGTCGATCCATCCGATTGCGGTTCGGACATCGCCACTAGGGCCATTGACTTGCAGATAGCGGATTCCGTCTCGCTCGAACGTATACACGTGAAAGGTGCTGACAGCCGAGAGATCAGTAGCAGAGGGACGACTGGCCCCCAGCCCTGTTGTCGCAGCAGCAGGGCTATGACCGACATCCGGACAGCATGCCGCCGCACTGTATGACAGTGCCAGTCCTAGCAGTCCCACAGCCACTTTTGCCGTACGTTGGAAGTTACGCATCACATGTCCTTTCCCCTCGAAGAGGGAGTGCTCGCCTGCGGTCCAGGCAGCTGCGACGGTACGCGATCCAGAGCTTTCCTCGGTTGACAAATATCGTGCGGACTCAACCGGGCACGCCATTGCAGAGGGTGGGGAATTGCCGTTTCCGGATGTCAGATTTTTCCTACCCAGGCAACCTTGTCCCTTGAGGTGGCGGCCGCTAGACGATGAGAGGACGGTCTGGAGGGGGAGCAGGTAGTGGCAATCTGCCTTGACCTATGCCAGAGTTCGACCCAACCTGCCTCAATAGCACATAAGGATAATGGCCCTAGCAGGCGCTCATCTCCGCACCCCCGGCGGCGTCTTTCTCGTCGCTGTGCCTGTGTCTGAACAAAAATTCTCTCGCTTCATGATTGCGTTACGCGCTTGACTCCCCACCACCTGCCTGGGCTGCCTATCGCCTTCCGGGCTGCGCCCTCTATATCCCTCGTTTTGCTATCCCCGCCATCCATCTGCACCAACAAGACCGACGAGTCCCGCCATGAATGACCGCTCACGCCGCTCACGCCTTTCATTTTCACGTCTCGCCGCAGGCTTGTTGCTTGCGGCCGGTCTTAGTGTTGGGCCCGCGAATGCAGTGGGAGTGATTGTCAATGACCCAACGTCGATGGCGAAGGCATTACAGGAGTACGCAGAGCAGGCTAAGCGATGGACCGAGACCCTCAAGCAGTATCAGCAGCAGCTGGATCACTATCAGCAGCAGCTCATCAAGCTTCAGCGGTTGAACCTAGGGACGTCCACCATGGCTGACAACTTTGCCGAACGTCCAGAAGACTATGGCCTGGAAGACGACTGTCCGGGTGCCCCAAAGACAGGCCTCTCAGGGGTGCTGCAGCAATTCAAGTCTCTCGCCCCCAACATGAAAGGAAATATGGTGGAGGAGCAAATGAAGGTCTGCACACGCATGGTGCTGGCAAAAAATGCCAAGTACAACGAGTCGGTACGCATGCTCAAGCGCCTTATAGAACGCAACAACCAGTTTAAAGCGATTGAGGCGCAGCGCGACCGAGGTGGCACCAGCCAAGGAGCGCTTGCTGCCAACGACAACGAAGTTCAGCGTTTCGTAGCACAAAACGCCATGGACCTGGACTACTGGCAGGCCCAGATGACGGCGTATGACAGCTACATCGTCGGGCTCAAGGAAGATCAGTCGCGAATGGCCAGAAAAGCTCTGGATGGCGACCAAAACAGCTGGCTCAAACCGCTGGGACAGCTCGTGCAGGCCGCAACGCTGAAAGCCGCGTTATCCAATTGATCGCTACACCACGACAGACAGGCAGAAGGTAATGGACGCAATTCTCCACGGAGCGATGAACTGGTTGCAGCCTTTGGCGGATATCGGCCTCGGTGAGTTCGTTTTCTTCAAACTGGTCAACGACTACTTCAGCAACGAGATTCAAGAGTTCGGCTTGGAGTTGATGAGCCGCGCTATGAGGTGGGTCAGTACGATCGCTTTGACAGTGACCACTCTGTGGGTACTGATTCTGGGCTATCGCATCGCAACCGGGCAGTCGCGTGAAAGTGCAATGGCGACCATGATCAAGGCTGGCAAGGTCGCGATCATCATCAGTCTTGCTTCAGCTGTCGGGGTTAACGGGGCGATGCTGCACCAGACCATGACCCAAAACCTGGACAAAGAGATCCATGGTCTTTTTACGGGTGATGAAGACAGCACCGCCTCCGATGCGATTGACCAAAATCTTGCCTACACGCAGGTGGCGCTGACCGCGCTGGATGCGGTGCGCGTCGACCCAACCGATCCGGAGGCGATAGAGAAGAAAGGCCGCGCTGTATTGATGGCGGGCTTCGGCACCGCCAGTCCGCCTATGGCAGCTGGAGCGATGCTGCTGTTGTTCAAGTTCACTATGGCGTTCCTGATCGGGATCGGGCCAATCTTCATCTTGGCACTGATCTTCGACCAGACCAAAGACCTGTTCAAGAAGTGGCTGTTCTACGTGATCGGCACGCTGTTCTCGATGGCAATGCTGTCGGTGGTCACGGCGATGGTGCTCAAATTCACAGCAAAAGTAGCTGCGGCCTACTGGGCTGCCCAACTCATAACATTGGGCAATGCTGAAGGACTGTCTAGCCAAGCCCTACAACAGGGCGGTATCGGACTGGTCATGACCTTGTTGATCATAAGCGTTCCAACGTTGGCGGCTGCAATTTGGCAGGGTAATATGGGAATGTTCATGGCATATTCAGCATTTGATCGTGGCGGCGCAGCAAGTCCTGGACCACAGGGGCAACCGGCCGGGTCCTATATGCCGCAGCAACCGCATAGAGCTTCCAATGAGGAGTCAGTTGGTAGAGGTCAGTCCACAGGTCAAGTGACGAACCGTACTGTTGGCTCATTGGGTGGATCTGAATCTACTCCAATACCAGGTTCTCGGGGTAATGCTGGAAGAAATGAAAGCGGCAGTGCCTAAAATTGCCGGGATTAGGTTTTGCAGAAGGCGTGCATATATGAGTGCTAAAAGATTTACGCTGTTTTTTCTTATGATCGTCGGGCTTCCGGCAATGGCCGAGCAAGGCTGCCCGCCTGGGCAGTATCCCATTGGTGGACAGGGAGTGGCAGCATGTGCCCCGATTCCACAAGATAATTCCGTCCAAGAGCAACCTCGGCCGCTTGGGAAATGGATTAAAACCTGGGGGGGCGTCGCACTTGATGAATCCGGTGCGGGTGCAGTAGGAGTCGCAAGTGGAGAACGCTCTAAACGAGAAGCGCAAAAAGCTGCTTTATCTAGTTGCCTTGGAGCAGGAGGCAAAGATTGCCGCGACTGGGTGACTTACTTTAATCAATGCGCAGCTGTAGCAGAACCTTATAAGGATGGAAAATCTTCTGATGGAAAATTACAATTTTCCACAGGTGCGGCACTTGAAAAAGTTACAGCCAAGGCAGAAAAAGACTGTACCTCTGTAAATAATAGTTCGTGCAGAGTTATTTATTCCAACTGCTCGGATCCAATCTTTGAAAAGTTCTGATACATGCCTGAATGCACTGCCAGGTTCATCATCAAGCGAAGCTTAGATACGCAAGAGCCGCGTGGCCAATAAGACTTCCAACTGGCATCCCTCAAAGTTCATCCCGTGCCCCTGATCACGTTCGCCGTTAGTTAAGTAGAGCTCGTAGGAGCGATGTAATGGATAGCGTGCTTCCCTCCCCAAATGCACATTGGTACCGGTCACCCAAGGGCGTTCGGCGCATGTTGACTATCCTGCTGATGTCAACCTTACTGACCGCAAGCTTGGTTGTTCTGGCCTATCGAACTTCGTTCATGGTCCTGCTGGACCTTGCACAGTATGCGGCCACCATCTGTGCTGTATTGCACTTCGCTGTAGTGTCGATGCTGCTGAGTCTCATTGCAGGTGCTCTGAAAGTTTGGAGAAAGCTGCAAGCAAACGGGAAAAATACCTGTGAATTGAAACAGCTGCGTCGGGGCATCGTTAGTGCAACTGCAATGACGGGTTTGATGTTTCTGCTAGCAGTGGGAGCGGCGTGCGTCCCGGCAGTGATGAAGATAATCAGGGAAATCCCAGAGTTCGGTATGGTATTCGCTCTTATGATCATTGCCTTGCTAATACATGGCATCAACATCAACCGCACCTGTCGACGACTGACCGACTCAGTCACGGCGGCGCAGCGTGCTGCACAACGCACGATGGCGGCATGAACGGGTATTTGAGGATCAAGGTTGTCGGCTGGTTTTTTCTAGTGCTCTTAGCAGGATGCAACCCCATGAATACTGGCTCTGAAAGACACGACACCGACGCGACCACCACCGACGGCGATCCGGTCTACCGCAAGAACCCGCATCCAACAGAGGCGTACCGGATCACGATGACCATCGAGGATGCGCCGGGGCCGTTTGAGTGGATTTCAGGAACTGCGTTCTATGAAATGACCAACCACAAGCAATGCACGCCAATCGAGCCTATTGCAGGTGTCTGGAGCAAATCTAAAGAAGATGGAATACCCATCCATTTTAAGAAAATCAACGAATCTACATATGTAGCGACGATCTACGCAGATGGAATGATGGATTCGGACTACTACGGCAAGGGCGTCTGCCGATGGGAGTTAACTAGCGCAGATGTTTCGTTAAGAGCTACTGGCAAGCATGAAGAAACACGATTTCAGCCAGGAATTTATAAAGATAAATTGCTTAGTGGCGAGCCGGAGGTGACATATTTCTGGTCTGGCGGATATCCAAAAGATGAAATGGATAACTATCCCGACTCTGGCCATTCGGACCCCACTCAGTTCAAAGAAAGTTTGCGCAACCAGTTGTTCAAAGTGACCCTGCTTTCCACCAAGGAAACGCCATGACTCTGACTGCGCAACAATATGCTGCTTTGGCGAGCGATGTTTATGACGAGCCACGCGAAACCGGTGAGAATAGTCGAACGGTAGATATCGGCGGCGCTCCATACAAGCGGCTCGAATACGTTGATAGGCCTTCTGGCTATCAGGGCATGATCTACAGGAGGGTCGACACAGGCGAAATTATTGTCGCCCATCGCGGCACCGAGTTTGAGCGGCAACTCCAGCAGGATGGTGTGTCCGCAGATGGCGGCATGGTTGCAGCACGTCACAACAACCAGTCAGACGATGCAATTGAATTGACCCGCCATGCAATGGAGACAGCTGAGCGACTAGGCAAGCGTGACGGGCACAAACCCGACGTCTTTGTCACCGGCCATTCCCTGGGTGGCAACCTGGCCCAGGTCACCGCCCACCACTACGGGCTCAGGGGCGAGACCTTCAACGCCTACGGCTCGGTCAGCCTGGATCGGCGGATCCAAGAGGGCGGCACCGACGTGATCAACCACGTGATGGCTGGCGATGCCGTTAGCGCTGCCAGCAAGCACTATGGCCAGGTCAAGGTGTATGCCACACCAAATGAGATTGCCACCCTGGAAAAGGCTGGTTACGCCAATACAGCAAGTGTGCTGGATGCGCGCAACCCGTTTGTGGCCATCCCACTGGGCGATTCGCACCGCATCCACAATTTCCTGCCAGTGGACGGCAACGGCAATCCAGATCGCTCGGTGTTGGAAGACCATAAAGCGCAGCAGTTGGCGCAAGAGTACTTACCGATGGTGGACAAGTACCGCGACGACGTAGCGTCGATGCGCCTTGGTGCCACGCTCGGTACACGCAGCATGCAGGCAATGACCCTGGCCGATGGTATCGATCAGTTGCGCGGCACGCTCGCACCCGGCGCAGGGCGCGCGGACATGGCAGCGGCACGCTGGGAGGATGTACAGCAGCGCATGCAGAGCGAGCATGCGCCGACATATGTCCCGCCAGGCTGGAAGATACCTTTGGGCCCATCTGGCGGCGAAGTGGGTGCTCCGGCAGCACCGCGTGGTCGGTTCGGTGAGCCTGTATCCGCATCGGTTCCCAACGATCCGCTTTATCAGGCCATCCATAGCAAGCTCCCCGCTGGCACCTCCCCGGCCGAGGCCATGCATGCCACTGTCGAGGCCAAACGCGTGGGTATCCTGCGTGTCGATCAGTTGCAAAGCGTGACCTCGCATCAGGATGCGGTTTGGATCGTCGGCCAGACACCGGGCTTCCGGGTCAAGGTGGATCTGTCCGAGACCGTGCCTCCATTGCAGGAAAGCATCCGCCAATCACAGGCTCTAGACGCGCAACGCGCCCAGCCGGACATGCCGCCGGCGCGGGTGCTGTAAAAAATAGTTCATAGACCACTATCACGTCAGACCTTATGAAATAGGCTGGCCGCGTATTGCCGTAATCGGCTTCAAGCTCATGAGCCATGGCATAAGTTGGTAACCACGATCACGTTATCAGTAACCATATTACGGATCTGGACGAGACCGAGGTCTGTGTGTTAAAGAAACCGATGTACTTCAGATGAATTAATTATATTTAGGTCATGCATCTATGAGGCTTTGTGTTCTTTTGGTTTTTCCAATTTTATATCTTCCTATAACTGCTTGGGCTCAAGGCTGTCCGCCAGGGCAGTATCAAATTGGTGGGCAGGGAGCTATCGCATGTGCGCCTATTCCCCAAGGAAGCTCTCAAGAGACTGCACCAGCACCTCGGCCGCTGGGGAAATGGATTAAAACCTGGGGAGCAGTTGCACTCGATGGAGAGGGTACCGTAGGAGTTGACTACGGGAAACTTTCTAAGCGTGAAGCGCAGAAAGGCGCCATCGCTAGTTGTGTAAAAGCGGGTGGAAAGGAGTGCCGTGATTGGGCTACCTATCACAATCAATGCGCAGCTGTTGCAGAACCTTACAAGGATGGAAAATCTGTTGGTGGGAAGCTGCAGTTCGTAGGAAACGCGGAACTCGAAGAAGCTAAAGCTGACGCAGAAAAGAAGTGCACCGCCGCTAACAACAACTCATGCCGGGTAATTTACTCCAATTGTACCGAGCAGATTTTTGAAAAATTTTGAAATCCATTGGGTGGATCCGACATCCGGTTTGACGTTCATAGCCGTGGCTCGGAGATAGTCGTGAACGCTACTGGCTCACACTCAAGCACACCAATGAGGGGTACACCTTCAGTCATCAAGCGAAGTGGATGCGTCCGTATGGATCGGCGGTTGTGAGTTTCCTTCCCGGAGCGTCAGGTATGGGTTGTTTGGCGGAAGCTCCCCGAATACACCTTGCCAACGCTCAAGCAGGTAGCCGTGGAGCCGGCGCGATTTGCGAGGTCCGGTTACTTCGCACGTCCAGATGTTCAGGCCATTGGCTTGCTTACGATGTAGGTACAATTTCTCAAATCTCTTTTGCGCCCACTGCCAATCTGCCATCTCTTCACGCTTGGCATAGTCAGCGATTTGAGGATGTTCTTGCGCATAGCGCTGAAAAACACCTGGGCTTACCAGATAGACGGCATCCGCCACGATATGCACTAGCGCCTTAGCGTCGTTGATGACGAGTCGGCGCGATGCAATCGCCTGCTGCAGCCATGTCACGAAATGATCGGCTGACATTTGAGTTGAGGTGCCATTCGACTCGGCCCTAGATGGTTGAGTACTGGCCGGCATTGGATTTTTTTTCGCTGGGACGGACTCGCTCACCTGGTGTGGCTTTCCGGTAGCTTCAGGCGTTGGCTGAGACGATGAATTTCCTTGGTCATCGGCCTTCGGTGGATCTGGTGCCCCAATCATTGCCAGCAGTTCATCCATCATATCCGGCGCGTTTCTCGCTACGGGTTGTTTGCTCAAGGAAGGCTTCGATTCCAACGGTGGATTGGCTCGATCATCGGCGGTGTCCTGCATGGCCGAGTCAAGCAAGTCCGGCGCACTCTGGCCGGTTGCATCGGCACCTTGGCCTGCTTCAACAAGCACCGTCCCCGCGTAGGCGACCGGCCTCTCACCAGCCTCCCAGATCAGAGCGGGCGAGAGCCGCAGTAACGTGAAGGCATGTGACCAGCCGCTTGAGCTGGTCACCGTTGCACGCCAGATCGCTTTGCCGTCCGGTGCGGGCTGGAGCATGCTGTGCTCTTGAAGAATGTTGAACACAGCCGAGTTGCTCGCTGGGATGCCGTCTATGCCTTGCGATAACAGGTGGGCACGCAACTTGTCCGAAACAGTCTTGCTCACCAGCCATAGCGCATCCTCCGTGAGCCAGCCATCTGATGCCTCTGGCTGGTTCAGTTTCAACTGCTCTTTTAGCAGGTAGCGCAGCCCCTCAAGCAGCTTGCGTTGCAGTGCGTGCTTTGGTGCGGCCATCACCTTCGCCGGATCTCCACCAAGCTCCTGCGCA
This sequence comes from Xanthomonas arboricola pv. guizotiae, assembly GCF_002940205.1. Classification (GTDB taxonomy): domain Bacteria; phylum Pseudomonadota; class Gammaproteobacteria; order Xanthomonadales; family Xanthomonadaceae; genus Xanthomonas; species Xanthomonas arboricola_C. Next base: position 9,176 of record NZ_MDSK01000061.1, read on the forward strand.
ACCGAGGCGCGATCGGCCTGGACCACCAATTCGCCAAGCATGTCACCGTGCTCATATTGGCCGGACAGCACGTAAAGCAACTGGGACCATAGGGCTGGATAGCCGCTGAGCCAGTCAAGCGCGGCGCTATCAAGTATCCGGGTGTAGAGCAATCCAGTCGCAGCCCCATGCAAGCGATATTCGCGCCCCTCGCGATGGCGAAAACGATACGGCTGGTTCAGTGGTCCATGCCAGGGGTGCCAGATCCTCCCCCCCTGCAGCTCTACATGCAGATCGACAGCGATCTTGCCGATGTCGTGTAGCAGTGCGGCATACGCAACAGCTGCAGTCCAAGCCTCCGCTTGCGCCGCTTGGTCCTCAGGCGAAGCTCCTGCGGGGAGCAGGTGCGACTGTCGCAACTTCAACGCGAACGCGACGATTTCAAGGCCATGATCCAGCATGCCTCCCAGGTACGCGTGGTGATGGCTTTCAGACGCTGGGAATTGCTGCACAAGATCCGCATAGCGCTCAAGCGGGACTCGATAGAGCGAGTGGAACTGCTTGCGGGATAGAGAGGTACGCTGCCAGATATGTTCCAGAAGCTTCTGGCGTCGAGGTGTGGCCAGCAGCTCCGCTGCCGGCTTGGGCTGCAGCAGCCCTTTTCCAAGCGCACTCTCGGTCACTGCCGCAACAGGTGGCAGGACGGCGGCCTTTCGTTGAAACAATCTGAGCATGCCTACTCCCAGTGATGATGCAGGGCAGGGATGGCCTTTTTCCTTTTCCAGGTAGCCCCATTTCCCTTGGGCACCATTCCCTTAGCACCACCCTTCTACCCTTCTGCCTTTGGGTTACACCATTTCCGCCAATCACTAGCGAGCATCAATCGGATGTGGGCGCTCCCCTTTTGCGCCTTTACCCGGCCTATCGGCTCAAGCACGCTGGCCGCAACCAGACCTCCTATGACTGAAAGCAGCTAAAGCCATGGCGTCATAAACGCTGCCGAGGCCTGGTCAGCACTGTTTCAATGAGTTAAAAATAACCCATAACGGATAGGCACGGATCAATGCATTGGACTGCAGCGGGCGGATTGTCACGGGCGATACCACGATGCAGATTTGCCACACATCGAGGCCTGGAGCATCAGCAGCAATGCCTCGACGCGCTTGAAGGAAAGGAGCAAGGACATGATGGTTCAACATGAGGACGAACTACGCACCCCACTAAAGGCGAGCACCCTGCTGCGAGTGCTGAGCGCTCTTCCGTTCGGCATCGCGTGGGCCAGCTTTCCTGATGGAAAAATTCAGTACTGCAATGCGGAGTTCGTTCGTCTATTCGGCCACGACGCCAGCCAATTCCGTACATTCGATCAATTCGTGGACAGCCTCTATCTTCATGAACGGCAGCGCGAGATGGTACGCAAGCGCTGGCTAGACATCGAACTGCATCGCTCGGCACATCCTGTTGCGACCGGTGATATGGAGATTGATGTCGTGACCAGCGGAGGGTCAATCCGCACGGTGTTGCACTCGGGTTTGATACTTCACGACGAGAAGCTGGCGGTAGCGATCTTCAAAGACTTTTCTGGTGTGCAGTCCAATCGGCGGCAGCTTTTGGAGCTGATCAATCGAGACGATCTGACTGGTGTTTCCAATCGGCGTGGCCTTCGCCAACGTTGGCATGCGGAGGTCTCCGAAGATCCGCAGCGTCGTCTTGCATTCCTCATGCTGGATCTTGATGACTTCAAACCCATCAATGATTCCTATGGGCACGCGGTAGGGGACACCGTGCTTCAAATCATCGCAGAGCGACTGAAAGGGGCTGTGCGAGAGACAGACTTGGTATGCCGCCTAGGTGGCGATGAGTTCGGTATCTTGCTTGTTGCACCAAGTGACCTGTCTCATATCGAAATGGTCTGCAGCCGCATACTGGAGTCGGTGAATACGCCGCTTCTGGTGGACAACCTAAAACTTAGCGTCGGCGTCAGCATTGGCGCCTGCCTCTATCCAGATCAAGCTACTGATAAGCACGAGCTGCTGCGGCGCGCGGACCGGGCCCTGTATCAAATCAAAAGGACCGGGGGAAAAGGTTCCTGGCGCTGGTTCCAAGGAGAGCATCCAGTCGAAGGCCTGGCTATTTCTTGAGATAAATGCAGTCGTCATACGTAGCGGTTAACGCAGTATCTACGCACAAGTTCTGAGTCAAATTTTGAGAGCAACTGGCGAACCAAAGGCCAAGGGGGCCGACATGAACCTTCCGAATGACAGCAGCTTAATTTCCGTGCCCGCAAGTAAGAGCGGCTAACAAAACCCTTGAATTCTGTTGAGTCGGCGACAACATTGCCGGCATGACACGTCGCAACGAGATCCCTAGTGCGCTTTGGA
>NZ_MDSK01000062.1 GCF_002940205.1 Xanthomonas arboricola pv. guizotiae
CATCCGCCAAGCACTCTTGTAGTTGATGCCCAGATGACGCATCAGTTCCAGCGCGGCCATGTTGGTCTTGGTCGAGGTCAACAGGTGCAAGGCCAGCATCCAGATGCGCAGTGGCAGTTTGGTGCCTTGGAACATCGTGCCCGCGATCAGGCTGGTCTGATGCCGGCACGCGCTGCATTGAGAGTAGATGGCGCCACCACGCTTGAAGCGCGAGCGCGCCCGTCCAGCGCAGGAAGGGCAGCGAAATCCCTGCGGCCACCGCCATTGATACAGAGCGCGGTAGCACTTGGCCTCGGTACCGTAGGCAGCGAAGAACTCCGGCATTGACAATCCTGTAATGACCCACCGGTTTCTGCTCAGGTCATGCCGTTAATGTAGCGGCGTATGGCCGCGTTTGGGGTCATCATCTTCAGCGCCTGATGAGGGCGCTGTTGGTTGTAGAAGGCGATCCAGTCAGCAATCACGCGCAGCGCGTGGGTTTGGCTCTCGAAGCGATGCCGGTGCACGCACTGCTCCTTCAGCGTCCGGATCACCCGTTCCACCATCCCGTTCTGCTGTGGGCAGTGCGGGGGGATGAACTCCTGCTTCAGGCCATAGCTGCGCACCAACCGGGTGTAGTCGCGGCTGGTGAAGACCAGGCCATTGTCCGAGCGCAGTAGGAACGACTCCTTGACCTTGCCCAGCGTGCCGAAGCGCGTGATCAGGGCCTGCTCCAGGGCGGCCGAGGCCGTGCTGGCCTTCCCCGTCCGTGACAGGTGCCAGCCAAGCAGCTGACGCGTGCTGCAGTCGATCACCAATGCCAGGCTGAGCCAGCCATCCTTGCCCCCCCATACGCGACACAGGTCCCTCGCCCAACGTTGATCCGGCTTCTGCGCACGCGATACCTTGGCCTCGACCCGCGGGCGCAGGCCAAGGGGCCGCTTACGAACCTGCCAGCCCTTGAGCTGGAAAATCCGCTGTACGGTGTTCTTGTTCATGCCAAGCAGCGCAGCCACGGTGCGATAGCCAAACGACGGCTCCGCCTCGATCATTTCCTTGATTGGCTCAGCCAACTCCGGCTTCACCTTGGCGGGCGAGCTGGTCGGCGTGTAGTACATCGTGCGACGTGCCACGCCGAACCACTGGCACAGCTTGGTCATCGGAACTGAAACACCTTCTTCCTTCAGGCCCTGCTGGACCGAGAGCATCAGCTCTCGTCCTTTCCCAGCAGGGATACCAGCTTTTTTCGCGCACGGATCTCCAGCATGGCCTCGCCGTAGGCCTCCTGCAGGTCCTTCAGCTGGCGCTCGTACTGCTCGCGCACGTCCTCCGGCTTGGCCCTCAGCGCGTTCTCCAGGCCGCGCTTGCCCTCTTCGACCCAGCTTTCGATCTCAGCCGGAGTCAGGTCGAACTGGCGGCTGGCAGCAGCCACCGTCCTCTTGCCTTGGATGATCTCAAGGACCAGAGCAGACTTGCGCCGGGCGGTCCAGCGCTTGATCTCTGCTTCCATCACTTCGCTCATTGGTGTCTCCTTCAGGGAAAGTAACACTTGAGCAGGAATTCAGTGGGTCATTACAGCAGCTTCTTCAGCCGCGTGTTCTCGGCCTCAAGGTCCCTGAGCCGTTTGGTATCGGGCACGCTCATCCCGCCGAACTTGCTGCGCCACACATAGTACGAGGCCTCGCTGAAGCCATGGCGCCGGCACAGGTCCTTGATTGCCACGCCTGCTTCGGCCTCTCGCAGGAAGCCGATGACTTGCTCGTCGGTAAAACGCTTCTTCACGTCCAATCTCCTTCGGGGTAGGGAATTGGACTCCAAACCGGGGGGCTACTCAAAATTGGGGGGACGTCGCTCCGTCCGAGACCAGCGCGAGCAGGAGCAGCGCCGGCTCGCGCATCAAGTGCAGGAGTTGCAGGTCGCCCTGCGCCGGGCCAACGAGGCCTTGACCGCCAAGAACCACGACCTGATGCAGCTCAACCGCGACAATGGCCAGTGGCTGGAACGCCATACCCGCCTGGAGCGGGAACTGGCGCAGGCACGCTAGCGGGCCGATGCCCAGCAACGCGAGCGCGACGCGCTGCGCCTGACGGCCGCCGAGCACCAAGCCCTGCAGGTGCGCTGGACCCAAGATGTCCAAGCGCTGGAAGGCGTGCGCGCCGAACTGGCTGCGGCGCGGACCGATCTGATCGAAGAGCGCCAGCGCCGGGAACATGCCGATGCGGACACCTTGCGGGCCACGGTACGTCTGAGCACGCTGGAACAGCTCTTGGAGCAGCTGCGGCCACCGCGCCCCGTTGGAGAACCCGAAAACGCCATCTCAGCCGATGCAATGCCGGCAGGCAGATGATCAGCCGCTTGGCGAAGGCTAGGAAATCCCCCGCGTCAATGCTTCGCCGTGCCAATCATGACTTCGGTCAACCAACGACATTCAGAGAGCTACTCTGCAAGAGTTAATGATGATGGAAATCAAGGCTTTCGAATCTTAAAAAATATTTGAAGTTTTGCTAAGCGCAGGAATCGAAATTAAAAATTTATTCAATCTCAAGTGAGAGGTGTCTTTATGGGTAATATTTGTGGTACTTCTGGCTCCCACTATGTGCATAGCCCGACAGATAGCCCTCGAGCAGATAGCCCTCGAGCAGATAGCCCTCGAGATGTCTCTGGTTCGTCAACACCAGCATACAGCGCAGGTGGTCAAGTTCTAGCCGAAGATTTTCTCACGCTTGCTGCATCGGACGTATATCACGATAGTCGACTCTGGCACGGCACTTCAGGAGGCTATTTGGAAGAACTCAGAGCTAAGGGGTTTCAGAGGAGGCGTTCAGGTGCTGTAGACGCCACTCTCCAAGCCGGCTACGAATTAGCCCCATCTGTCGTGGAAAATGCGGAAAAGCACAATTATTTTACTAGTTATCCGGTAACTGCAAAAAAATATGCTCGCCGGACAGATCCAGATAATCCCGTTCTCGTTAGAACTATAGGGATAAAGAGCAACTTTCCAATTGAGCCAGATCCCGACAGCAAAGGCCCTGACGGAGAAATTTACAAGTATAATTGCAGGACAACCTCATCCATCCCGCCACGGTTCGTAGTTAAATCAAAACATAGCGAGCCAGAAGATGATGCCAAAGTTTTTAAAAAGGAAATGGGTAAAGCGGGCTATAATGTCTCTCTAGAGCAAGCGGGAAAATTACTGCGGGAAGTGCAGTCAGATTCTGACGACGACTTCTGAGTTTCAGCATTGGAGGCCGACTCATGCGAACTCCAACGCCAGTATTGTAGGTGGCTAGCTGATTTAGGTGAGTCTTGAAAAAACTTCCTGATTTGGCAAAATCTCCGGACACCAATTGCCGAGCTTCTCTTCGCCGATGCCGAGTAGGCCGGTAAGCGCAAGCAGGCCAGTGTCCTGGTCTAATTCTCGTGGACACCTCATAGGGGGTGATCATCCCCAACGAGGACATTGAAAGACATGACGCGCCGTAGCCGTAGAACCTTCGATACCGCCTTCAAGCTGCAGGTGGTGCACATGGTCCGAGACCAAGGCCTGAGCAAAGCATCGGTCTTCTTCGCGCGGCTGCGGCCAGTGCACTCCGTTGGAGAACCCGAAAAACGCCATCTCAGCCGGTGCAATGCTGGCAGGCAGATGATCAGCCGCTTGGCGAAGGCTAGGAAATCCCCCGCGTCAATGCTTCGCCGTGCCAACCATGACTTCGGTCAACCAACGACATTCAGAAAGATCTTCTGAAAATTTAATGAGTCGCCCCTGAAAATCCCCACCATCCTAGTCACAGCAAGGCTTCACTGGCCGCACTGGCGTGCCGGAGCTACCAGTTTTCGCTACGCTGCAGGCTGATTTGGCAAAATCTCAGAACACCAATCGCCGAGCATCTCTTCGCCTATGCCGGCTTAGGATCTTAAAATGTTTAATATAAAAATTTTGAATAGCCCCAATTATATTGCCAGGACGGGGAGTGAAGATCAGGTTGAAAATAATTTCCCCAGTACTTCCAGGCCCGTCATTGGGCCGCCATCGTCTGAAAAATCAGAAGATGAAATCAAAAATAACTTTTCTTTTTTTGGCGCAAGGCCGGCTTTTTTTGCGAGTCAAGCAGTTGTCGAAGCTATTCCGCGAACGAGCATACATCCACCGTTACCGAAACGGTATCAAGGTTTTAATCGCATTTGTCAGTCATTACGCCATATATCAACTGCTGTAAACTTGGGCATGATAGGACTTAAGTCGTTGAGGCCTATCGAAGTTCAAGCATCTATTATTAATGGAAAGCTTCATGTCTCTTCAAACTTTCATAGCGATTATATTAAGGAGTCATTGCACTTTGCTTTAACGAGAGATACAGAGAGCTCAATCTCCTACCCAAAGAATAGAAGATCTAAAGCCCTGGTCGAGGAAAGCAGAAATAGGCGACATGTCGTAAAACTCAAAGAAAATTTTCTTAATCAAGATAGGTTTGAGTTATTGAAACAGAAGACTGTTTCGGAGATAAGAAGAGGTTTGGGTTGCCCCGTCGAGAATAACCTCTCAAGTCAGGAGCTTTCTGAGCAAGCTATTGCTGCGCTGCATATTTTACATAAGGTGATTCAGGCCGCCTCACAGTCGAATCCGACATTCGAAAGCTTAATCATCCATCATCCATTCAGAGATGCGAGTCTTGATGGTATATTACCTGACGGGATCAATCAAACCATGCATGCAGAGCAGAACATTCAGAGGGCTTTGGCGTTCGATAAAGAATGCAATTATCAAGAGTTAGTAGGAAATTTTGGATTACAAGAAGGAAAACATGTAATCGTTCCTATTGCTGGAAAGTATGTGCCTTGCGCAGCATGCTCTGAAGTTGAGAACGAGGCTAAAGGGCAGGATGGATTATTCCATCCTGATAGTGGAAAGTTTATACTGCATAGATCAACTCAGCGCATTGGAATGGCTTTTTGGGATGAGGTGCAACATATTGCCATTGAGGCTCTCGATACTGATCAAGGAAAAGCGCTTACCAAAGGTATTAATATAAGGGATCGTTTTTATGAAAATCCTGAAAAATTACAGGCTTCGCATCGAGAGATGGTGGAAGATTATTCGTTTGATACAGATAGCGTTTGTTCTGACGACGATTCCTCCCCGTAATATGCCTCGACCTTCATGATCCCTTCCGACCTCTATATTGGCTAGGCCAATGCAGCCACCCCTATTGAACCTGCCATGCCGCCGACAGCGGCTGTAAATCTTCCTTGCGAGCGTGTAACCCATAGGCTACGCTAGCCCATCAAGCTCAAGGAGGGCTACGCGTGGTCACTATTCATCCGCAGAAGATCGAGGGCCATTTCCGGGCCGGTGTTGCGCTGGACCTCCACACCACCAGCAGCACTCCGACCGGCTACAACGAAGCCGGTCATCTGCAATTCGACACCGCGCGGCCTGAGATTGCGGAACTACTGTATCAGTTAAAATACCACGGCAACCAGGAAGCGGCGAACGGGATCATTGAGGCGGCCACCGCGTACCTGCAATAGCACAGGGCCCGTTTCGATTTGATGATTCCTGTACCGCCATCGTCGGCGCGCGCCGTGCAACCGGTACTCATTTTGGCGAGCGGAATTGGAACTGCGGTCGGTTTGCCTGTTGTCGAGTGCATCGTCACGACACGCGCGACAACGCAACTCAAAGGCGTCACTGATCCCGATGAACGCATGAAATTGGTCGATGGCCTCTATACCGTCGATCCGGCTCACACCGCTGGCAAAAACATCTTGCTCTTTGACGATCTGTTTCGCTCAGGAACCACGATGAACGCCATTACTGACGTACTCCTGAAACAAGGCAGCGCCAAGAGCGTGTGTGCTCTCACCATCACCAAAACTCGGAGTAACCGATGATGAACACGATTTTCATCGGCGGCTCGCGCCATGTATCACGTCTACCGGCCGAAATAAAGCGCAGGCTCAATAACGTCATAAACAACGGACACCAAGTCATTGTTGGCGATGCCAACGGTGCCGATAAGGTTGTGCAGAAGTACTTCAGCGAAGCTGCCTACGACAAAGTAACGGTGTTTTGCTCCGGTGACAGCTTCCGGAACAATCTTGGTCATTGGACAACGCGCAAGGTCGATGCGCCGAAGAATCTCAAAGGCTTTCAGTTCTACGCCGCCAAGGATCGCGAGATGGCGCGTGAGGCCGACTTTGGCCTGATGATATGGGACGGCAAGAGCCCTGGCACCGTACTTAACGTTCTGCGCTTGGTTCGTGCCGGCAAGATCGCGGTGCTTTTCAGCGTGCCCGACAAGCGCGTGATCAACATCAAGACACAGACCGATTGGGATAACTTCCTGATCCATTGCAGCGACGAGCTGCGTCATGATCTGAACAAGCGGGCTACGCCCGACGAGTGGCAATTGGGCCAGCAACAAAGCTTGCTCGACGCGAACCAGGAAACCGGACCCGAAACCGAGCAACCGCAACCCTCTGCGACGGGTCCATCGGAAGATGAGCTAGCCGACTCCCTCGACGCGGCACTCGCGGCAGCCGATCCGGCCGCCGTGGTTAATGCTCTTGGAGACTTGGCAAAAATGCGGGGCATGAGCAACGTCGCGAAAGAAACCGGGCTGGCTCGCGAAAGCCTTTATCGCGCACTGAGTAGTGGCGGAAACCCTGAATTCGCGACGGTACTCAAGGTACTTTCGTCCTTGGGTCTGCGCCTGCGTTCAACACACGCACGCTTGTGAATTTGCAAAGTAGCTGCACCCAGGAAAGACGATGCAACTCCCAGAAGCTACACGCGCCCCGTGGTTATGCATAAGTACTGGGCCGCAGCCACATGCTGGCGTTTGCTGAGGGTCGGCAGTGATTCGTGTAAAAGCCCTTTGCTGACAGAGGGTTAGCTCACTTTTGGCTGTTTTTTATACGAATCCCTGCCGACCCTCGGATCGATCTTGAATGATCGTCATCTGCGGCTTGGCTCCACGTGAAGCACTCAACAAGGGCTGAACGCTCCGACCTACTGGTGCACGCGCGAACTCCGGGCAAGGCTTGCAACTCAGGCGCTACTCTTCTCCTGCATTTGTGTCGTGTAAAATTTTGGAGGAATTGAAAATTTTTATTCCTTCCATAATTTCTTCAGCACTAAAATCCAACAAACTCATTTCGCGGATATGACTTCCTGTTTCATCTCTATTATAAGTGCAAAGCGAAACGCCTCGACGCAATGATCGGCAAATCTCATTAGCAATAAATCCCCTTTCTTGCATGGTCACTGCTGAAACCCTCTCAAGCGTTGATTCCTTGTCTAGTGCGGCTTCTGGCCCAAGCCATGATAATTGGCGCTCGATAAAATCTGCGACCATTTTACTTTTGTGCCCGTCATCCTCGATCTCTTGCGCTATTGACAACATCTCCAAATTAAATTCAATCAGGGTAGCGACCGCCAAGGGGCGAGATTCGCCGACAGCTATAGCTTTGGCATCCCACAGTTCGAGCTTAGTACAATATTCGTTATGCCGCAAAGTACTAGCAGGGTTTTTTGATTGCAATATCATCTGGCGTTCAGCCAATTCTTCAATTGAGTGAGCAAAGCCGGGGTGAATCCTATTTGGATCATGCCTTATAAATGGAATAAGATTATTTTCAATTACTCCCAATTTTTCGGCGTGACTAAGCGAGCTATATTTTTTTTCATAGTCGGAATTAAATGCGTTATTGGATTTGAAAGAATGCACGTCACCAAATCCATTTCGAGACGCAAGATAGTCTGATTCGTCAAGGACGCTTCCTTGGCCATATACGACTGCTGGGAGGCCTCTGTATTTTTGTTTGTTCTTCGGCCTAGGGACTTCAGATATCAGATTCATCCGCAGTTCCTTTTTTATAAGAGAGGCAGGAGTCATTACAATGTCATATAGCGCGGATTTGTCATATAGCCCAGATTTATTGCAAATCGTATCAACCTCTCTTTTTGCTGGCGTCTTCCCTTCCGCGCCAAGTTTACTAGGCACCTCTTGTGGACTTGAAAGTCGTAAAGATCGAATCATTAAAGGCTTTCCTTTCCCATACTCTTCAGCAACCTCTGGATTCCTTTTTATTAGCAATGCCTTGACTGAAGATCTATTAATGAGCGCTTCAAGTTCGACTCTATTATTGACCTTAGCCATTCCTCTCTGTAGTTGCGCCAAATTCTGAACTAATGCTTTATTTTGATGGACTCGCCTTAAAGATGAAGTTTGCAAAGCAGCTATATTCTCTTTTATAATTCTTTTTGGTGCTTTTTTCAAAGCTTGTAAATCGATCGATGGCCTCACGAGCCCGGATGTTGCAGAATTATCCTGCTGATTAGCAACATCTTCTCCGCAAGTGTTTAAATGGGTTTTTGAAACGGAATTAATCTTCATTGATAGTTTTCGTTTAATAATATTATTATTGATAATTGCTAGAGAAGCCGCCACCGCATCGCGCACAAGCGCGGTTGCCATCAACACGGCACTTACGATTTATGCGTTATGGTCGAGCCATTCGGACCATAACAATGGCTGGCCCTTTGGGTTTTGCTTGGCATACTCGTAGAATAGAGGAAGAAACTCTGACCGTTCATTACGAAACTCTGAGCGCCCTTTCTCGGAAACATTTTTATTTAGATCCAAGCTCCGCCCTGGATTTAAAGCGCGTTGCCGATGAATAATATCGTCGAACGATAACACCGCAGCATTTCTTAGCATGTCATGCAAAACAATGAAAATTGTCGTACGGCCTAGACCCATACCACAGTGCACGTGCAGCCTCTCATGAGGGGCCATTTCTCGCTCCATTGCGATGAACGCATCAATGTCGTCGGCGCGCGGCGAAAGATGATCTGTCACCGTCAAACGTACATATTTGGCACCTGCGGCTCTCACAAGCTCTTCTTCACTAAAAATTGTCGGTTTGCTTAAGGTTGCCCCGCGTGGGTTGCAGACTTCGCTCTTGACATCTTTGCGATGAAATATCTGCACCGTTTCCTGCGCTTTAAGCGCTTGAATCCTCTGATGCTCGTCTGCCAAAGCTTCGGCACGCGATTTGCCAGCATTGCCCCAGTTGTTTGGGGTACGCCAAGTACCCGGATAACCACCAACAATGGCATGGGATTCTTCACGAGCATCCAGAACGACCACTGGGTGCTCCTCGGACGGCCTCAGCCTAGTAATCTGCCCAATGGACGCGATACTGCCGCTACCTGAAACGTGGAGGTCTTTCCAACCAGTCGGATTAGAACTTTCGGGGAGGTCAAATTCGTCCGAAGAGCGGAAATTATCGAATGATTCTAGATCTCTGTCGTAAGCTAGAACAGGATGTGACGTGGGCGGCGGCGGGAGAGGCAAGGGATTCCTGAATTTCTGGATCACTTGACGAAGTGCTGTTTCTGACCGGCGTGTTTGTACGTTTTGCGAATCAGCGAGATGTGACGCAGTGCGCACACCTCGCTTCGGCAAATCAGCGAGTTCTGCGGGAACCGCTTGATCAATGTGGTTTGATACAACTTCCGCGTTAACGTTCTCATCGGAGTCGGTACCCATCATTCCGTCGTGGTTGGAGGATGATGCAATTGGACTAGAGGTTTTGTTCAGCATTTTCGCTCACTATAAATTATTATAGGATCCTTATTTTATCGCTGAGCGAACTAGTTTTATATTGTGACAGGAAATTATGTCATTAATAGCGATGTTGAAGTGCTGGCCGCAGTTTGATCCACCAGCTTGCTTAGGGAACCTCTGAACAACTCTTGGCGTTGCGAGCGAACTTGGGATTTCGCNAGTACATGTCAGAAGTGGCGAACAATTGACCATGCAGGCGCCGATGCGTGGCCTTCAACGTCTGACTCGATCTGTTTTCAGCCTCTTTCATGCCGTTTTCCCGGCCCGTAGGCACAACTGTCCCAAGGTGCGCATGCGCACCAAGTTGTAGGCAGTCATGTTCAACATGAACATCTGATCCACCTTCTCCAGCCCCCGCACCATCACTTGTCGGATGTTGCCGATCAACTTGGCCCAGCCAAAGCCCTGCTCGATCAGCTTCCGCTTCGTCTGCGAGATCGCGTAGCCATCGCTTGCTGCCACATCATCTGGAACCGCTGAGCGACGGTTGCTGGTGTTCTGTGCAATGTGAGGCGCAACGTCCATTTCCTGCAACGCCTCGACGAACTCGGATGCGTCGTAGCCCTTGTCCGCGCCCAGCGTCAGCGCACCGTCCGGGTTGGCCAGACGTGCATCACCGATCATGGCCTTGGCCGCTTCACGCTCAGCGTAGCCGTCGGCATGGGTTACCCGCGCATTGGCGATCAGCCCGTGGCGGTTGTCCGCCAGCGTATGGCCCATGTAGCGTAGCTCACTGGCGGTCTTGCCCTTGCGATACAGCCGGGCATCGGGATCGGTCGTGGAGGCGTGTGTCCCTCGGTGGGAATACGATAAAGTCTCTTGCAACTGGCTGGGTCGGGGAAGGGTTTTTTGTCGATACAGAAGGTCCTCTGCCGAGTGGCGCCAACTGTGGAGCAGGAAATCGCTTCTTAATCCAGCCGACTACGCCGATGCAAAAAGAAACCTGATTAGCCCTGACCTTCAGCCGCCAGTCGCAGGATCTGCGCCGCGCTGGGTGGATGCTGCTGTCACTCTGAAGCCAACGAGGTGACGTGATGAGCATCAATGCGGTGCAGTTCCAGGCTGGATTGTAATGACCCAGTGATTTCCTGCTCAGGTGCTACCTTTTGACGGAGAGCACGATGAGCCAAGTAATGGACGAAGAGATCAAACGCTGGACGGC
>NZ_MDSK01000063.1 GCF_002940205.1 Xanthomonas arboricola pv. guizotiae
GTAGTGGCGCTCCCGTGTAGAACCTGGCCCATAGTGCTTCCTTCCAATCGAGGGAAAATAGTGCACCATCAAAGCCTGGGATCAAACACCTAGTGACGCCACCTGATGCGGGACGGATCGGGCAACTGATCCAGCGGCTTGGACGAAACTACGTCGCAGCATTCGCCTTCACCTACAGCAGCAGCGAGCCCTGGGCCACGACGCCTTCCGCGCAATGGTCGAAGCCAAGACCCACCGCTTTGCGGGCGTCAGGCCCGCTCATCGCCCACGCAGACCGAACACCGCCGACTGATAAGTTAACCTGACCCCGTTATTGGCTCCGTTATTGGCTTGAGATGAAACGTGCGCAGCAGCGCACGAACAGGCAGCGGAGCCGCGCCGGGCGGCACGGCTCCCGCCCGCGACCTTTCCCGCTCACGCGGTCGCCCGGACCACTGGCATGATGATGCCCGCACGTTGACCACTGACGTACAGGAGGCACGGATGTCACAACACGCTATCGAGGAGTTCATCGAACGCTGCGTCCAGCTGGTCGATCGCGGCAGCTTGAGTCGCACGCACAAGGCAGCGCTCATGCGTAGCCTGCTTGGGCTGCAGGCGCGTTACGACACCGGCCTGACCTGGTTCCGCGTGCACACCGAGCTACTGCGCAATGGCGTGCTGGTGCGTACGGCGGTCGAGGAGATCGACGATGCGACCCTGCGCGCGCAGGCCCTGGCCGCCGAAGCGCCCGGTTGGCTGGAGGATGCACAGGGCGAGGTCTATCTGCAATGGCAAGACCAGGCACGCGTGGTCTACCGCCGACCAGACACCGGCCACACGCTACCGCTGGCAGAAGTGTTCGGGGACGTTCTCGATCTCGCCCACCAGGCCGATGACAGCGCGTTGTTCACCGATTGCTACGGCCTGTTGGTCAACGGCTGGCTGGACGAGACCTTCGACGCTGCCGACGGTATCGCCCCCACCCTGGACGGCCTGCTCGCTTCCGACACCTTGCGCGCCATCCGTGCGCTGGCCGCACTCCGCGCGCTCAAGCCTCGCCGTGGCGCACCCGAGGACCTGGCCGTGCCGCGGCTGGCCGACAGCGGCACCTCCGGTGAGATCGAGCGCGAGATGGGTCTGCGGTTTTTCCTGCAGCCCAAGCGCACGCCTGCGGCGTTACGCATTGCGCGTGACAAGGCCACACGTCAGCAGGTGCGTCTGCGCGAGCTGCTCCCGCAACTGGTGGAGCAACACCTGGGCACATCGCTGCGCGCTGCTGGTTGGTCTGCTGTCACGGTTGAAGCGAGCCATCGTTGGCAATGGATCCGCGACCACGACGGCAGCCGTCAGTGTCTGTGGGCCAGCTATGACCCGACCCTGGGCGAGCTGATGGTCCAGGCGGGGCTGCAGCATGCCCGCCTGCTGGCCTGGCAGCAGCGCGCGGCGACCACGCAGCTGCATGACCTGCATTGCGTGGCTGATGCGACCACCTTCATGGGCAAGCAGGTCCTGGACAGCGCGGACGTGGGCGACTACGGCGGCTGGGCACTGAATCCAGCCCACAGCGACGCCGTGCTGAGCGCTGCCCTGGCCCGTCTGGCGACGGCACTGCCCGCACTGGATGTGCACTTCTTCAGGCGCCTGACCGATCAGCTGGCCGGCCCCTGGTTCCAACGCTCCGCCGACACCTGGCTGCAGCTGCTGGAACACGGCGACGACAACGGCGTGGTGCCGCCCGAGGTGATATTCGCCAGCCCGGACAGCGTGCTGCTGGTATTCGTGTTTTTCCACCTGGAGTGCGGCGAACAGACACGTGCCAACGCACATGTCGAACAGTTGCGCCAGCGGCTGGCCGCACGCGCCCGTCCAACTGTCTGGCATCGCCAATGGCTGGCGCCATTTCTGCAGCAGTGGGAGCACGGGGCAGGTACTGCGCCCATGCCACCGCTGCTGCACCCGCTGATGCTCGATCACCTGCGCGCAAACGATGGCGCCTGATTGCCGCACCACGCCGCCGATACGCGGCTGGCGCGACTCAGGCATGTGTACGGAGGACTTGCAGGTCGACATCTTGCTGGCGCAAGCCGCGGCGCCGCGCAGGCAACGCGGTGCCGCATTCCAAGGCCTTGTCCGCTTGCGATGCCGGCAGCGCACAGGCATCGCGCACAGCCCTCAATAGCGTAGCGCCTCCGCTGTGGGTGCCACCGGCGCAAACCGCGCCTTGCTGAAGTCATGCAGCAGCCGAACCGCCTGCTCACCCTGCTCGGAATAGCGCCGGAAATCGCTTTTGCACAATCGATACAGGCAGCCGTCCCGCGCGAACACCAGGTCGCCGCCATCCCAGTCGGCCCAGTCGGTGCCGGGCAGGTCCACCAGCACGGCGCCGTCGCGATCCAGCACGCGATGACCCAGCGCATACCAAGCATCGTTCTGGCGCCCCACGGCATGCAACAGCGATTGCAGCCGACGCCCGCCACTGCCGTCCTTCTCCCACACGCGTGGGCGCGTGAAGCCGTAGAGCACGCCGCTTCGCAAACCGCCGCGTTCGCCCTCACCGCCGTCGAGCGTTCGCCAGCCAGCGCGCTGCCGCAGCATGCTGTCGATCGGCTCGTCTTCGCCACCGCCGGACCATTGCCCGAACGGCCGCACCGTCATCCCGTGCTTCAGACCGAAGCCGGTCGGCAGCGGAAACGGCTCGCGGCCTGCCTGCGGGCGATGATTCAACAGCAAGGTCTGCTCGTCCTCAAACGCACCACCGCCACCCCATGCATCCCCCTTGGGCCAGAGCGCCAGCGCGGTGAAGAACGGTGGTCGCGACAGCGCTGTCCAGGTTCCGAAATCGCCCTTGTGCTTGGCCGCGAAATACACCAGCAGGCGGCCCGACGGCGACAGGTCGCAACGCCGCTCGTAGATGCGGCCCTTGAACCACTGCCCGTGCTCGAACGTGTCCGTGCGCAAG
Source organism: Xanthomonas arboricola pv. guizotiae (assembly GCF_002940205.1). GTDB lineage: Bacteria > Pseudomonadota > Gammaproteobacteria > Xanthomonadales > Xanthomonadaceae > Xanthomonas > Xanthomonas arboricola_C. Next base: position 2,942 of record NZ_MDSK01000063.1, read on the forward strand.
TCCCAGCGGATCAGCTGAACCTGCTTGCTGGGCCCACGCCGGAAGATCACCCCGGTGCGTGCGTCTCGCGCCAGCAGGACATACAGCCGTGTGGCTGAAACCAGGGGTCCCTGGCGATGGGATATCGGGTCCATGCGAGTGCCTCCGTGCGCCCTATCCTACGCAACCGTACGACACCTGCGCCGCCCCTGCCCCACACGCGGCCAGTGATCGCCTAGGATTCCAGCGCAACGCAGCACCTGCAGTCAGCGGCCTGGCCGACATCCCAACCCGCGTCGGCGGCTGATGCGGCAAGACCTTGTCGCGCGTTTAGCGCTCCTACGTGCATGCTTGCCCGCAGACGCCTCGTCCCGTCGCCAGACGCAAGGAACCGCTTCTGATCACGCTCTCCCGCCGCCAGTTTCTCGATGCCGGCCTCATGGCCCTGACCACCTCAACGCTGCTCGGTGCCTGCGCCAAGCAGGACACCACCCTGCAGACGCGCTGGACGCACTGGCAGGCGAAATGGCGCTGGATGGAAGCCATCGCCCGCAAGCGCCGTTGGCAGGTGACGCCGCTACGGATCGCCCCGCCTGCGACAGAACGCCAGCTGCTATCGCTCGAACGCCGTCACCGCCTGCCGATCCCCGCCCAACTGCGTCGCGTCCTGCGCGAGCTGTCGGCGGAGGTGAGCTTCGGCTGGTACGTGCCCTCGCATCTGCGCGCGATGGAACAGCAAGACCTGCCGTCGATGAGCTGCAATCGCGACACGGTGTGGAGCCTGACGCACATCGATACGATGGCCCTGCCCGTCTTCCTGGACTGGAAGCAGGAGCTGGCCACGCGCGATCTGTCCGAGGCACCCAACAGTCCTGCACTGTGGGAACACCAGTTCGCTTTCTACAACCTCATCAACGGCGACTGGCTGACCATCGACACCACGCATGCGGATCCGGCCAGGCAACCGGTACGCTATTTCTCGCACGAACTGGAGATGCTGCACGGCCTGGCGCTGGCGCCGGACTTCTTCAGCTTCATCACCCAGATGTCGGCGCTAGGCATGGCCGGCACCGAATGGGCCTCGTGGATGCGCTTTGGCAACGGCCAGAAAGACGACACCTTCTACCTGGATGCCGGCAACGAGGGCGCCAAGGCGTGGCTGGCCTGGCTGCAACGCGACCCGGCGCAACCCGGCCCCGATACGCCGCCGCTGCCGATCGTGGAGCGCAGCGCTGCCGATCGCGCATTGCTGGACGCCGCACGCGCCAATTCACTCGTCGGCGTCGAGGCCGCATTGCTGGCAGGCGCCGTCCCCGACTGCACGCCGGACAGCGACTGGCTGATGGAACACACCGCATCCGACCAGGAGTTTTCCACCGCCATCCATTACGCCACCCGGCACGACAACACGGCGATGATCGAGCGCCTGCTCAAGGCCGGCGCAACGCTCAATACACGGCTGCTGCCGCTCAATACCGCGGTCAAACACGGCACGCTAGCCACCGTGCGCTGGCTCATCGCGCACGGCGCACGCGTCAACGGCTGGGCCAATCAGCGCTACTGGCCGCTGCACGACCTGGTGGTCACCCGCGGGCCGATCGCCGCAATGACGCGCGCGCACTACCGCCAGCACCTGATCGACAGCATCAGCATCGGCAGCCTCGACTCACTGGATGGCATGATCGCCCAAGCCAAGGACGCACAGACCCGCGCGCGCTATCGCGCCGCCAAGCGCGCCCTGCAGCAGGCCAGCGAGGAGGCGGTGAAAGATGTCGACAGCAAGCTGCGCAACCACCTCAGTCTGCAGGACTATCTGGACATGCTGGAAGCGCTGCTGGACGCCGGCGCCGACCCGGACGCACGCTGGGACAACGGCACCACCATGCTCGGCTGGGGCGGCGTGGCCACCGCACGCGTGCTGCTGGCACACGGCGCCGATCCCAACGCACGCGACATCCACGGCACCACGCCGCTGCACACCGCCAGCACCGGCGAAAAGGTGCGCGTGCTGGTCGCCGGCGGCGCCGACATCAACGCGCAGGCCATCGCACAGAACACCGACGACTCGCAGCACTACACACCGCTGCAGTCGGCGCTGCTCTCCCACACGCTCGATGGCGACAGCCCCATCACCGCGCTGCTGGAACTGGGCGCGGACGCCACCCGCACCGACGCCGATGGCCGTTCGTCGCTGGCCTATTGCTTCCAGCCGGACCTGGTGCGCCTGATCATGAGCAAGGGGCTGGACCCGCTGGCCCTGCAACCGGGCCAGCAAACCCTGCTGCATAACCTCACCGCCCGTCACTGGCTCCCGCGCCACACGTTCCCGAAGGAAGTGGCCTTTCTCGATTTTCTGCTGAGCCTGGGGATCGACATCAACGCGCGCGACGCCAGGGGCCGCACCCTGCTGCACTACGCCGCCGAACAGGAAAGCAACGATGAGAGCGCGCCCAACTACGCCCTCGTCCTGGCCCGGGGTGCCGACAAAACCATCAAGGACAACGATGGCAAGCGCGCCGTCGACCTGTTTGCCGCCTCGTTGCAGACGGTGCGGGCGACATTGCGGTGAGCGTCATGCGCTGACCATTACCGGAGCCAGACATCACGCATCAGCATGCGCGCGCCGGCCTTCCCTTGATGACTCAGCCGTCGAAGGCAGCACGTCGGCAGTACCTACCACCAACCTCCCACTGGGCCGCCTAGCGTCCAGGCGCAGGTGCTTGTTGTGTCGCCTGCGATTGCGCTTGGTCGGAGGCCTGGACGGCGTTGTGCTGATCGGCGGTGTAAACACTCTGCCGCATATCAGGTGCCGGCGTGGTCGCGTCTACCTGTGCACGAAATCCTGGCGTCTTGCCAGAAACGAAGATCTGGTCGTCACGCAGAACGGCGCCGGCGAGCTGGTCAACCCGTTCCAAACCCGCCTGCTTTGCGGCAATCATGACCTCGGCCACCTTGGTATCGGACACCGATGCAGGCAGCTGCCCACGCAACGTATTGAAATACGCACGGTCCGGATGCGTGTCTGGGAACCTGTCATGCGCCTGGTCCTGCAGGCGCGATACATCCTTGTTGATCCGGTCAACATCGCCGCTGGTCACAAGATCACGCTGAGGATCTCCCTGGGGCCGCGCCAGGCGTGGATCGTCGGGAAACAGCTGCCTGAGCCGCGGATCGTTCAAACCGGTCGCCAGATCGCCCTGGCGCAGGGCAGTGTAGGCCTGTCGCGCCAGCTCATCCTGCCCGGAGGTCTGATCGCCGAGCCGGCGACCGGCTTCGTTGTTCCATAGATCCATGCGATGTTCGTAGGGATCATTTGGATGGGCTGGCCCAATCTCGGCATCATCCCCGAACCTGCGTGCGATCCATTGCTGACCTAACGCAAGCTGGGTGACACGGCCGCTGGTATACGCATGCCGAAAGGCATCGAGCTCGTCGTTGTGCCCCTGCGATTGGAAGGTGCCATCGGGACGCTTTGCCAAGGTGATGCCGCTCAGATGTTCGTAGTGCCGATAGGCTTCCTGCTCAATCTCACGCTTGGCACCCTTTGGATCAGTGACATCAACCATGGCCTAGCCTCCCTGCGCTGCCTTCTGAAACTCGATAGGCCCTTGATAGCCCGGATACTTCTTCTTGATCAGGATGCGATCGGATGGCGTGACACAGCTGTCCTCCAGGGAATTGCTCACATGTGCCTCATCCACGAAGAACTCTTCATAGGGCAACGGCAGCACGGATGTCTCTCCGTCGCGATCGAACTTCAGCAACAGGCTGTCATCGCGCTCGAAGCACAGCGTCTTCCAAGGGAAATCGGTCAGCTTGCCGGCTTCGACCACCGCCGAGTCCTTGCCGGCCAGCAGCGTCACAACATGCTCGGAAAACTGTTCCTTTGAAATCGGTGGCTCATTCATGGCGCATCCTGCAAAGGTGGCAACAACCACTGCGGCCGATGCCGAAAAGTAATGAGGGAAGATAGCGAATGGCATACAGCGCGGCCCCTTCCAGCGGTAAAGCGATGTTTTACCAGAAGAACAAAGCACACGCATCCTTGCAGGAATAGCGACGCCCCTTCTAGCGAATTCCGGGGCACGCCGGCCAAGGAATTCCTGGAGATTTCGATCAGACAATTACATTGAATTTGAGTAGTCGCCCATCTGATTACAGCTCTGTGAAGGTGGATCAACGACACAATAGACAAGTCAGTCGCACTCAGTGACAGCAATACCGACGACATGGAATATCTCAGCGCGCTATTGATGATCCTGTCTGGGTAACAGCTTGCTGCGACTGCTCCAGCGCCTGCTGCTGTTCGCGTGCCTGGGCCTGAGTCTGGTTGATTGCCTGCAGGCGATCGAACGACTGGTTCTCTGGTGCCTGCACGGCGTCCACCGTCGGCATGTGCGCGCGCTGGTGTGCCGGGTCGTTGAGGGCGCCCTGGACGACAAAGACCTTCTCGCCGCCGGCCAGCTGACCTGTGGGGTTGTTGAGCACTACATGATCCACCCGCGACAACCCTTCCTCTTTGGCCAACGCAAGCAAGCTGGCAGTCATGCGCTGGCTTGCCCCGTCCCACTCTTTGCCGTGCTGAGCGTCGAGCTGCATCACACCACTTTTGATCTGCTGATACAGCGGGTGGTCTGGGTGGCCTGGCTGTGAGGGCGTCTGCGCTGGGGGACGTGGCGATTGTGGGTCGCGCTCTCGCAGCTCCTGCTCCAGCGCCTGGGCAGAAATCGGCGAGACGTGCAGGTGAGTGTCCTTGCTGTGCTGGAAGAGCCCAGGGGTTGGCGGCTGCGTACTACTGTCCAGGTATGGCATGGGGCGGGTGTCGCTGCCCAGGTCAATGCCATTGTGCTCCAAAATTTCTTCTTTGAACCCCAGGCGCTGCATATCCAGAATCATTGGCTGCTCCGGCTCGCCGGGCTTTGACTTGTTGTAGTGTCGCTCGTAGATGGCGGCTGTGCCGACCACCCACGGACCGTAATGGTTGACGTAGTCGGACTGGCCCGCATGACCGATACGGGTGTCCTTGACCGACTTATCGAAGTAATTCACTCCCATTGCCTCGACATTACCCGCCGTGGGCGACAACGTCAGGTCGCTATTGAACGCCAGGTTTGCCTTGGGCGTGTAGACGCTTGGATAACCGCTGCGCGTGACGAAATCTCTGGCCCGACCATCCGCAAATAGGTACACATCTTCAAGCGTAGGATTAGGGTTACGACTCTTGGCCGCGCTCACGATAGCGTTCCACCCGGCTATTTCGGCCGTTGCTTCGTCCGCACGGTTACTGGCCAGCACCTTCTCGCCAGCAGCAGTGTAATCGTGCGTGCTACGGGCAATTTTTATTGCCTCTGTTTTGAACTGTTCCCGCGCAAGCGCAGCAGTGGGACTGTAAAGGCTATGCTGAATTTCATGTCCCAAGACGAAAGTCAAATCGCCTGCTGCTGCATGCTTGCCGTTGGCATCATTCACCAGCGCTGCAAGCGGCAGGTGAATTTCCTGATCGCGTGGATCATAGGTGCCTCCCGCATGCGGATCGTTTAACGGCGCGAAGCCTTTCAGCACCTTTTTCTGCACCGCCTCGTTGATCTGGCGGGTCAACTCGGGCGAATCGTTTAGGACCCGGTTGAAGTTGTCCAGATGCTCACGTGTGACACCTGGTTGCTGACCAAATGACGCCACCACGGCACTTGCTTCCTGGCTCAACATGTCCGCTCCTTGGACTAGCGAATTTGAACCCACTCGACGCACTGATGAGTAGTGCGCGCTAAAGGTTCGTCAGCCTCGCCACGCGGGAAGAGCTCTACGCGCATCCCTGGGCGTTGAAAGATATCGCTCATCCATCGCCCATCTTCGACAAGATTGCGTTGTCGCGAGAAACCCATTTTTTCGAGGTGCGCCGCAAATGCCTCGAAGTCGATCTGGCAGATATCCGACATAGACGGAGACACTTCTGGCGGATTAGGCAGGAACAGGAACTCGAACCATGCACCCTTTATTTCAGTTTTGTTGACACCAAACCCGTAGTTCCAGTTTTGGGTCAGCACTCCGCTGGCACCGAACCGGCCGGAACCATCACTGCGGTGCTGTACCGACTGGCCCATTGCTCGAGACACATGGTCGGCGGTGAACGATTCAATACTGGTGCTTGTGCGAATCAGCTCCAGTACCCGCTCCAATGCTTCCTGCGCGGTACGTGGTCCACCTTTGGAAGGATCTGCAGGTACGTGATTGGCTGAGGAACTCATGGCAGATGTCTCCGTGACGGTTGCCGGGGCTGGGGTGGCCGACGTATGGGCGCATGCGCCCAGAGCGAGGGTGGCGAGCAAGGCGTAGAGGGGGCGCGCGATCATGAAGCGTCCGTTGTGCGCTGGTGTGGCTGCGACGCTAGTGGCATCCGGCACCGAGGTCAATCGCAAGGGGTCTGGCAGCCGCACCATCATCGCCGCACACTGCGCGCCTTGGCCGGCACCTCCACCGGCGGCAACACCTCCATCAGCAGCTGCCCTTCGCTGGCGGTGATGCGCAGCTTGGTGCCGATGGCAAAGCCCAGTTGTTCCAGCCATAGGCCGCTGAGGCGGACGTGGGGTACGTGTTGGTCGCCGGCATGGTCGTGGGCACCGGGGTAATGGGTGTAGCTGACGGTGCATTGGCGCGGGCGGCGGGCGCGGCGGGGTGCGCGTAGCGTGCCGGGGCCTTGCGGGGAGGCGTCCGGGTCGGGCGGCAGCATCGGCGGCAGCTTGGTGCGGTCGGGTTCCACAACAACCCACTGCACCCGCTTGGGTGGCGCGGGGCGCGCACGCGTGCGGGTGGGCCGTGCGCTGGCAGATGCCGTGGGTGGGCGGCGGCGTGTCATGGCGCCTCCGGCTGGTGGCGGGTGATGGATGCAGCGACGCAGTGCTGCAACCCCACAGCACTGCGTGCGAACCGGCGGCGCGAGGTGTGCGGTAACACACCGAGCTGGCGGCTCAGCGGATGCGCGTGATGGTCGCTCGCCTGCTCAACAGCTACGCGTGCAGCGAGCCGGCACAGCACTCCGGCCACATTCCACCGCAGGTGGTGAGAGGTGATCGACGACAGGTCAACTGGCACAGACGCCAGCATGGATGGTGCGGTAGACATGGCAACGCCCTCCTGGAACAACCCAAGAACCGCCGCCAACGGCGACGGGATGTCGGGAGGTTCGAAACCGCAGAGAGCCGGCGGGCGTATTCCCCTTGCGGGTGTTGTATTAGCCGCCCTCCCGACGCAGGCATTGCGTCGGCTTGTACCTGCAGGATGCAGGCACAAAAAACCCACCGGTTTGACGGAGGTGGGTACCGCTCTCTGAGGAGTTTCGACGCTCCTTGAACTTAGAGCGGCTAACAAAACCCTTGAATTCTGTTGAGTCGGCGACAACATTGCCGGCATGACACGTCGCAACGAGATCCCTAGTGCGCTTTG
>NZ_MDSK01000064.1 GCF_002940205.1 Xanthomonas arboricola pv. guizotiae
ATTTTCACGCGCTTCGAGAAGTTGGACGTCATGTTCCTTGGATTCCTCAACTTCGTCCTGGTCGTTGATGGGCTTCGGATGTGTTAACAGGCCCGCGAAGACGTGCCGGCAATCGCATCGATGGTCAGGGCTACAGCGGGTCCAGATGCGGCGCCATCACCTGCGCAACCCAGTCCATGAACGCACCTACGCGTTGCGGCAGATGGCGACGCTGCGCGTAGAGCAGCGTGACCGGCATCGGTTCCGGCGCAATGGCCGCCAGCAGCTCGATCAAGGCGCCGCTGTCCAGGTGTGGGCGCAACGGGCTGGCCGGCGCCTGGATGATGCCCAGGCCCGCCAATGCGGCAGCAAGATAGGCATCGCCGTTGTTGACCGTCACCGGGCCGCGCATCGGCAGTAGCTGGTAGGCCGGTCCATCGCGGTACTCGAAGCCGGACGATCGCTGGCCCAGCGTCGGCGCGTAATGCACCAGGTCGTGGTGAGCCAGATCGTCCAGGCGCTGCGGCATGCCCCGTCGTGCGAGGTAGTCGGCACTGGCGCAGTTGATGATGCGAAACACGCCGAGCGGGCGTGCGACCAGGTTGGTGTCTTCGAGCGTGCCCACGCGCACCACGCAGTCGAAGCCTTCGCGCACCACATCGACGCGGCGGTCGGTGCCGCTGATTTCCACTTCCAGCTGCGGGTGCTGCGCCAGGAACGTGGGCAGTGCGGGAATCACGAAATTGCGCGCGACGCCGGAGGACATGTCCACCCGCAGGCGCCCGCGCAGCTGGCTGCGTTCGCGCTGAAACATGCTCTGCAATTCGTCCATGTCGTCGAGCAGATCGCGGCTGCGCTGGTAGAACGCGGTGCCGTCGCCGGTGAGTTGCACGCGGCGCGTCGTGCGATGCAAAAGCTGCGTCCCCAGCGAGGCTTCGAGCCGCTGCACGGCGGTGGAGACGCTGGCCTTGGGCAGGCCCGGCGTTTCGGCGGCGCGGGTGAAGCTGCCGAGCTCGGCGACGCGCAGGAAGGCGTGTAGCGACTCCAGGCTATCCATGAATTGGTCGACGTTCTTGAACGGTGCAATCAGGTTGGACTGATTTATACGGCGCGGCAAGCGCAATAGTCTTGGTGCGGTCAGACAACGTCACGTCCGCCCTGCGGTCTCGCACCAGCTTTGGTGATCGCCCCAAATCGCTTCCCAACACGCAACGGAGTCCATCATGTCGACCACCACACCGATCACCCTGATCACCGGCGGCAGCCGCGGCCTGGGCCGCAATGCTGCGCTTGCACTCGCTGCGGACGGCAGCGATATCGTGCTGACCTATCGCAGCCAGGCAGATGAGGCCGCTGCGGTGGTCGCCGAGATCCACACGCTTGGCCGCCGCGCGCAGGCACTGCCGCTGGATGTTGCCGACGCCGAGTCGTTCGCGGCATTCGCTGCGCAGTTGAAGCAGGTGCTGGCCGGCTGGGACCGCACGCAGTTCGATGCGCTGGTCAACAACGCGGGTACCGGGCTGCACGCGGCCATCGCCGACACCACGCCGGCGCAGTTCGATGCGCTGGTCAACATCCATCTCAAGGGGCCGTATTTCCTGACCCAGGCATTGCTGCCGTTGATCGCCGACGGCGGACGCATCCTCAACGTATCCAGCGGCCTGGCACGTTTCGCGCTGCCCGGTGCCTCGGCTTACGCGATGATGAAAGGCGGGGTGGAGGTGTTCACCCGCTATCTGGCCAAGGAACTGGGCGCGCGTGGCATTCGTGCCAATACGCTGGCGCCGGGTGCGATCGAGACAGACTTCAACGGCGGCAATGTGCGCGATAACCCACAGGTCAATGCGATGGTGTCGTCGGTCACGGCGCTGGGACGCCCAGGGCTGCCGGACGATATCGGGCCGGTGGTCGCCGCATTACTCGCGCCGGGAACCGGGTGGATCAATGCGCAGCGCATCGAGGTATCGGGCGGCATGTTGATCTGAATGCACAGGCCTGCGCATCACGCGCAGGCCCGGGTCTGCATCGCTGCTCGGTGCATCACTGCAAGGTCTGGTCGCCATGCAATACGGGGTAGGGATTCAAGACCTCTCCCTTCCACCATTGTTTTTCCGGCCCCAGGCGGTGGATCTCGAAGTGCAGATGCGGTGCGGCAGGATCGGCATTGCCGGTGCTGCCGACGTAGCCGATGACCTGGCCGCGCTTGATTGCCTGCTTTTCTGCCAGACCATCGGCGTAGCGTTCCAGGTGTGCGTAGTAGTAGCAGTACGTGCCGTTCGGATCGAACTGGTACACGGTCAGGCCACCGCGCTCGCTGTTGAACAGTTTCTCGACCGTACCGTCTGCAACTGCAATCACCGGTGTGCCGGTCGGTGCAAGAATGTCGATGGCATCGTGTACGCGACCTTCGCTGCGTGCATCGGTAAAGGTGTCCTGCAGTTGGCCGCTGCTGATGCCTTGCACCGGAATCAGCAGGCCGCTGCCTGAATTCGCAGCCTCAGGAGCGGCTGCAGACGCAGGCGCGGCTGGCGTGTCTGCAGCGGGCATCGTCTCGGTGGACGGCGACGGTGCGGCAACCGCTGGAGCCGCAGAAGACGTTGCCATTGCCGCCTCTGGCGCGTTGGGCTGCGCTGTCACCGTGGGTGCAGCTGCGGACGCCGGTGCCACCGCCGCCTGTGGTGCCTGGCGTTCCAGCCACCAATAGCCGGCTGCACCGAGCAGGACACCGACCACCAGCATCATCAGCAGTTTCATGCTTACTCCTGCATCACCACCGGCATGGACGGGCCGACCACGCTGGCCAGAGTGACCACGTCCCAGTTGGTCAGGCGCACGCAGCCGTGCGATTCGGTCTTGCCGACATGACCGGGTTCCGGCGTGCCGTGCAGGCCGTAATGCGGCTTGGACAGATCGATCCAGACGCGTCCGACCGGATTGTTCGGGCCCGACGGCAAGGTAGCCTTCTGATCGCCCTTCTTCGCGTCCCAGAACAGCTTGGGGTTGTACTTGAACACCGGGTCGCGCGCCACGCCCAGCACCTTCCAGCGGCCGATCGGCAGCGGATCGTGCTTGCTGCCGGAGGACACCGGGAACTGCGCATACACCTTGCCGTCGGCATCTAACAGGCGCAGCGTCGAGTCGGACTTGTCGACCACCAGCTTGGCCGGCTTGGCCAGCGGCGGGACGCCGTCGATGTTCGGTACCTGGATCACGCCACCGGCCTTGCTCAAATCCACGCCGGGGTTGAGTTGGCGCAGCAGCTCCGGAGCGGCATGGAAACGCTCGCCCAGCGCCTCGTCCACCGAGGTGTAGCCCAGCGACGTCAGCTTGGCCTGTTCGGCCGGTCCTTTCGGAATCGGCTGGAACGGGCCGGCAACATCGGCATCGGTGAGCGTGTACTGCACCAGGGCCGGCGTGGTGTCGGCCTGCAAGGCCTGCCAGGTGGCGTCATCCAGCTCACCGGTGACCTTGATCCTGTGCGCGGCCTGAAACCCCGACACCGCACGCTTCTGATTGGAACCACGCTCGCCGTCGATCTGCCCCGGCGAGAAATGCGCGCGATCCAGCAGCACCTGCGCATGCAGATCCGAGCGCGGGCCGGTCGGCACGACTGTCGCAGCGGGCGTTGCTGCAGGTGCCGGCGCAGGTGCGGCGGCGGGCTGCGGCGCTTGCGCCAGGGCGGACAGGGAGGTGCCGAGAGCGAGGGCGAGCAAGCAGGCGCGAGCGTGGATGCGTGGTGGCATGAGCAGGTCCGGAAGAGGCATGCGCGCACCTTGCCCCAGCCGCCTGCGTGGTCTGCGTGAAATGGCTGCACCGGGACTGACTGGGGATGCTGTCGGGATGCGGGTCAGAAGCGGATACCTGCTGTCTCGCCTGTGCGCGGCTGCCGATTCGATGCCGCCGCCTGTTGCTGCTGCTTCCACCCGGTTGGCAGAGAGAGTGCTGCGCCACGCCACGCCGCGATCGATCGCCTGACTGACAGGCAGGCGATCGATACGGATCGGTGCAGACCCGGTCCCTGCAGCTGCAGACATTGCGCCGCAGCTGTGCAGGGCTGCCGTCAGTAGGTGTAGCCCAACGTCAGCATGTACACCCGTCCGGTCTGTACATAGGCGCCGTCGGCGCCGGGGTCGTAGGCCATGTAGCGCCTGGACTTGCCCTGGGTTTCGTAGAACGTGGCGGCATTGAGCAGGTTCTTGGCCGACACCCCGACATCGACGTGGTGCGGCAGATGATAGGTCGCGGTGAAGTCCAGCGATTTGACCGGTTGCAGGTAATAGTTGAGCCGGTCGCTGGTCAGCCCCAGCAATTGCAGGCCGGTGTAGTTGTAGCTCAGGTCGGTGCGCAGATGCGTATCGTCGTAGAACAGATCCAGGTTGTAGATGCGCTCGGGCGCGCGTGGCAGCCAGGTCTTTTCCGGTTGATCGCTGCGCTTGCTGTCCGCTTCGCTGTGCTGCAGCGTGAGGTTGGCGGTGACGCCGACGTTGCTCCACAGGCCCGGCAACTCCTGCAGGCGCTTGCTCGCTGCCAGCTCCAGTCCATAGAGCCTGGCGGTGCCGCCGTTCTGCGGCATGGTCACCGGCACGCCGTTTTCGAAGGTGGTGCCGGTCGGCACCAGCCCGCCCAGGGTGTTGTCGTTGCTGGTCGCCGATTGCGAGGTGTAGATGAAGCCGGTGATGCGCTTGTAATAGGTCGATGCGCTGAGCACGCCGCCGCTGTGGTCGTAGAACTCGGCGGAGAGATCGGCGTTGTCGGCCTTGCTCGGCTGCAGATCGGGATTGGGCCTGGAGATGCCGACCACCTGCTGGGTATCGTCGATGGTGTACACCGTCTCGCCGGAAATCAGGCCGAACGCCGGGCGGCTGAAACTGCGCCGCAACGAAGCCCGATACACGGTGAGATCATCCGGCCGATAGTTGATGCTGATGCCCGGCAGCACTTGCCCATAGGTGCTGCCGGTGCCGACGAAGCTGCCGGTGCTGCCATCGCCGCTGGATTGCCAGGAGTCGGCCGCATAGCGCGTCAACTCGTAGCGCACACCGGGCAACACGCTCACCGAGCCGACATGCAGCGCGGCCATTGCATAACCGGAATAGATCGCCTCGGTGCTGGAGGTGGTGTTGGCGTTGTAGTCGTTGGCGGTATAGACGCCTGCGCCGTTGGGATCGTTGACGTACTTGTAGGGCAGCGCCTGCGCACGCATCCAGTTGCGGTCCAGCTGCTTGAACGGGCCGGCGTAGCGGCCGTCGAAGGCGTGATAGGTGACGCGGCCCGGGATCGCGCTCAGCGGCGGTCCGCCTGCGGTGGGGAAGGCGTAATTGGGTCCGCCAAAATACGGCCCGTTGGTGACGAAGTTGCCGTCCTTGTGGAAGAACGGGTGATCGTAGGCGCCGCGGTCGGAGTGGTCGGCAGACAGACCGAGCTTGACGCTGTCCAGCACATCGCCATCGACCTGGTAGGTGATATCGGTGTGTGCGTTGACGCGGTTGTCGTGACTGCCGGCGTCGTGCCCCTGCACCTTCCACAGCAACGACGCATCCAGGTTGTAGAAGAAGTCCTGCAGGCCAGGCGTGCTTGGCGCGATGCTGGGATAGCGGGGGTTGCTGAGGTCGAAGGCGAAGCTGCCGGGCGTAAAGCCATACAGGCTTGCCGACACGTAGTCCGGGCGGCTGCGGGTGCCGCGACCGACCGAGCTGCCGTAGTCGAAGCGCAAGCGGCCCAGCGTGGTCTGGCCTCCCAACTGCAGCGTCGCCAGTTTTTCGTCGATATCGTGCGTGTTGAAGTAGCCGCCACGCACGGCGGTGGGTTGGTTGCGATAGGTTTCCAGGCGCGCGCTGGACTGGTCCTGTTGCCCGGTGACGCCGTAGCTGCCGTAGATCGCACGCGCATACAGCGCGTTGTTGTCGCCTTGCCAATCCAGCGAGAGGTTGCCGCCATAGCGTTCGATCTGGCTGGTGTACAGGCTGTACTTGTAGCGGGTGTTGATCAATGGCCCGACATCGCGCAGGTCGGTTGCAGTGGCGAGGGCGGGATCGGCCGGAACGTATTTGCTGTTGGGCGCCGGCGCCTGCGCCATGTTGTTGTTCCTGCCGTAATAGGCCGATGCGTAGAGGCCGAAGGCATGGCCATCGCCAAACTTCCAGGCCAGCTCCTGCTGGAAGGTGCCGCCGCTGTCCTTGCCGCCCAGCTCCGAGGCCAGCGCATTGAACTGGCCCTGCGCGGTACTCTTGGCGTAGACATCCTGGTCGAAGTCGAAGGCATTGGGCGTGCGCATGTCGATCGCGCCGCCGATCGAGTCGCCGGGCATGTCGGGCGTTGGGGATTTGGACACCTGCACCGACTGGATGCCGAACGGCGCCAGCATGTTCAACGAGATTGCGCGCGTCGACGAATCGGTTTCCGGCATGCCGAAGCCGTTGAGCGTGTAGGCGTTGTAGCTGGCGTCCATGCCGCGAATGCTGACGTAGGCGTTTTCGCCGGTGGTGGCCTGGCCCAGATGCATGTCGCTGTATGCGGACAGGCCCGGCATGTGCGACACGACATCGGCGATGCCGCCGGAAGGGATCGCATCGATCTGCTGCTTGCTCATCACGCTGTTGACGCTGCTGGACAGGCGCTGTTCGTTGAGCGATCCCGGCGTGGCGGCGTGCTTGGCCTGCACGTTGACCGAATCCAGCGTGGTGGTGCCGAGCGCCGGTGTCTCGGCAAACGCCGGCGCGGACAGTGCCAGCGCGATGGCGCAGGTCAGGCGATGGGTGGTGCGTGGGGACTGCATGCTTTGGCTCGCGTGGTTGGAGAACGTGGGTGCCCGGCCCGCGTATCGCGGGTGCGGGTGTGCATCGCCGACGCCTTCGGTTGCGACAGGTCTGTGTGTGGTGCGGAGATTGCGACGACGGCAGTGACCCCGACTCAATGCCCGAGGTCGGCGCCCTTGCAGTGCGCCTGCGCCAGCTGCGGATTGCAGCGTGCGACCGCATCGCCTTCGAAGCGCACCACGTAGCCGTTGCCGGCCGGCTCATGTGCGGGGAAGTCGGTGCTGAGCAACTGCGCGCCGCTGGCCAGCATGCGGTCGCGGCGGGTGGTGTCGTGTTGCAGCGCTTCCTTCAGGTCGGCGTCGGTACGCGTGCGCACCAGATAGCCGGCTTTCACCAATTGGGTGATCGTCTCGGCGGGGCCATCGTTGAGTTCGGTGAACGCGGCATCGTCTTGGCCAGGCACCGCATTGGTGAAGCACACGCGTCCGCGCAGCGACGGATGCCCGGGCAGGTAGCTGGCACCGGCCGCCCGTTGGTCGAGCAGGAACACCACCTTGCCGCGTGCCTCGCTCAACGACGGCCAGCCGTGCGCAAGCACTGCGGCGTTGAGCGTGGCTGCGGTGCCACGGACCTGATCGGGGCTGAGGTACTCGCCGGGTCCAAACACCGAGTGCAGTTCGGCATCCAATGCATCCATCGCCGCCGGATCGAACGGCTCCGGCTGCACGGTCGGAAACGCCAGTTGCACCGGCGCCTGCTTGGTTTCCAGCAGGATGAAGATCGGCACATGCCCGGGGTGCTGCTTCGACCACGCGCGCACTTCCTGCAGGCACGCGATCAAGGGCTGGCAGTTGCTGCGCTGGTCCACGTCCTGCACGTGCATGACCTTGAAGCCGGGTTTGTCCATCACTCCGGCCGGTGCGCTGGGCGGTGCGGGCGGCAAGCCGGCCTTGGCGATCTGCGCGACGCTGGCCGGGTGTGCGTAGCGACCACCGTTGGCATCGGCAAAGACATCCAGTTCGAGTTGTCTGACGCCATCGTCCAGTTGTTGCCTCAGCGGTGGATGGCGGTAATCCAGTGCCGCGAACAGCTCCGGACTCAGTCGTTGCAGCAGCGTCGCCTCGCTGGGGGCGAAGCCGGCGTGGTAGCTGTTGTGGCTACCGATGTATTGCAGATCGGTGAGGCGAGGCGCGGCATGCGCGGTCACACCGGCCAGCATCAGCAGGCCAAGGAATGCAGCGCTGCGTGTATTGCTTCGCCTTGCGCGCGCTGGCTTCGCTGTGCGGTCATCGCCTGGATTCACAGCCGAAACAACGAATAAGCAGCGCATGCAGCCAGGCCGGAAAGAAGGTGGTCGCCATCATCCGGGCCAAATTTGACGCAAGGCTTTCCGCCGTATTGCCGTCGTGCGTCACAGTGCGAAAAACGCGCCATGGCATCGCTTTTCGCGACACGGGCGCTTCAGTGCACTCTGGTCTTTTGCAAGGCATACGCCAGCAGCCGCGCCTGCAGCCGTTCGCCGATGCTGCGTGGCGCATCCAGTGCCATCCGTTGCAAAGTAGCGGCATCGTCTGCATCGCCGCTCTCGCGTGACAGCAGTGCGCGCCAGACGGTCGTCAGCGTTGCGCTATTGCCGGCGGTTGCGCGTTTGAGCCAGCTCAGGGCGCGCAGCAGGTGTTGCTCGACTCCGGTGAAGTCGCTGCCGAGCGGGTAGTCGGGCAGGCTGCCATCGCGGCGGAACGGCGCCAGCGCCTGTTGCAGTGCCTGCGGCGTGTTGCGTTGCGCACGCGCAGGCAGTGCAGGGTCGCCACGTAGCTTGCGCGATGCCTTGGCGGTTGCCAGCAACGCGTCCTGGAAGCGTGCATCGCAGATGCCGGCCATCGCCAGCACGCAATCCTGATCGGTCTGGTGGCGCAGGTCGGCGATGCCGTACTCGGTGATGTACAGATCGCGCAGATGGCGCGGGATGGTGGTGTGCCCGTAGTTCCAGCGCACATTGCTCGCTGCGTGTGCACCGGCATCGCGCGTGGCCCGCAGCATCAACGCGCTGCGCGCCTGCGGCAGGGCATGCGCCATCGCCACGAAGTTGTACTGGCCGCCGACGCCGGAAACCACGCGGCCATCTTCCAGCCCGTCGGACACCGCCGCGCCGAGCGCGGTGGCCATCATGCAGGAGTTGAAGAAGCGCGCATCGCGGCGTTGCAGCCGCTCCAGCGCTTCGTTGCCGCCATACAGCTGGTTGATCTCGCTGATGCGACGCATGCCGATGGCATCGCGCGTGTCTGCATCCAGCTCGCGTAGCCACTGGTAGAAATCCGGCGAGCCGAGATAGAACGCCCCATGCAGAAACTCGCCTTCGCGGGCCAGGCGCGCGTGATCGGCCGCATCGGCGCTGCCGTCGGCGATGCGCTGCATCAGCGCCGGATCGTCGTGCACCTTGCGGCGGATCACGCCGCTGTCCACTAGAGCGTGTTATGAACTTTGCTCTTGTCACGCTAACGTATACGGATGAAGCCTCGTAAGCCATATCCGACCGATATTTCCGACGAAGAATG
>NZ_MDSK01000065.1 GCF_002940205.1 Xanthomonas arboricola pv. guizotiae
ACGTCGCATCGATCTCCACTTGGCGTTGCTTTCGCTCGCATCCTCCATCATCTGCTTACGCCTTCTTCCTGGGTTTTGTTAGCCGCTCTTAGTCACTAGATCTTGCTTGGCAAGAACATTCACATCTCCCTTAAGGCTGCTCAACTGGGTGCGAAGACTGTTCTGATCGGTGCTACTGCCATCAACAACGTACAGCTCCTTGCGGATACCAACGGTGCCGGAGTAGCCATCGCCACCCAGGTCACCGAACTGCATCTGCCGCTGCGTCTCTTGCCAGCTTTGAGTCGCCATGCCCGGCAGCAGCTCGATCCCGCCCTTCTGGGCGATCAAGTTGACTGAAGCTTCTGCGGCAACATTTGCACCCTGTAGCGCAATATCGCCTTGTCTACTGATTAGCGTGATTTGTTGCCCACTGATGCTGCTACCAGTCTGCCCAACAACTTGCCTATCTGCATCATTGGTTCCACGTCCCTCGCTGTAGGGCATTGTGGTGATACCGCCACTGTTTGGACCACCGTTGACTTGACGGCTCGCCGCACCGATGTCCTGAATGGCGAAAACTGTGCTACCGCTCTTGGTCCTGCTATCACTTGTTTGCGTTTGTGTGTCCGCGCTTGCCAGCAGCATTAGATCGCGCTGTGCATCAAGCATCACTGCGCCGCCAGCCAGGAGCTTGCTACCCGCCAGGACGATGTCGCCTTCTGTCGAGCGCACGCTGATGCCACCTGCAGCCGTGACCGAAGCTCCCCGCTGAGTGGTACGTTCGATGTCTACGTTTGCGGATGCGCTTTTGCTACCAAAGCCCATCGCGATCTGCGGCATGCTTCCAGCGGAGGCAGCCACCTCATTGAGATAGCTCTTGGTTTTTTCCCTTCCATTAGCATCGCTATCGTCAATCTGCTGCATATTGCGAACAGTGTCGATCGGCGTGCCAACCAACGCCATCGATAAGCCGCTACTGCTAGCCTTAGGGAAGCTCTGAACAACTCCTCGATAGACTTCTGATCGACGCCTGAGGTTGGAGCCATCACGCGTAAGTGATTGATTTTCAGCAACGGAGATTGTCGTGATCAAGCGAAATCCCAAATTCGCTCGCAACGCCAAGAGTTGTTCAGAGGTTCCTTAGCTTGCGACTGAATTCGCTCGGTCTGCTCGACCGGCGTGATTTCCACGTTGCGGCCCTGGATAGCAATATTGCCGCCAGTTCCTTCGACATCATTGGTGGCGCGGCCGGCAAAAAGATCGCTGCCACGGATCGCAACATCGCCTCCTGCTACTACACTCACATTGCCTTCGACGCTACCAATCAAGCTTCCTGTCGTGGCGGTTTTGCTGGACTGACTTGCATTCGACGCTTTCTGGCTACCGGCCGTGAAACCAATGCCTCCCAAACCGCTCGCTCCGCCTCCGCCGAATAGGCCGGACTTCTTGGTCTTGGATTCATGCGACTCGGCGTAGCTGTTCTCCGCAACGTCGATGGCAATGTTGTTGCCGGCAGCCAGGGTCACGTCGCCTGTTCCAGCCACCTGCGCGCCTTGCGACAGCAGATCGTTACCCGCCGCAATCTGCACCGTGTCACCACTGAGCGTGGTGGTGACCGCCACGTTGTCCTGCCACTCATCATGCGTGGTTGTGGTCTTGCTGGAGAACGTGCCCTTCTTCTTCTTGGTCATGTCCTGCACGGCGTCGTGCTGCTCGCTGGCAGCGAGCAGGTTGACGTCGTTGCCGGCGGCCAGGGTGATGCCGCCTTCCTTGGTGGCGGCCGATGCGGCGGTGAGGGTGATGTCGTTGCCGGCCTGCATCGCCAGGTTGCCGCCGGCACTGAACTCGGTGCCGTGGACAGTTTCGTCGCTGGTCGCGGTGGTCTGCTTGAAGCGCTTGCGCGTTTCCAGCGTGTTGCTGGTGTCCACCGTGGTCAGCGTGCTGGCGTTGATGTCGTTGCCGGCGCTGATGCCGAGGCCCTTGCCGGCGTCCAGCTTGGCCGCGACCAGGTTGACGTCGTTGCCGGCGCTGAGGATCAGGTTGCCGCCGGCAGTGAGCGCCTGCTGGTCGATGGTTTGCGTGGTTGTGGTGGTGGTGACGCGCGTCTTGCCGTTGCGTGTCTTGTAGCTGTTGGTTTCGGTCTCGTTGAGGACCGATTCGACGTTGAGGTTGTTGCCTGCTGCGGCAATCAGATCGCCGCCGGCCTTGACGTCGGCCTGGCGGATGGTCAGGTCGTTGCCAGCGGTCAATTGCAGACTGTCGCCGGTGCTGATATTGGTGCGGGTGGCAACCTTTCCATCCAGACCAGTGCTCGGGGTCAGCGAGAGGTTGTTGCCTGCCTGCAGTGCGGCACTGCCGCCGGCGTTGATGGTCACGCCGTGCAGTTGCAGGTCGTTGCCTGCGGAGACGATCAGGTCCTTGCCCGTGGTCACCGACACAGCGTCGCCGCCACGCAGCAGGCCGTTGTCGTCGCGCAAGGCGCTGGGCGTCAGGCTGAGGGTGTTGCCAGCGATCAACGCTGCGCTGCCATCGGCCTGCACGCGGGTACCGGTCAACGTCATGTCATTGCCGGCGAATAGTTGCAGGGTGTTGCTGGCGCTGATGCCGGACAGGATGCCGACGCCGTTGATGGCCTTGGATGCTTCGCTGACCAGATTGTTGCCGGCCACCAGTGCGACGTCGCGGCCCTGGATCTGGCCCTGGTTGAGCAGGTCGTTGCGCGCTTCCAGGGCAACGCTGCCAGTGCCGCTGATGCGGCCCTGGTTGAGCAGGTTGCCTGTGGTGATGCTGACGTCGGCGCCGGCAATGACGCCCTGGTTGCTCATGGCGTTGGTGGCGTTGAGCTCGACGTTGCCGCCGGCAATCAACGCGCCGTTGCCACGCAGTTGCAGCGAGTTGGACGCCAGGTACACCACCGGTACCAGCACCTTCTGGCCCTGGTAGTCCTGCTCCACCATCCACACGATGTCCTGCGTGAGTGCAGCGGCCTGCGCGGCAGTCAAGCCCACGCCCATGCTCAGTTGCAACTCGCCCGCGGCGACCACGCCGGATTCCAGCAAGGCGCGGTACTGCGCCACGCCGTCGGCGTAGTTGCCCAGATAGCGGCGGCCGGTGAGCTGGGTGATCTGGTCCAGCACCAGGCGCTGCTCGTAGAAGCCATCGCCCAGGCGGGTCTGGGTCCACTCTGGATCAACACCCAGCTTGTCCAGCAGGAAGTCGCTGCTGATGAAGTTGTCGTAATTGACGAAGCGCGGGTCGGTCTCGATCAGGTAACGACGGCCGGGGCCATTGCTGCGCCAGGCGTTGATGCCGCCCAGGCCGTTGGCGGCACGGCCCATTGCGGTGAGATCGGTACCGGTGCCGCCGGAGAGGCGATACAGCCCGCCAATGGGCAGATCGATCTGCGTCAGCGACGTCTGGCCGCTACCCACAATGTTGGTCACCGGAATGCTGGCCGGATCGACTCGGGTACGGCTGTCGGATGCGACGGCAGTGACGCCGGTACCGGCCGCGGTGGCCTGCACGTCTGCCTGATCGACGCTGCTGCGTACAAGCCCACTGTCGTTGGACGCGACCGGTGCGACCGACATCTTGACGATGCCGCCCGACGTGGCGAGCGTGGCGTCCTGCGTGTTGGCGCCCACCTGGGTGCCTGCACTGCCGGTCGTACCGGTGGCAACACGAATACTGTTCGCGCCGCCATTGGCACGGCCGATCACCGCCTGACTGCCCACTCCACCGGCGCTTTGCGTGGCGCGACCGCTCAAGCCACCTTGTGCGCCGACACCATTCAGCGAAGCGCCGCTAATGCCACGACCGTCGCTGCCGACGGCACCATTGCTGATAGTGGCGCCGTTGATGCTGACGCCTTGGCCGCCGGTCATGCTGGCGCCCAGGGCGGCGTCCCGCTCAATTACTGCGCCCCTGAGGTTTACTACTGAGGTTTCGAGGTTTCGAATTTCTCAGCCGCAGCTGCCTGTGCGGCTGTCGGAATGGTTACGGGTCCACGCGCCCCGCTGACGTAATTTTTTCGGGAAAAATGCATTTATATAATCAGCTAGCGCCTCACTTTAGTCATCGGAGCAAGGACAATATTTGTGATTTTCCTTCCAAACATTAACCACTCAACCTTCGTGACAACCCCGTCCCCACTCAACCTAGCTATGAACATATTTCTCCGTTTTGAGAATCTAATAACGCCAATTTTCTCGTCCAACTCTTTTTTATAGTTGCTTTTAATAAGGCCGGATTCGAAATCCTCCCATCTCAACCGCGGCGTTAAAATTTTTGAAACCCCGCCAACCAAAGAAAATATCAACGGGAATAAAAATAATCCAACTACCATGTCAATGGTTGCCAGCCTGTTTAGGGCGTATTCAACACCAAAACCACTATCAATGACAATGTAAGAAATAGCAAAAATCGAAAACAAAGATCCAACGAGAAAATAAATTGTTATTATGAATTTATAACTGAAAATAGATAAAAACTTTTCTGTTAAGTTTGAAATCACCCCCCCAACAAACCATCAAAAATTGCACCAATCATTTATTTGTATCCTCGTCTTTTTTTTCAGCGTAATGGTCAGCTACCGCATTAGCCGCAGTCTTTACTGACGTGCTCACGGCCAATTTATTGGCTTGTATAACAACCCCACCAGCTGTCTTTATGCTTTCCATAAATCCTATTGGCAATCCCGCCCATCCCAGCATTTGTTGGGTAGCCATTCCACCTGTCGCGCCAATAGTGGACGAAATAGCCAATTTAGGCCATGAGAATTTTTCCGAAAATTTTGAAAAAATTGATCCGCCATCAGAATAGGATTCCTTCACGGAACTCCAAGCGACTCCTGCAGTATATGTTCCAGCCCCTGTCACGGCTCCTTTAGCCCCCACCGCCGCTACCTCTGGCAAAGCGGCGAACGTTAGGCTCCCTGCCCCGAACGTTGCACCAGCAAGTGCGACTCCCCCAACAGATGTCACTAAAGTAGCGTCGCCGCGCGACGTGTCAGCGAATCTAAGTAGCTCCGAGTTGTAATTATACTGCAGCACATCCTTGCTGATGCCTGCCTGATAGAGGCCGTTGTAGACCGTGAGGAAGTTATCCGAACTGGAAGCCAACTCTTTTCCGTACAGGTGAAAGGCGTTGTATTCAGCATCAGTCGCCTGGAAAGCGCGGCCCCAGGCGTACTGGTTGGTGTTGGTGCTGAGGAATCTCTGAGCACTCTCATCAACGTTGGTATTGCCAATAAGGCCGTTGATCTCTGCATCGACTCGCGCGGCAGCTTCCACGGTTAGGCGACGATTTGCTTCCTCTTCGTTAATTCCTTCCTGCAACGCGAATGCCTCAGCGTTTTGGCGAATCCATGTCACTTCATCAGGATGCAACTGCCGATTGAACTGATCTCCCGCCAGCGCGGTTGTTGCGCCAACCTGCCCACCCGCAATACCACCAAGCGCCACACTTCCTAGCTCCATGAGTGCGTTGTAAGTCGCCGGGTCGGTAACGCCGTTCTTGACCAAGTAATCCGACATCGCCACCTTGGCTGCTTCAGCGCCCGCTGCACCAATTGCTGTTTGCAGAAAATTTTCACCGCCGAGCGCAGCAATCGCCGCGCCTGTCAGGCCATGCAGCAAAATCTTGTTCGTACCCCCGTCGCTCCATGCGTCCAGACGTGCCAGTGCCTGAGCTTTAGACGCTTCATCCGGTGCGCTGGCCAGATCAAGCTGAGCTTTCTGATACATCGCCGAAGCAACATCACCTACGACTCTGAACCCAATCTCTCCAGCCAACCCCATGAGCTCCTTCTGATCGTTGATCTTTTTCTGATCAAAAATCTCCTTCAGCCCGGACTGCTGCAACTCGGTGGCATTGCGATCCAACCCTGCCAGCGCAGACTCGTCGCCATTGCGGATCTGGATCGTACCGGCGGCGATATCGCTTTTGGTCGTGCTGCTTGAGCTGTCGCTAGCGTTGCCCAACATGCTCAGCCCGGTACCGATGGCCACGCTCGCCATGCTGCTGCCCGTGCCACCGGCCACAGAGACGCCGCTTGTCTTGTACTCGGCCTTGTTCTGAAGATCCTCGACCGTCAGGCTGCCGGTGGACAGCCGGTTGCTGCCAGCATCGGCCGTGCTGGCAATAGCGCCGCCTACCAACTTCGTGGTACCGCCCACCGTGATGTCGAAGCCACCATTGCCGGCCTGGATGCCGCTCTGCTCAGTCACGCTGGTATAGCTGCTGTTGACCTTCTGCTGGCTGTAGCTGCCGCCGCTACCAGAGCCGGTCGCGAGGGTCAGGCTGGCCTGCTGTTGTTTGCTCTTGTACTCGTTGGTGTCCTGCTCGCTCTTGATCAGCAGATCGCCGCCAACATTCGCAAGGACCTTATTGCCAACCGCCTGTGCGCCCTGGATCGTGGTGTCGTTTCCGCTCACCAAGGTCAAGGTGTCGTTGGCCGTGACCACGCTTTCCGCACGTAGATCGCTATTGCCCTTGGCGCTGCCTTTGCCGGCGGACACTGTCAGATAGTAGCCCGTCGTCGCACCGACGCTGACACCGATCTCACCCCCAGCGTTCTTGTTTTCAGACTTGGTGGTGTTGGTCTCCTGATTGCTGAGCAGGTTGAGATTGTTTGCTGCGGCCAATGCCACGTTGTTGCCGGCAATCTTGCTGCCAATGACGTTGAGGTCGCCGCCGGTGGCTGCAATGGTGACATTGCCGTTGCTGAGGATGCGGCTGCCCCCGGTGCTTTCTTCATGTGTGCTGGTCTTGCTTGACGAACTGCTCGCACCAATGCCGAGACGAAAGCTCATGCCAGTTGCAGCTCCCGCCCCTTCTAATCCGCTCGCTGGCTCCTTGCCAGGTTTTGCCACATTTCCACCGACCGCTTGACCTTGATAGCCAGCCAAAAAATTGTCTGGAGTTGTTTTTGCTTGATCGACCGTCGCACCTGTCGCGTAAGCAGCACGCGCCGCATAGAGCGCTTTCAGCCTGTCGTCGTCCACATCGGAAATCCGCTTGGCAGCACCATACGCTGCCAATACGGTATCGACGACGCCACCACTGATACCCAACGTGATGCCCGCACTCTGCTGCTTGGAGGTCTGCACCGTGTCCACGGTGTTTTCTGCTGCAGCAATGGTGACTTCCTTGCCCACGATGGTGGTGCTGGTGGCGCTCAGCACATCGCTGCCCGTGATGGACACCTTGTTGCCAGCCGTCATCGTCACCGCGCCATCGGTACTGCCGACCAGACTGCCGGTATTGGTGACCTCGGTGACGTCCAGGCCGTCGGTCTTCTTGGTCACGCCCAAGGCGACACTGAATCCGCCGCCGCCGTAGAGACCGGACTTCTTGACAGTCTTTTCGTGTTCCTCGCTGTGCGTGTTCTGCACGGTGTCCAGCGTGAGGTTGTTGCCGGCGGCCAATACCACATCCCCGGTGCTGGCCACTTGCGCACCCTGCGACAGCAAGTCGTTGCCCGCCGCGATCTGCACCGTGTCACCACTGAGCGTGGTGGTGACCGCCACGTTGTCCTGCCACGCATCATGCGTGGTTGTGGTCTTGCTGGAGAACGTGCCCTTCTTCTTCTTGGTCATGTCCTGCACGGCGTCGTGCTGCTCGCTGGCAGCGAGCAGGTTGACGTCGTTGCCGGCGGCCAGGGTGATGCCGCCTTCCTTGGTGGCGGCCGATGCGGCGGTGAGGGTGATGTCGTTGCCGGCCTGCATCGCCAGGTTGCCGCCGGCACTGAACTCGGTGCCGTGGACAGTTTCGTCGCTGGTCGCGGTAGCCTGCTTGAAGCGCTTGCGCGTCTCCAGCGTGTTGCTGGTATCCACCGTGGTCAGCGTGCTGGCATTGATGTCGTTGCCGGCGCTGATGCCCAGGCCCTTGCCGGCGTCCAGCTTGGCCGCGACCAGGTTGACGTCGTTGCCGGCGCTGAGGATCAGGTTGCCGCCGGCAGTGAGCGCCTGCTGGTCGATGGTTTGCGTGGTTGTGGTGGTGGTGACGCGCGTCTTGCCGTTGCGTGTCTTGTAGCTGTTGGTTTCGGTCTCGTTGAGGACCGATTCGACGTTGAGGTTGTTGCCTGCTGCGGCAATCAGATCGCCGCCGGCCTTGACGTCGGCCTGGCGGATGGTCAGGTCGTTGCCAGCGGTCAATTGCAGACTGTCGCCGGTGCTGATATTGGTGCGGGTGGCAACCTTTCCATCCAGACCAGTGCTCGGGGTCAGCGAGAGGTTGTTGCCTGCCTGCAGTGCGGCACTGCCGCCGGCGTTGATGGTCACGCCGTGCAGTTGCAGGTCGTTGCCTGCGGAGACGATCAGGTCCTTGCCCGTGGTCACCGACACAGCGTCGCCGCCACGCAGCAGGCCGTTGTCGTCGCGCAAGGCGCTGGGCGTCAGGCTGAGGGTGTTGCCAGCGATCAACGCTGCGCTGCCATCGGCCTGCACGCGGGTACCGGTCAACGTCATGTCATTGCCGGCGAATAGTTGCAGGGTGTTGCTGGCGCTGATGCCGGACAGGATGCCGACGCCGTTGATGGCCTTGGATGCTTCGCTGACCAGATTGTTGCCGGCCACCAGTGCGACGTCGCGGCCCTGGATCTGGCCCTGGTTGAGCAGGTCGTTGCGCGCTTCCAGGGCAACGCTGCCAGTGCCGCTGATGCGGCCCTGGTTGAGCAGGTTGCCTGTGGTGATGCTGACGTCGGCGCCGGCAATGACGCCCTGGTTGCTCATGGCGTTGGTGGCGTTGAGCTCGACGTTGCCGCCGGCAATCAACGCGCCGTTGCCACGCAGTTGCAGCGAGTTGGACGCCAGGTACACCACCGGTACCAGCACCTTCTGGCCCTGGTAGTCCTGCTCCACCATCCACACGATGTCCTGCGTGAGTGCAGCGGCCTGCGCGGCAGTCAAGCCCACGCCCATGCTCAGTTGCAACTCGCCCGCGGCGACCACGCCGGATTCCAGCAAGGCGCGGTACTGCGCCACGCCGTCGGCGTAGT
>NZ_MDSK01000066.1 GCF_002940205.1 Xanthomonas arboricola pv. guizotiae
GACGCCGTACGCGTTCATCTGCAAGCAGTGGACATCCGAACCCGAGCGGTTCAAGGTGGACCCGATCCATCTAATGCCGGGACTGAACACCTAGAAAAGCGCAAACACCCCGTCGGGCAAACCCGCTGTACGTGTTCATGCCGTCCAGGATGACGCAATCTCTGCGATCTGAAATGTTGTTCAGACCTTACTTAGATCAGCGAACGCGCATAGGCAGCCGATCTATTGCAGTCGCCATATTCGGTCTGGAAGAGCGCGCGCTTGCAGGTCAAGGACCGGCACGCCAACGCAAAGGGCAATCCTGGCGATCGCCCTTTGCTCTTCTCACAGTAGCCGCTCAAGCGAGCCCCCCCCCGTTACCTGCGCCGGCCACCCCTCAAATTCCTGAGGTTCTCCTTCGTGTCTGCCTCGAAGTTGTCTGCAATAGACACGGGGATGGTCTGCTTGCCTAGCGGCACCCCGCCCGCGTCTTCCAGATTCTGGCGGATGTCGCCATTGTCTCTCTCCTTGTCCAATTGCACTTCTTCGTAATGTAAGCCCGCCATCACAGGAACCTTCAGCATGTCAGTGGATGTACTAATGGTTCCGCCTACTACATAGCCTTTCGCAAAAGCGCCGACTTTCTCTTTCCTGGTTGCGCCTTTGGTTGCCCCCTCGATAGCACCCTCCGTTGCTCCTTCGTTAGCAGCCTTCGTTGCTCCTTCGGTCGTGACTTTGCCCGCTCCCTCAGCAGCGCCTTTGGTCGCACTCTCGCTCGCTGCTTTGGCGGCACCCAACGCGACTCCCTTGGCGGCCCCCTTGGCTGCGATCCTGGCGCTCGGCCCACCGACTGCACCAACGACCGCTCCAGCCATGTTGATTCCGGCGAGTTTCCACGCAAGCGACATGTCGCCGCCTTGCAGTGCCGTATCGAGCACCTGTGCGGCCTGCGCTTCGCCCTCCAGTGCCACCGCTGCTGCATCGGCAAACTCGCCGATGACGGGGATGCCGTTCAGTGCACTCAGTCCGATCGAGGCCCAGTCCAGAATCTTGCTGTC
Source organism: Xanthomonas arboricola pv. guizotiae (assembly GCF_002940205.1). GTDB lineage: Bacteria > Pseudomonadota > Gammaproteobacteria > Xanthomonadales > Xanthomonadaceae > Xanthomonas > Xanthomonas arboricola_C. The sequence goes on from NZ_MDSK01000066.1 coordinate 1,038, forward strand.
CCATTTGAGGAACTCATGCAGCCCCTTGCCGACGGTGCCGATGTCCTTCTTTTTCTTCTTGATGTCAGGTTGATCGGCTTTGCCCATCAACATGTCGTCGACAGCCTTCTTCTGCTCGGGCGATGTGGCCGCGTGGGTCGGCGCCTTATCCACAGTCTTGTTGGCCGCCGTCATGTGCTCGTAGAACTGCTGGAAATCCTTGTCGCTGATCTTGCCCGAGTCGACGACATGGCCACCGCCAAAGAAGCTATGCGGCTTCTTGTAGCCGGTGATCGAGTTGTTCAACAATCCGAACAGCAGCGGGTCAGCCAATAGCTGTTTGGCGGCGTCGCGCACGGCGGGGTCGGCTTTATCGTCCTTGACGATCGTGTCGAGCTTGTCGCGGGTCACCTCTTTGCCGTCGCCGAAGAACGCATCCTGGTGGCTGTTGACGGTGTCGAGCGTCTTCAGTTCGGGGGCTGTAAGGTGCATCTGCGATGCGGATTTCTGCAGGAAATCCGGGGTGCTCATGGAGCCCGAATCTCCCGCCAGCGCCGTCCACTGATCCGGATGCTCACGGAAATACTGTGCGGCGGCAATGACCTGCGGCGGACACTTTTGGGTATTGCTGTTGCCTTCGACCAGTTGCCTGAATGCGTCCTGGTTCAGGTCCTTCGGCAGATAGTCCGAGTAGCGATAGAACTCACGCATTGCGTCGCTTTCGGTCATGACTGTCGGTTGAGCCTTGTCCGGGCTGTCCGACGCCACGTAGTTCTGCGTGTAGCCTTTTGCTTGCTTGGTGGCGTACTCCGCCACCTGCGAGTGACCGGCCGAGAACTTGCTGAGGTCACCGGACTTGATCTTGCCACCGCATTTGCCATCGCCCTGCGAGCCGATCGCAAAGAACAGCCGTGGATCGTTCTGCAGTTCCGTCAATGCCTTCTTCAGATCCGGCGGTGTCGCTGGATCGTTGATCTTCGCATCGAGATCGGCCCACGCCAGCGGCATCTTGTCCTTGTGGCGATCGAGCGTGGTGACGATCTCCAATTCGTTCTGGGTGAGCGTGCCGCCGTCCCACGTGACCGAAGAGCCGTCGACCGGTGGCGGCAGGTCGCGTCCCTTCATTTTTTCTGGGTTGTATGTCGCGTTCTTGCCCCCCATGGCAGTGACCTGTGGATGACGATCGGCAAAATCGTACAGGTTGTCCGCAATCAACGTGCCATTGCACTTACCCTGATCGTCGTGATGGTGCTTGCCGTGCCCTTGGGACGCCATGGCGAAGAACAGACCGGGATCCTGTTGTAGGCCTTGCAGCGCCTTCTTCATGTCGGGTGGTGTGGCGGGATCGTTGATCTTTTCGTCGAGCTTGCCGAATTCGATCGGCGTCATGTCGCGATGCTGATTGAGCGTGGAAACGATCTCCAGCTGAGATTGCGTCAGGGTACCACCGTCCCATGTGACCGTTGAGCCTTGTGCCTGCGGCGGTGGCGTGTCTCCCTTGATATTCTTGGGATTGAATTCAGCGTTTTTCCCGCCCAGATCGGTCACCTGTTGATGGTGATCCGCAAAGTCCCAAAGATCTTGAGCTTTGATCTTGCCGCCGCATTTTCCGTCGCCCTGCGAGCCGATGGCAAAGAACAGACGTGGGTCTTTTTGCAGGCCTTGCAGTGCACTCTTCAAGTCCGGAGGCGTGGATGGGTCGTTGATCTTGTCGTCGAGCTTTGAAAACTCAAGGGGCATCTTGTCCTTGTGCTGATTGAGCGTCGAGACAATCTGAAGCTCCGATGCGGTGAGCGTACCGCCATCCCATGTAACCGATGACCCATCAACCGCGGGCGGTAGCGTGGATCCCTTGACGTCCTTAGCGTCGAACCCTGTCGAAGGCGTGGGCCAAGACGTGCGTTTCTCGATCGGCTGACAGGCTTGAATATCATCAGCTGAGGGCGCGAGCGTTCCGGGCTGGTCAACGGTCGGATCATCGCTTGGAAGATTGCCGTATGCAACGGCTATCATGCGGTAGATCTGCTGCAAGAAAAGATTATCCATCCACGACAAGAAATCGGAATCGGTCATGCCAGAGTCGGATCCGAGCGGCTCCAGAGAGGATGGGTCATCCGTTATAGGGAGAATCAGACCTGCGCTGCTCCCGGTCGAAAGCGTGTTGAGCGACATGTAGGCGACCTCGCATTGACAAAGCATTGGCAACGCCGCTGATCTGACGAAATGCACATGCCATTACAGCGACATGCCTCAGGCGGCGAGTACAAATGTTCGCCACTGCCAAGGCGGGATGCATGCTCAGATGAACTATTTTGGCGAAAAAAGCGCAGTAACCTGCGTGTGGACGCCAAGCTATAGCCGGATCCGAGCAGAGTTATGATGTATTTCTATACAGCCCTCTTCGCCGTCACGAATTCATATTTGGAAGACGACGCGCATCATGAACAAATGCCATCAACTCAAGGTAGGTTGTCGAACACATCAAATGAGACCGCGAACTCCCCGAGGATGAAGACAAGTCATTGAGTACGGAGAAAAGAACCTTATCCGTATGAACAATCAGTCTCGGAGGAGCTTTGGCAAGGAATGAACGCCGGCAGCGAGCTCTAGCCCGGGCTGGCGATCCATTTGATCGTATGGGTATCTGCCCTTTCAAGCCTGGGTTCCTTGTGTCCTCAAGCTGTCTAAGAAGCCAGCCCAAGCTTGCATCATTGCGACACGTTCCTGCAGGTACTCAGCTTGGTTATAGCTTGCTCTGACTTTGTTTCGCTCAGCATGCGCAAGCTGGCGCTAGATGACATCTGCGCGGAATCCCATCTCATTCAACAATGTCGAAGCAGTCGCACGAAAGCCATGTGCTGAGAACCCGATGCTTCCCTTGCCATTGAATCCCATCCGTTCGAGTGCGCGATTCAATGTCGTCGCTGTCATGGACTCTTTTGGCCTTCTGTAGTTTGGAAACAGCAGTCCGCGCCCACCCGTGTAAGTCTGCAACTCCCTCAATAATTCGATCGCCTGCTTAGACAGCGGCACAATGTGCGGCTCGCGCATCTTCATGCGTTCGGCTGGGATCCGCCACATCGCCTGATCGAGACTAAATTCCTGCCAACGCGCGTTGCGCAACTCAACGGTGCGGACGAAGGTCAGCAACATAAGACGCAGGGCAATCACTGTGGTGCGGTAGCCGCCGTACTTCTCCAGCGCAGTGCCAAACTGCGAAATCTGCTCACGCGACAGAGGCCTGTGGTGCTCGACCTTGGGTCGATGGATTGCACCTCTCAACGCGGCAGCAGGATCGACATCAGCCCGAAGCGTCGACACTGCGTAACGAAAGATCGCTGAAGACCACTGTCTCACCAGCAGCGCGACCGTGGCGGCCCCTCGCTGCTCTATGCGTTTGATGATTGCGAGCAGGTGCGCCGCTGTGACGGCACGTATTGGCAGTCTGCCGATATGAGGGAAGACATCCGCTGTGAGGAAATTTTCGACCTGGCGTTGATAGTACGGCGTCCAGCTTCCGGACTTCTTCGAAATCCACTCGTTGGCAATTGCCTCAAACGTATTGGCATTTGCCGCCTGGTTGGACAGGCGTTCGGCCTGGCGGCTGTGGGCTGGATGGAGGGCCTGCTTTACCAGCGCCCGCGCCTTGTCATGCTCAGTCCGGGCAGCAGCCAGCGACATCTTCGGGTACTCGCCCATGGCGTAGACGTTTTCCTTGCCTCCGATCCGGTATCGATAGCGCCACAGCTTGGTGCCGGTGGGGCGCACCTCAAGGTACAGGCCCCCACTGTCAGCCAGCTTGACCGGCTTAGGGCCAGCCTCTGCGGTTCGTATTTTTGCATCGGTCAGCATGTGCGGGTATCGGCGTCTTGATACCCGCAACGATACCCGCAAATTCGCCGGATTACGATGGACATAGCCAGACGACAATGGATCTTGGAAGCCCAGGAATCCCTATCTATCAATGCTTCTGCGGACTTCCCTGGACCCCACTTTACTTACATGCTAGTTATCAAGCATCAGGAGCATGGCAAAGGACTCATTGCGCGATCAGGAAGACCGCATAAATGTTTTCGGTATAGGTAATGATGCCGGTCAGCAGACTTTCGCCAATGCCCTGTGCACCCGCGCTTGGAGCGGGCGGCGGCGGTGGAGATGCCGGAGACACCATCGAGCCCGGCCTTGGCGCGTTGGGGGCCGACCAGGTGCCTGCTTCGACGCCGTAGGCGAAGCTGGGGGCGACATCGGAAATGCTGTAGATCCCACCAAGGCGCACGCCATAGGCGGCGGCGAGCCCTTGGGCCGATTCGCGCGACTGCGTGGCAGCTTCACGCTTGAGCTCAGCGCGCAATGCGGCGGCATCACCGTAGGCGGTCTGCATGGACAGCACCTGCACGGACTCAGTGGCGTCCAAGCCGCCGAGAAAGGCACGTACATCCTTCAACGCGGTGAAGGTGCCGCGGATCTTGCGCTCTACCCTGGTCCCTTCGAAGACGGACTTGCCTGCCTCGTAACGCGATTGCGGGGCAATCGTCAGCGCGGATGCATAAAGCGAATCTTTGAGTACGTGATTTCGCTGCAATCCATCCAGAACAACCCGTGCACGGTCTTCAACGAACTTGCGCGCCAGATCCGGCTGCGGATCGGTCTTGCTGACCTTGAGGTCAATGATGAAGCGATCCGGATCCACGGTGCGGAACGCCTGACCTTTCACCAGCAAATGCGGCTGCGATGGCAAGGTATTGATCTGCGCTGCGCCCACGGCGGGCAGGATCAGGGCAGTGGCAAGCGTCCAAGCGATGATCTTTTTCATTGTCGTCTTCCTTGATGTCTAGTCATGGCCCTGCACGGCAGGATCGTGCAGCAGAGCTGCAACATCCGCACATAGGCGATCCACCGCTTCGGGCGTAGTGGCCCACGACGTCACGAAGCGGATCACGTGGCTGCCGTCGGTGCGCACTTCCCAGCGCTCGAAGTCGTAGCGTTGTGCCAACTGCGCAGCGTGTTGCGCGCTGACGGCGATGAACTGTTGATTGGTTGGCGAGTCGCTGGTGAAGTGCGCGCCGGCCGCGAGCAGGCCGGCGCGCAGGCGTCGCGCCATGGCGTTGGCGTGCGCGGCCAGTTCGAAGAACAAGCCGTCTTCGAACAACGCTGCGAATTGCGAACCGAGCACCATACCCTTGGCCAGCAATGCGCCACGCTGTTTGATCAGGTAACGCAGATCGGCCTGCAATGTGGAGTTGACGATGACCAAGGCTTCGCCGAGCAGCGCGCCATTCTTGGTGCCGCCGATGTAGAACGCATCGGTCAGTGCGGCAATGGTGGGCAGATCCAGATCGTTGCCGTCGGCGGTCAGCGCGGCACCCAGCCGCGCCCCGTCCAGGTACAGCAGCAGATCGTTTGCGCCGCAGAATCGCGACAGCGCGTCGAGTTCGGCATACGTGTAGATGGTGCCGCTTTCGGTGCTGTTGGAAATATAGACCAGGCGCGGTTGCACCATGTGCTCGTTGCTGTGCACCTCCAGCACCGGCTGGATCAATGCCGGGGTCAACTTGTCGTGCGGCGCGGGCACGGTGAGTACCTTGTGGCCGGTGGCTTCGATGGCGCCGGTTTCATGCGTGGCGATGTGCCCGGCCTCCACTGCAATCACCGCCTGGTGCGGGCGCAGGAACGCGCTGATGGCAATCAGGTTGGTCTGCGTGCCACCGACCAACAGATGCACATCCGCGTGCGGTTGCGCGACGGCAGTGCGTATCAACTCTTCAGTACGTGCGCTCAGCCGATCGGTGCCGTAACCAGCATGTTGCTCGGCGCTGGCCTGCGCCAACGCCTGCAGCAGACGCGGATGCGCGCCTTCGCTGTAGTCGTTGCGGAAACTGATGCGCGCTCCACTACCCTGCCCGTCCATCACAGGCCCTTGGCCGCCTGGGCGACTGCGCGGAACAGTGCGCGGCCCTTGTTCATCGTCTCCTGCCATTCCAGATCGGGGTCGGAGTCGTAGACCACGCCGCCGCCGGCCTGCACATATAGATAGCCGTCCTGGATTACCGCGGTGCGGATGGCGATGGCGGTGTCGGCATCGCCGTGCCAGCCGATGTAACCGACCGCGCCGGAGTACACGTTGCGCTTGACCGGCTCCAGCTCGCGGATGATTTCCAGCGCGCGAATTTTGGGCGCGCCGCTGACGGTGCCGGCCGGGAACGTGGCGCGCAGCACGTCGCTGTAATTCAGGCCGGCCTTGAGCGTGCCGGTGACCTCGCTGACGATATGCATGACGTGGCTATAGCGTTCGATCACGAACTGCTCGCCGACCTTCACTGTGCCGGGTTCGGCGACGCGACCCACATCGTTGCGACCCAGATCGATCAGCATCACGTGCTCGGCGCGCTCTTTGGGATCGGCCAGCAATTCGGCTTCCAGTGCCTTGTCCAGCTCCGGCGTAGCACCGCGCGGGCGGGTGCCGGCGATCGGGCGCACGGTCACCACGCCATCGCGCAGGCGCGCCAGGATTTCCGGCGAGGAGCCGACCACCTGGGTGTCGCCGACGTCGAGAAAATACATGTACGGCGAGGGATTCAACGCACGCAGCGCGCGATACACATCCACCGGGCGCGCGCGGAACGGCACGCGCAGCCGCTGCGACGGCACCACCTGGAAGATGTCACCGGCGCGCACGTATTCCTGCGCCTTGCGCACCACGGCGTGGTACTCCTCGCGGGTAAACGAGGAGTGGAAGTCCGACTCGTCGATCGCATCGGAAATCTGCGCCTGCGGATACCCGGCGCCGCCCTGACGCAGCCGGTGCGCCAGTTCGTCCAGACGCCGGTTGGCGCGCACATAGGCCTGCGGCTGGCGCGGGTCGGCGTGCACGATCAGGTATAGCCGATCCTTGAGGTTGTCGAACACCGCCAGCTCTTCGGAGAGCATCAGCAGGATGTCCGGCGTGCCCAGCTCATCGGGTTTGTCGCCGCTGCCCAGGCGCGGTTCGATGTACTGGATGCACTCGAAGCCGAACCAGCCGACCAGGCCGCCGGTGAAACCGGGCAGGCCATCGAGTTGCGGCACCGAATGCTCGGCGCGCAAGGCATCGACTTCGGCCAGCGGGTCGGCGACCTCACGGGTCTCGATGACTTCGCCGTGCTCGCTGACTTCCAGCGTGTGGCCGCGGAAGCTGTACACGCGCCGCGCCGGCAGGCCGATGATGGAGTAGCGCCCGAAGCGCTCACCGCCTTCGACCGATTCGAACAGGTAGGTGTAGGCGCCGTCGGCGAGTTTGAGATAGACCGAGAGCGGTGTGTCCAGGTCGGACAGCACTTCGCGGACAACGGGGATACGGGTGTGACCTTCAGCGGCCTGGCGCTGGAACTGCTCTGCAGTGATCAAGACGACTTTCCTTCCGGGACTCTGTGGCGGGGCGGACGACGGCAACGGGCCACCATCGCCACCAGCGGCGAGCGGAAGAGAAGGAGCGTGGGGTCGTCAGGCGGGACACGCGGATACTGTAGCGCAAGTGTCGGTCCAGGGCAGCAGGCCGGGGCCAAAGCGGTGCGAATTGCGAAGGCGGGCTGGGGTTGGTCTTGCGCATTGGTTGATGTCAGACGCGGGCAGCGTGCGTCGGGGTGTGGGTGTGGTGCGCTGTAGGAGCGGTTTGCTTTGGAGCGTAGGTCGTGGTGGCGGCGCCAATGTCGGCGCAGGGACCCTCACCCCAACCCCTCTCCCGGCGGGAGAGGGGCTTAGCAGGCTGCTGAAATACCTCTCAGCGCGTAGACTACTTGAGTCGGAACATCCCCCACTACCATGCGTGGCGTAGACGTCTTCAGCGAGCAGTTGTTCACGGTCAAGCGGCTGGAAGAGTT
>NZ_MDSK01000067.1 GCF_002940205.1 Xanthomonas arboricola pv. guizotiae
CCGATGGAAGCGCCGTTTTATCTTGCAACTTCATGTTTTCACAAAAGAAATCGGATTCTGCGAGTCATTTTTACACGTATGTCGGCTAAACCCCGCGTAAGTCTGACCGGCTGTTTCGTGTCCGGGTCTCACCCCGCGCGCAGTCGCCACCCTGCGCACGACGTGGTGGCTCCCGCAAGGACTCCGCCATGTCTGTCGATGCCCATTCTGAACATATTGATGCGATCGATCGCATCCAGGATATCGCCCACCGCGCCGGCTCGCTCATCACGCTCCTAATCGCGTTTTACTGCCAGACCAAGCGAGACAGTGAGCTGTCCGATAGCGCCCTAGTCGGGGTCATGACCCAACTGCAGGACGATCTAGTGCGAATCGAGGCACTGGCGAAGGCCGCCGACTCCAGCTAACGGCCGACGCCTATTTGGTGGTCGCTTGGACCAGAATGCGTCTTCAGCGTCCGATCGACTGCGTGTCCAGCAAGCTTTTTTATTTCGAGCGCGGCCGTCTTGAGACTGTCACGACTAATGGCCTTTGCCAACTTGCCGGAGTCGTCGGTGTAGATGATCGCCTCGTTGCGTGCCCGCGAGACGCCGACGTAGTAGACATCCTTGGTGGTGGTGCGTGATTTCGTTTCGATATTGATCAATACCGTGCCGCAGGTTAGTCCCTGCGAGCTATGGACGGTCGAGGCATAGGCTAGACCGACGAACATCGGCGTCCTTGCGTCGAATGTGATCCGGCGGCCGTCCTGTCCCTCAAGCTCGATCTCCTGCTTGCCGACGCGGTGAACGACGAAACGATCACCGTTGGCAAGATCGAGGTCGGCATTGTTGCGGGTGACCTTCACTTGGTCGCCAACCGCCAATTCCGTCTTCTCCACGCTGTAAACACTGAGCTTGGGGCAACGCATCGGTGAGAACTGGATCTGCTGGCCAGCCTCGTCGCGCACCGTCAGGCGATTGCCCGGGCCAGTGTCGATCACCGTGTAGTATTCGCCGCGCTGCAGTCCATTGGCGTAGCTTCGCTCTGGCACGATCACGCTGCCTTCGCCGTAGTAGCGACTGTGCTGACGCTCGGCTTGGGTCGTGTCCAGGCGATTGAGTAACTTGTACTCCTCCCCCTGCCCTTTCATGCCTAGAGCCTCACGTACACCATCATTTAGCGCCTTACGGCTTTCATTGGTGCCCGTAATGATGAGGGTCTGATCGCGGTCGTGCTTGGGCAGCTCGGCGTAGTGCTTGACGATCCTGCTGTATCGCAGATCCGGTTCCTTCTCCGTCAGTATCTGGCGGATATTAGCCACGGATTTTGTTGACTGTCCCTCGGCGGCCAACTTGACGGCCTCCAAGAGTTGGGGATCTTGTTGTCGGCGGATCTCCACCAGGCGCGCAGTCTCCATGCCGGCTTTCTGCAGCTGGTCGAATGGTTTGCCAGCCTCGATTGCCTTGGTTTGGGCGATGTCGCCGAGAAAGACGGCACGGGCGCCATGCGCCTCGATCGTTCTCATGATTTCGAGCATCTGACGCGCTGGAATAACCCCCGCCTCGTCAACGAAGACCACGCTGTTTGCATCGATCTTCTTGTCCTTGGCGCGCAGGAATGCCTGCACCGTGCTGCTTTCCAGGCCTGCCTCTTCCAGGGCCTTTTTCTGCGACCCGTAGGGCGCCATAGCGATGACGTGAAAACCGTTGGCCTCGAGAAGGTCTCTGGCGGCCTTGGTCATGTGGGTCTTACCAGTGCCGGCATATCCCTGGACGCCTATGAAGCGATTTGCGCTTTCCGCGATGTGCTGTACGCCACGGCGCTGCTCCTCGTTCAAAGATTTACCGGCCAGGAAAGCCAGCGAAATTTCGGGCGAAATTCGGCTTTGCATCACGCCACGATTGCGTTGTTCCGTCTGCAGGATGTCCCGTTCTCGCTTCTGCGCGATGTGGGTCGTGAAGCGCGGCTCCTGCTTCTCAAGACGCCCGCTGCGCACCCCCATGTCGACCAACCGCATCGCCTCGGCTTTGGACTTTCCACTGGCTTGCAGCGTGGCGACCCACTCTTGGCGAGAGAGCGCCGGACGATCATTTGCGCTGCCCTTCTTCTTGTCGGCAGGATTCATGGAGACATAAACGGGCAGATCGCGAATGAGATGCCCGGACCGGGTAGCCCGATCAAGCGCGCCCCGAACATCTTTGGTCGTCAATCGCCCGAACCCGTGTGTCAAGGCGACCTCCACAAGCTGGGACTCTTTCACGATCGCATTGCGCTCTGTCAGCGATTTGATCGCGAACTGGACGGCCTTGTCCGCATGGTGCTCAAGTGGCTTTTCGATTTCCTTCGGTGGAAGCCGCTTGGCGCGATCGTCGACGCCATCCCGGCCGGCGCCCTCCCACTGCCGACTGTGAAAGTCGATGGCCAGGTCGCCGGCGCGCTTCTGCCATTCTTGCCGGACGGCCTCGCGGTCGACCTCGACCTTGCGCTGGCGGGTGGACAGCGCGGCCTGGTTCTTCTCGGCATGTGTGGCGGTTTCGCGGTTGAGGCCTTTGGCAGCCAAGGCCGCTTCGATCTGCTGGCTGCGGGCGCTGAACTCGCGGATCTGGTGTTCGGTGAAGTGCGCCAGGTCGAAGGTGCCGTTGCGATCGTAGCGAAGCGTGAAGCCGGCTTTTTCCAGCTCGCGGGCCAGCTCCGATTTGTAGACGTTGCCCAAGTGGCGCAGCGATTTGACGATGCCGTCGCTGGTGAGCGCGCGCCACTGGCCATCGGCCCGCTGGGTCAGATTCAACACGACGGCATGGGTGTGCAGGTCAGGATCGAGCGCACGGGAGGTTTCGTGGCGAAACTTCGCTACCACCAGTTTTCCCGTATGTTCGACGCTGGTTTTTTTGTTGTTCGTCGACCTGGCCATCGCCAAATGTTCGGCTTCGCGCACAGCCGCGGCGACGGCACGCTCATGTGCCTCGACGATACGACGGTCCCCGTGGACCAAAGCCTGCAGGGATACACCCTTTGGGGCGCTGAACGTCAAGTCGTAGGCCAGTCGCTCCTTGCGGGCGGCTTCGGCGGTCGGGGGAATACGACGCGTGCGAGTGTGCTCATCGATGCGACCATCCAGGAGCTCGCCGAACCGTTTGCGGTCGACTTCACCCTCCAGCCCGAGGGCGGCCGCTCCGTCGCCCTGCCATTGCATCGCCGTGCCGTCCTTTGCGTAGTAGTCATCAGCGCCGTCGGCATAGTAGGACACGACTTTGCCGACCGACTGGCGCGTGATGACGGTGATATCGATCATGAGAACACCCGGTCAGTGCGCAGGATCCCCGGCACGGGTTCGGCGCGTGTGTAGGTGACCGGCTCCGTCTTGTACTTGGCCACCGGCAGATTGCCTGGAAAGGCAAGAAAGCCCTCGAGGTTGGGCAAGGCCATGATTTCGGCGACCGATACGACCCGCTCGGTCTTGACCTCCTCATTCTCGCTGCGCGTGCCCATCTGCCCCCAGCGCCGGCTGGTGCCCTGCTTGCGTCGCATGACTTCGTGCTCTCCAAGTGCCTTGGATAGCCGGTCTGCGGTCTTTTCGCCCATGCGGCCGACAGCCATCGCCACGGTGGTGCGATGGTTGCTAAGCAGGGTCTCGGCCAGCTCGTCGCCATAGATCCGGACCAGCTGCGTATAGGACTGGTAGCCCGTGACGACGCTGAGGCCTTTCTTGCGCCCCTTCGTCAAGGCATCGCCGAGCGTGGGCAACCGATCGAGCGATTCCAGCTCGTCAAGGAACGTCCAGATGCGTCGGCTGTGATCCACCGGCATTCCCAGGACCGACGTAAAAATCGTATCTACCCAGCACGAGATCATGGGATGCAGCGCCTCGCGCATGTTCTCGTCCCAGGTGATGAACAGGTTGCCGCCATTGGGGTCGGCGAGCCAATCGCGCAGGGAGAACGGACCATCAGGCATTTTCAGATGAGGCGACAGCTTATTGGACAGGACGAACCGAACGCTGCTGGTCGCGCGCGTGTTGCCGGTGAACAGGGCTTGGGCAGCCGTTCCCTTGACGAAGGCCTCCAGTTCCTCAACGGGGCGCTGGTTGGTCCATCCGAACACGTCTCGCATGGTCGGCTGGCGGCTGGTGTTGAACAGCTTGCGGGCGACCTCGCGAAACAGCATGCGGCCATAGTCGTTCCATTCCTCCGACTCACTGCTGTCGGATGGCTGGATGATCGATTTGGCATAGCGCTCAAAGTCGTAGTCGTCCTGCATCTCGTTGAAGAAGTTCCACCCCTCGGTGCGACTGTCGTAGGGGTTGAGGATCTTGTCTTTGCCAAGCCGGTAGAACGCGGATAGGAACTCTCCGTCAGGGTCGGTCACGACCATACGGTCACCGCGCTGCAGAAGGCCGAACATCATTTCTTTGAAGATGGTCGACTTGCCGGTTCCCGTCGCCCCGCCGATCGAGAAATGGGTGTTCTCGGCATCAACAGGAACCGGAACGGCCGCGATTGTGATCTGCGGTAGCTTACGTTCGGTGGTTTCACGGGCCAGCTCTTTTGCGCTGGTCAGCTTGGTGCCGCGATAGAACTTGTCAAAGTGCGCCCCGGCAAAGACTGTTCGATTGAGTTTCACGATCAGCACGGCCACCACGACACCCAAGACGACCCCGACCAAAAGGGCACTCCATAGCGGCCACAACTCGAACGTGTTTTTGAACAAGTAGGCCAAGCGTTGCCGCACGTCCTGCGGAGTGAAGCCATAGACAGCTTTGGCAGTGATGAACCAGGCCGCGGCCGGGGTGAAAAGCAAGGCTGCAAATACGGCTTGGGCCTTCTGCTTGTCGTCCATCTCTTATCCTCGATTGACTGAATCGGAACTCCACACTTCCAACCCAAGGCGCTCCACCTCGGCCTGCGCCTGGCGCTGGGTGTCGGGTTTGACGGTGAGCCGCATCATCAGCAGCAGCTCGGCCAGAATGGCAAACTCTGCCCGGCTCATTCCGCTCGCACCTGTGCCGTCACCAGCGCCATGTTCGAGACGATCGGCAATCACCTGCAGTAGTTCACGGCTGTCATCAGCGCCCAAAAGCCGCGCTTTTAAGTAGTCGGTGACATTGACGCCGGCATTGCTGGCCCGCTGCTCTATCTCGATCTTCTCGCGTTCGCTGCATCGAAAGGTAATGGATGCCACTAATTCCGCCTTTGTTTTACGGTTGTCTTACATCTAAACCTAGCAAAATCATGGGAAAAATCAATGTTCGTAAGACGCGTGTCTTACGGTTTTTGCGTGGGAATTTGAAAAACCATAGGTTTTTCAATGGCTTAGCAGCGCGAAGCGTTGCGTATGGTGTATAGCCATCGGTTAAGGGGAAGACACCGGAAATGCTGATATCTGAGCGCGTTAAGGGACGCCAGGGACCACAAAAGCGTCCGAACGCTGCCTAGTACGCAAAGCGTGCTAGGCCAAAGGACACGAATCGGACAGAGTGCGGACGGTTATAGCCTGAGCGTGGTTGACAATGGGAACGATGTAGGACAAAGTTAGGACACTTTGCAAGGTCAACAACGGAGGGTGATGGATGTGGATGTCAATAAGCTGAAGCAGTCGATCACTGAACTCACTGGCGGCACAAAAGCGGCAAAGCTGCGCCGTGTGATGCCAGAGATCGAGGAGAAGCTAGACCAGGGCGTCCGACACGAGGAAATCGTCGCGGCGCTGCATGCGGGTGGGCTAGACGTCACGTTGGAAACCTTCCGCAAGACCCTCTACAGGTATCGCGCGCAACGGGCGGGCGGAACCAAGGAGACCCCTCCAAAGGCGGTCAGGGCCACCACGGCGGACGGCAATCCGCTGGCTCGGACGAATGCGCCCACGGAGGATTTAACGGCCGACGACGCGGCAGACGATGCCCCGACATCAACGAGCTTTGACGACGCGCTCGACCGTCGCAAGCGCGACCAGGTGGGGGAGTCATACCTGGCGCGCCAGAGGCCAATCATCGGCAAGAAACGCACTACCTAGGAGCGAATAATGAAGATTGCAGTGATCAATTTTTCTGGGAACACCGGCAAGTCCACAGTGTCGAAGCACCTGCTGTATCCGCGTCTCAAGGACGCCGAATACATCGCCGTGGAGTCAATCAACGCTGATGAAGGCGAAGGCGAGAGCGTGCGCGGCAAGCAATTCGGTGCCCTGCAGGAGCAGCTGCTGGTGATCGACTCGGCCGTCATCGATGTTGGCTCGTCCAACGTCGAGGATTTCGTCAAGCTCATGCGCCAGTACCGCGGGTCGCATGAAGATATGGACCTGTTTGTGATTCCGGCCGTGAAGGAAGCCAAGCAGATCAAGGACACGATCGCCACGATCCAGGCCCTGGCCGCGATGGGCGTGCCGGCGAAGAAGATCCGGGTGGTATTCAACAAGCTAGAGGCGGACGATACGGTCGAAGACGCCTTCTATCCCTTGATCGCGTTCCATCAGGACACGAAGTCCTTCACCCTGCGCCCTGCGGCGGCAATCCAGTATTCCGAGCTGTTCCAGCGCCTGCGCGCCTTGAACGTGACGATCGGTGAACTCGTCTCCGACACGACGGACTACAAGGCCCTCCTGCGCGAGGCCAAGACGCCGGAAGACAAGCAGGCGATCGCGGCCAAGATTTCGGCCAAGCGCCTGGCGGCGTCAGCTCAGGAAAATCTGGATAGCGTGTTCGCTGTTTTGACCAAATAGCCAAGGGGGCATCAATGGCCGGACCGACTACACATCGGGAAGCCCTCATGGCGGAGCTGCTGGGGGATGTCCAAGGCATCCTAGATCGGGTCGAGGCCCTGCAGGCCGCCATCCCCAAGACCGTCAAAGAGGCAAAGACAGAGCTGCAGGCGGCAGTCAAAGAGGGCAACGTGCACATCAACGAAGCGTGCGTACGGCTTTCCCGGGTCATTGATCAGCAGACCAAGGAGGCCGTCAAAGCCACACAAGCCGCCGCTGGTGAAGCTAGCTCGGCCGCACGGGAGCTACGATTGGCACGTGGACGATTGACCGCCCTGCTGACCGTGTTCGCCCTGGTGGGCGGAGGCGTTGGCGGAGCGGCGGTCTACCTGGCCATGCGGATGGCAGGCGGATAGCAAAAGGGGCGGCCTGGCCGCCCCTTTTTCGCTTTTGCGCAGGCTTACGTTACGAGTCCGAACCGTTCGGCTACGCTCGGCCCAGCTGGGGTAGAGGCTTCAGAGGCCATTGCGGTGACCATCTCGACACTCACGTCCTCGATCGCGTACCCCTCGGCCACGGCCCCCTCGTAGAGGCTGGCCAACGTCGGGAACTCTTCGAGACAGCAGCCGATCCATAACGCGTGATCTTCGCCCGCTGATGCTGGGAACCCTTGGGCGAAATAAGTGCGAAGCATGCGGTCATAACCGATGGTGCCCGCCGGGTCGGCGCGATGTTCATCGGCCAAGCTTCGGATGGTCGCGGTATATCTGCTCATTGTTGGATCCTCTTGAGGACACAGTGAAGGCAGGCAGTCCCCTGCCCTCCGCCAGAATTTTTACCCGATGTGTTCGATGACCTGGTAAAGCATGTGAGCTTCGTTGTGCATCGTCGCGAACGCGCCCAGATGATGGTAGCGCTCGATCATTCCATTTATGTCGGCCTGGTTGGCCAGATTCGTCGAATAATCGTTCAAGGCAAACATCGTCGCGACGATGCCCGCCGCGTCGGCGGACAACACGGCGAAAACGTCGCTCTTAGGAACTTTGAGGCATAGCGGCACACCCCATGACGGGGCCATGTAAAAACCACCGTTCGACAACGAATAGAAGTGCCACTGGCAACCGCGAACAGCTGGAGAGAGAAAATCCAGCCACTTGTAAACCCTCCGTTCGCGGCTATGCCTGATTGAAAGATCTTTGCCGAAATGTGCTTCTAGAAATGAAGTGCGATCGATATCGGCAACACGCGTAGCAGCAATCTGCGGGGGCATCGTTTTCACCCCCATTACGAAAAACTCAGCGGCCGGCCTTGGGCCAGAGCGATCAGGTCGTCACGCGTCATCCATTCCGCCTTGGCCGGACCGGATATGGCTGTCATCGGCTCCGGCCCTACCGCCGGCTCTTTAGAACCGACTTCTTGCCAGAAGCCCGGAAAATCATCATCCGGCTCATCGGGCTCGTTAACCCACTCCGGGTAGCTCGGGCCGCCCTCTAGCTCATAGGGATAGGGCGGGCGGTCGTCGTCGCCCTCAAACTCGTCGTCTTCCTCGTTGCTGTCCCGATAACCGCAGTGAGCGCAAGACTCACGCCAGTACACATTGACCGCACCACCCTCAACAGCCTCCCAGTCACTCCGGTGCGCAGTGCGCTGGCACTTCGGGCACTCGATTTCGTAACCATCTTCATCCAACTCCATCCCACCCGGCTCGACGCAACCTCCGTAAACAATCGTCATGGTCATCTCCTGCAAGTTTTGAGGAAGATCCCGACACGGTTGCCGCCGTAGCTCGGGATATCGGAAATAAATTGGATAAAAATACCCTTCCGATAGGACAATAGTAGGACGAATTAGAAGGAATGTCAATAGATGTCAATACTTGTTGTATTGCATTCAGCTTCAGCTCCCTCCCCTCCCCGGCCCTCGACAAGGCAAACGGGGTGTAGGGGCAGCGCCCCTACGGATAACGCTCCACACGCGCTGGCAGTGCGTCGGCGCCATAGCCAGTGATGATCCTTGGTGTCACCGCATCACCGCGTCGGCCATCCACTGATAACCGCGTTTCGGCTTTTCGGTGGACGCCGCCAGGCGGCCGCCGTGAGGCTCACGCGGCCGTCCACGCCTGATCCACAGCCAGCGCGCAGCGCTGCCCGTCGCCGTCGGGGAT
>NZ_MDSK01000068.1 GCF_002940205.1 Xanthomonas arboricola pv. guizotiae
TCACGCGCTTCGAGAAGTTGGACGTCATGTTCCTTGGATTCCTCAACTTCGTCCTGGTCGTTGATGGGCTTCGGATGTGTTAACAGGCCCTAATCTGCCCTACAACCGGGCCAACCCTGATCATCGCGACAATCCGAATGCGGCTGGACAAAAGCAATATCGCGAAGAGATCACACACGGTGCGGACTTGTCGGGAACCTGGGCACGCATGGTCGCCAATGCCAAGAGCAAGGATGACAAGTATCCCTACGATCCCCAGTTGCAAAACTCCAACACACTGGCCGATAGCGTTCTGCGGGATGTACGCCTTCCGGAACCAAAGAACGATGGCGTTTTCCGCCACTGGGCGCCTGCATCGGGACGACAGCTCGACGAATCGATCCAGCCCTCGGTGCCAGGATTAGGTAACTCAGGACGTACCTTCAGCGCAGGCGGAGCACCCCTCGATCCGCATCAGGAAGCGCGGCTACGCGATGACCCATTGTTCAAGCAAGCCTTGGCGGGGCTCGATAAGCTCGGCCCGGATGCAGGCGTCTACACCAATCAGCAAGACAAGGAACGCATTGCCGGTGCCCTGGCGGTCCAGGCCAAACTCAATCGCCCGCCGCTGCCCGAGATCCAGGACGTTATTCCGAATCACACTAACGGCAATATTTTCGCGACGTACAAGAATCCAGGAAATGACATGGATGTATTACGCACGCACGTAGATAAGGCCGAAGCCGTCAAGCAGCCCTTGGCCGAGAACCTGCAGAAGCTCGAAGTTGCCAATCAACAGACCATGCAGGCGTCTACGCAGGAGGCATCACGCGCAGTGGACCAACCAAGTCATGGTGCGCTTGGAATGCGGTGAACAGCAATTGGGAATGCAGTCCTATCGCCTTGCTCCCGCAGCTCGCCGCCGCGGCGCTCTCCCAGCCACAGTTCCAGGCTGCGTGGCGCATCGGCGCTGATCATTTGGATCGCTCATCTACCGGATCCGGCAGGTCTGGCCGGACCTGGATGCCCAATTGCCGCAACAGCTCGGACATCCGGCCTAGTTGCACAGCGACCTGGCCGCCTGCCGCAAGCCTTCCGCATTGCGGACTGGGTGGATATAGGCGTCGATGTCGGATGCTCGGTCGATTGGGATGCGCATGGCAGTGATCGAATCTAAGGAAGCTCTGAACAACTCCTCGATAGACTTCTGATTGACGCCTGAGGCTGGAGGCATCACGCGTAAGTGATTGATTTTCAAAAACGGAGATTGTCGCGATCAAGCGAAATCCCAAGTTCGCTCGCAATGCCACGAGCTGTTCAGAGGTTCCCTAAAGCGGGCTTTAGATTATTCCGGCAGTCAACAGGTGCAAGCGAAACCTGAAGCCGACATTAGATTAGCTATCGATTAGGCGTTTACCGGGATGAAACTGACGCTGGCTTTCGTTTGGTCACTTGGCGCTGGTCCAGCTTCACGCTACCGCTCGCGACACCGTGCGGATTCGGTGTCGCGTCCGGTCGATGATGTGAGCGCTGGAGCGGGCAGATCGGATACGGTGACCAGACCTCGCGTTGGTGGCGCACGGCCGGCCGGGAACTGGCTACTGTCTGCACAGGGCCGTGTGCGCCCACTCCATCCACCTGCGTTCCCAAGGATCTGCATGTCTCTGCATCGTCTTGCCCCCCGCCTGGGTCTGGCCGTTGGCCTGTTGTGCGCCTGCTGCGCGCACGCCGCCGCACCGGCAGCGGCCCATCGCCTGCTGCGCGTCACGCTGGACGGGGCGAGCGACCAGCCCGTGTCCGGGCGCCTGCTGGTCTTCGCCACCCTGGCCAAGGACGCCCAGGCCGCGGCCGAGGATGGCAAGGACGGCAAAGCCCGCAAGGTGGAGGAGGTGAGCGTGAACCCGTTCCGCCCGACCGCGGTGGCGGTGGCGGCGCAGGAGGTGACCGCGCTCGCCCCCGGTGCCAGCGTCGAGATCGACCTGGACAACATCGCCTTCCCCAGCGGCTTTTCCGCGCTGCCGGCCGGCGAGTACCTGTTCCAGGCCGTGCTGGATCCGGACCACAGTTACGGCTATGCCGGCCGCGATGGCGGCGACCTGTTGAGCGAGGTCACTACGGTGACGCAGGGCAAGGGCAAGCCGTTGCCCACGCTGACGCTCAGCAAGCAGGTGCCCGCGTCGGACGACCCGTGGCAGGTGTCGCCGCGGGCGCCGCAGGCGATCCGCGACGCCATCCCGGAGGCCAGGCTGCATAGCGCGGACGCCTCGCTGGTCAGCCCGTCGCTGAGCGCGTTCTGGGGCCGGCCGGTGTCGCTACGCGCCCGCGTGCTCACCCCGCCCGGCTACGACGCCAAGGCCGCCACCCGCTACCCCACCGTGTATGTCACCCACGGCTTCGGCGGCAACTACAACCGCTTTGCCGGCAGCATCGCCGCCACCTGGAGCGCGATGGCGGCCAAGCAGATGCCGCCGATGATCTGGGTGTTCCTGGACCAGTCCACGCCCGCCGGCACCCACGAGTTCGCCGACTCGGTCAACAACGGCCCCTGGGGCACCGCGCTGACCGAAGAGCTGATCCCCGCGCTCGAACGGCAGTACAAAATGGATGGCAACGCCAAGGGCCGGTTCCTCAACGGGCATTCGTCCGGCGGCTGGGCCACGCTGTGGCTGCAGACGCGCTACCCCAAGCTGTTCGGCGGCACCTGGTCCACCTCGCCCGATTCGAGCGACTTCCACGACTTCACCGGGCCGGATCTGTACGCGCCCAATGCCAACGTTTACCGGCGCCCGGACGGCAGCCAGTTCCCGCTGATCCGCGACCAGGGCAAGGTGGTGGCCGACCTGGAAACCTTCGCCAAGCTCGAACGCGTGTTGGGCCCGTATGGCGGCCAGATGACCTCGTTCGACTGGGTGTTCTCGCCGCGCGGGCCCGACGGCCGCCCGGTGCCGATGTTCGACCGCGACACCGGCAAGGTGGACCCGGCCGTGGTGGCCTACTGGCGCACGCACTACGACATCGCCGCGCGCGTGGCCGCGCAGTGGCCCACGCTCAAGCCGGATCTGGACGGCAAGATCCACCTGATCGTCGGCACCGCCGACACGTTCTACCTGGATGGGGCGGCGCGCAAGTTCCAGGCGGTGCTGGACGGCCTGGGCGCAAAAAGCGACTTCCGCTACCTGGAAGGCCGCACCCACTTCGACCTGTACAAGGAAGGCGAGGACAGCAACGCCTTGATGAAGAAGATTGCCTGGGAGATGTACGCCGTGGCGCGGCCCAAGCAGTAAGCGCGCCGGCGCTGCCAACCGGCGTGCTGGCCACCGGCACGCCAGGGCGCAGCGTCACCGGCCCCGATGCTCAGGCCGAGCGCTTGGGCAATTCCCACTCCAGCTGCTGCCTGAGCACCAGCAGCAGCACTTTCAGGCTACCGCTGCGGACCAGGGCGGCTGGCGTCTGCCCGTCCAGCGCGTTCATGGGCTTGCGGAACCAGCCGATCAGCGCCTCGTTGTTGCCGCCATTCAAGGCCCAGGCATGGCAGACGATCTCGCCCAGGTTCTCGATGCCGGTGCTGCCCAGCAGCTTGAGGTGCTCCGGCGTGAAGGCGAACAGCGACAGCACCAGCTCGGCGTCGGCGGCCTTGCCGTGGTCGACCGCCATCTGCTGGCTGTGCGCGGTGTTGTAGGCCGCCCCCTGCGCGCGGAAGTCTTCGGCACGCCGCATGCCGGTGAGCAGTGATGCAATGAGGTCGGCGCGTTCCATAAAGCAGTCCAACGGTGTGATAGCGCGCACGCTATCCGCGTCGTCGTCGCCGCTCAATCAGGAGTCTCCTGACAGCGGCGATGGGCGTCAGCGGCCGTTGCATTACGCGCCAGCCGGCCCGTGCGGGGTTGGCGGGCCGGCGGCGGCTTCGGTGGCCGATTCCCGCTTGCGCGCCCGTCTGGAACCGGCGCCAATCATTGGCAGCGCTTAACGCGGGGATTGCTAGCATCCGGGCGCGTCACTGGCAGCAGCCCGCCTGCAGGGCTGCCGTATTGGAGTGTCATCTCATGAGGAGTTGTCAGATGCCCTGGAAATCCGCCCTCGCCGTGCTTGCCCTGTCCACCGCCGCGCTGCCGGCCTTGGCCCAGTCCGACCGCCAAGTGGTCGAGGACATGCTCACCCGCTCGGCCAATGTCTGCCCCGGCCACAGCACCGACCGCACCGCGCCCACCGTCAAGGCCGTGCCCGTGGGCGCACTACGGGTGATGCTGGAACGCGGCCTGGTCATGTGCCCGGACCGCCGCCTGGATGCCGCCGCGCCGGCGGTGTTCTACGGCCGCCTGGGCGTGTTCGCCTGGAACCCGGAAGTGCCCGCCGGCAAGACGGTGATCGTCAAGCAGATCGACACCATGACCCGCAACGAGGAATACCCCGCCGAGACGCTGGTGTGGGACGCCAAGGGCACCGCGCTCAAGCAGCAGACCGTGCCGATGTTCGAGCCCAAGCCGGGCGCGGCGGTGTTGTACAAGGTGCGTTGAGGCTGACGCGATTGCACGCGGCGCCCGGTCAGACCCTGGCGCCGCCCTGCCCGCTCGCTTCGGCCGCATCGTCCGGACCATCGCCACCGAGCCGCTGCTCGTAGATCTCGTCGACCACGCCGCGTACCGCGCGGGCGGCATTGAAGATGCTCTCGCCCAGAACCGACAGACTGGTGGCATCCAGCGGCTTGCCGCTGCACACCGCCACCATGTCGCTCTGCGCGGTGATCGTGCGCAGCAGCGTATGGAACTGGTCGATCTGCTGCAGGGTGACGCCGAAGGTGAAGTGTTCTTCCTGCGTTTGCAGGGTGGCCTCTGGCGTAGGCATCTCGCGGGTTTTCGAAGTCGTCATGGCATCCATCCTCGACATGAGCGGACGAGATATCCGCCACTCGAATTTATCCCTTTTTCAGATATTTGAAAAGGGGATATAGCTTCAGTGCGGCCTTTCAACGTTGCCGCCATGCCAATCAAGTCGATCCACAAAGACCATTACGACGTCCTGCTGCAGCAATTGCGCGAACTTCGCCTCTCCGCCGGGCTAACGCAGGCGGCCCTGAGCACTGCACTGGAGCGCCCGCAGTCGTATGTAAGTGACGTTGAGCGCGGCAGTCGCCGGATGGATCTTCTCCAGTTGCGGGACTTCTGCAATGCATGCGGAACTTCACTGACCAAGTTCGTTACCGAGTTCGAGAAGGAACTGAAGTAGTCCACTGGGCAGTGCGTGGTGCTTCGTTCCTAATTGTTCGGCCCGACCGTCGCTGTAAAACTCCGCGGCTCACCAGTGATCGGGTCATCGAACGCCAACGTATGCGCGAACAACTGCAGCGGCCGCTCCGGATCATCGGGACGCTGATCTTCCAGCTCTGGATAGAAGCGGTCATGCAGGATCGGCGTGCCCAGCGCGGCCATATGCACGCGCAACTGGTGCTTGCGCCCGGTGACCGGCTCCAATCGATACGTCCACGTGTCTGCACCACGCGCGACCACATCGATCACCGTCTCGCTGTTCGGCTCACCCACGCCCTCGCGCATGCGGAAGAACGGCTCGCCCGGCTCCAGCCGGCTGCGATGCACATACGGAAACCTCAGCCCAGGTAGCGGTGGCGCCACTGCCAGATAGTGCTTGCGGATGCGTCGCTCGCGGAACAGCGCCTGGTAAATCCCGCGCGTGGACGGGTCGGCAGAGAACAACACCAATCCGGCGGTGTCGCGATCGATGCGGTGCAGCGGCACCAACGCGGGATTATCGAAACACCGCACCAAACGGGTCAACAGCGTCTGCTGCACGTACGCACCGGCTGGCACCACGGGCAGGAAGTGCGGCTTGGACGCCACCACCAGGTGCGCGTCCGCATGCACTACCATCTCGGCAAATGGAATGACAGGCTCGACCACTACCTCGCGGAAGTACAAAATCTCGGCACCCAGGCGGTACGGCGCAGAGGCATCAAGCGCGCTGCCTTGGGCATCCAGCACACGCCCGCGCGCGAAGCGGTCCTGCCAGGTGGTGGCGTCCACACCCGGAAAGCACGCGCATAACGCTTCCAACACCGTGCACCAGGGGCCGGACGGCAGCTGGAACTGGCTGGCGGGGAGGCCATCAAGCATCGGGCGTGCTGGAAGCATGACCACAACAAGGCGCACTCACACGGAGAGGGCTGGAATCGTACCCTGCCCGCGTTTGCCGTTCTCTCCTGATTTCTGCAAAGGTGAACAGAAAAGCCTCAACCGCAACGAGTGACCGTCAGGCGATACGCATGACGCGACGTTAGGCAATGCCGCAGTTCTATACCAAGGAAATGGGGATACGCTGTTGCCCCAGACACCAGCCGGTCTTGCGCGCTCGGAAACGTTTCGGTTCTTAAGTAGTGAATTCTACCAACAGCCTACTTGTGATTTTTCTTACCGTAAGCGAATTGAAAACTGCTGTTTGCAGTAAAGTCCCTGTGCCCTACGCCCGACTCGCCGATTGCGCAGATCAAGGAAGCGTTCAATGACAGCTCAAAGAAAGTTCAACAAGAAGATCATGCGTTGCATGTCACTCACCGTAGTCGCGCTGAGTGCAGCATGCTCGAATGCTTCGCCACCGGCCGGTGCGACGGTCGGCAACTTTGCAAACAACTGGGCGTACGCCACAGCCTGCGGCTCTGGCCACTTTCTGAGCGTTGACCTCAATCAGCAGAAGAGCCATGTCACGGGAGAGTGGAGCGAAGGGACCAATGCTCGTGGAGGTGGCGGAAAATTGGAAGGGGATGTGCGTAGCGGAAAGCTCTACGTTCGCTACTGCAGCGATGATGGCGAGGCGGGCTATGAGGCATGCCCCAACTTCTCGGGGGGAGAAGATTACTTCGTTCTTGAAAAGGGGGCCCTGGTGCGCTACCAGAAGTTCGGCAATACATATAAGCGAGATGTCGCCTTGCACCCTGATATCAAGGGCAAGCAGATGCCATCCGAAACCTGTGCAGACACGGAGAGCGACTCATGAGTAGGCTGACAGATCAGGAGTTGCGGGCCACGCTGTACTTTGCTGTCGGCGTGTCATCCGAAAGCGGCTATGCCGCTTATCAATTGGAGGTCGCTGGCGACAATCTCAGGACACCGTTGCTAGAGCCGGCCGACAACAGTGGCTACACGATCGGCACTATCCAAACTGACTTGGGACAGCACTATCAGCCGAACATGCCTAACGGGGAGAACGTTTTCCAAGGGACCTCGTGAATGCCTATCAACAATGGGCGCATGGGCAGCAGCGAGATCTTGTTCTCAGCCAACAGCAGGTTGATCAGACAATCGCCGATCTTGGCCGTAACGGCCGCGCTATCCGCGTCGATGCCGGTCGGCCGCTCGATGCTGAAGTGAAATCCAAGCTGGACACATTCCTTTCTGCTAACGAGGGTATCAGCTGGGTACATCAACGCGATGTGGCGCAAATCGACAAGTTGATGGATCGCGCTATCGCGCCCTTGCAGCGGAGTGAGCTCTACCAGAATGCGTCTCTGGACGACCAAGTTAGGTTGGCGACGATGGTTGGGAAAGCCTACAACCAGAACGAAACGCGCACCGCGCCGATGATCCGCGACATTGAGGCAAATCAGTACCATTCGCTCGCGGATGTGAGTGCTGCCATTGATGATCTGAATCCAAGGGCGACTGGACGTGGCGACTATCTGGAAGCTGGGCGAGACAAGGCGCTGGAGGGCGCCGATGTGGTAAATGCATTGCGCAATGCGGATTCGCGTAGCCCGCTTGCAACAGTATGGACCAATGTGGTCGCCAACCCGCTTGTGGATCCGACAACACTCAACGCGCCGCAGGCAGGCCAAAACTTGGCGCACGAATACCATGCGGTGAAAAACCTGTTTCTGCACTACAACCGTGCAGAAGAATTCGTGAGCGCGCTGGATCGCGGCGCTACCTATCAAAATGCTTCAACAGACCGGGCAGACCCAACGCGATTCAATGGTGCTGGCTTTTATGCTGCCGGTAACGACTTGGTGACCTGGGACAAGACAGGTCAGGGTCACGCATTCTTGAATGGTGCTTGGAGCGGTGTTGAGCGTCAGAATCTTGCGCGAGTGCGCAACGATGACGGCACCACAGATCTGAGCATCAGCGAAGATGGTCACACGCGTAAATTGCTGCATGTCGATCCACGTGCAAATCCATTGCGCGGGTTGGAAGAACCAGCGCAGCCAACGCTGCATGATCAACCGCCGGTGGTGCCTAGGCATGGTTCCTTGCTTCCATCACAGGACCCGCTCCATCGCCAAGCCGAAGATGCCGTTCGCCGCCTTGAGCAAGGTCTCGGCAGGGAGTACGACGACAACAGCGCAAGGCTGGCAGCAAGTAGCGCGTACTTAGAGCGGCTAACAAAACCCAGGAAGAAGGCGTAAGCAGATGATGGAGGATGCGAGCGAAAGCAACGCCAAGTGGAGATCGATGCGAC
>NZ_MDSK01000069.1 GCF_002940205.1 Xanthomonas arboricola pv. guizotiae
CTGTCGTAGTGGCGCTCCCGTGTAGAACCTGGCCCATAGTGCTTCCTTCCAATCGAGGGAAAATAGTGCACCATCAAAGCCTGGGATCAAACACGACCAGAATCTGCTCGCTTCGTACCACATCCGCTATGGCGGCTACGGCGGCATCGCCTATCACCACGTGTCCGATACGTACGTCGCGCCGTTCAGCCACTTCACTCCGTGCGGTGTCTGGGAGGCGGTCTACATCTATCGATGGCCTGCTGAAGAACACCTCCGACATCCCGCCTGACACCGTCCACGCCGACACGCAGGGGCAGTCGCTGCCGGTGTTCGGCCTTTCGCATCTGCTGGGCATCCAGCCGATGCCGCGCATCCGCAAATGGCGCGAATACAGGTTCTTCCGCTCCGATGAGTACATTCGTTACGAACACATCGATGCGCTGTTCCGGGACACTGTCGACCGGGATCTGATCGAGACCCACTGGAAAGAGCTGATGCAGGTCGTGCTCCCGATCAAGACCGGCAAGATCGCGGCCTCGACGCTGATGCGCAAGCTGGGCAACTACAGCCGCAAGAACCGGCCGTACCAGGCCTTCAAGGCGCTCGGTATCGCGGGGTGGATACACAGCAAACAGGCCGGTGCCTCGAAGACCAGCATCGCTGACCGATCGAATTGTTCAAGATACGATACACAACTGGCCTGCCCCGTTGGTCGTCGGCGCAATCGATACACCAGGCATGCCCGGTTCCTTGCAGAACCGGGCATGCAGGCAGGCTTATTGCGCAGCCGCTTGCGGCGCGACAGGCGCCGCATCCGGCGTCACACGCCAGATCGTATTGGCCAGATCGTCCGCGACGATCAACGCACCACGTGGATCGAGCGTGACACCGACCGGGCGGCCGCGGGTCAGACCATCGTCGCCGTGGAAGCCGGAGACGAAGTCGATCGGGTCGCCCGCCGGGCGGCCATCGCGGAACGGCACGAACACCACCTTGTAACCCACCGGCGGGTCGCGATTCCAGCTGCCGTGCTCACCGACGAACACACCGTCGCCGAACTGCGTGCCCATCGTGGTCGACGAAAACGCGACACCGAGTGCGGCGACATGCGAGCCCAGCGCGTAATCGGGCACGATGGCCGAGGCGACCTTCTGCGGATCCTGCGGCATGACCCGCGTGTCCACATTCTTGCCCCAGTAGCTGTACGGCCAGCCGTAGAAGCCGCCTTCGCGTACCGAAGTGAGGTAATCGGGTACCAGGTTCGGGCCGATCTCGTCGCGCTCGTTGACCACCGCCCACAGTGCGCCGCTACCGGGCTGGATCGCCAATGCGGTGGGATTGCGCAAGCCGGTGGCATAGCTCTTGTGCGCGCCGGTCGCCGGATCCACCTGCCAGACCTGCGCGCGGTCGACCTCGGCAATCATGCCGCGCTCGGTGATATTGCTGTTGGAGCCGATCGCAACATACAGATAGCGGCCATCGGCACTGGCGGTGAGGGCTTTGGTCCAGTGATGGTTGATGGCCGACGGCAGGTCGGTAACCTTGCTCGGCGCGGCGCTGGCCTTGGTCTGCCCCTGCTGATACTCAAAGCGCACCAACGCGTCCTGATCTGCCACATACAGCGCATTGCCGATCAGTGCCAGACCATACGGTGCATTGAGCTTGTCGGCAAACACGGTCTTCAGTTCATAGATGCCGTCGCCATCGGCATCGCGCAGCAGCGTCAGCCGGTTGCCGCTCTTGACCGAGGTATTGCCCTTGGCCTTGATGGCGCCGGCAATCACGTCCTTGGGCTTGAGATTGGGTGCACCGCCGCCGCGGCCCTCGGCGACCAGGATGTCGCCGTTGGGCAACACCAGCGTCTGCCGCGGAATGCCCAGGCCGGTGGCGATCGCCGCGATGCGGTAACCCGCAGGCACGGTGGGCTTGCGCTCGCCCCAGGCTGCCGGCTCGGCAATGGTCATGTCGGGCAGCAGGCCCCGATCCGGCGCTGGCAGCTCGGGACTGGCACCGTGTTGTTTGAGCTCGGGCGCCTTGCCGCAGGAAGCGAGTGCGGCGGCAAGAATGGACACCGACACGACGGTCACGGTATGACGCTTCATCGGGCACCTCCCACGCGCAGGCCGGACAGCCCCGACCAGGCTGCAACCAGCGCGAATGCGGTCGCAATCGCCGAAAATACCAATGCCGCCGGCATGATCGCCCAGGCATCGCGGGCATGGTGCAAGGCGTCGAAGAAGCCGACGATCCACGCGGCACCGAGCGCGATCACATAGATCACGTTGCGGCTTCCACGCGCGAAGCCGACGATCGCGCACAGCAGCGCAATGGTCGTCAGCACCATCGCACCGATCAGCAGCCACGCGGCGAAGTTGGCCCACTGGATCTGATGACTGCTCCAGTACGCGTAATCGCTCAGCAAGGCGCCGAGGAACAGCGGCCACACGCCGCCGAGCACGGCTGCATGGAATGGATGGATGGCCCAGGAGCGGGCGGGCATGGCAGTTGAATTCATGGCGGACTCATTGGACGCGTTGGTGAAACGTGCCCCGATGCTGCCAACTGCCACGTGATGAGCGCGGTGATGCTGAGTCTGCTCTACGCGA
This sequence comes from Xanthomonas arboricola pv. guizotiae, assembly GCF_002940205.1. GTDB lineage: Bacteria > Pseudomonadota > Gammaproteobacteria > Xanthomonadales > Xanthomonadaceae > Xanthomonas > Xanthomonas arboricola_C. Next base: position 2,589 of record NZ_MDSK01000069.1, read on the forward strand.
CGGGTCGTTGCGGGGTTCAGCCGACATGCGTGTAAAAATAGCTCATACGTCGTATTTCATCCATTGCACCGGTGCGTTAGCGGATATTTTGGGCAGCAAAGCAACACCGCAGTGTCATTGCAGCGGCACTGGGCTGAAGACGTGCAGGCCCTGGAGCCGCCCGATGTCTCCAGGACAATTTGGCCAACCTCGCGTCGTGCCAGCCAGGGCACCAGCTTGCGATGGCCGGCCGCGCGTTGGCCTTGGCGATCGCCACCGCCCGGCGTGGCGGTGGTTACGCCATCGCTGTCAGCGTGTTGGTGGCGCAAACCCCAGGCGCCATCGGCCAGCACGCACACCCCCCTGGATTCGGCGTTGACCACGTTCTCCACTTGCGCCTCGCTGGCGATCACGAACTGGCGCAGATAGTTGCTTACGCGTCCCTGGGTGCCTTCGCGGCCGGCCATCCCGAGGCCGCCGCGATCTACCGGACTATTGACTGATGAGGGGCGGTCCCGACTTCGGCCGGGGCTGCACCAGGAGAATTTCAAGCGATGGCGAAGCGAACGAAGCAACCGGCCCAGGCGGGCCAGAGGGTCGGCAGGGATTCGTGTAAAACACAGCCAGAAGTGAGCTAACTCGCTGTCGTTAAAGGTTTCTTACACCAATCCCTGCCGACCCTCAGATAGTCCCCCCGACTGAGCCTCACTGAGGCAATAGCTCCATCAACCATGTGAGCTCCTCTTCGTTGAATGCCGGGAAATTATCCTCTGCCCCTTCGAAGGGGTCCGCATCTTGTTCCCACATCACGGTGCTGGACGCTGCCAGGTCGGCAGCCATGGGCGTACCAGGATCCGGGAGGCCGCCCCCGATCCTGGTACGCGGGCGTTTTACACCCCAGCTGAGGAGCAAATGCAGCGCATCGCGCTGTTCGGGAACGCGCACCTCGACAGCTTGTTGTGCGGAGGAGCCGGTGACAGCACGATCCGATCGGGACCGTTTGCGGCTGCTGCTTGCGCGCGCCTGATCTCCCTCGTGCGTTGGGCTGGGCGCATCAAGGTCACGCTCCAGGGAATCGGCGAATGCGTGCAAAGACGCCTGGTCCGGCGTTTGAGCCGAAGCACGGGACGGTTCGGCCCTTTTCATCCCTGATGCCTGGAGGATACGGTGCCAACGCTGCGAGGCCGGGGGGAGCGTTCCACTGCGGGCTTCGAGTTCGGTGACGCCCACTCTGCGAAAGAGCTGTAACAACCCCTGCCTGCTCATCCCGAACTGCGCCATGGCGTCATCAAATGCTTGCGCTGGATGGGAGTGGCACTGGAAAAAACCCAGCACGCGAACCACTTGCGCGCGGTCGGCAACAGGATGGGAGGTGCGTTCGGAAATACGGCGATTGGTTCTTTTGATCAAGTTCGGCGCGTGCGGCAATCCCTTTTTCACTGCCTCCAGCGCAGGACGTCCGCCGAGGCAGGCCAAGGCGACGAGGTGGTCGTTGGTCAACGCTGCCAACGCCGGATCAGGGCGAGATAACTGGGCAACAATGCTCTCCAGCGCCTGCTTGCCGCCGCCATTGCTGGCGATGGCCACGACCTGGTCCGGGGTCAGGCCATGGTGGGCCTGGCACAGCACCGGCAACAGCGCCTGCACCGTCTCCAGCGCCTGCTTGCCGCCAATATTGCTGGCGATGGCCACGACCTGGTCCCGGGTCAGGCCATGGGCCTGGCACAGCACCGGCAACAGCGCCTGCACCGTCTCCAGCGCCTGCTTGCCGCCAATATTGCTGGCGATGGCCACGACCTGGTCCCGGGTCAGGCCATGGGCCTGGCACAGCACCGGCAACAGCCGCTGCACCGTCTCCAGCGCCTGCTTGCCACCAATATTGCTGGCGATGGCCACGACCTGGTCCCGGGTCAGGCCATGGGTCTGGCACAGCACCGGCAACAGCGCCTGCACCCTCTCCAGCGCCTGCTTGCCGCCGTTATTGCTGGCGATGGCCACGACCTGGTCCCGGGTCAGGCCATGGGCCTGGCACAGCACCGGCAACAGGCGCTGCACCGTCTCCAGCGCCTGCTTGCCGCCAATATTGCTGGCGATGGCCACGACCTGGTCCCGGGTCAGGCCATGGGCCTGGCACAGCACCGGCAACAGCGCCTGCACCGTCTCCAGCGCCTGCTTGCCGCCGCTATTGCTGGCGATGGCCACGACCTGGTCCCGGGTCAGGCCATGGGCCTGGCACAGCACCGGCAACAGCGCCTGCACCGTCTCCAGCGCCTGCTTGCCGCCGTTATTGCTGGCGATGGCCACGACCTGGTCCCGGGTCAGGCCATGGGCCTGGCACAGCACCGGCAACAGCGCCTGCACCGTCTCCAGCGCCTGCTTGCCACCATCGTGGCTGGCGATGGCCACGACCTGGTCCCGGGTCAGGCCATGGGCCTGGCACAGCACCGGCAACAGCGCCTGCACCGTCTCCAGCGCCTGCTTGCCGCCGCTATTGCTGGCGATGGCCACGACCTGGTCCCGGGTCAGGCCATGGGCCTGGCACAGCACCGGCAACAGGCGCTGCACCGTCTCCAGCGCCTGCTTGCCGCCAATATTGCTGGCGATGGCCACGACCTGGTCCCGGGTCAGGCCATGGGCCTGGCACAGCACCGGCAACAGCCGCTGCACCGTCTCCAGCGCCTGCTTGCCGCCGCCATTGCTGGCGATGGCCACGACCTGGTCCCGGGTCAGGCCATGGGCCTGGCACAGCACCGGCAACAGGCGCTGCACCGTCTCCAGCGCCTGCTTGCCACCATCGTGGCTGGCGATGGCCACGACCTGGTCCCGGGTCAGGCCATGGGCCTGGCACAGCACCGGCAACAGCGCCTGCACCGTCTCCAGCGCCTGCTTGCCGCCGCTATTGCTGGCGATGGCCACGACCTGGTCCCGGGTCAGGCCATGGGCCTGGCACAGCACCGGCAACAGCGCCTGCACCGTCTCCAGCGCCTGCTTGCCGCCGCTATTGCTGGCGATGGCCACGACCTGGTCCCGGGTCAGGCCATGGGCCTGGCACAGCACCGGCAACAGCCGCTGCACCGTCTCCAGCGCCTGCTTGCCGCCGTTATTGCTGGCGATGGCCACGACCTGGTCCCGGGTCAGGCCATGGGTCTGGCACAGCACCGGCAACAGCTGCTGCACCGTCTCCAGCGCCTGCTTGCCGCCAATATTGCTGGCGATGGCCACGACCTGGTCCCGGGTCAGGCCATGGGCCTGGCACAGCACCGGCAACAGCGCCTGCACCGTCTCCAGCGCCTGCTTGCCGCCGTTATTGCTGGCGATGGCCACGACCTGTTCCGGAGTCAGGTTCAGGGGGGCACCCGTCAGTGCATTGCGCCATGCATGCACTGCCTCCACCGCGGTCACGCCGCCACGTTTTGCAATCTTGAGAAGTTGGCCTGTGTCCAACTGTAACGGTGGACCCCTCAACTCCCCCGCCACCGTGAGCAAGGCCTCCAGGGCGCGTGCGCCGGACCACTGTTTGCCGACGCCAACAATGTCTTCGTGTGTCGCCTCTGGCAAGGCTGCGATCATGTCCTGATACTTGACAGCGACGGTCCCTAACGCTGCCGGGTGTTGGCTGAGCGCAACGATGTGCGCGTGTGTAAACCCATGGCCCACCAGTGCCTGGTGGTGCTGCGCCACTGTCGAACGAGCCTTCGGTTTGATCTTCTCTTGCTGCTGCTGACTGTAGCCGAGCGTGCGTAGATCCACCTGCGCGGCCGGCGAAGCGTCGGAGGGTTGCGCAGCACGCCGTCGCGGGGCCGGCTTGGCGCGCGGCGGCCGCGCGGCCGTGACAGCGACACGCGCGGTGGGTGGCGGGTCATCGGCTGCACGCAGACCCGATTGCACCTCATCCCACTCTGCTGGGGCAGCCTCTGTATGGTGAGCGCCGAAGGCAGGCAATGAATCAAAAAGCGATGTATCAAGAAGCGACGGATCGAACTGACGTAACAGGTCACTGAAGCTGCCCGCCGAGAACGCAGGCAAGGGCGCAGGGGGAGATGGCAGCCTGGTCCGGGACATCGTCCGCCGAGCGGGCAAGCCATCCAGGGGGCCGCCGGCAGGCGGAGACACCCCACGATCTGCAGTCGGCTCAACCCCATCCGGTTGGGGTTCGGGCAGAAGCTCGCGGGCAGGACTTGGCGTGCGAGAACGAATGGGATCCATCAGGCATGCCTCTACAGAAACCACGGTCGCCTCAAGACTAACGGCCTGTGGTCCCTACATAGCTTCCGAGGTCGCATGGCAGTACACAACTTCGGGTGATCCTGGCAACCCTCGACGACCAGGGCGAGGCGCAGACATGAAGGCGATCCCAGACCCGCATGGAGGATCGGCAGAAGGTTGTGAAAAATTTCTGTGCTGACAGCGAGGCGGCCTTCGCGGAGCCGTCGACCCGAAGGTGATTGAACCTCGACGATTAAGCACCTCACTGGAGCAGAAGCGGCTTGTCTATCTACAGCGCGCAATAGATTTTCTGCGGGTGGCCTCGAAGGACGAGAGCCGCCAGTTCGTAAAGCGTCTGGAGCGGTTTCATCTAAAGGAGACCGATATCTCAACACCAAACCTGAAGAGCCAACCGTGGGGGCGGACCCTTACACACTTTGACGGCAGGCTTTGCGAGTCCACGGCATACCGCCCCGTTTGGAGCGCCAGGCATGGGTGTGCGGCCTGTCAGTTACAGTTCGTCCTGCGCAGCGCAGGCGCTATAACTGGGCGCACTTCGTTGGTAACAAGCCGCGCCGCCAGGGGGCGGCGTGATTTAAGCCAAACAGCTCGCCGCAAGACAGTTGCAGCGTACCGAACTTCGAAACGGACGAGGTAGTGGATGAGCCGATGGAAGCGCCGTTTTATCCGGCAAACTCAGGTTTTCACAAAAGACATCGGATTCTGCGAGTCATTTTTACTCGTATGTCGGCTGAACCCCAATACAAGTTCTTCCGACCCGATGAGGACATTCG
>NZ_MDSK01000071.1 GCF_002940205.1 Xanthomonas arboricola pv. guizotiae
ACCGCCGGCGGGACTTCGTCCAACACGGGGAAATACCCCAGCCGTTGGAAGGTCTTGAGCAGGATCGTCAGCGTCAGGCGGTGCGCAGGCTGCCAGGTGTACTCGGCAACGAAGGCCACCTCAGCGTCGGTTGGCGTGTAGGCCGCAACCAGTTCGCGGACGACCGGGTTGCGTTTGAACTGCGGGTATGCGGTCCGTTCGATCGACGCCATCCAGCCCCTCAGGTCGTTGCAGGCCTTGGCAGCGCGGGCGCTTCGGGCAGACTGGCTTCGATGCGCCGGCGTGCGAAAGGATCGCCCCCATCGATGTAACGCATCGCCGAGTGCGCATCGCGCCAGCCGACGTATTCCATCAGGGCCTTCACGTCCCAGCCGTTGGCGTTGGCCCAGCCGGCGAAGCCGCGCCGCAACGAATGCCCACTGTAGGTATTCGGTGACGCCAAGCCGGCATCACCGAAGATGCGCCGGAGCAGCGGCACCAGACTATTGGGGTGCAAGGCGGTGTCGGCGAGACCACCCCACTGGTCGATTGCACGGAACACCGGGCCGTCGGTCAACGCGGCCACCGCGATCCAGCGCGACGTCGCAGCCACCGGGCACCAGCGCGACAGCGCCGGGACCTTGTAGGTGGTGCCGGCGTGCTGGCGATCGCTCTTGCTGTGCGGCAGGAAGCAGGTCATGCCTTCGCCCGGCACCAGGCGCAGGTGGTTCACCTGGAGGCGGGTGAGTTCATCGCCGCGGAAGCCGCGCCAGAAGCCGAGCAGCAGCAACGCGCGATCGCGCAGATGCCGCAGTTCTGCGGCGCGATCGCCGCGAGAGTGGGCCGCAGCCGCAGCGTCTTCCTGCCATGTCGTGACCTGGCCCAGCTGGGCGAGTTGCAGGGGCGTGGCGCGTTTTTCGACGCTCGGGTGCAGGGTCTGGATGCCCTTGAGCACTTGGCGCACCACCGGCGCCCGGGTCGGGTCGACAAAGCCGTGCACCTGGTGCCACTGCGCCAGTGCTGCGAGCCGGTGCCTGAGTGTGTTGAGCGCGAGTTGCCCGGCATAGGCGGCAAGGTAGCGCGCCACGTTGTCGGCGGTGGCCGGCAGGTGGCCGCCCCACTCGACCTCGAAATGGCGGGTTGCCGCAGCGTAAGCGCGTTCGGTGTTGGGCCGGGTGGCGGCTTCCAGGTACTGCCCAACGCTGATCATCGGCCCCTCCCAGTCGCCAGATGGGCCGGGGTGTACTGGCCCGCATGCGAGCTTAGCCGAAAAATCGGCCTTAGGCTGGATAATTCAACATTATCCCGCATGAGCTCAACGCCTATTGACGGTCCGTTTAACGCGTTGAGGAGTATGTAATTACATGGTATGTAATACGTTACGAAATACGTGGAGTGCCGGATGGCAAGGTCAGGGCTGTACAAAAGCGATGTGCAACGTGCCCGCGATCGCTTGCGCGCCACGGGCACGCATCCGTCCGTGGACGCGGTCCGGGTGGCGCTGGGCAACACGGGGTCCAAGACCACCATCCACCGCTATTTGAGGGAGTTGGAAGAGGAGGAAGGGCAGCGCCCCGGTGCCAAGGTGGCCATCAGCGACGCGCTGCAGGATCTGGTCAGCCGCCTGGCCGAGCGGTTGCACAGCGAGGCCGACACGGTCGTGGCGCAGGCCCAGGCGCGATTCCAGGCGCAGCTGCAGGAACGCACCCAAGCGCTGGAGCAGGCCCGGCAGGAGGCCGGCTCGCTCAGGACGCAGCTGCAACGCTGCGAGACCGCGCTGCAGGCCGAACGCGAGGCGGGCGACGCTGCCAGGAGCGAAGTGGCCCGCCGCACCACCGAACTGGCCCAGCTGGAGGAGAGGATCGCGGGCCTCACGGCGCGATTGGCCGAGCACGACGCCCATGCGAAATCATTGGAACACAAGCACGACCATGCCAGGGAAGCCCTCGAGCACTACCGCACCTCGGTCAAGGACCAGCGTGAGCAGGAACAGCGCCGGCACGCGCACCAGGTGCAAGAGCTGCAGGTCGCCCTACGGCAGGCCAACGAGGCATTGACCGCCAAGAATCACGACCTGATGCAGCTCAACCGGGAAAACGGCCAGTGGCTGGAACGCCATACCCGGCTGGAGCGGGAACTGGCGCAGGCATGCCAGCGGGCCGACGCCCAGCAAGGCGAGCGCGACGCACTGCGCCTGGCGGCTACGGAGTACCAAGCCCTGCAGGTGCGATGGACCATAGATGTCCAAGCGCTGGAAGGCGTGCGCGCCGAACTGGCTGCGGCGCGGACCGATCTGGTCGAAGAGCGCCAGCGCCGGGAACATGCCGAGGCAGACACCTTGCGGGCCACGGTACGTCTGAGCACGCTGGAACAGTTACTGGCGCAGCTGCGGCCAGCGCACTCCGTCGGCGAACCCGAAAACGCCATTTCAGCCGGTGCAATGACGGCAGGCAGATGATCAGCCGCTTGGCGAAGGCTCGGGAATCCTCCGCGTCAGTGCCTTCGTCGTCCCAGCCAGGACTTCGGTGAGCCAGCGCGAATCGGAAAGCTTCTCGCCAAACTTGCTTCTACAGTCACTGCAGGAGATCGACATGGGTCTATGCAATTCAAAGCCGAGCGTGGCAGGGTCACCTGCGCGTTATACAACCCACGCCACAGAGGCGGATCTAGGATCACCCTCATCTTCCTCTCATCAACCAGCAGCTTCAAATGCAGGAGCATTCGATGGTCTAAGCGGGCGCCCGCCAAGATTATCTCATCATCGACGGGCGAGGCGAGGTGGAGAATATACGCTAAGACAAGTTCCTATAGCTGACTATCAAGCAGAAAGAGGACACCCCGGTAATTCAATAAAAGATCGTAGCGGATCTTTGTTCCCGCGGGTTCGCGTGGACGGTGTTGATCCGGGATCCCCGTATAGCTTTGAGATAGATAGTTCAACTACAGTCAAAGTAGCAGGATTCAACGGCCTGACACCTAACCATGAAGGAACACGGCACCTTTACAGCACTGGAACCAGTCAAGTGAACATGCCTGTAGTTACCGACAATATGACCGCCTGTATTGCGGTCGCATGCGCTGCGGAGAAAATAGATTATTACACAGGCGAACGCATGCCGGGCGCGCGAGTTCGAGTATTCCATCTCCTACCTTTTAATCACGAAGACTTGCTGCCGGAAAACGTTATAGCGTCCATACGCGATTATATATATGACGTCAGGGCCAATGGCCTGACAATGCGCGTCGCAATGTATGGAGGAGATCGAGACGGTGATTTCTCAGTGAGCACGGCAGAGGCGCTGGAGCGCCTATTCAAGAGTGAAGGAATCCCCGTGGAATTCAATGAAACATGCGCGAATCGCAATTCAGATGCGTTGCTTGGTGCCGTCATTCTAAATGACAATTCAACCCAGTTCATAAAGCATTTGGTTGCTGCCTGACATAAATTCACTGACTAGATATCTTTTTGCGAAAATAATTTGATGGATTTTTCAGAGACGACTACTTGGCGATGGCCACTTGGGCCAGCACGCTGGCATCGGCCTGGCCGCGCTCGATGATCATGGCCGCCAGCTGCGCTCCACTGCGGCGATGTCGGCGGCCAGGGTCTGCTCGAACAGCTGGCGCGGGTCCGGATCCATGCGTTTGGTGCGCGCTGCGAACTGCAGGCGCTTGAGGCGGGCGATCTCGGCGATCAGCGCCGCGTTCTGGGTCTCGCGCACCTGGATGGCGCGGGTCCAGGGCCTAGATGCGGGCGTCACGGGCGTCTAGCTGCGCAGATTGGTGGGCGATGGTCTGCAGCGCCTGGTCGCGCTCGTCGAACGAGGCGTCGCGTTCATCGCACCATGCGCAGCCAGTGCCGCATCGCGCTGGGACTGCATCGCCAGCAGCGGCGCACGCAGCGCCGACGGGTCGTCGATGGCAGCGGCAGCGCCTCGATCCATGCCGTCAGCATGCCACTGTTACAGCGCCTTGGCACCTGCCATCGGCGGGATAGACAGCCGCTGCCAGTCCACGCCCGCGCACAGTCAGGCAAACTGCCCCCGGGCGGTCGCAGCACAGCAGCTTGATCCGCGTGGCAGCGCGATTGGCGAACACGTAGGCCTCGCCCTCTGCCGGGGTCCGATGCATCGCCGTTTGCGCCGCCAGCAGCAGCCGGTCGATGCCGCAGCGCAGGTCCGTGGGTGCGGTGACCAGCCACCAGCGCTGCAGGCTCAGCATGCGCCCAGCGCACGCAGTAGCCCGACCAGCCACGCCGGATCGACCTGCACCAGCGACAGCCGCATCCCGCCGGCCAGGTGCAACTGCACGGTGGCAGCCGAATCCGGCGCCGCAACCGGCTGCACGCGCAGCGGCAACTCCCCCGGCGGGCGCCACGGGGCCTTTGGCCAGCCTGCGCCGCCAATACCCGAAACTGGCCAGCGACAGGCCCTGCTCACGACACCACGCCACCTGGCTCAGCCCATTGACGCGCCACGCTTGCACATGCTCCGCCCACTGTTCGCGCTTGCTGTGCATCCAAAATCTCCGTTTGGAAAGAGCGGCTATGCAAGCGGTAGCCATGAGACTGAACTGGCGTGGCGGTGTAGTTCTGTTGCCCAAAAATATCCGCTAACTCACTGATGCAATGGGTGAAATGCAATTATGTGAGCTATTTTTACACGTATGTCGGCTGAACCCCTTTAATGCGTTGAAGAGCATGTAATTACATGGTATGTAATACGTTACGAAATACGTGGAGTGCCGGATGGCAAGGTCCGGGTTGTACAAAAGCGATGTGCAACGCGCCCGCGATCGCCTGCGCGCCANCCCTACGGCAGGCCAACGAGGCATTGACCGCCAAGAACCACGACCTGATGCAGCTCAACCGGGAAAACGGCCAGTGGCTGGAACGCCAGACCCGGCTGGAGCGGGAACTGGCGCAGGCACGCCAGCGGGCCGACGCCCAGCAACGCGAGCGCGACGCGCTGCGCCTGGCGGCCGCCGAGCACCAAGCCCTGCAGGTGCGCTGGACCGACGATGTCCACGCGCTGGAAGGCGTGCGCACCGAACTGTCGGCGGCGCGGACCGAACTGGTCGAAGAGCGCCAGCGCCGGGAACACGCCGAGGCGGACACCCTGCGGGCCACGGTGCGCCTGAGCACGTTGGAACAACTCCTGGCGCAGCTGCGGCCAGCGCGCCCGGTTGGCGAATAAGTAACGTCTGGGAAGGACGAACCCTCCCCAGACGCAAATAGTCAGTTGCAGTGCGAGCGTGCAACCCAGTTCACAGGGGACGCCGGGAGCCAGTTACCCCTGTGGCGGATTCGACGTCGCATGAATACCCGGCTCGATCTTCCGTGATAAGAAATAGCGGCTGGCGACACTCAGCGCATGCAGTAGGTCGGGATGCTCAGCCTTTGAGTTTGCTCCACGTGGAGCCAAACCGCAGATGACGATTATTCAAGATCGATTCGGATTGTCTTGGGCAGGTTCCAGCTGCTTACAGCAGATACAACAACTCCAAACGCAGCAAGCAGATGACCAAGTCCGTGAAATGTTCCGCGCTGACAGCAAGTTAGGTCCTGTTAACGCTAGTGGCTGGGGAGGTTAAACTATTGGACATGGAGATCACGCCAGCACAATTTGCCCTCATCGAACATTGCTTACCT
>NZ_MDSK01000072.1 GCF_002940205.1 Xanthomonas arboricola pv. guizotiae
ATCTGGCCGAAGCGGCCTACCGATTCAATCGCAGATTCCGCCTGCCCGAAATGCTGCCACGACTCGCCACGGCGATGATGCGTTGCAAGCCCTGTCCGGAGCCGGTTCTGCGCATGGCGAGCAATTATCATGGCTGAGAGTCAGGGCTAATCAGGTGGGGAGATGTAAGCCGGTGAACCGCCCCGGCTTCCGGCACTCCTCATGCCGTCTGGTTCGATGCCCCCCAGCTCCAGCTCCAGCGCCCCACGCCCGAGCGAGCTGGACCGCGTGCATGCTGGACCGCGACCTGCTCGCTTGGCGGTTTAGCACTGGTCTCGCGCCATTTAATGAAGGTGATCGAGGACGAAGTAATGCGTTGGCCTAGAAGCAACACTTCTCTAAGGAACCTCTGAACAACTCTTGGCGTTGCGAGCGAACTTGGGATTTCGCTTGATCACGACAATCTCCGTTGCTGAAAATCAATCACTTACGCGTGATGGCTCCAACCTCAGGCGTCGATCAGAAGTCTATCGAGGAGTTGTTCAGAGCTTCCCTAATACGGCTATTACTTCCGGTTCGGTGCGCCGCAAAATTTACTAAAAATTTACTTTGGTTCACCTATCAAGCCAGAAGAAATAACATGAGAAAACTTAAATCGAAATACATGCTTGGCACATGCATCGTTGGAAGCATCTTTAGCGCGGGTGCAGCGGAGCAGGTCGCTGCAATAAACAATACTGGCCGTGCCGAGGCTATGTCTGCATGGGAAACTACGCTCAAGCACGAGGCTCCGGCTATGGAGGGCTGCTTTAGCTCGACGTTTCCGGACATGGGGTGGCAGGCGGTACGCTGTGGCGCACCGCCGAAGTTGGTCATGAAGCCACGGCACCTTACCAGCAGCAACGTTCGTACCGACACCGACAACCGCGTGCTCATCACCGGCGATGGCGATGACTACGCTGCACGCACGGGCAGGCTCACCCATTCAGCCGTCGGCTCGTTCCCGAGCGTAAGCGGCGTGACCACTGGGGTAGTTCAATACTCACTGCAAATCAATACCAACAACGACAGCAACCCCGCCGCTTGCGCGAAGTTCGGTTTTTCTTCATGCAAGACCTGGCAACAGTACCTCTACTCCAGCGACGCCGACGAAGACTCAAGTAATGGCTTTGACCCGGTCATCTTCATTGAAAGCTGGGTATTTGCGGACAGTACCTCGGAATACGAGGCGGCGGGTTGCCCGTCCGGCTGGGATGCTTACGAAGGCAACGCTTGCCTGATTAACAGCGAATCGGTGCGAGTGCCTCTGGTGCCCGTTTCGGGCATCGCTGGTGTCAAGCTGACCGGTTCTGCGACCTCGGGGGGCGTGGATACCGTGTCGTTCTCGGTGAACGGAAGGGCCTACAGCGTGAGTCAGCGCGCCTCTACGGTGGATATCAATAAGATCTGGCGCCTGACCGAATTCAATATCTTCGGCAACGGCGCCAGAACTCAGACGGTGTCGTTTAATCGCGGCTCGCACGTCACGGTAAACGTCGCCGTAAACGATGGTACGACAAATGCCCCGACTTGTCTGGGCAATGCCGGCAAGACATTCGAGCAGAACAACCTGACGCGCGGTAGTTGCACCACCTTTGGTGGCGCTTCTCCCGGCATTAGCTTTCCTCAAAGCAACTGACTATTTGCGTCTGGGGAGGGTTCGTCTTTCCCAGACGTTACTTATTCGCCAACCGGGCGCGGTGGCCGCAGCTGCGCCAGCAGTTGTTCCAGCGTGCTCAGACGTACCGTGGCCCGTAAGGTGGCCGCTTCGGCGTGTTCCCGGCGCCGGCGCTCTTCGACCAGCTCGGTCCGCGCTGCAGCCAGTTCGGTGCGCACGCTTTCCACCGCGTGGACATCGCCGGTCCAGCGCACCTGCAGGGCTTGGTGCTCGGCGGCCGCCAGGCGCAGCGAATCGCGCTCGCGTTGCTGGGCGTCGGCCCGCTGGCGTGCCTGCGCCAGTTCCCGCTCCAGGCGGGTCTGGCGTTCCAGCCACTGGCCGTTTTCCCGGTTAAGCTGCATCAGGTCGTGGTTCTTGGCGGTCAAGGCCTCGTTGGCCTGCCGTAGGGCGACCTGCAGTTCCTGCACCTGGTGCTCATGTCGGCGCTGTTCCTGCTCGCGCTGGTCCTTGACCGAGGTGCGGTAGTGCTCCAGGGCTTCCCTGGCGTGTTCGTGCTTGTGTTCCAAGGATTTCGCATGGGCGTCGTGCTCGGCCACGCGAACGGTCAGACCGGAGATCCGTTCCTCCAGCTGCGCCAGTTCGGTGGTGCGGCGGGCCACTTCGCTCCTGGCAGCGTCGCCCGCCTCGCGTTCGGCCTGCAGCGCGGTCTCGCAGCGTTGCAGCTGCGTCATGAGTGAGCCGGCCTCGTGTCGGGCCTGCTCCAGCGCTTGGGTGCGTTCCTGCAGCTGCGCCTGGAAGCGCGCCTGGGCCTGCGCAACGACCGTGTCGGCCTCGCTGTGCAACCGCTCGGCGAGGCGGGCGATGAGGTCTTGAAGTGCGTCGCTCACGGCCATCTTCGCGCCAACGCCTTGCCCTTCCTCCTCTTCCAACTCCCTCAAATAGCGGTGGANACATACTCCTCAACGCATTAAACGGACCGTCGATAGGCGTTGAGCTCACGCGGGATAATGCTGAATTATCCCGCCTAATCCCGATTTTTCGACTATGCTCGCACGCGGGCCGGTACACCCCGGCCCATCGGGCGACTGGGAGGGACCGATGATCAGCGTTGGGCAGTACCTGGAAGCTGCCACCCGACCCAACACCGAACGCGCTTACGCTGCGGCAACCCGCCATTTCGAGGTCGAGTGGGGCGGCCACCTGCCGGCCACCGCCGACAACGTGGCGCGCTACCTTGCCGCCTACGCCGGGCGACTCGCGCTCAACACACTCAGGCACCGACTCGGGGGTGTAAGCCGGAACCGCTGAAAATTCCGTCACCCCAGATCCAGCCCGGCCATGAACAAGGGGCAGTGACCACATAGCTGCCCCAAATATGCCTGCCCACCGGAAGATTGTGGCGGGCCGTGGGGTTATGGGGACATCCTCAGGGTACTCGCTGGCCACCGCAACGCCCGCCGACGCGAACTCGTCGAGTGGCTAGGCGGACCGTTCAATCCCAAGACGTTTGATATGGAGGAAGCCAGGGAGCGCCTGGCTGAGTACGTCGCGGCGTCTGGGTGACGGAATTTTCGGCGGTTCCGGCTTACATCCCCCAGTGCGATGCCGTGTCGCTTGGCCAGCAGCACCAGCTTCTTGCGCGCCACCTCAAGCAGCCGGTTGTCGGTGGGATGGGCGATCGCTTTTTCCTGCACCGTGGTGTCCACGATCACCCGCGACAACTCGCGCCCATCCACCGCCTTCACCGCGTGAGCGGTGTTGATCGTGTGCGCCAACAGCTCTTCCATACCGGCTTCGCCCAGCCGCTGTCGCCAACGGGTCAGGGAGCTGGGATCGCACGGCAAGCAGGTCTGGAACACCACCTCGCCGGTGAAGAACTGCCAGTACGGATTTTCCAGCCAGCGCTCGCAGACCGCCTCGTCGGACAGGTCGTAGGCGTGCTTGAGGTAAAGCAACCCGGCGATCAACCGCACCGGCAACCCGGGCCGGCCGCCAGTGGCGGTTGTGGTCGGCAATCGCGGTGATAGCGCCTACTCCAATGCATTCCACGGCAGCCGATGGCTCAGCTGGACCAGTGGATGGCGCAGATCGATCTGGCTATCGACGCCATACCAGCTTCTCGTTCGCTGGCGATATCAGATATGGCCAGGTCCGGCCTGGGCCTTTACGACAGCCGGAATCGTGCTGGTATCAGAGGGCTCGATGGTTTTGAGAGGCAGCAGGTTCTTTACGGCCTTGAGTACCGTCTGGTCGTGATCCAGACCGCTCTGGTCGCGAGCTCCCATCACGATGTTGTTTCCGCACTTTCGATTAATGTACTGAAAGCAGATACTTGCGGTGTCGTTATTGCTACCGACGACCGCGAACACGCTGCCAACATCGCTAGGCTGGGTATTCTTGAGGACAGGGGTGCGTACTTGGTCGAAGTAGTTCCCTTCCAGTAGCGCATTGATGCCGCTGTAGGCGTGCAGTGCGTGCCCGGATCCGGTCTGGAAGTAATTATTCACGATCTGAATGACACCATTTCCCGTAGCGATGGGTGCTCGAGCGGCGAAGTTATGGATCCAATTATTGGCAATGGTGATGCTTTGGGTACTGTTAGTGCCGGTCTCGAATAGCATGTTCCAGTAATGGTTTCCGTCACCACCAGACGCGTACGGTGTACGGCCGTCGAACTCGTTCCAGGAAATCGTTATGTGCGTCAGCGAGTCAAAGTCGCCAGCGATCATCTGGCGCCCGATCATGGCGATCCAATTGTGATCGATCCAGACGTTGTCGACCCCGGCCAGGTTAATCGCATCGCCAGCAAAGACGACGCTCGGATTGATGTCGCGGATCGTCACATTGCGAATGATGACGTTCCGAACGGCGAGGAGCCGAAGACCTGTGCCTTTGATGATGCCAGAGGTGCCGGTACCAACAAGCGACTTATTGGATCCGACCATGATCGGGTGTCTCCCGACTTTGTCATACTGAATTTGCGATGTCACGAAGTCATTGCAACGCGTGTCGCTGCTATTGAGGAGTAACAGCGCCTCGCTCTTGTTGCTATAGGGATGACACCCGAGGCCCATCGCAGAACCTTCGAGCCCCCGAAAATCGATGGTCCTATCGACCACCACGATCCGCGGAGCATCGTCGTTGCAATACCCCGCGGCGTCAAGACTCCGGCAGAGTTCATTTCTTAGCTGGGCGGGCGTGGTGACATGGACCGTATCGCCGCCATCGCCGCCGGTGGTGTTGATGCCGAATCCTCCAGGGCCGCTGTTTTTCGCCATGGCGGCGCCTGCCGTACCGAGCAAGGCAAGCAGAGCGATCGCCGCGAGGCGGGCAGATATCTTCAGAGTAGTTGACGCCATATGAATTCCTTTTATTAGATCGGAGCGTGTGTAAAATCTTGCGCAAGCAGTCATCGATATTTCCAAGAGAACGAGGTTCACCGGCAGTTCGCCTGTTCGCGGCGACCATCATGTCTAGGGAACCTATGAACAACTCTTGGCGTTGCGAGCGAACTTGGGATTTCGCTTGATCACGACAATCTCCGTTGCTGAAAATCAATCACTTACGCGTGATGGCTCCAACCTCAGGCGTCGATCAGAAGTCTATCGAGGAGTTGTTCAGAGCTTCCCTAGGTGTTCAGTCCCGGCATTAGATGGATCGGGTCCACTTTGAACCGCTCGGGTTCGGATGTCCACTGCTTGCAGATGAACTCGTACGGCGTCAGACCCTTCAATGCTTTGAGCCTGCGACCGTAGTTATAGG
>NZ_MDSK01000073.1 GCF_002940205.1 Xanthomonas arboricola pv. guizotiae
CAAAGCGCACTAGGGATCTCGTTGCGACGTGTCATGCCGGCAATGTTGTCGCCGACTCAACAGAATTCAAGGGTTTTGTTAGCCGCTCTTAGCTGACGAGTCAGCTTGGATGCGAATTTTAATCTACACAGCTTTGGCTAGCCTTGTATTGGTCGTTGGCATGAAAAGTCTTGGGATTTTGGCGTGAGCGATATTGCTCGATACCTTCGCCAATCACGCCTCCGTAGATAAAAAATGCAGTGGCTATAATAATGATGGAGGGAAGATCGAGTCTTAATTTCATTGAAATTTTCTGCATGGAAGATGTTGATGTATTATCATGTCTGCCCTATTAGTCAATATTTTTTGCTTACAAAGTGATTTTTGGTTTATAAGTTATTGCTTAGGTTTATATTAAGTCTGGTTTTTTTAAGGGGTTGCTCCGCATCTCTGGGTATGTCTGCGGTGGATGATGGCTTGGTTTGATTCCATCAATAGGCAACGAAAATCAGCAAAAGAATAGTGATCCCAAAGGCCTTGCGCTTCTCAAAATCTAGAGGAAGTGTTTCTCCAACATTAGGAGAAACGCATGGCCATTTACCACACCCGCATCAAGACTTACAGCCGATCGAAAGGACACTCTGCGATCGCAGCTGCCGCCTATCGCGGCGGCTATCTGCTCACCGATCCCAAGTCAGGTGCTCGCCACGACTACCGGGGTAGGGCAGGCATCATCCAATCGCGTTGCTTGGCACCACTTGGTTCGCCAGCATGGGCCGATGACCCGCAAGCACTTTGGACCGCTGCAGAAGCGGCAGAGCGACGCTGCAACAGCACTGTGTGCCGAGACTTCGCCATCGCGCTGCCGCACGAGCTTGATGACCCAAAGCGCTAGGACCTTACCCTGGATATCGCACATTGCCTGATTAAGCGCTTTGGCTTTGCCCTGCAAGCGAGTCACCATCGCCCGACCAAAGACGATCCTCGCTACTTCTATGCGCATCTACTCGCTACGACTAGACGGATGGAAGCATCGGGACTGACGGCGAAAACGCGTGTATTAGACGGGCGCATCAATGGCCTGGCTGAGATCCAGTGGATCCGCGCCATGATCGCTGATCGGATCAATGCACACCTTGCCGAGGCCGGCATCGGTAAGGCGGTTGAGCATCGAAGCTTGAAGGAACGCTTGGAAGCGATGCGAGGCAACGGGATCTTTGTCCAAGGACAAGCACACTTCGAGCAGCTTCTTTCCCGCTACCGCCAAGAGGGGCGACTGTTGAGCGTGCCGGATGGCCACACGGCGGAACAGGCCCAGCAAGAGCGCCCTGGGCCAGGCATGGACACTTCTACTGATGAGACTTCGGTGGCGAAGATGCCTGTCATGCCGGCATCCGTTGGCAGACTCAGTTCAAATAGGGACGACGAAGCTCTGTCAACAATGCAAGCAGATCGAAGCGGCCATCAAGATACGCATTGAGGGCGTCGGTCATGTGCTGATCAATGCCAAAGCCAGCCGCATGCTGTTGGGCAATCCAGCCTTCAACATGGGTCTGGCGGAGTTGATGCTCTTGATGGTCGAGGAGCGTGGCGAAGGAGTGCACGGCAGAAGGCATAATGACGAATCCAGTGTTGAGGTTCTTCGATTCGTAGCAGAGAAGTCTTCGCCGTCAAGCCCAGTCGCCTAGCCCAATGGTCGCTCGGTTAGAGCTTCAATTTTTCGTTGACCGCCTGACTGACCAACTCATACCACTTGTTCATCTCGGTCTCGTTGCCGAACTTGATCGTCCACACGGGATGATCGACGTCGCGAACATTGAGCGTTAGCGTGCCTTCGCGATTGTAGTTGTGCCAGTGCTTTTCCCAGGACCGTACATCGCTCAGTGCATATGCCTTGATGCGACTTCCCGCCTTGAACTTGATCATGGCGCGTGCCGTCGACACGGCAATGCGCGTGTTCTTGTAGCCATAAAACCGCTGGAAGTCATGGTCAAAGGTTGCGTTGTCACTACGCGTTTTCAACGCTTTGGAAAGCGCAAGAAAGATCGCTGTGCAGCCCGCGAAAAAGACCAAGAGAAGAAAAGTGCCGACCGTCATTTGAGTTCCTTGTGAAAAGATGGATATAGGAACGAGCGTTTAATGGACGCGGCCGGTGATCTTCCATTTCCCGCCGATCTCAGTGAACGTGTAGACGCCATCCATCTGACTGCCGAAATCCTGTCCGAGTGCTTCCACCTTGGCGCTGACATCGCACGTGTAGCTCGGCGCGCCCTCAGCCTTGACGAACTTGCCGCTCTCGAAATCCTCGATCTTGGCCTTGTCATTGCTGTTGTCTTGAACGTAGAGCAAGAACGCGCTCTGACGATCGTCCTGGGACGGGCCACTACCCGAGCAAGCCACCAGAGAGACGATCAACGTGCCGATGACGGCAAAGCGAGCTTTGGACATAAGAATCCCCTGATAAGCGAGAGCAAACGGATTGGCACAGATGCGTGGCCGTGTAAGGCCGGCATGGCCGCCTCTGGCATTGGCCCCATTGCAGTTGACAGCGTGCCGGGGCAACGTCAGTATGCGTTCAACGAATTTTTGCAAGGCGCGTAACTCACGTTCATCCTTGTAGGGATGAGCACCCCCCAACCTGACATCCTGTCGTTGTTCGCTGCGCGACTTAAAGCGCGCCGCCTAGCAATTGGCCTTGTGCAACAGGACTTGGGTGTAGCTCTTGGACTGGAGAGTCGCATCGCTCAGGCTCGCATCAGCCGCTACGAAACGGGCACGCATGTCCCAGATCTCAAGACTGCCTTGGATCTGGCCAATGCACTTGGTGTGTCCCTCAGTTCCCTGGTCGCCGAGTCTGATCGACTTGGTCAGATCATCGAGCTGGTGCGCCAGCTGCCCGAGGGTCAGCAGGAAGAGCTTGTGAAACAACTGTCGGCGCTTGCCGCATCGTCTCCTTCGAAGTCCGAAAAAGAGTAGGCCGAACAACCTAGGCGAGGGGCAAGCCCTCACTCGGGGAGAAGCGAAGGACGTCGCAAAATTGCGGCTCAGCCCAGCACAGCAATCAGCCTAGCCCATAGTGCGGAGGGCCTTACTGCTGTCTTGGCATGCGTGCAGATCAGACAATTCCTACACAGATGCCAATGCGCGTCCGATCTGAGCGGGTGGTGTGATCCTGTAATCTTGCGAGCGGACGGTCGTTTTCAAACAAGCCAGGGATCACAGATGGAAGGCAGCGCTCAATGACCGGCAGGACCAAGCTCAGCGTCGCCACCGTTCTCTTGCTTCTTGCCCTCCTTGCAGGGGTCTACCTCTCCGGTCAGTTGATCCTGATGCTGTTGAAAGTGGCCGGTCCCCTCAGCGTCGACACCTACTGGTCTTACGTCAAAGCGCTCGACCTTCCCCAGTTCGCTCCCTATGCCACCAAGATCAAGCTGGCTGGCGCTATTGGCTTCGGTGTGCCGCTCCTGGCCTGGATCGCACTGCTGATCCCGCTGTTCAAGCCCAAAGCAACCGCCTTGCATGGCGACGCACGCTTTGCCTCCGGCAGTGATCTGGCCAAGAAGGACATGCTCAAACCGTCGCCAACTGGCATTGTGGTCGGCAAGCATGGCGGCAAGCTGGTGCGCTTGCCCGGTCAACAGTTTGTGATCCTGGCCGCGCCCACGCGCCCACGCGCCCACGCGCTCGGGTAAGGGCGTGGGCATCGTCATTCCCAATCTGCTCGACTACCAAGGCTCAGTGGTGGTTCTGGACATCAAGCAGGAGAACTTTGATCTGACCTCGGGTTGGCGCAAGAGCCAGGGCCAGGAGGTCTTTCTGTTCAACCCTTTTGCCGAAGACGGGCGCACCCACCGTTGGAATCCACTGAGCTACATCTCACCCGATCCCGCTTTTCGCGTGTCGGATCTGATGAGTGTTGCGGCCATGCTCTACCCAGATGGGTCGGATGCCCAGAAGTTCTGGGTGAGCCAGGCCCGCAACGCCTTCATGGCGTTTACGCTCTATTTGTTCGATAGCCTCGATGATCAGATCAAGCGCAAGCACCCGAAAGATACCTGGATGTTCCCAACCCTTGGGATGCTTTATCGCGTGTCGTCTGGGGACGGAAGCGACTTGAAGGGCTATCTCAAAAAGCTCTCGCAGCGCGACTTCTTGGGTCGCGATGCCAAGATGGCCTTCGACAATTTGCTCTCGCAAGCCGAAGAGACCTTCGCCTCGATCATGGGCACGTTCAAAGAGCCGCTCAACCAGTTCATCAATCCGATCCTGGATGCGGCCACCAGCGGCAATGACTTCTTGCTGACTGATGTGCGCAAGAAGAAGCTGAGCATCTACATCGGCATCCAGCCGAACAAGCTTGCCGAAAGCCGCTTGTTGATCAACCTGCTGTTTAGTCAGCTCATCAACCTCAACACCAAAGAGTTGCCGCAGAACAACCCAGCGCTCAAACACCAGTGCTTGCTACTCATGGACGAATTCACGTCCATCGGCCGGGTCGACATCATTGCAAGCGCGGTGAGCTACATGGCAGGCTACAACATCCGCTTGCTGCCGATCATCCAGAGCATGGCGCAGTTAGACGCGACTTATGGCAAGGATGTCTCGCGCACCATCATCACCAACCATGCCTTGCAAATCGTCTACGCCCCACGGGAGCAGCAAGACGCCAACGACTACTCGGACATGCTCGGCTACACCACGGTGCGCAAGAAGAACAAGTCGCACACCAGTGGCAAGCAAAACAGCGTGTCCTACTCCGAGACCGAGCAGCGCCGCGCCTTGATGCTGCCGCAAGAGTTGAAGGCGATGGGCTTTGACAAGGAAGTCTTCCTCTATGAAGGCATCCCAAGCCCGGTGCTCTGCGAGAAGATCAAGTATTACGAAGACGCGTATTTCACCAAGCGGCTGTTGCCAAAGGTGAGCGTCCAGACCCTGAAAATTTAGAGCGGCTAACAAAACCCAGGAAGAAGGCGTAAGCAGATGATGGAGGATGCGAGCGAAAGCAACGCCAAGTGGAGATCGATGCGACGTT
>NZ_MDSK01000074.1 GCF_002940205.1 Xanthomonas arboricola pv. guizotiae
AGACATTAGTCCTATTTCCTTCCGATCCGGCCGGGGTCAGTGGCGGCAACCACCCCCCCGGACGGTTCACCAACTCGCAGGAGAAAACAGCATGCTCGCCAGTCGTTTCGGCCGTAAATCCCACGGCATCCGCTCCGCCCAACCGCTGACCAATGACGAAATCGCTCGCTTCGCGCCTTCGATCTTCGCCAACGAGGCACACGAAAGCCGCTCGCAGCGCTACACCTACATCCCAACCATCGACGTGCTCGATGGTCTGCGCAAGGAAGGGTTTTCGCCGTTCATGGTCGTGCAGACCCGCACCCGCAACCCCGACAAGCGGGAGCACACCAAGCACATGATCCGCATGCGCCACGCCAACCAGATCCAGGCCGGCGAGGCGAACGAAATCATCCTGCTCAACAGCCATGACGGCAGCTCTTCCTACCAGATGCTGGCCGGGGTTTTCCGCTTCGTGTGCCAGAACGGCATGGTCGTCGGCGATACGGTCGGCGACATCCGTGTGCCCCACAAGGGCGATGTCGTCAGCCAGGTCATCGAAGGTGCCTACCAGGTGGTGGACAGCTTTGCGGCCGCCGACGAGCAGCGCGAGGGTATGCAGAGCCTGACGCTGGCAGAAGGCGAGCAGACCGCATTCGCGCGTGCTGCCCTTGCACTGCGCTACGACGACGACACCGCCCCTGCCCCGATCACCGAACAGCAGCTGCTAACCCCGAAGCGCTGGGAGGATCGCAAGCCGGACCTGTGGACGACGTTCAACCGCGTACAGGAAAACATGGTGCGTGGCGGCTTGCGCGGTCGCAACGCCAAGGGTCGGCCCACCACCACCCGCCCCGTCAACGGCATTGACCAGAGCATTAAGCTCAACCGTGCGCTGTGGGTGCTAGCCGCAGAAATGCGTCGACTGCACCACTAATCCCCTACCCTGCCCCGGCTACGGCCGGGGCAAGCCTCACGGAGTTTCGGCCATGAACACACGCAATCTTTCTCTGCCTGCTGTCGAAGATTTCAAGGCACGTTTCGCCGGCTACATCGGCGCAGGCCATGCACGTATTTCCCGTCAGTGGAAGTCGGCGGAGGCCATCGAATTGGCAACCCGCCATAGCCAATTCGCCATCGTGGCGTTGCAGGCAAATTGCTTGGATGCGGTAAGCGCGTCGCTCGCGGAAGCTGCAGCAGCCGGCATTCGCGGCGACGAGCGCGATAACCCGTTCAAGGAGTTGCGCCGCGATTTCGAGGGTGAAGCCAAATCGCTGAACCTCCATTTCGACGAATGGTCAGCGGAGGCGGAAACGTTGGCGCAGGCTCATGGCATCACCTATGAGCCGGAGGCTGAAGAAATTCCCGACGACGACACGACCTGGCGGGAAGCGCTGCAAGATTCAACGACAGGTGCGGGTCGGAAAAGCGGACGGGAAATGGAGGCCATTCCTGACTTCAGGGAAGAGGTGCCGGATTTCGTAGAAGGCTACCTGCAAGGCCTGCAGCAGCTCGAAGATCAGCTGCGGGCAGCCGGGGAGCTGACGGATAACCTCGCCGAGAAAATCACGACGCTGCGACAGGCCGCGACCGACAGCATGACCGCGTTATGAGCAAGATCATCACCGACGTTATCGAAACTCAGTGCCGGCGTTGCGGTACGCCATTGCGAACCCTTCGTCATAGCCCGCTCGGTTTGGACGATCTGAAACAGCGGCTCGGCAGCATCTGCACAGAATGCGTGACCGCAGAGGAACGCGCCGAGATCGCGCAGGCGCAAATCGGTGCGTTGCATCTGGCCGCTGCCATCCGCCGTCTGCAGGAGGAATGAAACCATGCCGGACCAAATTGCCCTGTTGGCCCAGCAGTTGAACGAGGCGACGCGCCGGGGCGATTTGGCCGGTGCTTACGCCACGCTCAAAGGGTTGCGCATCAACGACGCCGCACGCGTTGCCCTGGAAGCGGGGTTTGCAGTGACCAGCACCCAACAGCGCAAACCCTTCTTTCGCCAGCTGGAATGCGAAATCGCCGAGGCTGCACGTCGTCGCGTCGATGGGTGGAGTCTGCGGCAGCGATAGAGTTGTCAATAGATCCTCTGTAAATATTGACAAATATTGACGTAAATGTGAGTTTAGGAGTACCGCAAAACCCAACAGGCGGGGGCATCACGCCCCCGCCCCATTACGCAGGAATATCGCAGCAATGCAGAAAGTGCCCATGACCGCCGCGGAATTTGAAGTCATCCAGCCACGGTTAGGAAGGCTTACTGTCGACACCGTCCAGATCGCCCGACGCGTGCTTGTCGACGGAAAGTCACAGGCAGAAGCGGCCGAGGAAAATGGCCTCAGCCGCCAGCGCGTCAGCCAGATGGTTCAACGGGTCATGGCCGCTGCGAACGAGTTTCCGCCCGACTGGGAACGCGTCGATGAGTGGATGCCACCGGAGTTGGCCAAACAAGTGCGCGCCCTTGCAGCCGAAGCCCGCACGACTACACAGGAGAAAAATCATGCTTGACGCACACGAAATCGAAGATCGCCGCCGCGCTGTGGCCAACGCGATCGCATCCCAGCGGCTCGAAGGTCTTGAGGTCGATGCCCAGACCCGGGCAGAGCTCGACCAGGTGGCACTCGGCGAGCTTGAGCCGGCAGACGTGATCGCGAGCATCCGCCGACGCCTTGTCGCTGGCAACGAATAGAAGATCGACTAGGAGGGCTTATGTCCACCGCTACCGCTCAGCGTTTCGATTGGAAAGAGGCCGCCAAAGTCGGCGGCGTCGTTATCGGGTTTATGGCTGTCACGGGCGGCCTGGCAGCCATCGCCCCATTGTCCACGCACATCGTCAAGACGACGCCGGCCGGCGTCGTACAAACGGTCACCGTAGATCCGGGTTCGGAGGGGAGTTTCAGCGGAATTGGCGCGACCGGGCGTGGGATCGCTCTTGCAACCGGCAGCACCAGCAGTTCGCCCCGATCGGTCATTACCACTGACACGGGACGCTTCGTCGTCAACGGGGTGGCCCCTATGCTGTCGGGCGATCGCGTGGACCTGCGCACGGGCGCGACCGGCAGGCGGTATGTGTGCCCGGCGACCAACTATCACGACTGCTATCGCACGGTCGACTGACGATGGCAGCGAAATACGACACCCCTTCGGATCCCTATGTCGATCCCACCACCGGGATCATGCGCAACTCAGTAGGAGCGCGAACGCAGCCCGAGCTGGACCGCATCGAAGCTGCGTTCGCATCGGTGCGGGCCTACGAACTTGAAAAAGGTCCGGCCATCGGTCGCTACGACCTCGATCACCTGCGCAGCATTCACCGCAGTCTGTTCAGTGACGTGTATCCGTGGGCCGGGGAAATTCGGTCCGTCGTTATTGAGAAGGGCGAAACGCGCTTTGCCATGCCCGAACACATCGAGGGCGCCGGCGCGCAGCTGTTTCGCCAGCTGGCCCGGGAACAGAACTTGCGAGGCCTAGGAGCCGACGACTTCGCCAGCCGGGCAGGGCACTATCTCGGCGAAATCAACGCCCTGCATCCATTCCGCGAAGGCAGCGGCCGCGCGCAGCGCGCTTTCATCGGTCAGCTCGCCAGCGACGCCGGCTATTCCATTGCCTGGGATCGTGTCAGCCGGGACGACATGACCCGCGCCTCGATCGAGGCTTATCACAGCACACCTGACCGGCTTTCCCAGCTGATCCGCGACAACATCACCGATCGCGACCACGCACGCGCGGTGGAACTTGGCCGCTCGCTCGCCGGCGCTGGCGCCAGCGTTGGCTATGCCGAGCTTGGGCAGACCTACACCGGGCGCGTGCTGGGGGCGACCGAGCGCTATGTGGTGCAAGAGCGCGCGGACATGCCGGGCGAACTGGTCTTGCACAATCGCTACCGTGTTGTGGGCGACCTTGAGGCCCAGCGCGGCCAGGCCGTCGAGATTCGATATCCGCAAGGTGACGTCGCGCTGGTCATGCCTGCCAAGGCGCATGACGGACCAGCCAAGGAAAAAGCCAGCCCGGATAAGGGCAGCGACTTCGGCCGAGACTTCGGTCGGTAGAACAGGGCAGTCGCAGCAACTGCGATCACGCCCCCGTACAGTGACAATCCCAACACAACAAATAGAGGTCAGGACATGACGGAGACCACCACGTATGACGGCACGCGCAGCCTACGTCGCGCTGCGGCAGCTGTGGCGGGTTTGGGGATTGGCGTGCTCGTGTTTGCCGTGCTTTTCGCCGGCCCAGTGTTTCTAGAAAATCAGCTCTTCCTGACGCTCTCACTGCCTGTCGCCGTGCTTATGATTTTCGTCGGCCTCGCGGCATATCGCTTTGCCAAAAGGGCGGAAGTCGCCAAGAAGCCTGCGACAGCTGCCGAGAAGGCGGAAGCGAACGAGGCGCATGTCAAGCTTCAGAACAAGCTGCTATTCGCGCTGAAAGTCGGCAAGGTCATCGCAATTGCGCTCATCCTTGTCGCCGCCTATCTCACGTTTCGTAGCTACTGATTTTCTCGACTAAGTGCCGTCGACGGGGCAGGGGATTGCCCTGATCGGCGGCCAGCTGGCGCTGGCCAGCGTGCATGACCGCCTCACGCCGGCAGAGCCGGCGTGAGGCGGGGGCAGCTCGCCCACCTCTTGCCCACCGTGCGTGCTGCACCAGGCGGGCGGAACCGCCCGGCGCAGCCGGCCTTGGGCCGCGCCCCGTGGACAAGACGAGGACGACCTGCAATCGGCAGGCCCGCCCACCCCT
>NZ_MDSK01000075.1 GCF_002940205.1 Xanthomonas arboricola pv. guizotiae
CGACCTGCTTGTTGGCGTCGTAGACCTTGAACGCGAGCGGGTTGTCCGAGTCGCGGCCTTCGAAACCGATCTTGCCGATGCCGGGGAAATATTCTTTCGCGCCGATGTAGACGGTGGTGCTCATGGGGTGGAACTCCTGCAGAGAGGCGAGGGGAGAAGGGAGAGGTGTCGCACGCGAGTGATCGGTCACGCAGCGCAGCGATCGCGCATGCAGGCCACCGCTGCCGGCCACCGGCGCGCACTCTTCATCAGTGCCGGAGACGAATGCCGGCACAGGGCCTGACCCACGCCGCACGAAATGTTAGCGCTACCACAGTCGCGACCGAAAAAAGCCGCGCGATGGAGCGAAGCTGAAGATGCCATGCCGATCCCGAGTGAAGCAGTGTGCCCGACTTTACCCGGCGCCGAAAGGCTTGCTGCGCTGCGAGATGCGCGCTGCTGTGCGGCGGCAGGGTGTGGTGACGGCCGGTAGTTGGTGGGTTGGGACGTACGGCCCCTCACCCGCCCTTCGGGCACCCTCTCCCGCGTGCGGGAGAGGGGAGAGGGGAGAGGGGAGAGGGAACCGCCCGGAGAGGGGACTGCCAGGCGTTGGAACTGCCAGGAGAAGGGGACCGCCGGAAAAGAGTTGTGCGGGAGGCGCTCCTCCCCGTAGACGAGGGCTTGCTTCCTTCCCCCGTTTACGGGGGAAGGTGCCCGAAGGGCGGATGGGGGGCAGCCACCTCTGGCCTCACGCCCCAAACCCGATCCCCTCGGCCGCTACAATGGGCGGCTTATGACCGCTGTCCTGCCGCTGCCGCAACCCCTGGCCGACCCCGCGCCGCGCGACCCGCGCCAGCGGTTGCAGCGTGAGCAGCTGCGCCTGGGCAAACGCCTGCAGCGCCAGGTGGGCCAGGCGATCGCCGACTTCGGCATGATCGCCCCCGGCGACAAGATCATGGTCTGCCTGTCCGGCGGCAAGGACAGCTACACCTTGCTGGACATGCTGCTGCAGTTGCAGCGCAAGGCACCGGTGCCGTTCACGCTGGTGGCGGTCAATCTGGACCAGAAGCAGCCCGACTTCCCCGCGCAGGTGCTGCCCACCTACTTGCGCGGGCTGGACGTGCCGTTCGACATCGTCGAGCAGGACACCTATTCGGTGGTCAGCCGGGTGATTCCGGCCGGCAAGACCATGTGTTCGTTGTGCTCGCGGCTGCGGCGCGGCGCGCTGTATGCCTATGCGCAGGCGCATGGCGTGACCAAGATCGCGCTCGGCCACCATCGCGACGACATCGTGGCCACGTTCTTCATGAATCTGTTCCACCACGCCCGGCTCGCGGCGATGGCGCCCAAGCTGCGCAGCGACGACGGCGCGCATGTGGTGATCCGCCCGCTGGCCCACGTGCGCGAAGCCGATATCGCCGACTACGCGCAGGCGCGCCAGTTCCCGATCATTCCGTGCAACCTGTGCGGCAGCCAGGAAAACCTGCAGCGCCAGCAGGTCGGGCGGATGCTGCAGCAGTGGGACCGCGAGCAGCCCGGGCGGGTCGAGCAGATCGCCCGCGCGCTGGGCGATGTGCGTCCCGAGCAACTGGCCGACCGCACCCTGTTCGATTTCCTGGCGCTGGGCCGCAACGGCGATGCAGCACCGCCCGATCCCGATTCCAGCGCCTGGCTCGCCGCCGGCGACGGCACACACGACAGCGACTGACGCGGCCATCGCGGCGCCGGCAGTCTTTTTACCCTCCACGTTTCTTCCTCCTCTTCGGTCTGACGCATGTTCTTTCGTAATCTCACTTTGTTCCGTTTCCCGACCACGCTGGATTTCTCCGAGATCGACACGCTGCTGCCGCCAGTGCAGCTCAAGCCGGTCGGCCCGCTGGAAATGAGCTCGCGCGGTTTCATCTCCCCGTTCGGCCGCGACGAGCAGGAAGTGCTCTCGCACCGCCTGGAAGATTTCCTCTGGCTTACCGTCGGTGGCGAGGACAAGATCCTGCCCGGTGCGGTGGTCAACGACCTGCTCGAGCGCAAGGTCGCCGAGATCGAGGAAAAGGAAGGCCGCCGCCCCGGTGGCAAGGCGCGCAAGCGCCTGAAGGACGACCTGATCCATGAGCTGCTGCCGCGCGCCTTCGTCAAGAGCTCGCGCACCGACGCCATCCTGGACCTGCAGCACGGCTACATCGCGGTCAACAGCTCCAGCCGCAAGAGCGGCGAGAACGTGATGAGCGAGATCCGCGGCGCGCTCGGCAGCTTCCCGGCATTGCCGTTGAATGCCGAAGTCGCACCGCGCGCCATCCTCACCGGCTGGATCGCCGGCGAACCCTTGCCCGAAGGCCTAAGCCTGGGCGAAGAGTGCGAGATGAAGGACCCGATCGAAGGCGGTGCGGTGGTCAAGTGCCAGCACCAGGAACTGCGCGGCGACGAGATCGACAAGCACCTGGAAGCCGGCAAGCAGGTCACCAAGCTGGCGCTGGTGCTGGACGACAATCTGTCGTTCGTGCTCGGCGACGATCTGGTGATCCGCAAGCTCAAGTTCCTCGATGGCGCCCTGGACCAGCTCGAACACAGCGAAGACGACGGCGCGCGCGCCGAACTCGATGCCCGCTTCGCGCTGATGAGCGCGGAAATCCGCCGCCTGTTCCTGCTACTGGAAACCGCGCTGAAGCTGAGCAAGGCCGAGTAAGCGCAACGGTCGAACGGTGGCGTGGCGTCGTCGCGATCGATGCTCGAGTCAAATGCCCGGTGAGTCGAGTGCGCGGTGTCCTCACCGCTCGCGGAACACGCCGTGCATCCGTTCGTGGAGTTTCCTTGGCGGCATCCATACCGCCAAGGGTTCCGCAACCGGCGAGGGCACCGCGCCAGACAGTTGGTCGGCTGCTTTCTTGAAAGCGTGTCGTCCGGCTGCGCTGCGCCAGGCACTGAAAGTTTGCAGGTTGCGTGCTGAAAGCCTGTCCACCGCTCGGCATGCGAAAGGGAGGCGGGAAGCTGGTCGACGCACAGTGATCCGACCAGCGCAGGTCATGCGGTGCTTGCAAACATGCACACCAACCATCTCGACGGGTCCTTGCCCGCCTACCGTCGCGGGACCTTACGCGGCATGGATGCCGCGTAAGCGCCGACAAGGACGTACTTGCGGCGTGTCCCGCGAGGGTGGGCGGGCAAGGACCCTGCAACCAAGCTGCAGATCATCCGCTCTGCAGCTTTTTCATTCGCGCTATCCAGTACGACGCCCAAAGCACAGAGACTCGGCCGTGCTGGCCGGGCAAGGGCCCTGCAGCCAGGCCGCAGATCTAGCGACGTCGGCTGCGCCCACCTGGCGGTGGGCAGCGTGGTTTGCCAGCCGCTCAAAGAAGTCGCGCCAACATCGAATGCATCAATCGCCCCGTCTCACCACCTGACACATTGCAGCGCTATCCTGTGCCCATGTTCAAGCCCGTCCGCCGCCTTATCGCGCCCGCCCCGCAGGTCGTCGAACGCGATTGCCTGCGCCTGCAGCTGGACGGGCGCGAGATCGCGGTGCTGCGCGTGCGCGACCCGCGTGCGCGGCGCATCAAGCTCAGCGTGGACGAACGCGGCGCGCGGCTGACCTTGCCGCTGCGCGCAAGCCTGGTCGCCGGCGAACGCTTTCTGCAGGCGCATCTGGAGTGGTTGGGCACGCAGTTGTCGCGTTATCAGCAGGTCGATGCATTTCCGGCGCTGGAGCGTGGCGTGCCGGGGCTGCTGCCGTTACGCGGCGCCTTGTTGCCGCTGAGCTGGCACGACGGGCGCTACGCACGTATCGAGGTCAGCGATGACGGCGCGCAGTTCCATGTGCCGACCCGCCTGGGCGATGCAGGTTTGCGTCGCACGCTGAAGGAATTCTACGAAGCGCAGGCGCGCGCCGATGTCGGCCGCTGGTTGCCCACCTATCTGCCCGGCCTGCCGCGTGCCCCGGCACGGGTGCGGCTGAAGGTGATGTCCTCGCAGTGGGGCTCGCTGGCGCCGGATGGCTCGATGGCGCTGGACTTGGCGCTGGTGCTCGGCCGCCCGTCCGCGTTCGAATACGTGCTGGTGCACGAGCTCTGCCACCTGCTGCAGGCCAACCACTCGCCGGCGTTCTGGGCCGAGGTGGAACAACGCCTTCCCGCCTGGCGCGACGAGCGCAGCTATTTCCACGAGCACGGCCGCCAGCTCAAGGCGCAACTGCGGCGGTTGCTACAGGCTGAGTGAATTTTAATCAAGGCAAAGATGAGTTGCGCACGATGATAATCTCCCTCGTGGCACTCCGCCGAATAGTGCTCAGGGAGGCGCCATCTTTGATAAGTGTGACATATGCATTTTCTGGGGAGAGAAAAATCAGCTTTCCCCTCGTCGTCTCGCCATTCTGATACACAATCTGCACTGGAAGCTCGCCCCCGACGCCATAAGCGCGAAGGCCGTTGGCAAGTAGATTAACCATCGGTTTTGGATATATGGCCGCGAAACAAGTCAGGATTGCAATCATTCCGATAGCCGATCTTATCTTGAGCTTGCGAGGCGCGTGGAGCGCAGAAGCGATATAAAGCGAGGCCAAGGCGGAGATTACAATCGGTAAAAAGTGCCTTTCCATCTCCCATTCGCGACTTAGAGCGGCTAACAAAACCCAGGAAGAAGGCGTAAGCAGATGATGGAGGATGCGAGCGAAAGCAACGCCAAGTGGAGATCGATGCGAC
>NZ_MDSK01000076.1 GCF_002940205.1 Xanthomonas arboricola pv. guizotiae
AGACATTAGTCCTATTTCCTTCCGATCCGGCCGGGGTCAGTGGCGGCAACCACCCCCCCGGACGGTTCACCAACTCGCAGGAGAAAACAGCATGTCCACCATCGATTTCATGGAAACCCATGTGCCGTTCAACCGGCTCACTCAATCCCACAAGAACGTGCGCCGCACCGGTCGCGATACTCCCGAATACAAGGCAGGCATTGAAGCGTTGGCAGCCTCGATCCTCACTCAAGGTCTGTTGCAAAACCTCATCGTTCACCCGGTCGCCGAAGGCGTGTTCGGTGTAGCCGCCGGCCAGCGCCGACATGACGCCATCCATTTGCTGGTCAAAACCGGCAAGGTCGATCCGGACTGGGCCGTGCGCGTGACTGTCGTAGACGAGGACAACGCGACCGCCATCAGCCTTGCTGAGAACATCCAGCGCGAAAACATGCTGCCTGCTGACGAGTTCGACGCCTTCCAGCTGTTGACCGGCGAGGGCTGGACCATCGACCGCATCGCAGATGCCTTTGGCGTGACGCCGCTGGTCGTAGAGCGCCGGTTGAAGTTGGCTAAGGCGGCGCCGGAGTTGATCGAGCGATTCCGTGCTGGTGAGCTATCCACCGATCAGATGATTGCCTTGTGCGCGACCGACGATCATGCGGTGCAGGTCGAAGTGTGGAATGGCATGGGATCGCGTAGCTATGCCAACGCACCTGCCGACCTGCGCCGCGCCGTGCTGGCGAAGGACGTGCAGGCCGACCGCGATCCGCGTGTGGCTTTCATTGGTGGCATCGCGGCCTACGAGGCCGCAGGCGGCGAGGTGCGCCGCGACCTGTTCACGGGCGACGGACAAGGCGCGATCCTGACCAATCCAGTGCTGCTCGATCAGTTGGTAGCTACCAAACTGGAAGATGAAGCCGAGAAGCTACGGGCCGAGGGCTGGGGCTGGGTCGAGGTGTGGACCGAATACGACTACACCGCGATGGGGCGGCTAGGCACCGTCCAGCCGAGTGCACTCACGCTGTCGGACGACATACAGGCCCAATTGCATAGCTTGGAAACCGAGCGTTCCACGTTGACCGATGAGCAGGAGGCAATGCATCGCACCGCCGAAACTGACGATAGCGAATTCACCGATGAGCAGTGGAAGCGCGATAGCGAAATCGATGAACGCATCGAAGCTATCAACGACGCCATTTCCAAGATCGAGGACGATCACGCTTCCTTTGCGCCGGAGGTGATGCAGGCGGCGGGTGCCGTGGTGATTTTCAACCGTGGCGCATTGCAGATCGAGCGGGGCCGCGTTCGCGCCGCCGACCGCAAGCAGTTGGAGCAAGCGACTGGCAGCAGCGCTGCTGTGTCCGGTGGACGCGAAACCGAACCGGCAGGCCGCAAAGGTGATGCGGTATCCGACGCGCTGCGCCGCTCCCTGTTGGGCCATCGCAACTTAGCCGCACAGGTCGAAGTCGCCAAGCGTCCAGACGTTGCCAAAGTGCTGATGGCAGTGTGGGCGGTCCAGCACATCCTGAGCCGCGTCGGTGGTGGCCTTCGTGGCACCCGCGCCCCGACCGACCTTGCCATTACGGAAACCTGCTACGGCTGCGGGCGTGTCATGCCGATCACCGATGAAACCGGTACGGCCAAGGCCAAAGCGTTTGCTGAGGAATGCATCGCTCTCGCAAAGACGCTGCCCGATGCTTCAGAAAAGCAGTGGGACGCACTGGCCGCGATGAGCGGCGAGGAACTGGACAAGATCATCGCCTACGGCGTTGCCCTGTCCGTCTCGCTCACCGACGACCACAAGGGCCTCACCGGCAAGCTGCTGGACGCGCTCAACTTCGACATGTCCGCGCATTTCGAGGCCACCGCCGATACCTATCTTGGCCGCGTGTCCAAGCCGCTGATCGTGGACGCACTGCGCGAGGCGGGAAAGATTGACGGCCAGACCGACAAGGACGCGCTGCTGGCGATGAAGAAGGGCACGCTTGCCGCC
This sequence comes from Xanthomonas arboricola pv. guizotiae, assembly GCF_002940205.1. Taxonomy (GTDB): domain Bacteria; phylum Pseudomonadota; class Gammaproteobacteria; order Xanthomonadales; family Xanthomonadaceae; genus Xanthomonas; species Xanthomonas arboricola_C. The sequence goes on from NZ_MDSK01000076.1 coordinate 1,976, forward strand.
GAGGCGCAATCCCGCCTCGCTGGCTCTGGCTGGGTGCCCAAGGGCATTCGCACGCCTAAGGCGAAGGCTGCGCCCGATGCGAAGAAGCGAGCCACGCCGAAGGCCACCACACCGAAGGCCGCGCCGAAGTCAAAGAGCCGCAAGGCCACGGCCGAAAGCGCAGCAGCACTCGCTGCCTGATCGCACAGGTGGCCGGGTTCGCCCGGCCACCGTCCCTGCCCTTCGCCGGATGATCGCCATGAATCAGACCAATCCTGTTCTTGCCGCCCTCGCCCAAGCCCCCGACCCGGCCCTCGCCGCCGAGACGTGCCGGATCTTCATTCGTTCGATGCTCTTCAACGAGGGCGAACATGTCGAGTGGGAATCCCTCGATGCGGTGTTGGCCCTTGCGCTGCGCGCGTTCGGGCTGGGCGAGCTGGAAGACCTTGATCCCGACTTGCTCGGTCCCCTGCCTACCAATGCGCCGCGTTGCGGAGACAGCACCGATGGCCAGTGATCCCCACATCAAGGCCATCGTCAAGCTGATGGAGGCGTGCCGTTACCGGCACGACCTCTACACGGTTTTTTCCGACTGCATGTCTTGCATGGCATTGGCTATTAGCAATGCAGTGGACTTTGCCCAACGCGAGGCCCGCGAAGCCCGTTACCTCGAAATCGTCAGACGCTATGACCGTGACGTGATCGACGCGTTTCCCAAGGTGCTCGCCGAAGTGACGATGGCCTTGGAGGCAGGACCCTGCGACGTGCTCGGCGCGGTCTTCGGCGCGCTGGAATTGCACAACACTGCGCGAGGGCAGTTTTTCACGCCGTTTGAGGTGTGCCGAATGATGGCCCGCATGCAGATCGGAGACGGCGCCGAGGCCCGCGCGATCATCGAGCGCCAAGGCTTCGTCACGGCCTGTGAGCCCGCCTGCGGTGCAGGCGCGCTCATCATCGCGCTCGCCGAGGCGATGCAGAACGCCGGCATCAACTACCAACGGCATCTGCACGTCACGGCGGTGGACGTTGACGCGCGTGCCGCGCACATGGCCTACGTGCAGTTTTCCCTGCTGCACATCCCCGCTGTCGTCATCGTCGGCAATGCGCTCATCTTGGAGGAGCGCGAACATTGGTTCACGCCCGCACACGTCATGGGCGGCTGGAATGCGCGGCTCGCCGCGAGGGAACGCCGCGAGGTTGCCGCCTCGCTGGCTATTGCTGTTCCCACCTGCGAGGAAGGCGGCGGCGTTGCCGCGCCCGCCGCACCACCGAGCGGCCGCCGCGAGCAGCGGCCCGCTCACCCGACCGGGCAACTCACGCTGTTTTAGCCCGCTAACCGGCCGCGCAGTCATAACGCACGTAGTATTTTAAGGCGTGCAGTAAGCGGTCAAATACCATCACAGTTAAGAGATTGGGAGTAATGAAACCATGACTTCTGCCTTCACTACGCACCGCAACAAGGTGCTGGGCCACTACAGCACCGCGTCCTGGCTCCGCCAATTCGTCTTGGCGATGTGGAATGGCACTGACCATCAAGTAGGTCTGTCCAAAATCGCCACTCTGGACAACGATCATGCTGCGGCTGCGCTCGCCATGCTCCAGTCGTACCGTCAGAACGGGGAGTGCGATCCGGCTTTCATGTCACTCGCATTGGAGTGCCAACAGCGCGTTGAGGCCGAGCAAACCGCGTCGCGGCAAGCCGCCCGCTTCGAGAGCTGGTGCAAAGAGGCTCAGTTCGACTTGAGAGCTGCTGGTGCGCGCGCGCACTTCGTAGACGATCACTACGGATGGTTTGAGGATCAATTTGTCTCTGGAATGGAGCCAAAGGATGCGGCAAACCTTGCCTTGCAGTCGAACCTTGACGAAGCCAGATCCAATTGAGCTATGACGCCAGTTATCGGCATGACGTAGCGCAAGCATGCTGGCCAGCATGCCAGCGTAGCTGGCGCTAGATGCCCTTGGCATAGCGCGTCACGTCGGCTGCAGGTCGGCCGCCACAGCTGGAGCAGCGCAGCCGTTGCACCAGGTCGTGCAACAACAAGTTCGCCGGCACCTGGTGCGTGTCGGCAAATTCTCCGACCTGCACAACTACTCGCCGGCCACAGTTGCAGGTCATTCGCAGATAGCAGTTTCTGCGATACCAGATCGGGTCGACGGGTTTCGGTCGGTTGTAATTAGCGGCCACATCGTCCTATAGCTCAGCAAGAACGAAAAGGGAACGATGCGTAAGGGCTAGAGCGTGATGGCGTGCCCCTGCGCTTTGCTCCGGGTCGGGCTGTCGTGCTTCGCATCGAGCCCCGCTGCGCGTGTCTCGCCCCTTCGGCTTCCATCCACGGCCCTACGGGCCTCTCACGCCTCCGGCCGCACGCGGCCTGCGCGCTCCGCTTGCCCTGATCGGCGGCCAGCTGGCGCTGGCCAGCGTGCATGACCGCCGCACGCCGGCAGAGCCGGCGCGAGGCGGGGGCAGCTCGCCCACCTCTTGCCCACCGCGCGTGCTGCGCCAGGCGGGCGGAACCGCCCGGCGCAGCCGGCCTTGGGCCGCGCCCCGTGGACAAGACGAGGACGACCTGCAATCGGCAGGCCCGCCCACCCCT
>NZ_MDSK01000077.1 GCF_002940205.1 Xanthomonas arboricola pv. guizotiae
CCAAAGCGCACTAGGGATCTCGTTGCGACGTGTCATGCCGGCAATGTTGTCGCCGACTCAACAGAATTCAAGGGTTTTGTTAGCCGCTCTAAGGGCGCTGACATTTTTGCTGGCAACGATGTGACGCTTTCCGGCCGAAATGTCCTTCTTGATGCTGCAACGAATACCGCAAGCCAGGTTGAATCACATCGTGTGACCCAGTACGGTGTGACTGCTGCACTATCGGGATATGCCGTCGAAGCTGCGCGTGCGGCAGATGCTGCAGGCAAAGCGCAGGATGAAGGCGATGAGCGGATGGCGGCGCTGTACGCGGCGAAGGCGGCCTATGCCGCATACGATGCTGTACAGAGCGGCGCCGCAGCAAAGGTCACCGTCAGCGTTGGCGGAGGCGTTCAGAAAAGCGAGTCCAGCTACCTCGACACTAAGGCACAGGGTAGTACGGTCAACGCAGGTCGCAATGTCACGATACTTGCGAACGGTGACGGCACGAAAGACGCCGACGGTTACGCTCCCAACGGTGATATCACTTCGAAGGGCACCCAGATCAGAGCGGGAAATACGGTAGCGCTAGACGCTGTCCGTGATATTAATCTTCTTTCGGCTATCAGTAGCAGCGACCAAGTCAGCAAGTACGACGCTCACAACGCTAGTATCGGGGTGGGCTTTGGTTTAGGTGGGTCGCAGAACGGATTCACTATTGAACTTGCGGCCTCGCGTGCACTTGGCGAGAGTCAGGGGCTTTCGGCAACCAATCAATTGACAGGGGTTCAAGCTGGCAACGTACTGCTGATCAATAGTGGGCGCGACACGACATTGAAAGGCGCTCAGGCAATCGGTAACACCGTGGTTGCAGATGTCGGACGCAACCTCACGCTTGCCAGTACACAAGATCAGCAAACTTATAATCAGAATGATCTCAGCGGCGGCTTAAACCTTAGCCTTTGTATCCCCCCGATTTGCTATGGATCAATCTATGGCAGCGCTAGCGTCGGTCAGACCAAGATCGATAGCAATTACAACGCAGTCAATGGTCAAACCGGCCTTGCTGCCGGCAACGGCGGCTACTCGATCAATGTGGGTAACCACACGCAACTTGATGGTGCTGTACTTGCAAGCACGGCAATACCTGAAAAGAATCTGCTCTCGACACAGAGTCTTGGTGTTACGGAGCTTCAAAATCGAGCGGGCTACAGTGCCAATACTTTTAACTATTCAGCGAGCGCAGGTGGCTCGATAGGCGATCAAAGCGGGGGGCAGCCAGGTAGTACTGGAGCAAGTGAGACCACGTGGGGAGGGGGCACTGGACGTCCTGGTTTGGGTATTCCGCAATCTGAGTCATCCAGTAGCACAACGCGCAGCGATATTGCTGCGGGCACTGTCATCGTGCGCAACGGTGATACCTCTGCGTTAGACGGCCTGGATCGCACTGCGACAAAGATCCAACTGGAAGGACTTAAGGAACCTCTGAACAACTCTTGGCGTTGCGAGCGAACTTGGGATTTCGCTTGATCACGACAATCTCCGTTGCTGAAAATCAATCACTTACGCGTGATGGCTCCAACCTCAGGCGTCGATCAGAAGTCTATCGAGGAGTTGTTCAGAGCTTCCTTAAGAACAAGTTCGACCTTGAGGAAGTACAGAAGGATTTGATCGCAGGCCAGATCGCAAGCGAGGTTGGTTTTCGTACCGCTGGTTCGATTTCCGACGCGATTGCAAACGCAAAGGGGAGGGAGTGGCAGGAAGCCGAAGACGCATTGGCGCAGGCAGAAAAGAGTGGGGACCAGACTGCGATCAGTGAGGCAACTCAGCGGGCCGATGCTGCTAGAAGCAGTCTTGGGCTATGGCTGGATGGTGGTGCAGCGAAGGTAACGTTGCATACCTTGGTGGGTGCGTTGTCTGCTGCGCTTGGTAATGGCGATGTTCTTGGCGGTGCCTTGGGCGCGGGTGCTGCAGAAGCGACACGGCCAGCCACCGCGGGCCTGGCACCTGGTGCGCAGCAATTCATTAGTGCAGTTGTGGGAGCCATTAGTGGCGGTGGAAGTGGCGCTGCTACGGCGCTGGCAGGCGAGCAGTTCAATCGACAGTTGCATCCTGTCGAATTGTCTTTCGTTCGCAGCAAGTCTGATGAGTACACCAGCATATGTGGTTGTAGTAAGCAGGAAGCAGAGCGTCTACTGATGCGGGGTGCGCTGTACGCAAACGATCAGGATTGGCAGAGTCTACTGACGCTTTACACGCCCGAGCAGGTGCAGGGCTACAAGGATGCACAAAGCTGGTTGTTGACAGAAGCAAATGCTAACGGCGCCCACCTGACGTACGTGGACGAGCGTGGCGTCACCATGAATGCGTTCAAGAGCACCACCGAGGATTTCAAAAATCAAGAGCTTTATGCAGTTCAAGCGTTTGCCGACAGCACCGGCAGGAATCTGTACTTCAATGCCGCCAATGTCCGCCTCGTAGAAGACGCAAGCTTCAGTGAGTTGATGCGTGCTTACACGCAAAACCCCACTGAAGAAGCCAGGCAAGCTTTGCTAGGGTTCAAGGATGGAGCGGGCGGCTTGGTCGACCTCGTGAATCCCAAGACATGGTTATCCATGCAGATGCTGCAGTGGTCGATGCTTCATGATCCAGAGGGGACCAGCAAGAAGATCGCCAATGGACTCGCTGGCGAAGGCGGAAAGCTGATTGCCAATGTCCTGGTTGACTATACGCAGAAGGATCTGCAGGCATTTCGTGACGCAAAGGCCTATGCGACTGGAGCGCTTGCATTTGAAGCATTGGCTGAGATTGCAACGGCAGGAGCTATCAGTGCAGTCACTGCTGCAAAGATGACTACTCGTGCGGCAAAGGTCACCGCTGAATTTGCATCGACAGTTGAGAATGTTGCGAAGGATGCTGATAAAGCGGCTGAGATTGCACGAATTGCAGACAAGGCTGATCTTGGCGGCGAACTTGATATAATTGATTCGCCTGGTAAAATAACAGATAATAAATTTGACGAAATTAATGACGCTATTGACGTTGAGGTTCTTTCAGGTAAAAACTTGAAACATGTAAATGGATCGATTGGTGAACTGCGAGGCTATCAGGCTGCGGTAGATGAACTTGGGCATGTCGGAATACAGTCGCCTGGCAAAGTCACTGCTCCAGGTCCGGATTATATAACTTTCGACAAGTCAACTGGGTCGGTAGTTGTCTGGGATGCTAAGGAAGCTCTGAACAACTCCTCGATAGACTTCTGATCGACGCCTGAGGTTGGAGCCATCACGCGTAAGTGATTGATTTTCAGCAACGGAGATTGTCGTGATCAAGCGAAATCCCAAATTCGCTCGCAACGCCAAGAGTTGTTCAGAGGTTCCCTAAATACCGTTCGCCGGGCGGGCGGTACCCGGAATCTTTGGATTTGTCCACGGTCCAATCATGGATGCCTGAAGTCCGTGCTGCTGTAGATAAACTTCCGGAAGGGCCGATAAAAAATCTGGCCCTTGATGCGATCAATGAGGGTCGGGTGGATGGTAGAATATTCAAGTGGCCTAGGTAGGAGTGTCAATAATGCTTAATCACCTTCAACTTATTTCTGCCAAGAAGTGGTCGCCGCTTTCGAATTTTATTGAATATGACGATAACTGTCGAATAGGGGGTATGCTTTATAAGGCTAGTGAATTCGTTTATTTTTTAGTATCAAAATATAATGGGTCTGATTTAGGTGGTGCTGGCTCTGGGAATCATGTGGCTTCGGTCGGAATTTGTGGTGGGGAGGGGGCTGCTCGTAGGGCTTTTAATAGGGAGGTTGAATTGGATGATGGTACTTTTTTTGATGTGGAAGAGCTTGGCATAGGGCTTGGTAAAGGATCTACTTATAGGGATATTATAAATTTCGCTCGGGAAAATGGCAAAGTGGTGCAGGAAACGGCGGCGTACCGAATTGCAATCGATGGTGCTTTCATCCACAGGATGATTGAGACGGAGAAATGGATTTTTTATTTTAGATCGATGGAGAACTGTGATGAAGAGCTGCCTTATGCATTCCTTGGTAAAATGTCTGCTTGATTGAAGGGTGGTTGGTGCTAATGGCAGAGGTTGATGATTGCGGTGTCGTTCGCTAAATTCCGGCAACCCTCAGGTACGGATGTAATTAAGCGTTACACCCCCATGACCGGCAGCCAAGGCGTCAGCATCAGTGGCGCCAACGTCAGCAAAGGCGCCGTCGGCAGCGACGGGGCAGCATCATAGCCATCTTGCTCAACGGCATCGGCGCATAAGGCGGCTTGAGGGCCCGTACCCGACAGACCACAGCAAATGTCGACAGCCAGGCGGTGGTCCGCCGGGCAACCGGCAGCGCAGGCAGCATCCGTGTTGCCACCGGCACCAGTGGCAGCGCAGGCACCCAGGTGGGCGCCAACACGCAGGACGCCACGCTCGCCACGTCGGGCGGCATCGTCAAGATGTCGGTCGCACCGGTCGCGTCCAACG
>NZ_MDSK01000078.1 GCF_002940205.1 Xanthomonas arboricola pv. guizotiae
AACGTCGCATCGATCTCCACTTGGCGTTGCTTTCGCTCGCATCCTCCATCATCTGCTTACGCCTTCTTCCTGGGTTTTGTTAGCCGCTCTAAGTGCACAGTGAATGGTGCTGCGGGTAACGGACACATTCGACTAGCGGGCTTGCTCAAGAGCACTTGCTTGCTCCGATACGGAGCATTGCGGGCCGTGTTATGTCGCGGCACCTTGCATCCAACCATTTGCCGTTCGCGTCCACTTGCCAGCTGTATGACGCTTGTCTCGGTTGCACAATTTCTATCAGACCAACATCGCCTGCGGCGCGAGTGGTTCGCACTTTCTGGCTCGAGCGTGCATCCCGGGCAAAACACGGCGCCCACCGAACTGGTGCATTGGCAACTCATCTTATTTTATCCGGAGAGTTTCAAATGACGTTGGAATCAGGCGGTCATAGCGCAGCTAACGCGGCGTTTTTTAACGGTTTGGGCGTCCGCCTCGGGTTGCCCGGCGAGCTTGCACAGCGAGTCGGCGCTGGAGAAACCATTCTCGGACCTGCGGGCATGCTGTGCCGTGTCCACACGCAGATGCAGCAGGGCGAACTAACCGCGTTTCCGGAAGTGATCCTGCCATTGGCCGCACGCGAGCTCGGCGGCGATGAGGTGGTGACGCTGCTGGCGCTGCAGGAGCAACTGCTCACCGAGTACGGCTGGCGGCTCACGCTTCGGACCTTGGCCTGCTGGGCGTCTGTCCGTTGCTGCGCGTACGTACGCCGGACGATGTGGCCGCCGCACTGGAACGCGGGCAGGTGGTCGCCCGTGTGGTGCTGGACGCGCTAGTAACGCAAGCCGGCAGCGCGGCCGAGGTGGCCTCATGAAGCTCACCAGCGATAGCGGGATTTCCTTCAGCAGCCGCGCAGCGTCGCCTGCCCCCACACACCTGACGCAGCGCGAGGAGGCCGTTCCTCCCCCACAGACGCGCTTGCCGACCGGCCCACTTGCAGGCTTGTCGTCGGGGCCGGTGCTGCGCGGTCGTCGCGCACCGTTATCACGCCGCGTGACCACCGGCACGAGTGGCGCCGAAGCCTCGCATGGCGGATCACATCGCTCTGAGTCATCGCACTCGTCGCACTCTTCGGCTTCGACGGATGCAACGCTTTACACTCCGCAGGCAAGCCTCGCGTCCTCGGCCGATGAGCCGCATGCGCCTGCCGCTGCGGCAACCTATGCGCAGCGCAGCGCAGCGCAGCGGCAGCTACTGCACTGAAGGCGCAGTTACGTATTCGCCTGGGCAATCTGCACTTCACAGAGCACTCGGAGGAGCAGGAGGCACTGCAGGTCGCGTATCTGCAATGGGCGGACGCGCGCGTGGACGAACGCATCGCCGCATTCGGGCCGGATGCCGGATACCAGATTGTCGGCGATATGAAGACGGCAGGCGCAAAGGCAGCGTGGCCGATCGCCTACGAGTGTCTCAGAGCCTTCGTCATCGGCTCGATGCGGACCCCGTTCGGTCTCGCGGCGGGCGCTGCCTACGACGACGCGCGCGCGCCCGGATCGGAGACGCTCAGTACCACGGCGCTGTCCGGCGCGGCGGCGGGTCTGATGTCCTATATCAGCGATACGTTGCTGATCCCGGTGATGGACCGGCGCGCGCGCGTCGCCAACCTGCCGCGGTTCCAGGCCATCGACCCCAAGATCCTGGTGCCCGATCCGCCGCCGGTCATGCTAAAAGTCGATGGCGAAAGCAAGCGCTTCACGCGTCCCGGTGAGGGCGACAGCGAAACGTTTCCCCAACTCGAGGCGCAGGCCTACGACCTGCGTGCAGGTGTCTCCCAGTGGCAATCCACGCTGGACGACAAGTCCCTGGACACCTTGTTGCTCAAGCCGACGATCAACGCCACGTTCAACGCGGCGCGGCGGACCTCGGACGACCCGAGTACGCTTACGCCGGCCGGCCAACTGGGCTTGAGCGCGCTTGCCATCGGCGGGGCAGAGGTCGTGCAGAAGGCAATGCTCGAAACCGGCAAGGCGGTTGCGCGTAGTGGCCAGATGCGCGTCCCCGACCTGCTTGGCGAACATCAGCGGCTGAATCTGTTTGCGCTGGCGTTGCCGGACAAGACGCGTCGGCCCGCGCAATGGTCCGACGCTGTGCGTTTCCCCAACTATCTGCTGGAAACCGGGATGGAGGGCCTCGCGTTGGCCAGGCAGGCCTTGAGCACCACCAATGCGATCACCACTGCGGTACGCGACTTGCTGGGTCGGCACATGCTCAGCAACGTGCTGGTCAATTTCGCCTCGCTCGGTGCCGCCCGCCTGATCGCTTCCCCCTTGCGCGGCGGCGACGCAAACGGCAGCGTTGCGGGCGAGGCCATCAATTCCACCGCGACGATCGTGCAACAGGCAGCACAGACTCTATTCAACGATACGCTCTGGAATGCGCTCAAGGCCAAGAATGGCAGCAACACCACCCAGTCGAAGCGCCTGGATCAGGAGCGCGCTGCTAGCGCCGCCGGTCACCAACGCACCATCGCACGCACACTGCAGGCGCTGGCCGAACCCATCGACGCGGCCATCGCGCTGTTTTCGGCGCCGACATCGGAGGAGATTGCGCGCTCCGTGCAGGAAGGGCAGCCACTTGCGCCTGCAGCAGGGCCGCTGGCGGGGAGATTGCGTGAAGCGCTGGAGAAGTTACGCACGGAGATCGGAACGCAGTCCGTGTCGATTGCGACCGTCGGCACCGTACTCGACCGCCTGCACGCCGGTCAGACGGCGATGTTCAGCGGCGTGCCAAGCAACGACCTGACGCATACACTCAGGACCGAATTACAGAGACTCAAGGATGTATTGCACGACAGCGAGCAGCTTCGCCAGTGGGAAAGTGGCCTGCCATAAGCGAGCAATCCTGCAAGTTATCGACTGCGTAGCGCGAACCGCAATGACAGACGCAACTACCGTTGCGTCTGTCTCTTGTTGGCGCTCTTGGTGCGCGCCACGCGCCTGCTGCAGCCTGCGATGTGTTTGCATCGTAGCGCCTTCCGGGCGGTTAGCACCTGTTGGGCGTGCGGGAATTGTGTTGGCTTAGTCAGCTAAGCGCGGCTAGGGGCTGGCATGCGTGCTTGTGTCATGCTCCAAGCGATGGGCAGGCAGCAGTGCTGTACGTTTCAGTGCAGCTGCCTAGCGCGTCGGTCTTCATGCTTATTTGCGCAGCCGTAGATGATTTTTCAGTAACGATCCTGGTCGGCGTAATGTGCGAGCAGATCGCAGATCCATGCGCTATCGATGTCATCACGTAAAGGAACGCGCATGATCGAGATGATCACCCCGGGATCATTCCATCGGCGTCGCGCCTTGCCATGCGCGTACCCCTGCAGATGGGGTTCCGGCAATAGCCGGAAAACCGCCAAGCTCCGTCAAGCAGGAACGAGGCCGTAGGAGGTGCGCAGGTACAGTGCTTCTTCTTCCGGCGCCTGCTGTGCGGCATCGTCGGTCTGGGCTTCGGGCGCGTGCAAATAGGCCTGAAACCCTCCACCCACAGCACGCATCAACTTAGAGCGGCTAACAAAACCCAGGAAGAAGGCGTAAGCAGATGATGGAGGATGCGAGCGAAAGCAACGCCAAGTGGAGATCGATGCGACGTT
>NZ_MDSK01000079.1 GCF_002940205.1 Xanthomonas arboricola pv. guizotiae
GAACGTCGCATCGATCTCCACTTGGCGTTGCTTTCGCTCGCATCCTCCATCATCTGCTTACGCCTTCTTCCTGGGTTTTGTTAGCCGCTCTAAAGCGAAGCTACGAGAAAACCGGCATCGGGTCGATGGCCGATCAACGATGGTCGACGTTGAACAGTGCCGATGCCCGGCGTATTTTCGAGGTCACCAACGTGGCCTCGTTTTATACTGCCGATCCCCGCATCACTGCAGATCAGGTCAAGGCGCTGGGCGCTCTGGAGCGTCTGCATGCCTCCCAGCCGTATGATGTCATTCAGACCTATCGCGCCTTGCTGGCAGCACGCAGTTTTGCCGCCGCCAAGCACTTCTTCGCGCTGCATTCCGCTGATCTGGAGCATCCACCTCCGGAAGTCGTCGAGCCGCATATCATCTCCGCCGGTATGCCAAGCGAATTGCGCGTCACACAAGATGGCACGCGGCTGGTGCATGAAGCAGCGCGGGGCGATGCCGGTCGCGTCATCATCGTCATCGCAGATCCGCTTTGCGGTTATACACAGAAAGCCATTGTTGCGATCCGTCAGGATCCTGCTTTAAGCGAATTGATGCAGTCTCATGCAATATGGATGGCTCCACCGAGCAGACAAGACGACTTTTCGGTGTACGCCAGTTGGAACAGCCGTTATCCGCAGCAGCAGATGTCGTTGGCCTTCCGTAAAAGCGATTGGCCGATGGTGACGCAGTGGGCAACGCCGACGTTTTACTTCGTGGATGCCAATCGCGTTGTTGAGATCGTTACTGGATGGCCGGCTCAAGGACACAAGGCCGAGTTGTTGGCGGCAGCCAAGCGGATCGGCATGGACGTCCCGACGCATCAAAGCGAGACGAAAGCGCGCGAGCAACGCTGAGGAAATTCGCGATCCTACCGGTCGACGACTCCAGGGCATCTACGACGCGATCCAAGCGCGTAATCCCATGGATACGGCCGTTCACGACAACTGGCACGACCTTGATGGCATCATGGCCCGACCTGGAACCGGGCTTCCCGATGCGACTGCCGTCCCGCTTGCTGTTGGCCCTTTCCCTGCTTGCGGTGCTCGCCGCGTGCACCACGAAGAAAGCCCCGCCGCCGCGCTTTCCTGCGATTGGGCAGCTGACCACCTTCGATCGCAGCTTCGGCACTGTGGTCGCTGGCGATGCGCGCATCGAGAAACTCAGTGAAGGCTTCACCTGGTCCGAGGGCCCGGCCTGGGTCCGCAATGGTGGCTATCTGCTGTTCACCGATGTGCCGGAAAACACGCTCTATCGCTGGTCCGAGGACGCAGGCCTGTCGGTCCTGCTGTCGCCATCCGGTTACAGTGGCCCGGAGCAGGCCACGCTGCGCGAAGCCGGCGCCAACGGCCTGTATGCCGAACCGGGCGGCACCGTGTTGCTGGCCGACTCCGGCACGCGCATCGTCGCCAGGCTCGACCCGGCCACGCGCAAGAAGACGCCGCTGGCGACGCAGTTCGAAGGCCACCGCTTCAACAGCCCCAACGATCTGGTCCGCCGCAGCGATGGCGTGGTGTTCTTCACCGACCCGCCGTACGGCCTGAAGGGCATGAACGATTCGCCGGTCAAGGAGCTGCGCTACAACGGCGTCTACCGGCTGGACACCGACGGCAGCGTGCACCTGCTGGACGATAGCCTCAGCCTTCCCAACGGCATCGCACTGTCGCCGGATGCGCGCACCCTATACGTGGCCAATTCCGATCCGGAGCGCCCGATCTGGATGGCCTACACGCTCGACGCAGCCGGTGCGGTGACCGGCAAGCGCGTGTTCGCCGAAGCCTCCGATCTGGTCGCCAAGGATTCGCCCGGCCTGCCCGACGGCATGGCGGTCTCCGCCGACGGCCACCTGTTCGCCACCGGCCCCGGCGGCGTCATCGTGTTCGCCCCCGACGGCCGCAGGCTGGGCCGCATCGAAACCGGCGAACCCATCTCCAACTGCGCCTTCGGCAACGACGGCCATACGCTGTACATGACTTCGCACGCGATGCTGGCGCGGGTGCGGGTCAAGGCGCTTGGGTTGGAATTTGCCCAATCGCCGCTTTAGTAGGAGCGGCCCTGGCCGCGATGGAGCTGTACCGATCGCCCTGTGTTGCAAATCGTTCTGCTTTCAGCCGTCACAACAGCTGATGGATGCGATGTGCTGACTGACCCGGTTTTGTAGCACGCAACCTTGAATTCTTCGGTCCAGAACTCTAGACTCGCACCCTAAGTGGACTGGGAGTTCCCGGTCGGCGTCATAGCCTCGGTGAGATCACCGGGGCTTTTCGCTTTCTGGCGGCGGGAAAATTCTCAGGCCCCAGCCTTCATAGTCGACACCCAATTGGCGCCGGCCCTGCTTGCAGAAGAATTTTCGCTGCAGCACGTCGAATGCGCGATTGGGATGATCCGGGCGAAGTACCGATAGCCCGATGGGCCGCGCAACGAGGTCAGCCAGTTGCAAGCCAGATGAGTTGGCCTTTTTGTCCGCAAAGACGATGGTGAAGGGAAGTTGCCGGCCCCAGCGGTTTGCGTCGTCGCAGATCCGCCTGAATTCCAGCTCCAGATCGCGGTCTTCCTTCTTGCCACGGCATTCAACCACCACGTGCGTTGCAACGTTGTCCTGCTTCTTTTCCTGCATCAGTTCGAAAAGTGTTTCCAGGCAAAATGCGAGCGCCAGGTGGTAGGGATTGTCTGCGGTCTGGGCCTTTTCCTTCAGCCGTGTCTTGTCGATGACACAGCTGATCGGGATGAAGTTATGCGACCCGATGATGCCCGTCAGCTCGTCCAGAAAAATCGTCTTTTCCAACCGATCACTGAAGCGGAAATGTCCCTTTTCCTTGCGGATGTCATGCTCGTGGAGAATCACCACGTCATGCCCGAAATGCCTGAACTTGAATGACTCAATCGCGGGAACCACGCGTTGCGCGTAGTGGCCTTTGTGGAAGACACACAAGGTCAGCACAAACACCGGATAGTTGGGATCTACCGACTCCAGGCCGTGGTCGCCGCTTTCATCGACATAGACGATGTAATTGCTGTAACGCGGGTCGGCAGCCGCCAGCAGTGGCGATGTCGCCGGCTCGCCTTCCGCCTGTACCAGTGGCAGCGAAAATTGCCGGGCAACGCCAGGCATTGTTGATGGCGTGTTATCTGATCCACGTTTCGGCATGACCGCTCCCTGGCACTGCACATTGAACAACGATGCAGCAGATTAGGTCCTGTTAACGCTAGTGGTTGGGGAGGTTAAACTATTGGACATGGAGATCACGCCAGCACAATTTGCCCTCATCGAACATTGCTTACCTGTGCAG
>NZ_MDSK01000080.1 GCF_002940205.1 Xanthomonas arboricola pv. guizotiae
ACGTCGCATCGATCTCCACTTGGCGTTGCTTTCGCTCGCATCCTCCATCATCTGCTTACGCCTTCTTCCTGGGTTTTGTTAGCCGCTCTTAGTCCCCCTGGGGGGTATTGGGGAATGACCTCGCGGTCGCGCTTCGCGCACCCTCCGGATTCTTGAACACGAGCACCTGCCAAACGGCTTGGTGGGGCATGCGTTGCCGTGCCTTGTCTTCGCATGAGCGCGAGTTCGCAAGAGCGATGAGGTCTACCCGGACCTTGGTCAGTCATCAACTTGGAAAATGCTATGGAATCGGGCACAAAGCCGCGCCAGATGCGCGCGTTCGGATTGGCACTGGCTGCTTTGGCAGGGATCATGCCCGTAGCAGGATCGGCCGAGAACGTCTACGACGACTACGGCAAGCTGATTCAATCCGGGGCTGTGGTCGCAAGTCCAGGTGACAAGCTCTTCGGAGACAACATCAACCTCTATACGGGCTCGATGGAAATCACGCAGACCGACGTCGACTTGAAGGGCAACAACGCACTCCAAGTCCGGATAGGCCGTCGTTTCACGGTGGGCAGCCCGAGTAGGGGGCACTTCAAACTCTGGGACCTGGACATCCCCAACATGCATGGGGTCTTCGCCTTTCCAGGCGGCAACACTGCACCGGACGGCTGGGCAATCAACGGGACCAGGGACACCGTTTACAACCGATGCAGTAGCTATAGCGTTCCCCCCGCTGCCGAGAACCAAGGCGGAATCTTTGAGTCATCCGAGTTTTGGCGTGGCAGCTTTCTTTATCGCCCTGGAAGCGGCGACCAGGAGCTGCTGCGAGCTTCTGTTCAAGCCCTTCGTCCAAACGATGGACGCACTTATCCCATCGTTCTAAAAGATGGCTCTGCTATCCGTTGTCTGGCGTCGTTGGATGGAGCCAGCGAATCGGGAGTGCGTGGTGAAGGATTTGAATTGGTTGACACGCAAGGCAGCGTGTATGCCTTCAACCACATGGTCACTCGCTCCTATCCAGCGTTGGCTAAGTCCTCCCCTGGCCCAGCGGCCCTCTCTGCAGGTGCTGCAATGACCACCGCAAGCGTCGGTGGAATCGTTCCGATGGTCGCTAACAACTACATCCTGGTTCGCAAGGAGGTCTTGATCTATCCCACGCGAGTGACCGATCGCTTCGGCAACACGGTGGTTTACAACTGGAATCCCGGTGCTCCGTGGCAGCTTCTAAGCATTGTTGCCAGCGATGGGCGTCGCATTGACCTGTCGTATGCCGGAGGGAATGGCAACACCATCACCTCCGTGACCACAGGGGGGCGAACCTGGTCTTACGGCTACAGCGACACCCTGGACACAGTGACGCTGCCTGACGGCAGCAGCTGGACCTTTGATTTGGTCGCCTTGTCTCTTGCACGCGTAACTTACAGCCAGCCGCCGGGCTGCGACAACATACGCCCTTGGTCCGGTGGCGCTAGGGTCGGCAGTATCACTGCTCCGACCGGCGCTCGCAGCGACTACACGGTCAACTCCATGCTGATGGGACGGGCGTGGGTGCCCAGGGTTTGCAGGAGAGAAGAAGCCTACTCAGACATCCCCTACCAGTTCTACGTCATGGCCGTTACCAGTCGGCGCATTTCCGGCCCGGGTTTGCCGGCGCAGGGCCTCACTTGGACGTATGACTACGGCACACCCAACAACTGCTGGCAGCCCAGCCCCAACCCAAGCCCCAGCGACCCTGCCAAATACGTTGAGTGCAATGCCGGCTCGCCCATCACTCGGGACATCACCGTCAAGGATCCTACGGGGCAGGCCACGCGCTATCGGTTTGGGAATCGTTACTGGTCCAACGAAGGCTTATTGCTACAGCAGGACTTCGGTTGGAATGGTTCTACAGCCGTTCGCACGCGGATGACCGATTACGCTGCATTTGATGCGGCTCCTTATGCGGCACGGACGATGTATCCGGGTGGCAACTATGGCGACAACACGGTGGCGGCTAGGCAGCGGCCCGTGCGTCAGGTAATCACGATCGACAAGGGCGACCAGTTCGTGTGGCGGATTGCGGACTGCAATGGGCAGCCGTGTTTCGATGAGTTCGCCCGTCCGTTGCGGATCGAACGCTTCAGTCCCTGGCACAGCCGCACCGACGAAACCACGTATTACGACGAGCGCGGTGCGTGGGTGTTGGGACAGACCGCCATCGCTCGCAACATCAACACGGGCATCGTCACCTCTCAGGTCGACTACGGCAGCAATGCATTGCCCCACACGGAGCGGCGCAATGGGAAGCTGGTCGCAACCTACACCTACAATCCCGATGGGACCCTGGCCCAAGTCAAGGATGGCTTGGGAAACGCGACAACCTTGTCTGGCTGGAAGCGCGGCATCCCCCAGACCGTTGCAAATGCCGATGGCACGGCCAAGTCCGCATCCGTGGACGACAATGGGTGGATCCGTCAGACCAACGATGAGAATGGCTTCTCCACGACGTATGGCTACGACGCGATGGGGCGGCTGAACGCCACGAACTACCCATCGGGCGACAGCACCGCTTGGAACTCGACTGCACAGGCGTTCGAGCGAGTGGGCGGCAACGAATACGGCATCGGTGCCGGCCATTGGCGCCAGACCGTGACCACTGGAAACGCACAAAAAGTTACCTACTTCGATGCGCTGTGGCAGCCGTTACTGACGCGGGAATACGATGCCGCAAACGTTGCGGGAACACTCCGGGTCAAGCGCTTCGTCTACGACCATGAAGGAATGATACGCCCAGGGTTCCGTAGACACTCAAGACCCTCGTTGCGCGTAGCGCCGTTCAAACTCTACAGGGGACAGGTCGCCAGTTGAACCATGACGGCGTTGTGGGTTGTAGAACATCTCGATGTAGTCGAACACCTCGGCGCGTGCGGCGTCCTTGGTGGGGTAGATCCGCCGCCTGATCCGCTCGCGTTTGAGCAGACCAAAGAAGCTCTCCACCGGTGCGTTGTCATGGCAGTTGCCACGCCGACTCATGCTGCACACCAAGCCATGGGACGCCAGGAAAACTGCGCCAGTCATCGCTGGTGTAGACCGACCCTTGGTCCGAGTGAACCAGGCAACCAGCGCTGGGTTTGCGCCGCCACACCGCCGACAGCA
>NZ_MDSK01000081.1 GCF_002940205.1 Xanthomonas arboricola pv. guizotiae
TGGTGGATCTGGCCAGGTACGCCGCCGGCAACGAACCCAAGCAGCTCAGCGGCCGTCAGGAAGCCTACGAGAACCTGATCAACCAGTATCTGACCCGTTGATGTCCCGTGGCCGGCGGCGCACTGCGCGTCGCCGGCCGATGTCGGCCGCCCCCGTGGCCGCTCCCTTGCATGCTTCCAGGTGAATCCATGTCCAGTGTCTCCGTAAACGGCGCCCCCGATGCCGGTGAGAACACCCGTTTTATCGTCCTGATCAGTTGCGTAGCCACGATCGGCGGCTTTTTGTTCGGTTTCGATAGCGGTGTGATCAACGGCACTGTCGACGGCCTGAAGCAGACCTTCAATTCCAGCGCCGCCGAAACCGGGTTCGAAGTCGCCTCGATGCTGCTGGGCTGCGCCATCGGCGCCTTCTTTGCCGGCCGTCTGGCCGACCGCTGGGGCCGCCGCGCGGTCCTGATCATTTCGGCGGCACTGTTCCTGCTCTCGGCCATTGGCGCCGGTGCCTCGCACAGTTCCGGCTTCTTCATCTTCGCGCGCGTGATGGGCGGCTTTGCGGTGGGCGCGGCCAGCGTCATCTCGCCGGCCTACATCGCCGAGGTCGCCTCCGCGCGCTATCGCGGCCGGCTCGCCACCATGCAGCAGATCGCCATCATCAGCGGGCTGTTTTGCGCATTCCTGAGCAACTACCTGCTGGCCAACGCGGCCGGCGCCTCCACCGAGCCGCTATGGGCCGGGCAGGCCGCCTGGCGCTGGATGTTCTGGATGCAGGCGGTTCCCTCACTGCTGTTCCTGTTGTTGTTGCTGGTTATCCCGGAGAGCCCGCGCTACCTGGTGGTCAAGGGCCGCCGCGAACAGGCGCTGCTGGTGTTGAAGCGCCTGTACGGCAACGCCGCCGCGCAGACCAAGCTGGCCGAGATCTCGGCCTCGATGTCGGCCGACCAGCACAAGCCCAAGTTCTCCGACCTCATCAACAAGGCCACCGGCAAGATCCGCCCGATCGTCTGGATCGGCGTGGGCCTGGCGGTGTTCCAGCAACTGGTCGGCATCAACGTGGTGTTCTATTACGGCGCCGTGCTGTGGCAGGCGGTGGGCTTCTCCGAGCAGGACGCACTGCTGATCAACGTGCTCTCCGGCGGCCTGAGCATCGGCGCCTGCCTGATCACGGTGATGCTGGTCGACAAGATCGGCCGCAAGCCGTTGCTGTGGATCGGCTCGGCCGGCATGGCGGTCTCGCTGGCGCTGGTGACCTATGCCTTCGCCACCGCCTCGCTGGACCCCAACGGCAAGCTCGCCATGTCCGACGCCATGGGCATGCTCGCGCTGGTGGCCGCCAACGTCTACGTGGTGTTCTTCAATGCCTCGTGGGGCCCGGTGATGTGGGTGATGCTAGGCGAGATGTTCCCCAACCAGATCCGCGGCTCGGGCCTTGCCATTGCCGGCGCCGCGCAGTGGACCTCCAACTTCGCCATCACCGTCAGCTTCCCGATCCTGCTCGGCAGCATCGGCCTGGCCGGCGCCTACGGCATCTACACTGTCGCCGCCTTCATCTCGGTGTTCTTCGTGCTCAAGTACGTCTACGAGACCAAGGGCAAGGAGCTGGAGCAGATGGAGGGCTGATCCGCTCCGTTATGCTGATATCGGCATGGAAGACGAACAAGGCCGCGCACTGCGCGGCCTTGTTCGTTGACGGTCCCGCCTCAGGCCTTGCGATGTCCCGCCTGCCTGCATCGCTGCAAGCCTCAATCCAGCTGACTGTCATCGTTGAGCTGGACCGGGTGCGTGCGCCTTCTCGCAACTGTTCGCAGCTGTGGCCGTGCCGTGTCAGGCGACCTGATTCCCGCATGGCCCGACGCACCAGCAAAGTGCAATACGCGTCTTCAAAGGCGATGACCGCCTGGAAGCGTACTGGCTCTTTTTGCAAATTGTGCGCCACCGCTATACTCCGACAGGCAGTTTCCCTCCAGACTAGGGCGAATCGTGGAACCAAGGAGTGGTGGTATGGCAGTAGCTAAAGAGCTTGTCAGAGGCATGCTGATCAGCGTGTGCTACTGCTTGGTGTTTCTGATGCTTTGGCGTTTTTCCCTTGATCAGTGGTACCTGCCAGTTGGCTTGCGGGTCGTTGCTTTGCTCTATCGACCCTATCGGGAGTGGCCGTTTCTGTTGGCGGGGGACGCTGCAGCGATGTTGTTCCTGCGGATTCCCTTGGGCCAGCTTCAGGGGTTCAGCCCGCTCTGGTCGTATTTGAGCCCCCTATTGCACGCGCCCTTGATCGCCTGTGCGATTGGACTGCTGCGTTACCGCGCTCCTTACATCGTCAAGCGGGAGCAGTGGCTTGTCCCTGCGGCTCTCGCGCTAGCCCTTTGGAATGCGTTATGCAGCCTGTTATTGAATGGGCTGCTCGGTGGGCCGCCGATCTACCCTGTAATCGACCTGCTGCTGCGATATGGGTCGGGCAGCTATCTCGGCGTGCTTACCCTGTTGTTGCCGGTAATGTTGTGGGCCAATTGGAATGAGAGCCCTGTCCGTTCCAGTTTTCCGCGGGATGTTGGCGTCGCTGTGGTTGTTGTCCTCAGCTTCTTCTTCACTCTTAGTGTCTTGAATGATCCATCGATTCGAAACGTTTTGATGGTCGCGATGCTCGTGCCGATGGTGGTACTGACTTTCAGGCATGGGTGGAGAGGGAATGCCTTAGGGGCGCTGTTGGCAAGCTTTGCGCTTGAGTTCTCAATGCCTAACAGGCTGCTGAAATACCTCTCAGCTCGTAGACTACTTGAGTCGGAACATCCCCCACTACCATGCGTGGCGTAGACGTCTTCAGCGAGCA
>NZ_MDSK01000082.1 GCF_002940205.1 Xanthomonas arboricola pv. guizotiae
CACCGGCGCCCGCACCAGGCGCTGGGAATGAAGACACCCGCCGAGGCTTATGCTTTAGCGGCATGACCTGTGCAGAAACCACTGGGTCATTACATCCGCACGTTCAATGTCATCGACGATTTCAGTCGGGAAGCCTTGGCCATCGAAGTCGACCTCAACCTACCGGCTGCCCGCGTCATCCGAACATTGGAACGCATCGCAGCCTGGCGCGGCTACCCCGCCAAGCTTCGTTTAGACAACGGACCGGAATTTGTCGCGCTGGCCTTGGCCGAGTGGGCCGAGCGCAAAGGCATCGCCTTGGACTTCATCGAGCCGGGGAGTCCAATGCAAAACGGTTTTATCGAACGCTTCAACGGCAGCTACCGGCGCGGCGTGCTGGACATGCATCTCTTCCGCACGCTGTGAGCGAGGTTTGCGAACAGACCGAACACTGGCTGGCCGACTACAACCAGCAGATCCCGCACGACAGCCTGGGCGGGCTAACGCCCGCCGAGTTCCTTGATCAATAGCAATCGTTGACCTCCAATTTCAGTTGGCATTGAATTGCCGGTTGGCTGAGAACAACAGGCCGGATCGATATCCATCGACTCATGCCTCTGTTACTAGATTATCACTGACTGGAAATAGTCACGGATTTCAACTTCATTACTCCGCCTTCGCAGCCGTCGACATATAGAAGTGTCGGCGACTTGTTCTGCAATGCAACCAGTAAAAGGGATACCATTTCTTTTTGCATCGGCGTAGTCGGCTGGATTAAGAAGCGATTTCCTGCTCCACAGTTGGCGCCACTCGGCAGAGGACCTTCTGTATCGACAAAAAACCCTTCCCCGACCCAGCCAGTTGCAAGAGACTTTATCGTATTCCCACCGATCGTATAGGCAGCAGCGAAGCTGTCGACGCTCACCAGAATTAGCGCCAAGAAAACGGGGTCAGGTTCTTAGGTATCCCCACGTTTTTAAAGCACCAGGGTCATCTGCTCGCGCACTGCGTCAGGCAGTGTGCGCAAGCGATCCAGCCAGCGTGAGACCGGTTCCAAGGGCCAGTGCCTGACCAGCGCCTGGCGGCCGACACGCAGTGTCGAATAGAGCTTGCGTGTGCTGTTGCGTGGCGATAGCCACCGGGCGATACCGGTGGCTTCGCATCCCAGTCCCGCCAGCCAACTGGCGAAGGTGGCCAGCGTATTGAGCAACAACAGAATCTGCAGTCGCTCACCGCGACGGGTCAGGCTGTTTTCCATCGCCTGGCCGTAGCGATGCGACTTCAGATCCCGAAATGCCAGCTCGATCTGCATCCGTCGTGCGTACAAGTTGACCAACTGCTTTGCGCTGGGCGCTTGCAGCTGTGGGGAGGCAACGATCAGCCATGGCTCGCGCTCACGCGCTGCTGCTTTCAGACTTGATGATGCACGTGAGACCTTGGCGGGTGAGCGCCGGTTGCATTGCTGACGTCCCTGACGTGTCTTGGCATAGAGCACCAGACGGCAATCGAGTGGATCACTGCGATTGGCCTGCATCGGTGGCAATTCGTGTGCACGGTTGGACGCCAATGCATGCAGGCGTCGGCTATCGATCCATTGCGCTGCATCATCGGGCACGCCTTGCGGTTTGACCTGCGTGCGTCCGCGCAGACGCCCGACCCAATCCCAGCCCATCGCCGACACCGCGCGAAACCATGGGGTGCGGAATCCGGCGTCCGTGACCAGGATCGGACGCACATCGTCTGGGATCAGTGACCGGAGTTGCTGCAAAAAACGCTTCTCTGCACCGGGCGAGCCCTGTTGTCTCCCGTGAACCACCATGTCCAGTAAGGTGAGCGTGCGCCCACCGACCGGCACGGCGGCGCGCAGCAGGCACCACGATTTGTCCGGCTTCAGATCGCTCCAATCGATCACGATCACCGGCTGCACCCCGCGCAACAGCCAGTGCGCCATGTCCCGCTCGATCACGGATCGCTCGGCATACAAGGTGCGATTGCACAGCAGGCGGTCGCATGCCTTGAGGGGGGGCACGTACCCGCGTCGCGCCGGGCCACGCGCGTGCGATGTCGATCAGCGTCAGCCGGCCTCCGTGCACCAGCGCTTCAACCGCGCGCAGCAAGGTGCGCTGGCGTAATGCATGCATCCCGGAGAGTGAGTTGGACAGGCACTTCTGCAATACTTCGCTGGCGCGCATGGTCAGCACTCTTCTCTGGCTTAGTCACCTTGAAGCGTGCCCCATGCGCGCACCTTCTTCCACATCCTGGCGCACCAAGTGCTTGATCTCGCGGGAAAAAATGTGGGGATACCTCAGGGTCAGGTTCTGAGATATCCCGATACCTAAGGGTCAGGTTGACTTCTTAGATAAACCCGACCCCACTCTTCAACATACGATTTGGGGAGATCAAATCTCCCCTATGTGCCGATTATCGCTGCAACGCACCACTCCCAGATTATGGGCTTGCAAAAGCTGCTCTGCACCCTCTCGGGTCAGAGTCTGCGCGACAGGATGGAGTTAACTATACTCGAGATATCTATCCTTCGATGCATTTGCGAGACCAACCATTTTAGAAAGAAGAGTTCGGTCGCCCTGTCTAGGCTCCACAATCATTCGGCCACAGTGAAGGCCTTGATTTGCATTGAATTCCCGTTGCATCCGTCAACGTAGATTTCTACCGTGTTCTTACTTTGCAGCGACGTTAGTGCCATAGAAAGTATTTCTTTATACATTAATGCATTAGGGAAGCTCTGAACAACTCCTCGATAGACTTCTGATCGACGCCTGAGGTTGGAGCCATCACGCGTAAGTGATTGATTTTCAGCAACGGAGA
>NZ_MDSK01000083.1 GCF_002940205.1 Xanthomonas arboricola pv. guizotiae
ACGTCGCATCGATCTCCACTTGGCGTTGCTTTCGCTCGCATCCTCCATCATCTGCTTACGCCTTCTTCCTGGGTTTTGTTAGCCGCTCTAAGCCGCGCCGCGAAGCGGCGTCGGCTTGGACGAATTGTTAGACCGCAGCCGCGGGAACAGTCACGGTGGCAACGGCTGGGCCTACGGCAATAGTCGATCCGAGCAGCACTTCCATCAACGAGCGTCGCTTCTCATGGCCCGACAAATGCGAATCCTCTTCGATCTTCAGGCCCTTCCAATAGTGCAAGTAGTAGTAACCAAACTGCCGAAAATCTCTAGGGAACTGCTGATCAAGCCAAGTCATATCATGCTTCGTTCCCGGGCGTGTCGAATAGATTTCATATATTGAGGCGCGCCCACGGAACTGGCTGCGCGACGCATATAAGCGGGCGTCATCAAGAGACTCCACGGCAAAGAACGCATTGAGTCTGGAAAGCGTGGGAACGCTACGCAGTTCTGGGTGATCAGTTCTGAAAATCTCCAACCAGAGTTCCCTATAAGCTGACTCATCAAGCCGATTGGACGCGTCCGGGACATCCTGAAGAGAAGGGATCGAATCAATTCCAAGGCGCCGAAATTTTGCCCAATACGTAGAGCCAAATTTTGAGTGCTGGCCCCGAGGAAGATCGAATTTCATGCCAGGCTTCAAGCGCCCGGCCATGTCAACGTGAAAATAGGTGTGCAAATTGCTCGCGCCAAGATTTGTCATGCGGCCTAACGCCTGAATTAAGCCGGCCCGCGAAGCGGGTTCGGCTTGAATGAATTGTTAGGCGCCAAGCTACGGCACAAACCCTGCAGGAAGCAACCTGACCTCCGTGACCATGCAAATGCCGTTGCCGCCGGACAGCGGTCGCACTCCCAAGATGGTGCCGTGAGCCGCAAGCTCTGCTTGGACAATGACCACAGGTTGCTCGGAGCCATCCTCAAGTGACTGGATTGCACAGCAAGGCAGGGCCATTGGGGCGGCAGCGGAATCACCCGGTACGTAGAAGACTGCGGAGCCAGCAGCGACGTCGGCCTCCGTAGCCGGACGGCCGACAACACAGGGCGTGTTGTGCCATTCACTTCCTACAATTGAACCCCAAAGATCGGCCATGTTTGGTGTGGCGCCTAACGCCTGAATTAAGCCGACTTGCGTAGCGGAGCCAAACACATGGCAAGCTCTTTCTGCAATGTGTTTGGTGTAGCGAAGCAAGTTCGGCTTGAACGAATTGTTAGGCGGCTGTGCGCCATTACTGCAAGCCTGCACTGGTAGGCCCGACGAGAGACTCTATGCCTTCCTCGCGAACTGTCCGCAACGCCTCATCCAAGGCGGCTTGGTCTGTAGCAAACAGATCGTCCCAAACCGTCGAGTTGTTGGAGGCATCAACAGCCTCGAGTGTCCAGTCGCTGTTCTCGCCGCGGTAGATCTCGATGCGAACAGTGTGCCCTTTGTCAGTGATCGATCGGCAGAGCGGGGACATTACGAGTTGGTAGTCGTCTTCCATTGCTTTTGTCTCAAGTTTGCGATGTTGTAGGTCAGCCGCCTAACGCTTGAATTAAGCGGAGTTGCGAAGCAACTTTGGCTTGAATGAGTTGTTAGAGCGTGTTATGAACTTTGAAAGAGCGTGGCTGCATTTCCAAGCATCAGAATCGTGAAGACAACAAAGTGCAAACCGGCCAAGGTTTCCGGTAATCGCTCGTAGTCGCGTGCCAGTCGCCTGAAACGATTGACCCATCCAAAGCTGCGCTCGACGACCCAGCGGCGCGGCAGCAAAACAAAGCCTTTCTTCGCTTCTTGCAGTTTGATGACGTGCAATTCGATGCCTTCTTCCTTGGCCGCTTACGCCGGTTCTTCGCCGGTATAGCCCTGATCCACAAAGGCGATCTTGACCGTTTCACCGGTCACGTGTTGTACCTCTTTGGCCAACGATCGGACTTGCGCGCGCTCCTGCTCATTGGCTGGCGTGACCTGGACGGCGAGCAGATGTCCCAGCGTATCGACCGCCATGTGCACCTTGCTGCCTTTCTTGCGCTTATAGCCATCGTATCCAGCACGCGGCCCGCTTTCGCAGGTGGACTGCAGCGTACGGCCATCGAAAATGACCGCGCTCGGCTGGCCTTTCTTCCCGTGCGCCACACGCAAGAGTGAGCGCAGATCGCTGACCATGGCTTCGAAGCAGCCAGCCTGCAGCCACCGCTGCGTTTGCTGATACACCGCTTCCCAAGGCGGGAAATCGTTGGGAAGCAATCGCCACGGTGCGCCGGCGCGTGCGATCCAGCGAAGTGCGTTAAACATCGCGCGTAGCTCATACTTGCGCTGCGGTGCCTGCACATCCATTAGCGTCAAATAGGGAGCCGCAAAGGCCCATTCTTCGTCGGAAATATCGGTCGGATATGGCTTACGAGGCTTCATCCGTATACGTTAGCGTGACAAGAGCAAAGTTCGTAACACGCTCTAGGTGTTTGATCCCAGGCTTTGATGGTGCACTATTTTCCCTCGATTGGAAGGAAGCACTATGGGCCAGGTTCTACACGGGAGCGCCACTACG
>NZ_MDSK01000084.1 GCF_002940205.1 Xanthomonas arboricola pv. guizotiae
CGAATGTCCTCATCGGGTCGGAAGAACTTGTATTGGGGTTCAGCCGACATACGAGTAAAAATGACTCGCAGAATCCGATGTCTTTTGTGAAAACATGAGTTTGCCGGATAAAACGGCGCTTCCATCGGCTCATCCACCACCTCGTCCCTTTCGAGGTTCGGCACGCTGCAACTGTCTTGCGGCGAGCTGTTTGGCTTAAATCACGCCGCCTCCTGGCGGCGCGGCTTGTTACCAACACGAAGTGCGCCCAGTTACAGCGCCTGCGCTGCGCAGGACGAAAGCACCCGCTCGCAGCCGTAATGGATCCGCGTCTGGGTGATCTCACGCATCCGCAGACGAATGGCGCTGCAGTCACGCGCCTTGGCCTTATAAGAGAACGCCGAACGTGACATCGATACGATCCGTAATGCACGCCGCTCACTCACGCCAAAGCGCTCTTTCAAACGGGCAACCCAATCGCGCTTCTGGGGCGCCCTCAGAGCTTTTTTGTGACCACCTCCTGGAGCATCGCCTTATCCAGGCTCAGGTCTGCTACCAGTTGCTTAAGCTTGCGATTTTCCTCTTCCAGAAGCCGCAAGCGCTTGAGCTCTGACGGGCCTAACCCACCGTACTTCTTGCGCCACACGTAGAACGTGGCCTCCGCAATTCCCATCTTGCGGCAGATCTCCCCGACCGCCATTCCTAGCTCGGCCTGCTTGAGCGCGTACGCGATCTGCTCCTCGGTGAAACGGGACTTCTTAATCGCCTGACTCCTCATTGCCACAGGATCCCATGCGGGCGAAGCCTCTACTTTACGGTGGCCTGGTTTATTGGGTGGGTCAGGCTTACCCCTCATCCTGGCGCAGATCTTGCGACTGCTGGCTGAGGGTCAGGGCTAATCAGGAAGGTCTTTACACGAATCCCTGCCGACCCTTTACTTCAGGCAATCAATTTCCATCTGAATCGCCCAAGGCCTGCCTGCGCGGCCACCTGGCTGCGTTGAAGGCGTTGGTCATGCTCCAGCGCCAGGCAAACCCGCCAAGTCCAAACCGCTATCTTGAGGGTCGCTAAATGAAACATAAATTCCATTAACAACAAAAGATCGATTCGCGCTGTGAAATCCTACGAATTCATCGTTCATGCGTAATGAATGCATATGCCTAATCCTATCTCTGGGTCAAGTGGATCATCAGTCAGTGCCAAAAGGAGTAATGATGAAGACTTCGTTGCAGACATTAAACAGGAAGCTGTCGTAGAACCTGGTAACCAATCGCCCCGCCCTCGCGGCCTCGAAGGTTTGGCCCCTCGGTCGAAGACCGCACGTGATTTGTCACTGATCAAAAAATTTAGTAATCCATTGCCTCTCCCGCAGCGCCCAACAGAGATTCCTGTGCTGCAGTATGACAGAAGCCCAAGATCATCATCCGATAATTTCCGCTCCTCGGATGACTTTGATCTACCAGAATCCTGTAATCCGACCGGCTGGAAAGACTTGCACATATCAGGCAGCGGAAGTATCGCGTCCATAAGCCAAATTACTAGGTTAAATCCGTCTAGGGATAGCCCAGTGATAGTACTAGACGTTCGCGAAGAGTCTCACGCCATTGTTGGCGGCTATCCGGCCACTTGGCGGGCTCCTAACAACTGGGCCAATGTCGGTAAATTGCGTGAAGAAGTGCTTGCTGACGAGCAGGAGAGGATCCGCGCGATTAAGTCACAGGAAACAGTGCAGATTCTCCATCGCAAAGATGTCAAGAACGGCATTCCAAACCCACGCTCAGTGAAATTAAATAAACCATCTATTTTTAGCGAAGAAGAGCTTGTGAAAAGTGCAGGTGCTGAATATCTGCGTTTGACAGTAACAGACCATCTCGGACCGCGTGCAGAGGATATAGATACATTTGTTAAAATGGAGAGGAACATGGCACCCAATGAGAGGCTACATGTGCACTGCGGGGTTGGTCAAGGTCGTACAGGCATCTTCATCGCTATGCACGACATTCTGAGAAATGCTCATTTAATATCGTTTGAAGACATCATCAAGCGGCAACTGGCATTTAACCCGGGTCGAGCTCTAGATTTTAATAAAGACGTCTCTCACGAGGGGCGTTCAGATTTTCGTAATGATAGACTGGAACTTATTACCTTGTTTTACGAGTACGCCAAGTCAAATCCAAACGGGCAACCCGCGTTATGGTCCGAATGGCTTAGGGAAAATCTGAACAACAATCCTGATCTGCCATAATAGATCAACGGCCTGAGTGAGTGTCGGGGGTCGGCAGAAGTTGTTGAAAATCCTGGCGGCTTCAACTCTGGATCGCAACACCAACGGTTGTGAAGTGGCCCAGGCGACCTGACCTGAGCGACTTCACGGCCAAGTGGAGTTGCGATCCAGAGTTGAAGCCGCCGTGTAAAAAGCAGCCAACAGCAAGCTAGGGCCTGTTAACACATCCGAAGCCCATCAACGACCAGGACGAAGTTGAGGAATCCAAGGAACATGACGTCCAACTTCTCGAAGCGCGTG
>NZ_MDSK01000085.1 GCF_002940205.1 Xanthomonas arboricola pv. guizotiae
CCGGAAACCTTGGCCGGTTTGCACTTTGTTGTCTTCACGATTCTGATGCTTGGAAATGCAGCCACGCTCTTTCAAAGTTCATAACACGCTCTAAAGCCTTTGAAGTTCCCTCAATGGCTGTTCCACGAAAATACTCTCTGTTATCGAGCCTCAGGACTTTGTTCTCGCGGAGCGCATCATCACTGGCCGGGATGCGCAGCATGCCTTCGTGTTCACGCGCACGGGCCACGATCAGCTCAAAGGCTGCTTGCTGACCGAGCCGATCCTTCACACCAACCAGCGCTTCACGTGGAAGCCCCTCAATCGAGGTGACGTTTGGATTGGCAAGAATACGAGGCACTTCAATTTCGCCAAAGACGCGGCTTGGCTGAGCGTCGCCCACGATGGCATGAACCTCACCTACGGTTGCATCTGCAAACCGTCCAGACGCATCTGCCCAAGGACCTTGCGTAGGGTGGTAGAGCCACTCTGTGGCGGGTCCTCTGTAGGTCCCATCAATCAGTTGATCAACATCGATATCGTAAGCGTCGGCCAGTGCGCTATAGAAATCTTTTGACTCCAAAAATTTCGCTGCCTCACTTCCATTGATGACTCTAACGTCTTCGCCCATTTCAACCATCGCGGCGATGACATCTGTTGACCAGATCCCCTTCGCTGCCGGACCGCTATAAAGAACAGTCACACGGCCTGGTGCATTTGCATCTACCTGTGCTGCAAGTGTGCGCAGATCTTCGCCTGAACGATACGCATCCGGTCGCTCCCTCAGTAAAGTAATGGCCTCTTCCGCACTCAATGCATTTTTCATATCACACAGCCTTCCGATATCTCAATCTTGGCGTTGTAGTCGGTATACTTTGAGTGAATCCCTCCAAATCCTTTATGTGCCGTCAGCGCCACACCTAAGTCTTCAACAAATTGTGGTGCATCTGACTTGAGATGATCCGGGAGGCCTTTCCCGCCATTGATCCAAATTAACATCCAACGAGACCAGCCGGCCCCTTTCCTTTCTCCTCCACTTTCAAGCATATCAAGTCGCAATGTCAGCAATTCACCGCGCCAATAAAATGTCCACTGTGTTTGATTGCGGATTTCAGGCTCACTCCCCCCGCCATGCGCCACATTTCGCAAATAGATTTCACGCTCACGATCAATGACCCAATCTCTGGCGTTGGTTCCTCCAATCAGAAATTTACGGTCAATCGATAAAATATCGTATCTAGCAACATCATCTGGGGAAATAAACTCGCTTACGAATGCCATGGCGACACCCCTACCTTATGGCTGAATTATATTTTAGAAGATAAATTATCATCGACTTCAAGAGCGATGTGGTAGTCCGTGTTTCTGGAGTGGACGCCAAAATCCTTGTATGCGAGCAAGGCCTGTTTGAGGTCAGCTACGAATTGGTCCTTGTCAGCCTTGAGATGCTCAGGCAGTCCTTTCCCGCCATTGATCCACATCAGTCTCCAATGGGACCAACCGGGCTGACCTCGCGCGCCTCCACCGTCGACCAAATCCAGTCTCAGCGTCAGGAGCTCGCCATGCCAATAGAAGGAGAACTTTGCCTGGTTTCTGACCTCGATTTCGGTGCCGCCACCGTTTGCAACATTGCGCAAATACATGTCGCGATCACGATCAATTGTCCAGTCTCTTGCATTGGTGCCACCGACCACAAAGTCTCTGTCGATCGCTTCTAGGTTGTATTTGACAACATCTGGCTCAGGAATAAATTCATTTACAAATGGCATTTTAATTTCCCGGCAATGGCTTGGAATTTTTCGTCAAGAGCTAATTTCATGAGCTCGAGACGGCGGCAGATAACTTTTTCACCTCGGCTTTTGGTAGCAGCCGTTTGGTGAAGTAGGCATCTTCGTAATACTTGATCTTCTCGCAGAGCACCGGGTTTGGGATGCCTTCATAGAGGAAGACTTCCTTGTCAAACCCCATCGCCTTCAACTCCTGCGGCAGCATCAAGGCGCGGCGCTGCTCGGTTTCGGAATAGGACACATTGCTTTGCTTGCCACTGGTGTGGGATTTGTTCTTCTTGCGCACTGTGGTGTAGCCGAGCATGTCCGAGTAGTCGTTGGCATCTTGCTGTTCGCGTGGGGCGTAGACGATTTGCAGAGCATGGTTGGTGATGATCGTTCGCGAGACATCCTTGCCATAGGTCGCATCCAGCTGCGCCATGCTCTGGATGATCGGCAGCAAACGGATGTTGTAGCCGGCCATGTAGCTCACCGCGCTTGCGATGATGTCGACCCGGCCAATGGACGTGAACTCATCCATCAGCAGCAAACACTGGTGCTTGAGCACCGGGTTGTTCTGCGGCAGCTCTTTCGTGTTGAGGTTGATGAGCTGACTAAGAGCGGCTAACAAAACCCTTGAATTCTGTTGAGTCGGCGACAACATTGCCGGCATGACACGTCGCAACGAGATCCCTAGTGCGCTTTG
>NZ_MDSK01000086.1 GCF_002940205.1 Xanthomonas arboricola pv. guizotiae
CCTGCATGGTCAATTGTTCGCCACTTCTGACATGTACTGGAAAATTCCGCTGGTTGCGCCTCGCGTCGCGGCTGGTATTTCAGCAGCCTGTTAGTGCTTGACCCAGGCCAGCCTGATGCCGGCATCCCACCGACCTACGAATCGGACGTGGACTTCCGTCGCCGCATCCAGCTGGCGCCGGAGGGCTTCAGCGTTGCTGGTCCCGAGGACGCCGACATCTATCACGCGCTGAGCGCAGCCGCCGATGTCATGGACCCCAGCGCCACCATCCAGCCCGGCAGGCGTGGCACTGAGAGCAAGGAGCGGCGGAAGATTGGTCGTGTCGATGATGGCGCTTTCTCAGCGATGCGCCGACGCAGTTGGACCTTGAAACTGCGCATAGCGGGGCTCCTGCGAGCTGCAGCGATGCAGCTATTGGGGCAGACATCGGCCCTTGCTCGTAATACGCTGGCGCCACACCCGCCGATCTGGCAGTGCGTGAACGACTCGACCAACCCGCACAGGAGCGACAAGCCGATGCAGTGGATTTCCCTCGCGTTGCGAATCCCGCGCAGGCGGATGTTGCAATCAATCGTCGCCGCTGCATTGATAACGAACGCACTTGCCGCATCGGCTGCCGAGATCAAGGTGACCGCCACGCTGCGCGTGGACCAGCCCGGTGCGCAGGTGTCGCGGCAGCTGTTCGGCCAGTTCGCCGAGCATCTGGGCACCGGCATCTACGGCGGGGTGTGGGTCGGCGAGGACTCGGCGATTGCCAATACGCGCGGCTATCGCAACGATGTGCTGGCCGCGTTGAAGGCGATTGCAGTGCCCAACATCCGCTGGCCCGGCGGCTGTTTTGCCGACGAATACCATTGGCGCGATGGCGTCGGTGCGCCGGCCAGGCGCCCGGTCAGCGTCAACACGCACTGGGGCGGCGTGGAAGAGTCCAACCGCTTCGGCACGCACGAGTTCATGGAGTTCACCGAGCTGCTCGGCACCCAGGCCTATATCGCCGGCAACGTGGGCAATGCAGCGCCGGACGAGATCGCGCAGTGGGTCGAATACATGACGGCGCCGACCCGCTCGAGCCTGGCCAACGCGCGCCGCGCCAATGGCCGCGACGCACCGTGGCAGGTGCCCTACTTCGGCGTGGGCAACGAGCTGTGGGGCTGCGGCGGCAACATGCGCGTGGAATACGCGGCCGACGTCTATCGGCGCTACCAGACCTTCGTCAAGGCGCCGGCCAATCAGAAGCTCCTCAAGATCGCGCCCGGCCCCAACAACGACGACTACCACTGGACCGAGGTGATGATGCGCGAGGCCGGCACGCTGATGGACGGCCTGAGCCTGCACTACTACACCGTGCCCGGTGGCTGGCCGCCACGCGCCTCCTCCACCGACTTCGACGAAGCCGCCTGGATCGACACGCTGTCGCGCACGCTGGTGATGGACGAACTGATCCGCAAACACAGCGCGATCATGGACCGCTACGACCCGGGCAGGAAGGTCGCGCTGGTGGTGGACGAATGGGGCACCTGGTACGCCGGGCTGCCGGATGCGAACCCCGGCTTCCTGCATCAGCAGAACACGCTGCGCGATGCGCTGGTGGCGTCGTTGAACATCGACATCTTCAGCGCACATGCCGAGCGCGTGCGCATGGCCAACATCGCGCAGATGGTCAACGTGCTGCAGGCGATGATCCTCACCGACGGCGACAGGATGGTGCTGACGCCCACCTACCACGTGTTCGCGCTGTACAAGCCCTACCAGGACGCCACCCAGCTGCCGTTGCAACTAAGTACACCCGAGTATCGCCATGGCGATGTCCACGTGCCCGCAGTGCACGGCTCGGCGGTCAAGGCCAGGGATGGACACGTCTATCTCGCGCTGACCAATCTGGATGCGACGTCGGCCGCGAACGTCAATGTGCAGGTGGATGGCCTGCCGGCGCGCGGGGTGACCGGACAGATTCTGACCGGGCCGGCGATCATTGCGCACAACACTTTCGCCCAGCCACATGCGGTGGAGCCCAAGGTGTTCAAGGGAGCACGCATGCAAGGCAAGGCGTTGACTGTCGCGCTGCCGGCGCGCTCGATTGTGATGCTCAAGCTGGAGTGAGCGATGGCGGCGGCAGCATCAACTGCCGCCTTAGAGCGGCTAACAAAACCCAGGAAGAAGGCGTAAGCAGATGATGGAGGATGCGAGCGAAAGCAACGCCAAGTGGAGATCGATGCGACGTT
>NZ_MDSK01000087.1 GCF_002940205.1 Xanthomonas arboricola pv. guizotiae
CGTAGTGGCGCTCCCGTGTAGAACCTGGCCCATAGTGCTTCCTTCCAATCGAGGGAAAATAGTGCACCATCAAAGCCTGGGATCAAACACCTAGGATCTATCCGGCGCAGTTGATGATTGAGGTATGACAGGCGACTCTACGGGTCTGCTGGGATCTGTTAGGCCTGCACGCAGAGCTTGAGTGTCCTTGACCGCCTTCTCCTTGGCTTTTGCATAGGTTTCTCTAGCTTCGGAAACCAAGACGTCGAGGCGCGCCCGCTCGGTGTCTAGCTCCGTTGTATCGATACCCATTGAAGCAACCTCTTGCGAAGTCATATCCAGCGAACGCTTGGTCGCGATGAGCGCGTAGAGCATGTCTTTCGCGGCATCAGCTGGTGCTTGGATAGCCGCGATCTGCGCGAGTACTTCGTGTCGTTTCATGTCGACCAGGTTGCCGAGCGCTAGAGCTGGATCATAGGGTGTGGTAGATGGCACGGTGAAGGCTCCTGATGGTTGAGGTGTCTATGTGTCCGAGATTAGTTGGCTTCTACCAACGCGGCACTGGACGCGGTTTCACGAGCAGTCAGGTCATTTGTAGCGTGGGGCAACCTGAGGGAATCATTGATGCGTTTGATCCAAATCTCGCCAACATTGGCCGCCGTTTTCTCTGCGTCGCAGTGCCACAGGTTGATGAATGCGCAAATTCCTAGCACTGCTGCAGCGACTGCATAGAGCCATTGCGAGAGTCCGCTAGCGTTGGCCGCGACATAGGTTGCCGCCATTGCCAGGCAGGCGAGCAAGAAATAGCGCGCCAAGGACCAGCGGTGATTCAACCATCTGCGAACTGCGCGCTTGTGCCGCGTGTGAGCCCAGCTAACCGTTTGGGTGTCTGAGTCGTAATGGTAGAACTCCCATATCTCCGAAAGGTCCATCAGTGCCTGGCTGCAGTGTGGGTGGCTCAGGGCGGTGCGGATGACATGAGCAGGTAGCGGTTGTCCATAGAGGTGGCGAACGGTGACCTCAAGCCAGAGATCGTCATCTGCGCGCTTGGGGTCCCAGTGCTCAAGGAATTCCCGTCGATGTTGACTTCGCCTGCCATGAAGATCGAAGAGACCGCGCGTTGCATAAATGATGAGCGCGAACAACACGATTGGGATGAGTAGGCCAGGGCCGCCGGCAGCGATCATATCCTTGAACATTCACCCCTCCTCAATGAGCGTGAAGACCACGATGGTCGGCGGAGGCGCGGACGCAGGATCGGAAGCTGACGTCGCGTCCGCAGATGCCGACTCCGCGTTCAGTTCGTGACCGGAAGGGCCGCGATCCTGGAGACACCGGGCAGTCGCTGTGTATAGAGCTTGGCCATGTCATCGGGGTTGACCACATGTGCAAAGTGCTCGAGGCCGATGGTCAGGAAATCACCATGGCGGCCATCGCGCTTGATTCCCACTTCAACGGCCTTGAGCGCGCTGATCCAATACCAGGAGACGTTGTCATTGTCCTCGCCTCTGTAGGCGTACCAGAGCGGGATACGGAACATGCGCTCGAACGCGACGGCTTTCAGCAGCTCTTTCTGCAGGCTTAGCGTGAAGCAGGGCGAGCCATCCCATTCCTTCAAGTCGAAGTTTTTGGCATCTACGGCAATCAGTCCGATGGAGTCGAGCAGGACCATGAAATCCGGTCGCTTGATCTCGCCTGTGAAAAGTGGGGCGAAGCTTTCCCTTGCCTGGCAGACCGCAACGTAAGACAGGCCAGAGTCGCCAAGCCACTTGCAGAGATCCGTCTCCCCAATATCGCCTTTCTCCTTGATTGCCTCCTTGGTACCTACGATTGACTCAGAAATTCTTCGCAAGATTGACATGTCGTTCCTTCAAGTGGCGCGGAGCGCGGTATACCGAAAGCAGCAAACCATTGCATCGGTCGCAGTGCGCAACTCCTTGAGAACGGATCTTCAGTTTTGCGATACGGGTCACTGGCTGGGCGATCGATGCCAAGCATTTGCGGCGGGCTTGCCCTATGGGCGCGGAGTCAGGCAAAGGCCTTATGTGGCTATTGACACGCCACACCTTGCACTTGCAATCTAAGAGCGGCTAACAAAACCCAGGAAGAAGGCGTAAGCAGATGATGGAGGATGCGAGCGAAAGCAACGCCAAGTGGAGATCGATGCGACGTT
>NZ_MDSK01000088.1 GCF_002940205.1 Xanthomonas arboricola pv. guizotiae
TCGTAGTGGCGCTCCCGTGTAGAACCTGGCCCATAGTGCTTCCTTCCAATCGAGGGAAAATAGTGCACCATCAAAGCCTGGGATCAAACACCTAACTTGCTGCCAGCCAAGAAATTTTTTACGGATTCCTGCCGACCGTCTTCCGGCTTACAACCCTGTTAGAGAATTTTTAAAGGAGACGAACAGTTGCCTTCGGGAAAGACGCGAGTCTCCGGATGTCCCTTCTGACACCTCCACGGGAGAGAAGATGCGCTGCAACTTGGCCTGCTCGATCTTGGACAGGAAATAAGGGCCCCACAACGTCAATTCGTGGTTGTCCGCCAGATTGATCCTGCTCGCCGGCTGGTCTGTAATGGTGACGAATTGCGCGAAGCGATCGCCGCTGGCGCTGCCGGCGCGCTCGCCAGTGGCTGCCCTGTCTTGATTCCAGTGCGGGTGATGCATGAAAAAGGGCATGGACTGGATCGGATCCAGCGTGCGAGTGAACTGGCGCAGCGTGAAGTGCAATGCGCTGCGCTCCGATGTCAGGTTGTCCCTGTAGCGCCTCACGATGCCCGCTTGCCCCAGCCGTGGCGGGTTGAAGGCATACACGCTGACCTTGCCACTGGCCCCGGCCGCACGCAGAAAGTGCGCGATATCGAAGCCGGCGACCATGGCCCCTGACGCGCCCAAGCTATGTCCCGTCAATGACATCAATAATGCCTTGCCGCTGTCCCGCGCCAGGTTCGAGTAGCGTATCAGCACGTCCTTCATGATGGCTCCTTCGGTGCGCGGCAGCTGAGCTTCGGAGTGCCACCATTCCTGCCAGCCTGCGCCCACCTTGCCCAACGTGGGAAGGCGTTCGTCCAATATGTTGACGTGCGGCTGGGCGATCTGGCTTCTCATGTTGCACAGCAGATCGTTGGTCACATCCAAGCGAGTGCCGGAGAAACCCAGCACCACCACGATCGCGTCGTCCGTCGCACCCTCCCACAATTTCAACCGCGGCGTGGACATCGGCGCATCAAGATGGAGCCCGCCGATGTCGGCCACCGTCGCCAGATCGGCCGTGTAGGATTCGCCCGCGCATGCGCGCATGCATTCGAGGACAACACGGCAGTGCATCTCCCATTGCTCATCCTGCCTGGACGACTGTGCCGATGCACCATCCACCTGTGCAATCGCACTGGCGAGATCGGAGGTTTGGGCATCTATCTGCAGCAGAGGCACGTGACATGATCGCTCTGCCTTTGCCACGATCGATTGCAGCGTCTTGCGTATGCGTTTGACCGGCGCAGCATTGAGGCCGGCGAACGCCCCCGCGCTGTCGCGCACCCGACAGGGGGAAGCGGTAACGGACACAGGCGCACCGACGTCGGCGACGACAGTCTTCGCGTGCGGAAGACTTAGCAAAGACATTGAAGCAGTTCGCATCTCGTCAGATTCCAAATGAGTCCGCAGGGATTAGACCTCGCAAAGGCGATCAACTGAAACGTCTGCGGCGGATCTGCTCGCGTTCCTCCGCGGTCAGATCATCAATGTGGATGTAGTGGACGCCTAGACCGCGCGGTGAGCTCAGAAGCTGCGATTCGCTCTCGTCCTGGCTAT
Source organism: Xanthomonas arboricola pv. guizotiae (assembly GCF_002940205.1). Classification (GTDB taxonomy): domain Bacteria; phylum Pseudomonadota; class Gammaproteobacteria; order Xanthomonadales; family Xanthomonadaceae; genus Xanthomonas; species Xanthomonas arboricola_C. The sequence continues at coordinate 1,588 of NZ_MDSK01000088.1, forward strand.
GGTCGGGCGAAGAGATCAGCCCAACGATCGTTCCATGCGGGGCCACCCGCCATAGGGCCACGCGCTGGAAGACACGTGGCTCATCGGCCTCGGCAGCTTGTGAATAGGTGGCGTACCAACCATCGGCAGGCAGGTAGCGATAAGAAGCGTAGTCGTTCATAGCGTCTCTGTGCGATGCGGGATGACGCTCTGATTGTCGATATGCGCCGGTAGGCGGGATGCGGGAGTTTCTGATTTGGCGCTGCAGCTACGCACCGGGTCATCTGGGCTTCGCTGCTGCGGGAAGGGTTTCGCGCACTACGCGCAGTGCACCGGATGGGCTGCGAGAGCTAACAGCTACCTGTGGCGGGGCGTTGGGACGGCCAACCCGCACCTGAGCGGTCGGCGCTGGAACCCTGCTCGCAATGCCATTGCTAGAGCGTGTTATGAACTTTGAAAGAGCGTGGCTGCATTTCCAAGCATCAGAATCGTGAAGACAACAAAGTGCAAACCGGCCAAGGTTTCCG
>NZ_MDSK01000089.1 GCF_002940205.1 Xanthomonas arboricola pv. guizotiae
TGCATGGTCAATTGTTCGCCACTTCTGACATGTACTGGAAAATTCCGCTGGTTGCGCCTCGCGTCGCGGCTGGTATTTCAGCAGCCTGCTAAGGAAGGTCTGATCCCCATGATCCTGCGACAATCGCACAGAGGCAACGGGACGATGACGATGCAACTTTCCTTCGGCGACGCTGAGTACAACGGCAAGCGCAAGCGGACGCGGCGTGAGGTGTTCTTGGCCGAGATGGATCAGGTCGTGCCGTGGAAGGACCTGCTGGGGCTGATCGAGCCGCACTATCCAAAGTCGGGGCAGCAGGGGCGACAGCCGTATCGGCTGGAGACAATGCTGCGCATCCATTTTTTGCAGCAGTGGTATGCATTGAGCGATCCTTCGGCGGAAGAAGCCTTATACGACACGGTGTCGATGCGCCGTTTCGCGAAGATCGGCGGGCTGGACGAGGTGCCGGATGAAACGACGATTCTCAACTTCCGGCATTTGCTGGAGCGGCATGATTTGGCGCGCAAGCTGTTCAACCGGGTCAACGCGCACCTGTCGCGTAAAGGGCAGAGTCTGCGAGGCGGGACGATCGTGGACGCCACGATCATCGCTGCGCCCAGTTCGACCAAGAACAAGGATGGCGAGCGCGATCCGGAGATGCACCAGACCAAGAAGGGCAACCAGTACTACTTCGGGATGAAGGCGCACATCGGGGTGGACGATGACTCCGGGTTGGTGCACCACGTCGAATGCACGGCGGCAAACGTGGCCGATATCACGCAAGCGCACAAGCTGCTGCACGGCAAGGAAGAGACGGTGTGCGGGGACAGTGGCTACACCGGGCTTGAGAAGCGCGGTGAGATGAAACGCAAGCGCAAGCTGCGCTACCTGATCGCGGAAAAGCCCTCGAAGCTGAAGCAAATCAAGAACAAGCGCGAACTGAAGTTGGCCAAGCGGTGGGAGCACGCCAAGGCCAGCCTGCGCGCGAAGGTGGAACACCCGTTTCGTGTGATCAAGCGCCAGTTTTGCTACACCAAGGTGCGCTATCGCGGCCTGGCCAAGAACACCTCGCAGGTGCTGACGCTGTTTGCGCTGTCGAACCTGTGGCTGAAGCGCAAAGAGTTAATGCCCGCCGCGGGGTAGGTGCGCCTGTAATCTGGGTAATACCCCGCAAATGCGCCCAAAACGGCAAAAAATCGAGGATCTGAGTGCCTTGAGCGCGGCCGATGTGGCTTACTTCATTTTCCCGACGCGTTGATCAGGCCATCCCTAATCGAGACGCTGAGCTTCGAGGCGATCTTTGCCGAAGCTTTGGCTCAGTTCCGCAAGATGCTGCCGAAATTCGCTGCGCTCACGGAAGCCGATCCGGTCTACAAGATCCGGCAGCTGTTCGCAGCCCGCGAATGGCATATACGGCAGCGTGCCAACGACAAGGCACAGCAGACCATGCTGGCCTTTGCCACCGGTACCAACCTTGATCAACTGGGCGCGCTGTTCGGCGTCACACGCTTAACAGGCTGCTGAAATACCTCTCAGCTCGTAGACTACTTGAGTCGGAACATCCCCCACTACCATGCGTGGCGTAGACGTCTTCAGCGAGCA
>NZ_MDSK01000090.1 GCF_002940205.1 Xanthomonas arboricola pv. guizotiae
CAAAGCGCACTAGGGATCTCGTTGCGACGTGTCATGCCGGCAATGTTGTCGCCGACTCAACAGAATTCAAGGGTTTTGTTAGCCGCTCTAAGTTAGCCATCTCCAAATCGCGTATTCCTTCAACCATACGTAGACCTTTTTAGTATTTTAAAGTCACCCCTGACTACAATCAGGAGAACCAATTAAGGAGAAACCACTAGAATCATTAGCACCGCTTAATTATCGAATGACAATTTTACTACCAACCTAAACAGGGTGAACAGCAAACAGAAGACGAACAACATCGAGCCTTCTAGATTCAATGCCAATGCGACTTAATAAAAATTTCAACCCTCGTCTACGCCGGTTTTTAAGCGGCAGGGCTTTTCAATAGAGTGCTCAGAATCTCTTCCATCTCCATAACTCGCGAAGCTTTTATAATTAATCCAAGATTATTTGGTATTCTGGAAATTGATACTACTCGCTGTTGGGTTGGCACATTTACAATTTCAATGTCACCTGATGCTGTATGTTGCGGACCAGCATATAGCAAACCTAGCAATTTAATCCGCAGACCTCCCATTACTAGGTTACCGTCGCGCTGATGCCAGTGCCCGTCATTGTAGAGAAGTACAGGAGATCCACTTGACCCGGGGAAGCACGCTGCGTCGATCATGAATTCACGCCGGCCTTCATAGTCTAGATTAGGATGCGTAGCCGTGACTCCCCTTCTAATTATTGGCATGTTATTCACGTTATCCCATATCCCGTTTGTATAACCCAACATAATCACGTCTTCGAGAGCACCTAGGTCATCCAGCTCCTCTTGATTAGGAACTAGTGAACTATCCAATGTTCTAAAAAAAAGAAGATGACCTGCTTGTTCCATTTCCTCGATTAATCCAGCTATTGGCATGACACATAGATCTACATCACTGTCAGGATGAGGCAGCCATCTCTCTTCAAAATTATTTATCTCAATTCGGACGTGGCTTCCTATTATTGGATCGTCCTGAGCGTCTCTTCTGGTGATATATATAATCCCAGATTTAGCGCCGGAAACAACATGCTTGTTGGTAACGATGGCGGGAACGGATCTATCCCCCTCCTTTAAGAAGTTAAAGAAGAATCCCGATCCTGTTCCCGTTTGTCCGTTCAGCATCGCACATTCGATACGGACAGTACTATGAGCAAGTTGCTCGGATATAGTGAGCTGACGTGGCATTGTTATCCTCACACTTCAGAATTTATTTTTAGAAAAATAATTACTACCGTAAGCATCACCCAGACCGGTTTTCTTCAGCGGCATACCCTTGGCGCCGAAAGATTCGCTCACCAGCAGTTCGAATTGGCCAGCCGTTGGCGGCCGGGCTCTCGATGCTGTGCTTGTCGCCAATCTGCAATGCTGGTAAGCGAGCGCAGCTAGCCAACACATGGCTAGCTCCATCGAGGAATACTGCGCTGATGCGTTGATTGAATTCTTGTTCGATTGGACTGGTTAGCAGGCTGCTGAAATACCTCTCAGCTCGTAGACTACTTGAGTCGGAACATCCCCCACTACCATGCGTGGCGTAGACGTCTTCAGCGAGCAG
>NZ_MDSK01000091.1 GCF_002940205.1 Xanthomonas arboricola pv. guizotiae
ACCGCCGGCGGGACTTCGTCCAACACGGGGAAATACCCCAGCCGTTGGAAGGTCTTGAGCAGGATCGTCAGCGTCAGGCGGTGCGCAGGCTGCCGGGTGTACTCGGCAACGAAGGCCACCTCAGCGTCGGTTGGCGTGTAGGCCGCAACCAGTTCGCGGACGACCGGGTTGCGCTTGAACTGCGGGTATGCGGTCCGTTCGATCGACGCCATCCAGCCCCTCAGGTCGTTGCAGGCCTTGGCAGCGCGGGCGCTTCCGGCAGACTGGCTTCGATGCGCCGGCGTGCGAAAGGATCGCCCCCATCGATGTAACGCATCGCCGAGTGCACATCGCGCCAGCCGACGTATTCCATCAGGGCCTTCACGTCCCAGCCGTTGGCGTTGGCCCAGCCGGCGAAGCCGCGCCGCAACGAATGCCCACTGTAGGTGTTCGGTGACGCCAAGCCGGCCTCACCGAAGATGCGCCGGAGCAGCGGCACCAGACTATTGGGGTGCAAGGCGGTGTCGGCGAGACCACCCCACTGGTCGATTGCACGGAACACCGGGCCGTCGGTCAACGCGGCCACCGCGATCCAGCGCGACGTCGCAGCCACCGGGCACCAGCGCGACAGCGCCGGGACCTTGTAGGTGGTGCCGGCGTGCTGGCGATCGCTCTTGCTGTGCGGCAGGAAGCAGGTCATGCCTTCGCCCGGCACCAGGCGCAGGTGGTTCACCTGGAGGCGGGTGAGTTCATCGCCGCGGAAGCCGCGCCAGAAGCCGAGCAGCAGCAAGGCGCGATCGCGCAGATGCCGCAGTTCTGCGGCGCGATCGCCGCGAGACTGGGCCGCAGCCGCAGCGTCTTCCTGCCATGTCGTGACCTGGCCCAGCTGGGCGAGTTGCAGGGGCGTGGCGCGTTTTTCGACGCTCGGGTGCAGGGTCTGGATGCCCTTGAGCACTTGGCGCACCACCGGCGCCCGGGTCGGGTCGACAAAGCCGTGCACCTGGTGCCACTGCGCCAGTGCTGCGAGCCGGTGCCTGAGTGTGTTGAGCGCGAGTTGCCCGGCGTAGGCGGCCAAGTAGCGCGCCACCTGCTCCGCGGTCGCCGGCAGATGACCACCCCACTCGACCTCGAAGTGACGGATCGCCCCTGCATACGCGCGCTCGGTGTTGGCGCGGGTTGCCGCTTCCAGATACTGCTTGACCGAGCTCACCGCGTCGCTCCGAACCGCCGTTTCGTACGGCCGCATGGCGACTGTAGCCGAAAATTCCGAATAAGGCGGGATAATTCAACATTATCCAGCGTGAGCTCAACGCCTATCGACGGCCCATTTAATGTATTGAGGAGTATGTAATTACATGGTATGTAATACGTTACGAAATACGTGGAGTGCCGGATGGCAAGGTCCGGGCTGTACAAAACCGATGTGCAACGTGCCCGCGATCGCCTGCGCGCCACGGGCACGCATCCGTCCGTGGACGCGGTCCGGGTGGCGCTGGGCAACACGGGGTCCAAGACCACCATCCACC
>NZ_MDSK01000092.1 GCF_002940205.1 Xanthomonas arboricola pv. guizotiae
CGAGGCCGGCTCACTCATGACGCAGCTGCAACGCTGCGAGACCGCGCTGCAGGCCGAACGCGAGGCGGGCGACGCTGCCAGGAGCGAAGTGGCCAGCCGCACCACCGAACTGGCGCAGTTGGAGGAGCGGATCTCCGGCCTGACCGTTCGCGTGGCCGAGCACGACGCCCATGCGAAATCGTTGGAACACAAGCACGAACACGCCAGGGAAGCCCTTGAGCACTACCGCACCTCGGTCAAGGACCAGCGCGAGCAGGAACAGCGCCGGCATGAGCACCAGGTGCAGGAGCTGCAGGTCGCCCTACGGCAGGCCAACGAGGCATTGACCGCCAAGAATCACGACCTGATGCAGCTCAACCGGGAAAACGGCCAGTGGCTGGAACGCCATACCCGGCTGGAGCGGGAACTGGCGCAGGCATGCCAGCGGGCCGACGCCCAGCAACGCGAGCGCGACGCACTGCGCCTGACAGCCGCCAAGCACCAAGCCCTGCAGGCGCGCTGGACCCAAGATGTCCAGGCGCTGGAAGGCGTGCGCGCCGAACTGGCTGCGGCGCGGACCGAGCTGGTCGAAGAGCGCCAGCGCCGGGAACACGCCGAGGCGGAGACCTTGCGGGCCACGGTACGTCTGAGCACGCTGGAACAGCTCTTGGAGCAGCTGCGGCCACCGCGCCCCGTTGGAGAACCCGAAAACGCCATCGCAGCCGGTGCAATGCCGGCAGGCGGATGATCAGCCAGCGATTCTCGCCAGACCGCGACACGGGAAGATCGCTGTCGAGAAAGACTATTCGCTCTTAGCTATTTAATTACATCGGGAACACCCAATAATATCAGTCCCTACCGGACTTTTCACTTTAAATAATGGACGCACTATTTAATTTTGACTATAAAAAATATCGCGAAATGACGGAAGCGGCAGATGATCACCGCAATTCTCCGCCCCCGGAAGAATACAGGGAAAACCACAGCGCGGGTTATAACATGCATCCGCTGCTTGAATCCCTCCCGCGAAGAAATTCCACGCAAGTGCATGCCGATGCCTCAGTCCATAGGATGCGGGCAGCCGCGTCGACCTCCGAAACCCATACGGATTACTCAGAAATATTAGAACTAATCGGCGCCTATGGCGATAACAAAGACATGCGCGCGCTACAAAGAAGATTTACAGGTTTTTCTCGCTTTTTGGCAGACAGTGGCCTGTCACATGTAAGTGGCAGGCAGATGCTTCAGGAATTGAATGAAGGTCAACGCGACCAAGTCATACATCAAATAATAAGACGAATTGAGCATTCTGCGGATGCTGAATATCGAGAAATTGCGCTGAGCCGACTGGAGTCGCAGTGCAGTCGAAACATTGTGCTGAGCCAATGGGCCTTGGATCGCATTGCCCAAGCCAAAGACAAAGCCAAAGCCAAAACCACGGCCAAAGCC
>NZ_MDSK01000093.1 GCF_002940205.1 Xanthomonas arboricola pv. guizotiae
ACTTCTGCGTTGCGGCACATCGAAAACGTCAACCGCCTTGGCAGAACCGAGCACGACCACTGGCGAACGCAAACCGGCTGCCGCAGGCTGCGCGACTCGCGGCTTGCGCCACGCCGGGTCAAGGGCGGCACGCAGCCACTTTCGTGCAGTACACCAGGGACATCCGATGAACCTTTCTCTTCGCACCATCGTGGCGACCGCCGTTGCCGCCTGCGTGCCGCCTTGCACGGCCGTGGCCGCCGACTGGTACGTCGCGCCCACCGGCAACGACACCAATCCCGGCACCCGCGCCGCCCCCTTTGCCAGCGTGATGGCTGCGCAGGCCGCCGCGTCCAGTGGCGATACCGTCTACCTGCACGGCGGCACCTATCGCCTGACCAGCGCCAACATCAGCGTGGTGCGGCAGCCCTACGCCGTGGTCAACGAGATCACCAAGCCCGGCATCGCCTACGTCAATGTCGCCAACGAGCGACCGGTGTTCGACTTCTCTGCGGTGACGCCCACCGGCCTGCGCGTGGCCGCATTCCGGGTGGCCAGCAACAACTGCGTCTTTCGCGGATTCGAGGTGGTGGGTGTGCGGATCACCATGGCAGACCGCCCGACCCAGTCCGAAGCATTCCGCGTTGACCGCGGCAACGGCAACCTGTTCGAGAATCTGGCGATCCACGACGGCCAGGCGATCGGCTGGTACCTGGTTTCGGGCAGCAACAACCGGGTACACAACGTCGATGCCTATAACAACCGCGGACTCAATGCCTTCTCCGATGGAAATATCGACGGTTTCGGCGTGCACCCGACGCTTGCGGGAAGCACCGGAAACCTCATCGAAGGCAGCCGCGCATGGTTCAACAGCGACGATGGCTTCGACCTGATCAACGCCGCTGCCGCAATCACCCTGCAACGCAACTGGTCGTTCTACAACGGGTACGACAGCGCATTCACCCCGCTGGGCAATGGCGCAGGCTTCAAGGCCGGCGGCTACGGCCGCAACGGAAGCGTTTATCTCAAGCCGGTGCCGCACCATAGCGTGCGGTTCAATCTGGCAGTGGGCAATCGATCCAACGGCCTCTACGCCAATCACCACATCGGTGGGCAGGAGTGGATCAGCAACACATCGATCAAGAACGTCCGCGCCAACTACGACATGCAGTCCACCTTGAGCGACAACCTCACCGACGTGCCGGGATACGACCACGATCTGGCCAATAACCTGGGATTCGGCACGCGCATCGAAATGATCAACCTGGGGTCTGCGAGCGAGAACGATATCGGCCGCAATTCGTTCAATCTTCCCCTTGTCGTCAGTGCGGGCGATTTCGTCAGCCTGGACGAGCGCCAGCTCATGCGTCCGCGCCAGGCCAACGGCGACCTACCCATCATCACCTTCGCCACCCTGGCACCGGG
>NZ_MDSK01000094.1 GCF_002940205.1 Xanthomonas arboricola pv. guizotiae
GTCAGATACTGGTTGATCAGGTTCTCGTAGGCTTCCTGACGGCCGCTGAGCTGCTTGGGTTCGTTGCCGGCGGCGTACCTGGCCAGATCCACCAGCGTGCTGCTGCCGTTGGCGAAGTCCGCACCCGCGCCGCTGTCGAAGCTGGCGTAGCGCTCGGCGCGCCACTGCTCCAGCGGCGAGGAGGTCAGCAGCGCATTGGCCACTTCCAGCCCGCGTGCGAACGCGTCCATGCCGCCGATATGCGCCAGGAACAGATCCTGCGGGTCGGACGATTCGCGGCGCACCTTGGCATCGAAGTTCAAGCCGCCCGGTGCCAGCCCGCCCTGGCGCAGCACCACCAGCATCGCGCCGACGGTGTCGTACAGGTCGGTCGGGAACTGGTCGGTATCCCAGCCGTTCTGCGGGTTGCCGCGGTTGGCATCGATGCTGCCGAGCAGGCCGGCATCGGACGCCACCTGCAGGTCATGCTCGAAGCTGTGGCCCGACAGCGTGGCGTGGTTGGCTTCGATGTTCAGCTTGAAGTCCTGGTCCAGGCCGTGCTGGCGCAGGAAGCCGATCACCGTGGCGCTGTCGAAGTCGTACTGGTGCTTCATCGGCTCCATGGGTTTTGGCTCGATCAGGAAGTTGCCGGTGAAGCCGATCGCGCGGCCGTAGTCGCGTGCCAGGGTCAAAAAGCGCGCCATGTTGTCCTGCTCGCGCTTCATCTGGGTGTTGTGCAGGCAGGCATAGCCTTCGCGGCCGCCCCAGAACACGTAGTTCTCGCCGCCCAATTCCACGGTGGCATCGATCGCGGCCTTGACCTGCACCGCCGCGCGCGCCACCACATTGAAATCCGGGTTGGTCGAGGCACCATTCATGTAACGCGGGTGCGAGAACAGGTTGGCGGTGCCCCACAGCAGCTTGACGCCGGTGTCGGCCTGGCGCTGCTTGGCGATGCCGACCATGTGCTTGAGGTTGCTCTGGTACTCGCCGATGTCGTCGGCATCGGGCGACAGATCCACGTCGTGGAAGCAGTAGTACGGCACGCCGAGCTTGGTGAAGAATTCGAACGCGGCGTCGGCCTTGGCTTCGGCGCGATCGAGCGCGCTGTTGCCGATATCCCACGGATATGCGCGCGTGCCCGGGCCGAACGGATCGGCGCCGTTGCCGCAGAAGCTGTGCCAGTAGGCCACCGCAAAGCGCAGATGCTCGGCCATGGTCTTGTCGCCGACCTGCTTGTTGGCGTCGTAGACCTTGAACGCGAGCGGGTTGTCCGAGTCGCGGCCTTCGAAACCGATCTTGCCGATGCCGGGGAAATATTC
>NZ_MDSK01000095.1 GCF_002940205.1 Xanthomonas arboricola pv. guizotiae
CGTAGACTACTTGAGTCGGAACATCCCCCACTACCATGCGTGGCGTAGACGTCTTCAGCGAGCAGTTGTTCACGGTCAAGCGGCTGGAAGAGTTCATCCCGGCCGAGCACCCATTGCGTCCGATCCGCGAAATGGTCAATGAGGCGCTTCGGCGCTTGGATGGGCTGTTCGAGCGCATCTACGAGCCGGTGTGGAAGGGTGGACGTCCGAGCATCGCGCCGGAGAAGCTGGCGCGGGCAATGCTGCTGCAGGTGCTCTACAGCATCCGCTCCGAGCGCCAGTTGATGGAGCAGGTGCAGTACAACTTATTGTTTGGCTGGTTCATCGGCCTGTCGATGGACGATGCGGTGTGGGTGCCGACGGTGTTCACCAAGAACCGTGAGCGGCTGATCGAACACGACGTGGTGGTGGCATTGTTCAACGAAGTCGTGGCGATGGCCGATGCCAAGGGCTGGCTGTCGGGCGAGCACTTCAGCGTGGACGGCACGTTGATCCAGGCCTGGGCCGGGCACAAGAGCTTCGTGCGCAAGGACGGCGATGAAGATGGCGACGGCACGGACTTCCGCGGCAAGTCTCGCAGCAATGGGACACACGCCTCCACGACCGATCCCGATGCCCGGCTGTATCGCAAGGGCAAGACCGCCAGTGAGCTACGCTACATGGGCCATACGCTGGCGGACAACCGCCACGGGCTGATCGCCAATGCGCGGGTAACCCATGCCGACGGCTACGCTGAGCGTGAAGCGGCCAAGGCCATGATCGGTGATGCACGTCTGGCCAACCCGGACGGTGCGCTGACGCTGGGCGCGGACAAGGGCTACGACGCATCCGAGTTCGTCGAGGCGTTGCAGGAAATGGACGTTGCGCCTCACATTGCACAGAACACCAGCAACCGTCGCTCAGCGGTTCCAGATGATGTGGCAGCAAGCGATGGCTACGCGATCTCGCAGACGAAGCGGAAGCTGATCGAGCAGGGCTTTGGCTGGGCCAAGTTGATCGGCAACATCCGACAAGTGACGGTGCGGGGGCTGGAGAAGGTGGATCAGATGTTCATGTTGAACATGACTGCCTACAACCTGGTGCGCATGCGCACCTTGGGACAGTTGTGCCTACGGGCCGGGAAAACGGCATGAAAGAGGCTGAAAACAGATCGAGTCAGACGTTGAAGGCCACGCATCGGCGCCTGCATGGTCAATTGTTCGCCACTTCTGACATGTACTGGAAAATTCCGCTGGTTGCGCCTCGCGTCGCGGCTGGTATTTCAGCAGCCTG
>NZ_MDSK01000096.1 GCF_002940205.1 Xanthomonas arboricola pv. guizotiae
TGGGTGGTGAATGCCAGATCGACCGCTTCGTCCAACCAATGGCTGCGGCTTCGTTCCTGCGTCAGGATCAGCTCGATCGCGTCGATCAGCGAGCGGTCCTCCGTGGTCGAGGCCAAGTCCAGCCTACGCACCATCCGCAGGATGGTGGAGCGGTGACTTTTATAGAACGGCCACAGCAGCGGCAAGTGATTGTCGCCACTATGCGCCGCAATGGCGTTGCAGTCGGCCTGCAACGTCTGCACGCCACCATGGGCGTTGATCAGGCGGCGGATTTCACGCCCCGCCTCGGTGTCGCCGCGATGATGGTCGAGGACGCGGACCACATCCGACATCGTCGCCACGATCGCTTCGGTCTTCTCGCGATAGCGCGCCCTCAGCCGCTCCAGTTCCTCTCGGCCCCGGTTGTGGATGTTCCCCATGCGTTTGATGAACATCTCCGCGAGATCGTCGCGCGTCTGGACCCGGGCCCGGTGGATCAAGCACACCAGTACCGCGTAGCGCTTGGCGGGCCGAAACTTGCGCAGCTCGGAAGCATCCAATGCCCGCGCCTCGGCAGCGAAGTGCTTGCGCTTGACCTCCGGGATGCCCGCCAGGTGCAACTCGCTGCCGACCAATTCGTCCAGTTCGGCGATATGGTCGATCAACTCCTGGAAATGCTGCAGCGAAGAGCGCTTGGGTAGGCGCTTGATCGCGTGCAGCGGGCTCTTCTGACGCCCCTGTTCGACCTGCAGGAGGCCTTCCAGGCGCTGTTTTTCATCGATGGTCAGTCGAGCCTCGATCTGAGCGAAATAGCGCCCGTTGACCAGCGTGCGGATGCGCCGGGTCAGGCGATCCAGTGTGGAGAACGCCGGCAGCTCGACGCGATCACGCACGAGCTGTTCGATGGCTACATTGATCAGGTCCGCCGGGTTATCCATCACCGCAGCGGCTTCGTATACCGCGCGTGCCGCAATCTTCAGCCCGCCGTCGCTGTAGGCCCGGACCTGCAGGAATTGACGGATCCGACGGTAGTAGCGATAGCGCGAGGCGTTGGCAAGATTCGCTGGCTTGACCTGCACGCGCAGTTTCAGCGCGCTGCGGATATGGCGCATCACCGCCGGCGGGACTTCGTCCAACACGGGGAAATACCCCAGCCGTTGGAAGGTCTTGAGCAGGATCGTCAGCGTCAGGCGGTGCGCAGGCTGCC
>NZ_MDSK01000097.1 GCF_002940205.1 Xanthomonas arboricola pv. guizotiae
TGAACTCATCCGTATACCGCTTACTGCTCATGGACACCTCCGAATCAGCCATTTTCCATGGCCTTGAGATGTCTAGGAAACCCTGGGCGTATCAGCCGGCATATGCGTGTAGGTCGACGTGCTCGTCAGCGTTAGCGATCAGGGAGCGGATCGCTCTAACTTGATCAATGGTGTAGGCAGCCGTGCGTTCAACATAAGCTGAAATGCTCTCACCCGTTTTGACGTCGTCGATGTCGCTATCGTCGCTCTCTTCCTGCTTATGGAGTGCGCCCTCGCCGTAAAAACGAACAGTGTGCGGACCAAGGGTCGTCCGATATGCTGCTTGGAATTGATCTACTGGAAATGCGTCGGGTGACATAGCGCAGAAGCCATCTGCTGTATTCTCATCATCTAGCGCAATTCCTTGAAGCGACAGTTGGCGTTCCCACTCGTCAATGCTTCGAGGGACCTCAGAAGCGAGTCGCAGAAGATACAAGCGCCCACTTTCTGGATCCTTCCCAAAAAGTCGGCACGCCTCATCAATCATTCGGGTCAATTTGGATGGCGGCGTAGACGGGGCAGCGCCAGTGATAGCAACAAGAAGCGCCGCCATGCCAAGTGGGGAGTTGGGCACTTGGTTAGCATCGAGAAAGCTGCTCAGAGTGGCGCGGGAAGCTGGGAGGAAGTAGTTAGGCTTGAAGGACATCAATAGTCACAGGTGTCGCTTACCAAGCTTTCAGAGTGCCATGAAGTTGGGCTCCGGTCACGTTTATCAATACGGCGTTTACTTCAAGTTGTGGCGTATACCACAAATACCTAGTGATAGACATCCCAAATTACCGTATGCGTATATTTTTTTAAGTGGCGCTAATTGTTTTTAGTCTATTTTTTTGCAAAACCAGGGTCGATATCGGTGGATGGGCTGCTTAGCTGTGTTGTAAGTATTTATAACGAAAAATACTCCAAAGGATGAGAGATGTTTACAGTTACCCTTTTGCTATGCGCAGGCAGTGCATACCTGACTTACAGGTATTTAGAGCGGCTAACAAAACCCAGGAAGAAGGCGTAAGCAGATGATGGAGGATGCGAGCGAAAGCAACGCCAAGTGGAGATCGATGCGACGTT
>NZ_MDSK01000098.1 GCF_002940205.1 Xanthomonas arboricola pv. guizotiae
AATTTCCACCACTTGCTTTTCTTTTTCTTTTGTTCGTGGGATCGTTCGGGAACTTGCCTGACGCTGCTTTCCGCTGGAGCTTGCTCCGCTTGGGCAAGACGATCCCTGATGAGGCCGCGGTCTGGTTCAATATCGCTCAGGTCCCTGCCGCCCGCGTCGTCGAAGGTGCCGTTGACCACCCTGTGGGCCAACACATCTATCCCGGTCAGCACATGATCGCCGCAGGAATAACCGTCCGGCTGCATCGCGGTGGGCATTTCATGAGTTTGTTCATAATCAAGGCCGAGGTGATAGGCCGCCATATCGGCAAGGTAGCGTTGCTGTGGCTGCGTCTGTGCCATGGAATCGTAGTAGTAGGCTGCGGCAGCGTCCTTGTCGCGATGGTCGACCACGAGCAATGACCAATGAACGTTGGGCTGATTGATCGGCAGGAACACGATAGGTGGGACGTCGTCTCCGACAAGAAGGCACCGTGCGCGGGCCTGCTGGTCTGGATCTGTGGAACTCAGCATTGCCACTACCTGTGAGTCGGCAAAGTGGAGTAAATGGGCATTGGGCTGCCCTTGCAATCGGCGAGCGAGGTCGTCGGTGTAGGCGCGCAAATGTCCATCTTGCAGCCACGAAGTGGCCGTTACTGGAGGAAGCTCGGGGTCTGGGACGTCCTGGGGCGAGGGCAGATTGTCCACATCGATCCTCTCGGGACTCATGGCCGAGTGCCCCACGGGAGTCTGCGTGCTGTAGTCCCAAAGCTCCTCTTCTTCCTGGGATGTGTTGAGGTCGAATTCGCGATAACCATAGTTCTGCCTATAGTCCAAGGACTCGAGATCATCGAAGGTGGAACTCGATGCTTCGGGCTGGGCTGGCCATGCAGGATAGGAAGAACCCGCCGAAGTATCGGGATGCCACTCACCTGATGCGTTCTGCGGCCAACCGCCATAGGGGGTGGGCGGCAACTGCCAACCACCAGAGGGGGTGGGCGGCAATAGGGACGAATAGGAAGAATC
>NZ_MDSK01000099.1 GCF_002940205.1 Xanthomonas arboricola pv. guizotiae
CGGAAACCTTGGCCGGTTTGCACTTTGTTGTCTTCACGATTCTGATGCTTGGAAATGCAGCCACGCTCTTTCAAAGTTCATAACACGCTCTAAGGATTCACTCAGCAGTTCCAACGGGCAGGCTTTAGGGAACCTCTGAACAACTCTTGGCGTTGCGAGCGAACTTGGGATTTCGCTTGATCACGACAATCTCCGTTGCTGAAAATCAATCACTTACGCGTGATGGCTCCAACCTCAGGTGTCGATCAGAAGTCTATCGAGGAGTTGTTCAGAGCTTCCCTAGGTGCAGGATTGCCACTTCGGATACTGCATTGACCTTTCGCTATTCCTGAGAGAGTGCTAAAGAAGCTCTGAACAAAGCTTCCCTGGTGCGCGACGCTATCCGTTCACGTTGAGGAGATATCCACGCAACCCACATTCGGTGACGCTGAGGCTTTGTCAAGCGTAAGCAGACCCGCCGCGAGATCTTCCTGACCAAGATGGCGCAGGTCGTTCCGTGACAGCAACTGGTCATTCTGATCGCGCCGCACTACTTGGTGTCGGGGCGGCCAGGTCGGCAGCCGTACGCACTGGCGGCGATATTGCGGATTCATCTGCTGCAGCGGTGATATGCACCGAGCGATCGGCCACGGAGGAAGCGCTGCCGAAGATCCCGACCTTGCGGCGTTTTGCTCAGCTCGGTGGCTTGGACAACGTTCCGGGCCAGACCACGATTCTCAACTTTCGGTGCCTGCTGGAGACCCATAATCTTGCTGCACGGCTGCTGGAAGCCCTCAACGCCCATCTGGCGCACAAAGGCCAGAGCCTGCGGGCAGGCACGATAATCGATGCAACGCTGATCGCTTGTATGGATGGTGCGCCGGCAGTTGCTGCCGGCAAGGATAATGCTGCCTGGCTGGGATAGGACGCTAGGTGTTTGATCCCAGGCTTTGATGGTGCACTATTTTCCCTCGATTGGAAGGAAGCACTATGGGCCAGGTTCTACACGGGAGCGCCACTACG
>NZ_MDSK01000100.1 GCF_002940205.1 Xanthomonas arboricola pv. guizotiae
CTGCTCGCTGAAGACGTCTACGCCACGCATGGTAGTGGGGGATGTTCCGACTCAAGTAGTCTACGAGCTGAGAGGTATTTCAGCAGCCTGCTAGATCGGGCGCTTGGAGTTTGGGTAGATCAACCGCTGTAAAAGACGCCATACCGACTCCGAGTGAGAAGAGCTTAGTCTTCCCACTGGGAGCTTCCAAAGCTAACGAATAATTATGTGGCTAATGGCCTTGCTGATTAAGATGAAAATTTATTCAGGCTGGCGCACAGACAAATGAGCTGTTGAACTCATTCTTTACGCCATCAGCATCTAAGAGGGTGGTTTTTACCTGGAAGGTAGTACGCGCAATTGTTCGGCTACCGGTGCAGTTCCATTTCCCAACAATTGGAGAAGGCTGCTCAGCCGAAATAGTAAATGATTCCACTTTGGGGCATGTCCAGCCACTAGGGCAAACAAGAAATTCGCGGGTCCTCACCACCGGGAACTGCGGATTCCCGACGAAATTTATCGGTACGTCAACTTGAGGCCCATTCACTGTTGCCACGATGTTAGGCACCGATGTTATCTTTTGAGGCGCGCAAGTCTTTCCGTCCCTGTTTAATCGGTATCCCTTTTCGATGCCGCGCATCGCTGCGTCCTGAAAAGCAGAATCTAGGAGTGCCGTCGCATTGATAGGATTTGAGTGAAAGCCAACCTCGACCAGTACGGCTGGCACCTCAACCGCATGAGTGTTCTCACCGTATTCGGTGGATGCTTCTGCGGCTCGCACTAACCATTGCTCATAGCCCGGAGCGGCATTGATAACTTCTTTCATCGAGCATGAAACAGCGTCAGCTAGGGCCTGTTAACGCTAGTGGCTGGGGCGGTTAAACTATTGGACATGGAGATCACGCCAGCACAATTTGCCCTCATCGAACATTGCTTACCTGTGCAGCGCGGCAATGTCAGCATG
>NZ_MDSK01000101.1 GCF_002940205.1 Xanthomonas arboricola pv. guizotiae
TCAGCCACTTCATTCCGTGCGGTGTCTGGGAGGCGGTCTACATCATCGATGGCCTGCTGAAGAACACCTCCGACATCCAGCCTGACACCGTCCACGCCGACACGCAGGGGCAGTCGCTGCCGGTGTTCGGCCTTTCGCATCTGCTAGGCATCCAGCTGATGCCGCGCATCCGCAACTGGCGCGAATACAAGTTCTTCCGCCCCGATGAGGACATTCGTTACGAATACATCGATGCACTGTTCCGGGACACTGTCGACTGGGATCTGATCGAGACCCACTGGAAGGACCTGATGCAGGTCGTGCTCTCGATCAAGACCGGCAAGATCGCGGCCTCGACGCTGATGCGCAAGCTGGGCAACTACAGCCGCAAGAACCGGCTGTACCAGGCCTTCAAGGCGCTCGGTTCGGCCGTGCGCACCTTGTTCCTGCTGCAGTACATCTCCAACCGCGAGTTGCGCGAACAGATCACCGCCTCCACCAACAAGGTGGAGGCCTACAACGGCTTCGCAAAGTATTTCTTCTTCGGTGGGGAAGGAGTGATTGCCGACAATGACCCCGTTGAGCAGGAGAAGGCCGTCCAATACAACGACCTGGTCTCCAATGCCGTCATCTTCTACAACGTGGTCGAACAGACCCGAATCATGACGTCTCTGATGCGGCAGGGGTGGAAGATCACGCGGGAGGACGTGGCGTTCCTCAGCCCGTACGTGACCAGCCATGTAAAGCGCTTCGGGGATTACNCACGCAGTGCCACGCACAACGATGCGATCTTGTTTGCGACAAAAGGGCCTGGCGCACTCCGTGCAATGCCAGATCTGGCGTTTGGTAAGCGACCCGGCGTCAGCGAGATGATACGCCCAGGGTTCCGTAGACACTCAAGACCCTCGTTGCGCGTAGCGCCGTTCAAACTCTACAGGGGACAGGTCGCCAGTTGAACCATGAC
>NZ_MDSK01000102.1 GCF_002940205.1 Xanthomonas arboricola pv. guizotiae
CTGATGCGTTCTGCGGCCAACCGCCATAGGGGGTGGGCGGCAACTGCCAACCACCAGAGGGGGTGGGCGGCAATAGGGACGAATAGGAAGAATCCGCCGGAGTATCGGGATGCCACTCACCTGATGCGTTCTGCGGCCAACCGCCATAGGGGGTGGGCGGCAACTGCCAACCGCCAGAGGGGGTGGGCGGGAACGGGTACGAATAGGAAGAATCCGCCGGTGTACCGGGATGCCACGTTTCTTCTGGCCGATGGAAGGCCTGAAGGTGGCTGTTTGCAGGCAGATCCGGTTGTTGATAACGCATTCTGAAGTTGGCGCGAATTGCCGTCTGGATGCCTTGGGGTGCTCCTGAAATCACGGCTTCACCCAGAGGAGTCAGTCCGCCGGTTTCCTCGTCGACCATTTTTTCCAAGTCTGCTTGTGATAAATATCCGCTGCTTGCATCTTCGATACTGTACGCTCTATTGCTGGATTTTCTTGAAATCTCAAGAAGCAAATTTGGTCTTAGATTGAGGGTCCGAAATATGCCTTTCGGAGGCTTGCTTTCTGGAGCGCGCTTGCTTTTCGGAACGTGCTTGCTTTTTGGAGCGGCCAAGGCCTGTTTGCGTCTCTCACCTGCTAGCTCCAATCTTTTCATCTGATCTGGGGTGATATATCGAAGGAGGTGAGATAGCCCCACGCCAAATGAGCCATCACCACGCAAGTAATTATGTAATCCCGCAGCCTGTGGCACTTTCCCTAATGCTTCATATATTGGTAGATATTCCATAATTTCGTTGATCTTGCGTTGGGCTTGGCCCACGATATAGGCCTCGTCTTCGGCTTCGGCTTTGGCCGTGGTTTTGGCTTTGGCTTTGTCTTTGGCTTGGGCAATGCGATCCAAGGCCCATTGGCTCAGCACAATGTTTCGACTGCACTGC
>NZ_MDSK01000103.1 GCF_002940205.1 Xanthomonas arboricola pv. guizotiae
AGGTGTCCATGAGCAGTAAGCGGTATACGGATGAGTTCAAGATCGAGGCGGTCCGGCAAGTGACCGATCGTGGGTTCAAGGTGGCAGAGGTCGCCGAGCGACTGGGTGTCACCACGCACAGCCTGTACGCCTGGCTGCGCAAGTTCGGCAAGCCCGGCGTAGTACAGCGCGCTGAGGCGGATCAGAGCGCCGAAGTCCGGCGGCTGAAGATCGAGTTGCGCCGGGTGACGGAGGAGCGCGACATCCTAAAAAAGGCCGCCGCGTACTTTGCCAAGGGGTAAAGGCAAAGTACCTCTTCATGCAAGTCCACCGGGAAGAATTCAGGGTGTGCGCGATGTGCCGGGTTTTGCGGGTGAACCGGGCTGGATACTACGCGTGGCTAAAGTCGCCCGACAGTGAACGCGCCAAGGAAGACGAACGCCTGCTGGGGCTGATCAAGCACCACTGGTTGGCCAGCGGCAGTGTGTATGGGCATCGCAAGATCGCCAAGGATCTACGCGATCTGGGTGAGCGTTGCAGTCGCCATCGGGTGCATCGATTGATGCGCGCCGATGGGCTGCGTGCCCAGGTGGGCCATGGCCGCAAACCGCGCTTCCATGGCGGAACGCCGTGCAAGGCGGCAGCCAACCTGCTGGATCGGCAGTTCGACGTGACCGAGCCGGACACGGCCTGGGCGAGCGACTTCACCTTCATCCGTACGCATGAAGGCTGGATGTACCTGGCTGTGGTGATCGATCTGTTTTCCAGGCAGGTCGTCGGCTGGGCGATGCGCGATCGAGCCGATACCGAGTTGGTCGTGCAGGCCTTGCTGTCGGCGGTGTGGCGGCGCAAACCCAGCGCTGGTTGCCTGGTTCACTCGGACCAAGGGTCGGTCTACACCAGCGATGACTGGCGCAGTTT
>NZ_MDSK01000104.1 GCF_002940205.1 Xanthomonas arboricola pv. guizotiae
GAAGCCGAAGCGGCTTACGATCGGCAGCAAACCGGTCAGGCCGAGGCGGCCTGACTCAAACCAAACGGCCTCCGAGAAACCCGGGGCGGTTCAGCTGCTCTTATCCAAAGTCAGCTGAGTGCTCTTGCAAACGATGAATCAGCGCACAGATATCTTTTCTTGGATGAAGATAAGCGCTGGAGAGCGAAAACTGGGCCGCATCCAGTTCGACGACCGATGACTCATCGGCGTAAGTTCCGGCGAGAGCGGAATCGAAGAGAAGATGCGTTCCCGGCATTGTCAAGAAAGACCCTGAGCTACAAAAATCCAGGGCATCCAATCCATCTCGCAACTCTTCTAACAGATCACCTTCGGACGGCGCCCAACGCCAGCGAATGATAAAAACTGATTTTCCGCGTTTAGTGAGTGCTGTCCTGTCAGGCTCATCACCGAGCACCAGGGCTTGTCTAGATCCAACATCAATCACCCCGAGCTCATCTATCACATCACAAGCACGTGTGTAATCCGTCGCATCAGCATCCACGAGTGACCCTGTGCTTCCGCACCACACAGGCACTAAGTCTCTATGTAGGAGGACCAATGGTCCTCCACTCGATTCAATCCAGTTCAAATATTTCACCTTCTCTCCGGTGGCTGCGGCGGTGGCGGCCTATATTGCCTCACTTCCCCCCCCTGTTGCCTGCTGCAGGACAGGCACTGCGGATAGAGACGCTGAGGCGCACCACTCGGGTTTGCTTTGCTTGGCGGCTGGTGGTCTGGCACAAAATTGCCACTCTTTGTCCCAGGTTCCTTAGAGCGGCTAACAAAACCCTTGAATTCTGTTGAGTCGGCGACAACATTGCCGGCATGACACGTCGCAACGAGATCCCTAGTGCGCTTTGG
>NZ_MDSK01000105.1 GCF_002940205.1 Xanthomonas arboricola pv. guizotiae
AGCTCACAAGATCGGATTTCATCCATTGCATCAGTGAGTTAGCGGATATTTTGGCGCACCAAAACTACCCTGCCAATGCCAGTTCAGTCTCATAGGGTTCCGGGATCGCCTCCACATCAATCAGGTAATCCCCGAAGCGCTTTACATGGCTGGTCACGTACGGGCTGAGGAACGCCACGTCCTCCTGCGTGATCTTCCACCCCTGCCGCATCAGAGACTTCATGATTCGGGTCTGTTCGACCACGTTGTAGAAGATGACGGCATTAGAGACCAGGTCGTTGTATTGGACGGCCTTCTCCTGCTCAACGGGGTCATTGTCGGCAATCACTCCTTCCCCGCCGAAGAAGAAATACTTTGCGAAGCCGTTGTAGGCCTCCACCTTGTTGGTGGAGGCGGTGATCTGTTCGCGTAACTCGCGGTTGGAGATGTACTGCAGCAGGAACAAGGTGCGCACGGCCGAACCGAGCGCCTTGAAGGCCTGGTACAGCCGGTTCTTGCGGCTGTAGTTGCCCAGCTTGCGCATCAGCGTCGAGGCCGCGATCTTGCCGGTCTTGATCGAGAGCACGACCTGCATCAGGTCTTTCCAGTGGATTTCGATCAGATCCCAGTCGACAGTGTCCCGGAACAGCGCGTCGATGTGTTCGTAACGAATGTCCTCATCGGGTCGGAAGAACTTGTATTCGCGCCAGTTGCGGATGCGCGGCATCAGCTGGATGCCCAGCAGATGCGAAAGGCCGAACACCGGCAGCGACTGCCCCTGCGTGTCGGCATGGACGGTGTCAGGCTGGATGTCGGAGGTGTTCTTCAGCAGGCCATCGATGATGTAGACCGCCTCCCAGACACCGCACGGAATGAAGTGGCTGA
>NZ_MDSK01000106.1 GCF_002940205.1 Xanthomonas arboricola pv. guizotiae
GCTGTGCGCGGATCGGAAACCTACGCCGACTACCGCGAACAGTTGCTGCCGTGGGAGCAGTGCGAGCCTCTGTTGGAGGATTACTGCAAGCACGTGGGCCTGCCGGCCACGGCCGTGGGCTTCGTCAATGCCTTGCAATCGCGCCTGACGCAAGTCGCCGAGCTGACCGATCAGGGCTATCTGGAGAACGGCCAAGTGGTCATCGGCGAGGATGGCATTCCGTTACTCAAGCGCAGCAAGGCCAAGGAGATGAGCTGCGGGGCCCGTGCCCTGGAAACCGCCGTCCTCGACCGCATGCGCGAACGCAGCGTCATCGAGATCCTGTGCGATGTGGCCCACTGGACGCGCTGGCCCCGGCACTTCGGTCCTCTGTCCGGCTCGGACGCCAAGATCGAGCAACCGACCGAGCGCTACGTCCTCACCGCCTTCACCTATGGTTGCAACCTCGGACCGGCCCAGGCTGCCCGACACCTGCGTGGCGCCGTCTCGGCGCACATGCTGTCGTTCGTCAACCGCCGGCATGTGGATGCCAACAAACTGGCGGCGGCCTGTCGGGACATCATCAACAGCTACGCCGGCCTGCAACTCCCCAAATGCTGGGGCGATGGCAAGAGCGCAGCCGCCGACGGCACCAAGTACGACCTCTACGGCCAGAATCTGCTCGCCTCGTACCACATCCGCTATGGCGGCTACGGCGGCATCGCCTACCACCACGTGTCCGATACGTACGTCGCGCTGTTCAGCCACTTCATTCCGTGCGGTGTCTGGGAGGCGGTCTACATCATCGATGGCCTGCTGAAGAACACCTCCGACATCCAGCCTGACACCGTCCA
>NZ_MDSK01000107.1 GCF_002940205.1 Xanthomonas arboricola pv. guizotiae
CGCTAACGTATACGGATGAAGCCTCGTAAGCCATATCCGACCGATATTTCCGACGAAGAATGGGCCTTTGCGGCTCCCTATTTGACGCTAATGGATGTGCAGGCACCGCAGCGCAAGTATGAGCTACGCGCGATGTTTAACGCACTTCGCTGGATCGCACGCGCCGGCGCACCGTGGCGATTGCTTCCCAACGATTTCCCGCCTTGGGAAGCGGTGTATCAGCAAACGCAGCGGTGGCTGCAGGCTGGCTGCTTCGAAGCCATGGTCAGCGATCTGCGCTCACTCTTGCG
This sequence comes from Xanthomonas arboricola pv. guizotiae, assembly GCF_002940205.1. Classification (GTDB taxonomy): domain Bacteria; phylum Pseudomonadota; class Gammaproteobacteria; order Xanthomonadales; family Xanthomonadaceae; genus Xanthomonas; species Xanthomonas arboricola_C. The sequence continues at coordinate 291 of NZ_MDSK01000107.1, forward strand.
TGTGGCGCACGGGAAGAAAGGCCAGCCGAGCGCGGTCATTTTCGATGGCCGTACGCTGCAGTCCACCTGCGAAAGCGGGCCGCGTGCTGGATACGATGGCTATAAGCGCAAGAAAGGCAGCAAGGTGCACATGGCGGTCGATACGCTGGGACATCTGCTCGCCGTCCAGGTCACGCCAGCCAATGAGCAAGAGCGCGCGCAAGTCCGATCGTTGGCCCAAGAGGTACAACACGTGACCGGTGAAACGGTCAAGATCGCCTTTGTGGATCAGGGCTATACCGGCGAAGAACCGGCGCAAGCGGCCAAGGAAGAAGGCATCGAATTGCACGTCATCAAACTGCAAGAAGCGAAGAAAGGCTTTGTTTTGCTGCCGCGCCGCTGGGTCGTCGAGCGCAGCTTTGGATGGGTCAATCGTTTCAGGCGACTGGCACGCGACTACGAGCGATTACCGGAAACCTTGGCCGGTTTGCACTTTGTTGTCTTCACGATTCTGATGCTTGGAAATGCAGCCACGCTCTTTCAAAGTTCATAACACGCTCTA
>NZ_MDSK01000108.1 GCF_002940205.1 Xanthomonas arboricola pv. guizotiae
CTGCTCGCTGAAGACGTCTACGCCACGCATGGTAGTGGGGGATGTTCCGACTCAAGTAGTCTACGAGCTGAGAGGTATTTCAGCAGCCTGCTAAGCCAGCGTTGGATGCCATGCTGGCGGCGCCCTCTGAATGAAAAGGTTGCCTGGATTGCCTGGATCCTAAAAAGCATATGAGACATGTAGTTTGCGGATTTCCATAGAATCTAAGTGAAAAGTGATCAGTATCAATTCTTTGATGGCTTCTCAGTCGGTAGGATGCACGCGCAACAATCCATGCAACAACTTTCTCGCTTTCATAAAAAGTTTGAAGAATTTTCATGGACTGCAACAACCGATTGATTCACCACTTAATACTCTATCGGCTGCTGCCGCCCGACGATTTTTTGAGAGTGTGGAGTTCAATGAAAAGGGTGTCACCATCTTCTCGTATCGAGAACTGAGCGGCCTAACGGCCAGTCGTGTCTATGCAATCCTGTCGCTGGTCGGGATACAGAGCGCGACGCAGTCGGTGCCAGGGTTGTTGATTGAAAATGACGCGGATCGCGCTATCATGGCTCCGCGCAACATCACTCCACAGATGAAAGCAGACTACGGCGACTACCGCTGCGAGGCGCGTGCGACATGCACCCAGTCATTGACGAAGATTTGTACCGGAAATTGTTGAGGTTGTTGGTCCTGCCACTCCTTCTCATGCCATTGGCATTCCCTTCGTTTGCGCGCGCTGTTGAATTAGGGCCTGTTAACACATCCGAAGCCCATCAACGACCAGGACGAAGTTGAGGAATCCAAGGAACATGACGTCCAACTTCTCGAAGCGCGTGA
>NZ_MDSK01000109.1 GCF_002940205.1 Xanthomonas arboricola pv. guizotiae
GCAGTGCAGTCGAAACATTGTGCTGAGCCAATGGGCCTTGGATCGCATTGCCCAAGCCAAAGACAAAGCCAAAGCCAAAACCACGGCCAAAGCCAAAGCCAAAGCCGAAACCACGGCCAAAGCCAAAGCCGAAACCACGGCCAAAGCCAAAGCTGAAGCCACAGACGTGGCCCAACGCAAGATCAACGAAATTATAGAATATCTACCAATATATGAAGCATTAGGGAAAGTGCCACCGGCTGTGGCATTCTCTAATTACTTGCATGGTGATGGCTCATTTGGCAAGACGCTACGTAACATCCTTCCATACATCACCCCAGATCAGAAGAAAAGATTTGTTCTAGCAAGCGAGAGGCGCAAACTGGCCTTGGCCGCTCAAAGCAAGCCTCTAAAAGGCGTATTCCGGACCCTCCATCAAGACCCAGATTTGCTTCTTGAAATTTCAAGAAAATTCAGCAATAGAGCGTACAGTATCGAAGACGCAAGAAGCGGATATTTATCACAAGCAAGGCTGGAAGAAATGGTCGACCAGGAAACCGGCGAACTGACTCCTCTGGGTGAAGCCGTGATTTCAGGAGCATCCGAAGGCATCCAGGCGGCAATTCGCGCCAATTTCAGACTTCGTTATCAACAACCGGACCTGCCTCCATACAGTCCCACTCAGGCCTTCCATCGGCCAGAAGAAACGTGGCATCCCGATGCTCCGGCTGATTCTTCCTATTCGTCCCTATTGCCGCCCACCCCCTCTGGTGGTTGGCAGTTGCCGCCCACCCCCTATGGCGGTTGGCCGCAGAACGCATCAG
>NZ_MDSK01000110.1 GCF_002940205.1 Xanthomonas arboricola pv. guizotiae
CGTAAGTAAAATCGCTCACCCACAGCGCATTCGGCCGCGTGGCATGGAACTGCCGGTTGACTCGGTCCAGGGGGCACGGCTGCGCCTTGTCGCTGTACGTGGTCCTGGCTGCCTTGCCGCGCACCACCCCACGCAGGCCCAGCCGGCACATCAACCGCTCCACCGTGCACCGCGCCACCTCCACGCAGTCGCGCCGCAGCTGTCGCCACACCTTGCGCACGCCGTAGACACGGTGGTTGTCTTCCCAGATCCGTCCAATGGCCGCACACAGTTGCGTGTCTGCCTGCGCACGCACCGACGCTCTGGAGGGATCGGCACGCCGGGCCGCATACAGGTAGTACGTCGACGGGGCGATCGGCAATGCCCTGCAGATCGGCTCGACCCCGTAGACCTGGCGGTGTTCGTCGATAAACTCCGTCATGGCTTGAACCGGCGGTCGAGCTCCGCCTGGGCAAAATACGCCGATGCCTTGCGCAGGATCTCGTTGGCCTGCCGCAACTCCCGCACCTCGCGCTCCAGCGACTTCATCTTCTCGCGTTCGGACGTGCTCAGCCCCTCGCGCCGTCCCTGGTCGCGCTCGGCCTGCCGTACCCAGGTGCATAGCGTCTGCGCCGTGCAACCGATCTTCCCGGCAATCGATGCGATCGTCGCCCACTGCCAGGCGTGATCTTTCTGGTGCTCAAACACCATCCGTACCGCTCGCTCTCGGACCTCTGGCGAATACTTCATTGCTTTGCTCATGACTCCATCCTCTCAAGAGTTGGAGCCTCCGGGAATCCCGGGG
>NZ_MDSK01000111.1 GCF_002940205.1 Xanthomonas arboricola pv. guizotiae
TTGGAAGCGCATCGAACCACTGATTCCGCAGGTCAAGCCTTCCCCCAAAGGTGGACGACCTCGTCTCAGTGATCAGCGGGCCCTCAACGGCATCGTCTATGTGCTGCGCACGGGCATTCCGTGGGAAGACCTGCCCTCGGAACTTGGCTATGGCAGCGGCATGACCTGCTGGCGTCGGCTGCGTGATTGGCAAGCCAACGGGGTGTGGCATCGTCTCCATCAAGTGCTCCTGGCCGAGCTACGTCGCGCCGACAAGCTGGATCTGAGCCGAGCAAGCCTGGACGCCGCCAGCGTGGCTTCCCCCCGGGGGGCTCGTATACAGGGCCAAACCCAACCGATCGCGGCAAACTCGGCAGCAAACGGCATCTGATCGTTGATCGAAACGGCGTGCCGCTGGCCGTCTGCGTCACCGGTGCCAATCGACACGACTCGGTCGCCTTCGAGGAGTTGCTTGATGCGTTGCCTGCGATCGGCGGAAAACCAGGGCGTGCGCGACGCTGGCCTGGCAAACTGCATGCTGACAAAGCCTACGACATTCAACGTTGTCGCGACTTCCTCAAACAGCGCGGCATTATTGCGCGGATTGCACGCAAGGGCATCGAACGCAACGACCGGCTGGGCCGTCATCGCTGGGTCGTCGAACGCACACATGCCTGGTTCGCAAGCATGGGTAAATTGCGCATCCGCTTTGAACGTCGCATCGATCTCCACTTGGCGTTGCTTTCGCTCGCATCCTCCATCATCTGCTTACGCCTTCTTCCTGGGTTTTGTTAGCCGCTCT
>NZ_MDSK01000112.1 GCF_002940205.1 Xanthomonas arboricola pv. guizotiae
CACCGGCGCCCGCACCAGGCGCTGGGAATGAAGACACCCGCCGAGGCTTATGCTTTAGCGGCATGACCTGTGCAGAAACCACTGGGTCATTACAACAAGCTCTTGCATCTGGCGGGCCATATCCGCTTGTAGGGTGCGGTCGCCAGAGTGTTGCAGCAATAGAAATTGCGCGGAGACAGCGGCTTCGCCAACTTCGCTCAGGCCCAGCAGCCTTCCGGACGTGATCTCTCGCCAGGCTGCCTCGCGGCGCCGGTCTGCCTCTGCAAGTCGCGCGTCATCAAATCCAGGCGTCATGGCCTTTGTGCGATCACGCTGATCTTCTTCGCCGAGAGCAATCAGCTGCTGCGCTACCGCAGGTAATGATCGTTTGTCAGTTGGATGGCCCGCGACCTCGCTCGACACACTCGACAAGTTCGATGCAGTCACAGTCCCGGCCCCTAAGGAACCTCTGAACAACTCTTGGCGTTGCGAGCGAACTTGGGATTTCGCTTGATCACGACAATCTCCGTTGCTGAAAATCAATCACTTACGCGTGATGGCTCCAACCTCAGGCGTCGATCAGAAGTCTATCGAGGAGTTGTTCAGAGCTTTCCTAAGCCAATAGCAATAAGAAGTAGAGAAGCCGCTCGTGGTTTCATGACTGTTCCACCCACTGATCATTTCGTTGTCTAGGGCCTGTTAACACATCCGAAGCCCATCAACGACCAGGACGAAGTTGAGGAATCCAAGGAACATGACGTCCAACTTCTCGAAGCGCGTGA
>NZ_MDSK01000113.1 GCF_002940205.1 Xanthomonas arboricola pv. guizotiae
GCGATTTCGTCAGCCTGGACGAGCGCCAGCTCATGCGTCCGCGCCAGGCCAACGGCGACCTACCCATCATCACCTTCGCCACCCTGGCACCGGGCAGCGCGTTGATCGACGCTGGCGCCGATACCGGTGAGGCCTTCAACGGGCGTGCACCGGACCTGGGGGCATTCGAGGCGCCTTGATCCGGACGATGGCGCCAGCCGCCTGGCCGGCGGTCAGCGCCAGCGTGCCCGGCAGGATTAAGGGCCGGCAGGGATTCGCGTAAAAGACCTTTACTGACAGCGAGTTAGCTCGCTTTTGGGGAGACCTGATTAGCCCTGACCCTCAGCGAGCAATCGCAAGATCTGAGCCGGCATGGGGAGATGCTGTTGCCAGCTGAAGCCGACGAGGTGGCCCGATGAGTATCAATGCCGTGCAGTTCCAGGCTGGATTGTCGATGCCGGAGTTCTTCGCTGCCTACGGTACCGAGGCCAAGTGCTACCGCGCTCTGTATCAATGGCGGTGGCCGCAGGGATTTCGCTGCCCTTCCTGCGCTGGACGGGCGCGCTCGCGCTTCAAGCGTGGTGGCGCCATCTACTCTCAATGCAGCGTGTGCCGGCACCAGACCAGCCTGATCGCGGGCACGATGTTCCAAGGCACCAAACTGCCACTGCGCATCTGGATGCCGGCCTTGCACCTGTTGACCTCGACCAAGACCAACATGGCCGCGCTGGAACTGATGCGTCATCTGGGCATCAACTACAAGAGTGCTTGGCGGATG
>NZ_MDSK01000114.1 GCF_002940205.1 Xanthomonas arboricola pv. guizotiae
GTTTTCACAAAAGACATCGGATTCTGCGAGTCATTTTTACTCGTATGTCGGCTGAACCCCAATACAAGTTCTTCCGACCCGATGAGGACATTCGTTACGAACACATCGACGCGCTGTTCCGGGACACTGTCGACTGGGATCTGATCGAGACCCACTGGAAAGACCTGATGCAGGTCGTGCTCTCGATCAAGACCGGCAAGATCGCGGCCTCGATGCTGATGCGCAAGCTGGGCAACTACAGCCGCAAGAACCGGCTGTACCAGGCCTTCAAGGCGCTTGGTTCGGCCGTGCGCACTTGTTCCTGCTGCAGTACATCTCCAACCGCCAGTTGCGCGAACAGATCACCGCCTCGACCAACAAGGTGGAGGCCTACAACGGCTTCGCAAAGTATTTCTTCTTCGGCGGGGTAAGGAGTGATTGCCGACAATGACCCCGTTGAGCAGGAGAAGGCCGTCCAATACAACGACCTGGTCTCCAATGCCGTCTTCTTCTACAACGTGGTCGAACAGACCCGAATCATGACGTCTCTGATGCGGCAGGGGTGGAAGATCACGCGGGAGGACGTGGCGTTCCTCAGCCCGTACGTGACCAGCCATGTAAAGCGCTTCGGGGATTACCTGATTGATGTGGAGGCGGTCCCGGAACCGTATGAGACTGAACTGGCATTGGCAGGGTAGTTTTGGTGCGCCAAAATATCCGCTAACTCACTGATGCAATGGATGAAATCCGATCTTGTGAGCT
>NZ_MDSK01000115.1 GCF_002940205.1 Xanthomonas arboricola pv. guizotiae
GCAGGCACCCAGGTGGGCGCCAACACGCAGGACGCCACGCTCGCCACGTCGGGCGGCATCGTCAAGATGTCGGTCGCACCGGTCGCGTCCAACGACAGTGGGCTTGTACGCAGCAGCGTCGATCAGGCAGACGTGCAGGCCACCGCGGCCGGTACCGGCGTCACTGCCGTCGCATCCGACAGCCGTACCCGAGTCGATCCGGCCAGCATTCCGGTGACCAACATTGTGGGTAGCGGCCAGACGTCGCTGACGCAGATCGATCTGCCCATTGGCGGGCTGTATCGCCTCTCCGGCGGCACCGGTACCGATCTCACCGCAATGGGCCGTGCCGCCAACGGCCTGGGCGGCATCAACGCCTGGCGCAGCAATGGCCCCGGCCGTCGTTACCTGATCGAGACCGACCCGCGCTTCGTCAATTACGACAACTTCATCAGCAGCGACTTCCTGCTGGACAAGCTGGGTGTTGATCCAGAGTGGACCCAGACCCGCCTGGGCGATGGCTTCTACGAGCAGCGCCTGGTGCTGGACCAGATCACCCAGCTCACCGGCCGCCGCTATCTGGGCAACTACGCCGACGGCGTGGCGCAGTACCGCGCCTTGCTGGAATCCGGCGTGGTCGCCGCGGGCGAGTTGCAACTGAGCATGGGCGTGGGCTTGAC
>NZ_MDSK01000116.1 GCF_002940205.1 Xanthomonas arboricola pv. guizotiae
TGTAATGACCCAGTGATTTCCTGCTCAGGTGCTACCTTTTGACGGAGAGCACGATGAGCCAAGTAATGGACGAAGAGATCAAACGCTGGACGGCGCGGCGCAAGTCGGCGCTGGTGCTAGAGATCATCCAGGGCAAGACGACGGTGGCGCAGGCCAGCCGGCAGTTCGACCTGACGCCCTCGCAGATCGAAAGCTGGGTGGAGGACGCCAAGCGGGGCATGGAGAACGCCCTTCGGGCCAAGCCCGAGGACGTCCGGGAGCAGTACGAGCGGCAGCTCAAAGAGCTGCAGGAAGCCTACGGCGAGGCGATGCTGGAGCTACGCGCCCGAAAAAAATTGGCGTCCCTGTTGGGCAAGGACGAGACCTGATGGTCACGATCCAGCAGGGACTGCGGGCCGATGGCTTCGAGGTCTCGATGGTGAAGCTGTGCCGGTGGTTTGGTGTGGCGCGGCGAACGGTCTATTACAAGCCGACCAAGGTAGCGCCGAAGGTCCAGCCGAAGCTGGCCGAGCCGATCAAGGCCTTAGCCGTCGTTCGGCTACCGCACGGTGGCCGGGCGGCTCGACATGAATAAGAACACGGTGCAGCGGATCTTCCAGCTCATGGGCTGGCAGGTTCGCAAGCGGGCCGTGGGCGCCCGCCCGCGGATCCAG
>NZ_MDSK01000117.1 GCF_002940205.1 Xanthomonas arboricola pv. guizotiae
CAGGGCTTGCAACGCATCATCGCCGTGGCGAGTCGTGGCAGCATTTCGGGCAGGCGGAATCTGCGATTGAATCGGTAGGCCGCTTCGGCCAGATACCGCCTTGCGTATTTGCCTTGCGCGATGGCGTGATAGACGCCGCTGATGGCGCGTTTGAGGTTGCCCAGCACCACGTTGACCCAGCGGGCACCAGCAGCTTCTGTTGCAGCACGCCCTCCACCGGTGTCCAGCGTGGTGTGCGCGTGGCCGGCCTCTTCCAGGCGGCGGAAGCAGGCCAACCCATCGGTATAGACCTCGCATTCGGGTGCCAGGCGACGCGCAGTCCAGTCCGTGAGCGAGGCATTGTCGAAGCTGCGCACCGGCTCGATCACCACAAAGCTCGGCGCGGTGAAAGTGGCATCGGTCTGCACTGCAATCAGGAACGGCTGCTTGTTCTCCGATCCGCGCCCAGCCTTGCCACCATTGCGCTCACCGCCGAGGTAGGCATCGTCGATCTGTACGAACCCGGACAGTCGACGCGTGGCTTCTCGCTCGGCCATGACCTGCATGATCTTGTGCTTCATCCGCCAAGCACTCTTGTAGTTGATGCCCAGATGACGCATCAGTTCCAGCGCGGCCATGTTGGTCTTGGTCGAGGTCAACAGGTGCAAGGCC
>NZ_MDSK01000118.1 GCF_002940205.1 Xanthomonas arboricola pv. guizotiae
TGTAATGACCCAGTGGTTTCTGCACAGGTCATGCCGCTAAAGCATAAGCCTCGGCGGGTGTCTTCATTCCCAGCGCCTGGTGCGGACGCCGGTGGTTGTAGAACTGGATCCAGTCGCCGATCAGGCGGCTGGCGTGCTGCTGGCTTTCGAAGCGGTGGCGGTGCGCGCACTGCTCTTTGAGCGTGCGGATGACCCGCTCCACCATTCCGTTCTGCTGTGGGCAGTGCGGGGTGATGAACTCCTGGCGCAGGCCATCGCTGCGGACCAGCCGCGTGTAGTTGCGACTGGTGAACACCAAGCCGTTGTCCGAGCGCAGCAGCAAGGGGCTCTGCACCCGTCCCAACGTCCCGAAGCGGGTGATCAGCGCCTGCTCCAGCGCGGCGGCCGCCGTGCTGGCCTTGCCGCTGCGCGAGAGCTGCCAGCCGAGCAGTTGCCGGGTGTAGCAGTCGATCACCAGGGCCAGGGTCAACCAGCCGTCGCGGCCACCCCAGATCCGGCACAGGTCGGTCGCCCAGCGTTCGTCCGGCGCTTGCGCCACCGACGGCAGCGCCTGGATCCGCGGGCGGGCGCCCACGGCCCGCTTGCGAACCTGCCAGCCCATGAGCTGGAAGATCCGCTGCACCGTGTTCTTATTCATGTCGAGC
>NZ_MDSK01000119.1 GCF_002940205.1 Xanthomonas arboricola pv. guizotiae
CGGAAACCTTGGCCGGTTTGCACTTTGTTGTCTTCACGATTCTGATGCTTGGAAATGCAGCCACGCTCTTTCAAAGTTCATAACACGCTCTAATAAGACCATGCCCTATGAGCGCGTATCTCACGGGGCCTTGCGTTGCACCGACGGCATCTGGAAGTGCTGTTCGTCCAGCGGCGCCCTGAGTGGTCATTTTACCGACTGGTAAACGATGGTTTCGACGTGGCAATGCGTTGCAGGGTACCGACTTCCAAATCATGCTTGGGTATTTGGCGTGAAAGCATCCGGTCGTCGGCGTATCAGACCTTACAAGCTCTGTTTGCCATGCCTGTTGGACCTGCAGTTCAAGTTGGCTGGGACTGACGCTCACTGGCTGCGTACCACCTAATTGTGCAGCTGCCTGTGCGCAGGTAGCAGTGGCAATTGCAATTACTAGCAGAAATTTACTGTGTTTCATCGTATCTCCTTTGTTAACGGAAGAATAAATGCGATTTCCAACTGCGCTGCGTGTCAAGAGGTGACGCTTCAGCATCCTGAACCGCCCCGGGTTTCTCGGAGGCCGTTTGGTTTGAGTCAGGCCGCCTCGGCCTGACCGGTTTGCTGCCGATCGTAAGCCGCTTCGGCTTC
>NZ_MDSK01000120.1 GCF_002940205.1 Xanthomonas arboricola pv. guizotiae
ACGTCGCATCGATCTCCACTTGGCGTTGCTTTCGCTCGCATCCTCCATCATCTGCTTACGCCTTCTTCCTGGGTTTTGTTAGCCGCTCTTAGTAATCCGTTGGAAAGGTGGCAAGTTCCCTCAACAAACATGGCAATTGTGTGGGATCGCATTGGCCTTTTGGGGCGGGATCGTGGCTTTGGGATACTTCTTCGCCACCACGCGGTCCTAGGTCGGCAGGAGCATGACACTTGACATGAGCGATCTCGCAGAAGCCTTTCTATCACCCGACCAAAACTAGTCGCCGCCTCGTAAGTAGGTTGCTTAAAGTGCTGTCACCTGCTGGATAAAATTTTGTGCAATGTCTCAACTGCTTAGATCATGTGAGAATGCGCTTTCGGCAAGAGCTTGAATTCAAGGAGTAGCAATGATGCGGTTATGCGGGGTCGCGTTGACCAGCTGCTTCTCATAGGCAAAAGCACCTGGTCTTTAATGTCTTGCTGAAAAATTCAGTGAGTAGAGTCTGCTGCGACCGTCGAAGCTCGCGTCTACTAGGTGTTCAGTCCCGGCATTAGATGGATCGGGTCCACCTTGAACCGCTCGGGTTCGGATGTCCACTGCTTGCAGATGAACTCGTACGGCGT
>NZ_MDSK01000121.1 GCF_002940205.1 Xanthomonas arboricola pv. guizotiae
TGAACCGCCCCGGGTTTCTCGGAGGCCGTTTGGTTTGAGTCAGGCCGCCTCGGCCTGACCGGTTTGCTGCCGATCGTAAGCCGCTTCGGCTTCCGCTGGCGGCATGTATCCGATCGGCCCCAGCAGTCGTTTGTGGTTGTACCAGTGCACCCAGTCCAGCGTGGCCAGTTCCACCTGCTCGCGATTGCGCCACGATCTACGATGGATCACCTCGGCTTTATACAGGCCGTTGATCGTCTCGGCCAATGCGTTGTCATACGAGTCCCCAACGCTGCCGACCGACGGTTCGATCCTGGCCTCGGCCAGCCGTTCGCTGTAACGGATGCTGACGTATTGCACGCCACGGTCGCTGTGATGGATCAGTGTCTGGTCTTCGCGTCGCTGCCGGGCCTGCAAGGCCTGCTCCAGCGCGTCCAAGACAAGCTCCGTCGTCATCGAGCCGGACACTTTCCAGCCCACGATACGGCGGGCGTATACATCGACCACGAAGGCCACATACACCATCCCCTGCCAGGTCGACACGTAAGTAAAATCGCTCACCCACAGCGCATTCGGCCGCGTGGCATGGAACTGCCGGTTGACTCGGTCCAGGGGGCACGGCTGCGCCTTGTCGCT
>NZ_MDSK01000122.1 GCF_002940205.1 Xanthomonas arboricola pv. guizotiae
CGTACGGCGTCAGACCCTTCAATGCTTTGAGCCTGCGACCGTAGTTATAGGCGTCGATGAAGTTGGTCAGATGCTGTTGCAGTTGTGCGTGATCGTCGTAGTGAAAGCGTTTGACAGTGGCTTGCTTGATGGTCCGATTCATCCGCTCGACCTGCCCGTTGGTCCAGGGATGCTTGATCTTGGTCAAGCGGTGTTCGATGCCGTGCTCCTCGCAGACTCGACTGAAAATATGGGGGAAGGCATATTGGTCGGAACTGCGGTTGGTGAACTGGATGCCGTTATCCGTCAGAACCGTATGCAGGGTGTAGGGCACTGCCTGGATCACATTGCGCAGGAACTGCGCTGCAACCAGCTTGTTGGCCCAGGCGTGGAGTTCGGTGAACGCAAACTTGGACGTCCTGTCGATGGCCACGAACAGATAGAGCTTGCCCTCGGCCGTCTGCACCTCTGCAATGTCGATGTGGAAGTAGCCAATCGGATAACTTTTGAAACGCTTCTTGGCGGCTTTGTCGCTTTTGATTTCAGGAAGCCGCGAGATGCCATGGCGTTGCAGGCAGCGGTGCAGCGATGAGCGCGTCAGACGCGGCATGCTCGGCTGTAGTGCGTAGAGA
>NZ_MDSK01000123.1 GCF_002940205.1 Xanthomonas arboricola pv. guizotiae
CCGATTGGACTTGGGTGGGACCACCGGCACGAAGCCAAGATCAAGCGCCAACTGGCGGGTTTCATTGCCTTCGTAAGCGCGATCCATCAGCAGATGAATCGGCCGTTCCACTGGCCCCAGGTGTTCAAGCAACGCGCGGCCTGCTGGTGCGTCATGTGCGTTGCCAGGCGTCAATCCGAACGTGATGGCTGTTCGAGCATCTGCGGCAACCATATGAATCTTGGTGTTCCATCCGCCTCGGGATTTGCCGATCGCCTGTGGGCCGTTTTTTTTAATGCGCCAGTGCCATCCGGATGCACCTTGATGCTGGTGGAGTCCAGCGAGACCGCTTCGATTTTGATGCGCACGATCTGGCAGGTCTGCAATTGGGCGAACATCCGATCCAGCACACCGGACTTGGCCCAACGGTTCATGCGCGTGTACACCGTATGCCAGTTGCCAAAGCGCTTGGGCAGACCGCGCCATTTGCAGCCATGCTCTGCGACGTAAAGGATGGCGTTGACCACCTGCAGGTTGGTCATGCTGACATTGCCGCGCTGCACAGGTAAGCAATGTTCGATGAGGGCAAATTGTGCTGGCGTGATCTCCATGTCCAATAGTTTAA
>NZ_MDSK01000124.1 GCF_002940205.1 Xanthomonas arboricola pv. guizotiae
TGTAATGACCCACTGAATTCCTGCTCAAGTGTTACTTTCCCTGAAGGAGACACCAATGAGCGAAGTGATGGAAGCAGAGATCAAGCGCTGGACCGCCCGGCGCAAGTCTGCTCTGGTCCTTGAGATCATCCAAGGCAAGAGGACGGTGGCTGCTGCCAGCCGCCAGTTCGACCTGACTCCGGCTGAGATCGAAAGCTGGGTCGAAGAGGGCAAGCGCGGCCTGGAGAACGCGCTGAGGGCCAAGCCGGAGGACGTGCGCGAGCAGTACGAGCGCCAGCTGAAGGACCTGCAGGAGGCCTACGGCGAGGCCATGCTGGAGATCCGTGCGCGAAAAAAGCTGGTATCCCTGCTGGGAAAGGACGAGAGCTGATGCTCTCGGTCCAGCAGGGCCTGAAGGAAGAAGGTGTTTCAGTTCCGATGACCAAGCTGTGCCAGTGGTTCGGCGTGGCACGTCGCACGATGTACTACACGCCGACCAGCTCGCCCGCCAAGGTGAAGCCGGAGTTGGCTGAGCCAATCAAGGA
>NZ_MDSK01000125.1 GCF_002940205.1 Xanthomonas arboricola pv. guizotiae
CGTCCGTGGACGCGGTCCGGGTGGCGCTGGGCAACACGGGGTCCAAGACCACCATCCACCGCTATTTGAGGGAGTTGGAAGAGGAGGAAGGGCAGCGCCCCGGCGCCAAGGTGACCATCAGCGACGCGCTGCAGGATCTGGTCAGCCGCCTGGCCGAGCGCTTGCACGCCGAGGCCGACACGGTCGTTGCGCAGGCCCAGGCGCGCTTCCAGGCGCAGCTGCTGGAACGCACCCAAGCGCTGGAGCAGGCCCGGCAGGAGGCCGGCTCACTCATGACGCAGCTGCAACGCTGCGAGACCGCCCTGCAGGCCGAACGCGAGGCGGGCGACGCTGTCAGGAGCGAAGTGGCCCGCCGCACCACCGAACTGGCGCAGCTGGAGGAACGGATCTACGGTCTGACCGTTCGCGTGGCCGAGCACGACGCCCATGCGAAATCATTGGAACACAAGCACGACCATGCCAGGGAAGCCCTCGAGCACTACCGCACCTCGGTCAAGGACCAGCG
>NZ_MDSK01000126.1 GCF_002940205.1 Xanthomonas arboricola pv. guizotiae
GGCCGCGTTTGGGGTCATCATCTTCAGCGCCTGATGAGGGCGCTGTTGGTTGTAGAAGGCGATCCAGTCAGCAATCACGCGCAGCGCGTGGGTTTGGCTCTCGAAGCGATGCCGGTGCACGCACTGCTCCTTCAGCGTCCGGATCACCCGTTCCACCATCCCGTTCTGCTGTGGGCAGTGCGGGGGGATGAACTCCTGCTTCAGGCCATAGCTGCGCACCAACCGGGTGTAGTCGCGGCTGGTGAAGACCAGGCCATTGTCCGAGCGCAGTAGGAACGACTCCTTGACCTTGCCCAGCGTGCCGAAGCGCGTGATCAGGGCCTGCTCCAGGGCGGCCGAGGCCGTGCTGGCCTTCCCCGTCCGTGACAGGTGCCAGCCAAGCAGCTGACGCGTGCTGCAGTCGATCACCAATGCCAGGCTGAGCCAGCCATCCTTGCCCCCCCATACGCGACACAGGTC
>NZ_MDSK01000127.1 GCF_002940205.1 Xanthomonas arboricola pv. guizotiae
GACGCCGTACGCGTTCATCTGCAAGCAGTGGACATCCGAACCCGAGCGGTTCAAGGTGGACCCGATCCATCTAATGCCGGGACTGAACACCTAGCAAGTGCACATGGTTGTCCATCAAGACGTAAGCGTGCAACTGGCAGCCTGTCGCGTGCAGGGCCTCATGCATCAGGTGCAAATAGCGCAATCGATCGCCATCATCCAGAAAGCAGGGCAACCGGTTGTTCCCGCGCTGCACGATGTGCTGCGGGATGCCGGGAAGGTCGATGCGTGGAAGTCTGGCCATGGAACAAGACTCGCAGCCCGGCGTTGGTACTGATAGCGAGGAAGCCCTCTCGAAAGCTGAGGCCGTAGCCTGAAATTTGGCTAGGGCCTGTTAACACATCCGAAGCCCATCAACGACCAGGACGAAGTTGAGGAATCCAAGGAACATGACGTCCAACTTCTCGAAGCGCGTG
>NZ_MDSK01000128.1 GCF_002940205.1 Xanthomonas arboricola pv. guizotiae
AGAACCTGTTCGCGATCTCTTTCAAACCATGCAAACTGCACGAATGCGCGAGAAGACCTATCCAAGTGACATGAGCCGTGAGCGGTTCGAGCAGATCCGCCCGATTTTGGAGCGAGCCCGCAAACGCACCAAGCCTGCGACGGTGGATGTGTATGAGGTGTGGTGCGCAGTGCTGTATTTACTGCGGGCAGGTTGCCAGTGGCGTGCGTTGCCCAGTGACTTTCCGAAGTGGCGCACGGTGCATTCCTACTTTGCCAAGTGGAGCGAAGTGGACGATGAAGGTAGAAGCCTGCTGGAGCGGGCGCTCAAAAAATCAGGTTGGCGCGGCCCGCGAAACACAGGGGCGCAACGCCAGCAGCACGTTCTTGATCGTGGACGCGCAGAGCGTGAAGCACAGCGATACGGCAGGTCAGAAGGGCTATGACGCAGGCAAGAAGGTGTCGGG
>NZ_MDSK01000129.1 GCF_002940205.1 Xanthomonas arboricola pv. guizotiae
AACGTCGCATCGATCTCCACTTGGCGTTGCTTTCGCTCGCATCCTCCATCATCTGCTTACGCCTTCTTCCTGGGTTTTGTTAGCCGCTCTAAGGAGTGGGCGATGCCATTGCCGTAGGTGAACTGGCGAGCAGCCCCATTAGGGTAGTAGCTAATCCCAGACGCGTAATAGGCTCCTGTGTGGTCGCGGACCGCTGTCGGCTGCCCCAAGGCATTCGGCGCATAGCTGACCTCTAACCCAGTCGGATACCTCTGACTTGCGAGGGCTCCGTTCGCATCGTATCCATAACCGATCGCCCAATTAAACCAACCGGTCTGGTTCGCGGATTCGGAATGATACGCCCAGGGTTTCCTAGACATCTCAAGGCCATGGAAAATGGCTGATTCGGAGGTGTCCATGAGCAGTAAGCGGTATACGGATGAGTTCA
>NZ_MDSK01000130.1 GCF_002940205.1 Xanthomonas arboricola pv. guizotiae
GTCGCATCGATCTCCACTTGGCGTTGCTTTCGCTCGCATCCTCCATCATCTGCTTACGCCTTCTTCCTGGGTTTTGTTAGCCGCTCTAAGTCGCAGAGCGGGTGATCTGCGGCCTTACGGAAGGGCCCTTGCCCGCCCACCGTCGCAGGACACGCCGCAAGTACGTCCCTGTAGGCTCTTACGCGGCATCCATGCCGCGTAAGGTCCCGCGACGGTGGGCGGGCAAGGACCAGTGGAGATGGTCGGTGTGCACGGCCAGAGCAGTGCTTGATGCGCGTTGTTCTGACCTCGCCCCAAAATCTTCCCATTACAAGCCGAGCAACAAGCCTTTAACAGGCTGCTGAAATACCAGCCGCGACGCGAGGCGCAACCAGCGGAATTTTCCAGTACATGTCAGAAGTGGCGAACAATTGACCATGCAGG
>NZ_MDSK01000131.1 GCF_002940205.1 Xanthomonas arboricola pv. guizotiae
GATGGTAGTGTGGCTCAAGCCATGCGAGAGTAGGTCATCGCCAGGGGCTTTACCCGAAACCCTCAGTCCAATACGACTGAGGGTTTCTTTTTGCGCGAAATTCAACCGCGAAACGCAAAAGCCAAAGCCGAAGCCAAAGCCGAAGCTAAAGACGGAGCTAAAGACGGAGCCAAAGGCAGAGCCAAAGGCAGAGCCAAAGGCAGAGCCAAAGGCAGAGCCAAAGGCAGAGCCAGAGCCAAAGCCAAAGCCAGAGCCAAAGCCAGAGGCAGAGCCGAGTCGCACCACCGCACTCGGACGTTCCCAACGCGTAGTCCTTGGCACCCGACATGAACCGCCCCGGGTTTCTCGGAGGCCGTTTGGTTTGAGTCAGGCCGCCTCGGCCTGACCGGTTTGCTGCCGATCGTAAGCCGCTTCGGCTTCC
>NZ_MDSK01000132.1 GCF_002940205.1 Xanthomonas arboricola pv. guizotiae
CGTCGCATCGATCTCCACTTGGCGTTGCTTTCGCTCGCATCCTCCATCATCTGCTTACGCCTTCTTCCTGGGTTTTGTTAGCCGCTCTAAAACGTATGCTGAGTTTGCGGGGCCATCGTTCCCGTAGAGGAATTGTTCCCATACTGTGCAGCCCGAATGATTCTGGCACGCGGGCGTTGTTGCATCGTCATTAGTATTCAGCTGCACACTATATTCATCCGGACTAGAGTCACTGTTTACGGTCTTCAGCCCGGTTACCGTCGGAAAACTTCCCGCCGCCTCGCTAGAGCGTGTTATGAACTTTGCTCTTGTCCCGCTAACGTATACGGATGAAGCCTCGTAAGCCATATCCGACCGATATTTCCGACGAAGAATGG
>NZ_MDSK01000133.1 GCF_002940205.1 Xanthomonas arboricola pv. guizotiae
TGATACGCCCAGGGTTCCGTAGACACTCAAGACCCTCGTTGCGCGTAGCGCCGTTCAAACTCTACAGGGGACAGGTCGCCAGTTGAACCATGACGGCGTTGTGGGTTGTAGAACATCTCGATGTAGTCGAACACCTCGGCGCGTGCGGCGTCCTTGGTGGGGTAGATCCGCCGCCTGATCCGCTCGCGTTTGAGCAGACCAAAGAAGCTCTCCACCGGTGCGTTGTCATGGCAGTTGCCACGCCGACTCATGCTGCACACCAAGCCATGGGACGCCAGGAAACTGCGCCAGTCATCGCTGGTGTAGACCGACCCTTGGTCCGAGTGAACCAGGCAACCAGCGCTGGGTTTGCGCCGCCACACCGCCGACAGCA
>NZ_MDSK01000134.1 GCF_002940205.1 Xanthomonas arboricola pv. guizotiae
CGTCCGTGGACGCGGTCCGGGTGGCGCTGGGCAACACGGGGTCCAAGACCACCATCCACCGCTATTTGAGGGAGTTGGAAGAGGAGGAAGGGCAAGGCGTTGGCGCGAAAATGGCCGTGAGCGACGCACTTCAAGACATCATCGCCCGCCTCGCCGAGCGGTTGCACGGCGAGGCCGACACGGTCGTGGCGCAGGCCCAGGCGCGCTTCCAGGCGCAGCTGCAGGAACGCACCCAAGCGCTGGAGCAGGCCCGACACGAGGCCGGCTCACTCATGACGCAGCTGCAACGCTGCGAGACCGCGCTGCAGGCCGAACGCGAGGCGGGCGACGCTGCCAGGAGCGAAGTGGCC
>NZ_MDSK01000135.1 GCF_002940205.1 Xanthomonas arboricola pv. guizotiae
GGCCGTCTCCTTCCTCTGGCCCTGGAGCGCAGGAAGATCCTCGGCGGGGGTCTGCTTGGCGGAGCCGGTCGGGCGCGGTAGGCCCGTCCTGCGCCGCGGCGTCGGCGCGAGCAAGGGGACCGTGGAATAAATGGGGGGACCCGCGCAGCGGGGGGAACCGTTTATGCCGCGAAAGCCCCTTGCTCGCATGAGCCGGCGCCGTGGTGCAGGTTCAAGGGCTGATAGCGGCCGACCGGCTCTGCCGAGCCCCGACGATCGCGCGGAAGGGCCGGCAAGCCCCGTCAGGGGCGCGCAGGGGCGCCGGACGGCGACCCGGAGGGTGGACGCCGCCAGG
>NZ_MDSK01000136.1 GCF_002940205.1 Xanthomonas arboricola pv. guizotiae
GGCCGTCTCCTTCCTCTGGCCCTGGAGCGCAGGAAGATCCTCGGCGGGGGTCTGCTTGGCGGAGCCGGTCGGGCGCGGTAGGCCCGTCCTGCGCTGCGGCGTCGGCGCGAGCAAGGGGACCGTGGAATAAATGGGGGGACCCGCGCAGCGGGGGGAACCGTTTATGCCGCGAAAGCCCCTTGCTCGCACTAGCCGGCGACGTGGTGCAGGTTCAAGGGCTGATAGCGGCCGACCGGCTCCGCCGAGCCCCGACGATCGCGCGGAAGGGCCGGCAAGCCCCGTCAGGGGCGCGCAGGGGCGCCGGACGGCGACCCGGAGGGTGGACGCCGCCAGG
>NZ_MDSK01000137.1 GCF_002940205.1 Xanthomonas arboricola pv. guizotiae
AGAGACAGTCGTCCAGCGGCAGCAACGTCTGCTTGCGGAAAGCGACGATCGCCGCCTCATCCGTAACGGACAACACGGTGGAACACGGCTGCGTCGGCCCGGTTGGCAAATCGGCAACCGAGCTACGCTTCTTCCACTTCGCCACCGTCTTGTGATTGATCCCGTAGCGCTTGGACAGCGCTCTCAGGCTCTCTTGACTATGTTGTATCGCTCGACGGATCGCCTCTGTCGTAGTGGCGCTCCCGTGTAGAACCTGGCCCATAGTGCTTCCTTCCAATCGAGGGAAAATAGTGCACCATCAAAGCCTGGGATCAAACAC
>NZ_MDSK01000138.1 GCF_002940205.1 Xanthomonas arboricola pv. guizotiae
GCTCGCTGATCGACGCGATCGAGCTGATCCTGACGCAGGAACGAAGCCGCAGCCATTGGTTGGACGAAGCGGTCGATCTGGCATTCACCACCCAACTCTGGCGCAAGACCATCGTCCATCGCACCGAAGTGGGCGGCGAGGAGCGCATCCACCGGCGCCTGTTCGAGGTCTGCGTGTTCTCGTCGCTCGCCAACGAACTGAAATCGGGCGACGTAGCTGTGCGCGGATCGGAAACCTACGCCGACTACCGCGAACAGTTGCTGCCGTGGGAGCAGTGCGAGCCTCTGTTGGAGGATTACTGCAAGCACG
>NZ_MDSK01000139.1 GCF_002940205.1 Xanthomonas arboricola pv. guizotiae
GCTCGCTGATCGACGCGATCGAGCTGATCCTGACGCAGGAACGAAGCCGCAGCCATTGGTTGGACGAAGCGGTCGATCTGGCATTCACCACCCAGCTCTGGCGCAAGACCATCGTCCATCGCACCGAAGTGGGCGGCGAGGAGCGCATCCACCGGCGTCTGTTCGAGGTTTGTGTGTTCTCATCGCTGGCCAACGAACTGAAATCGGGCGACGTGGCTGTGCGCGGATCGGAAACCTACGCCGACTACCGCGAACAGTTGCTGCCGTGGGAGCAGTGCGAGCCTCTGTTGGAGGATTACTGCAAGCACG
>NZ_MDSK01000140.1 GCF_002940205.1 Xanthomonas arboricola pv. guizotiae
TAGGGAAGGTCTGAACAATTCCCCATGATCCTGCGACAATCGCACAGAGGCAACGGGACGATGACGATGCAACTTTCCTTCGGCGACGCTGAGTACAACGGCAAGCGCAAGCGGACGCGGCGTGAGGTGTTCTTGGCCGAGATGGATCAGGTCGTGCCGTGGAAGGACCTGCTGGGGCTGATCGAGCCGCACTATCCAAAGTCGGGGCAGCAGGGGCGACAGCCGTATCGGCTGGAGACAATGCTGCGCATCCATTTTTTGCAGCAGTGGTATGCATTGAGCGATCCTTCGGCGGAAGAAGCCTT
>NZ_MDSK01000141.1 GCF_002940205.1 Xanthomonas arboricola pv. guizotiae
GGGGTTTAGCCGACATACGTGTAAAAATGACTCGCAGAATCCGATTTCTTTTGTGAAAACATGAAGTTGCAAGATAAAACGGCGCTTCCATCGGCTCATCCACTACCTGGTCCCTTTCGAGGTTCGGCACGCTGCAACTGTCTTGCGGCGACTGTGCGAGACCGGTCGGTCGCAGGGTGGGTAATAGACGGATGCCGCCGGCTTCACAGCAGGGCACGCAAGGACTATTCGGGAGTACACGCAGCCGGGATTGAGGGCCGGCAGGAATCTGTGAAAAAATTCTTTACTAACAG
>NZ_MDSK01000142.1 GCF_002940205.1 Xanthomonas arboricola pv. guizotiae
TGCTTCAGCTTCGAGGGCTTTTCCGCGATCAGGTAGCGCAGCTTGCGCTTGCGTTTCATCTCACCGCGCTTCTCAAGCCCGGTGTAGCCACTGTCCCCGCACACCGTCTCTTCCTTGCCGTGCAGCAGCTTGTGCGCTTGCGTGATATCGGCCACGTTTGCCGCCGTGCATTCGACGTGGTGCACCAACCCGGAGTCATCGTCCACCCCGATGTGCGCCTTCATCCCGAAGTAGTACTGGTTGCCCTTCTTGGTCTGGTGCATCTCCGGATCGCGCTCGCCATCCTT
>NZ_MDSK01000143.1 GCF_002940205.1 Xanthomonas arboricola pv. guizotiae
TTCTTCGTCGGAAATATCGGTCGGATATGGCTTACGAGGCTTCATCCGTATACGTTAGCGTGACAAGAGCAAAGTTCATAACACGCTCTAGAGCCAAGGCCAAGGGAGCGCATAAAATTTTTCATATAAGATCACCATGTGTTAGGTGGATATACTGTAGGAGCAAGTTTAGAGTGGAACTTTCCGATTCGTGATACGCCCAGGGTTCCGTAGACACTCAAGACCCTCGTTGCGCGTAGCGCCGTTCAAACTCTACAGGGGACAGGTCGCCAGTTGAACCATGAC
>NZ_MDSK01000144.1 GCF_002940205.1 Xanthomonas arboricola pv. guizotiae
GAACACCCGTTTCGTGTGATCAAGCGCCAGTTTTGCTACACCAAGGTGCGCTATCGCGGCCTGGCCAAGAACACCTCGCAGGTGCTGACGCTGTTTGCGCTGTCGAACCTGTGGCTGAAGCGCAAAGAGTTAATGCCCGCCGCGGGGTAGGTGCGCCTGTAATCTGGGTAATACCCCGCAAATGCGCCCAAAACGGCAAAAAATCGAGGATCTGAGTGCCTTGAGCGCGGCCGATGTGGCTTACTTCATTTTCCCGACGCGTTGATCAGGCCATCCCTA
>NZ_MDSK01000145.1 GCF_002940205.1 Xanthomonas arboricola pv. guizotiae
GTAAGCAATGTTCGATGAGGGCAAATTGTGCTGGCGTGATCTCCATGTCCAATAGTTTAACCTCCCCAGCCACTAGCGTTAACAGGACCTAGATTCGGCGCTTACAGCGACGCCGGAAGCGATTGAAGCCGTCACGACAAGGCAATCTAATGAGTCCGATTTGCAGATTACCGAGCGTGTAAGAGCGGCTAACAAAACCCTTGAATTCTGTTGAGTCGGCGACAACATTGCCGGCATGACACGTCGCAACGAGATCCCTAGTGCGCTTTGGA
>NZ_MDSK01000146.1 GCF_002940205.1 Xanthomonas arboricola pv. guizotiae
GGCTTCACAGCAGGGCACGCAAGGACTATTCGGGAGTACACGCAGCCGGGATTGAGGGCCGGCAGGAATCTGTGAAAAAATTCTTTACTAACAGCAAGTTATCCCACTTTTGGCTGTTTTTTGCACAAATCCCTGCCGACCCTCTCTATCGCCGATGGTCAAATTGCTATAATTTCCACCACTTGCTTTTCTTTTTCTTTTGTTCGTGGGATCGTTCGGGAACTTGCCTGACGCTGCTTTCCGCTGGAGCTTGCTCCGCTTGGG
>NZ_MDSK01000147.1 GCF_002940205.1 Xanthomonas arboricola pv. guizotiae
CCCAAGCGGAGCAAGCTCCAGCGGAAAGCAGCGTCAGGCAAGTTCCCGAACGATCCCACGAACAAAAGAAAAAGAAAAGCAAGTGGTGGAAATTCTAGCAATTTGACCATCGGCGATAGAGAGGGTCGGCAGGGATTTGTGCAAAAAACAGCCAAAAGTGGGATAACTTTCTGTTAGTAAAGAATTTTTTCACAGATTCCTGCCGGCCCTCAATCCCGGCTGCGTGTACTCCCGAATAGTCCTTGCGTGCCCTGCTGTGAAGCC
>NZ_MDSK01000148.1 GCF_002940205.1 Xanthomonas arboricola pv. guizotiae
GCGCCATATTCGGTCAGGCCAATTTGCATTGCTCCGTAGGAGCGGACCTGGCCGCGATGAGGCCTTATCGGTAACGCCTCATCATGGGGGGCGCCGCATTATCGGTAACGCCGCATCGCGGCCGGGGCCGCTCCTACCGGGCAGTGCGAGCTGCGCCGCCGATGGCATGCCGCACCGGGCGCCGGCCGCGCCCACCGGGCAGTGAGCGCCACATCCGGTCGCTAGCCAATCCGCACCGACCGTAGGAGCGGACCTGGCCGCGA
>NZ_MDSK01000149.1 GCF_002940205.1 Xanthomonas arboricola pv. guizotiae
GCACTGGCCACCGGCAATCCGGACAAGGTGGCCGATCTGTACGCGCCGGACGGCGTGTTGCTGCCGACCGTCTCCAACGAGGTCCGCGCCTCGCGCGAACAGATCGAAAAGTACTTCGAGATGTTCCTGACCAAGAAGCCGCAGGGCGTCGTCAACTACCGCACCGTACGCGTGCTCGATGACGACAGCGCGGTGGATGCCGGCGTCTACACCTTCACGCTGACCGACAAGGACGGCAGCAAGACCAATGTGCAGGC
>NZ_MDSK01000150.1 GCF_002940205.1 Xanthomonas arboricola pv. guizotiae
AACGTCGCATCGATCTCCACTTGGCGTTGCTTTCGCTCGCATCCTCCATCATCTGCTTACGCCTTCTTCCTGGGTTTTGTTAGCCGCTCTTAGTGGAGTCGGATCTTTCGCCGACGTAGTTTTAGGGGGTGTAGGGACCGCTTTTGGCCGTTAACAGCCCTTAACAGGCTGCTGAAATACCAGCCGCGACGCGAGGCGCAACCAGCGGAATTTTCCAGTACATGTCAGAAGTGGCGAACAATTGACCATGCAG
>NZ_MDSK01000151.1 GCF_002940205.1 Xanthomonas arboricola pv. guizotiae
GCGCAGGACGGGCCTACCGCGCCCGACCGGCTCCGCCAAGCAGACCCCCGCCGAGGATCTTCCTGCGCTCCAGGGCCAGAGGAAGGAGACGGCCGCTGCGCGTCCGTCGCCTCCAATCGCGCCGGCTGCGCCGGCGCAAAAGCCCGCAACCCTCCCTCACCACCTAGCAGGCCCGAAGGGCGAAGCGGTGCGCTGAATCTGTCTTGCGGCGTAAATGAACGAAAGCAGAATATCTATTGACA
>NZ_MDSK01000152.1 GCF_002940205.1 Xanthomonas arboricola pv. guizotiae
GGGGTGATTGGGCAAGACCGCATAGCGTGATTTGCGACAAACGCCCCCGCCGTCGTAGGAGCGCACCCGGGCGCGACGGGCCTTGCCGGTAACGCCCATCGCGCCCAAGGGCGCTCCTACGGGGTAGCGGGGATTGGTGACATGGGGTGATTGGGCAAGACCGCATAGCGTGATTTGCGACAAACGCCCCCGCCGTCGTAGGAGCGCACCCGGGCGCGACGGGCCTTGCCGGTAACG
>NZ_MDSK01000153.1 GCF_002940205.1 Xanthomonas arboricola pv. guizotiae
GTCTGGTGCATCTCCGGATCGCGCTCGCCATCCTTGTTCTTGGTCGAACTGGGCGCAGCGATGATCGTGGCGTCCACGATCGTCCCGCCTCGCAGACTCTGCCCTTTACGCGACAGGTGCGCGTTGACCCGGTTGAACAGCTTGCGCGCCAAATCATGCCGCTCCAGCAAATGCCGGAAGTTGAGAATCGTCGTTTCATCCGGCACCTCGTCCAGCCCGCCGATCTTCGC
>NZ_MDSK01000154.1 GCF_002940205.1 Xanthomonas arboricola pv. guizotiae
TTCTCCTGCGAGTTGGTGAACCGTCCGGGGGGGTGGTTGCCGCCACTGACCCCGGCCGGATCGGAAGGAAATAGGACTAATGTCTCCTTCCGATAGGACAATAATAGGACAAAATGGGTAGGCGTGTCAACACATGTCAATAGATATTCTGCTTTCGTTCATTTACGCCGCAAGACAGATTCAGCGCACCGCTTCGCCCTTCGGGCCTGCTAGGTGGTGAGGGAGGGT
>NZ_MDSK01000155.1 GCF_002940205.1 Xanthomonas arboricola pv. guizotiae
TTCTCCTGCGAGTTGGTGAACCGTCCGGGGGGGTGGTTGCCGCCACTGACCCCGGCCGGATCGGAAGGAAATAGGACTAATGTCTCCTTCCGATGGGACAATAATAGGACAAAATGGGTAGGCGTGTCAACACCTGTCAATAGATATTCTGCTTTCGTTCATTTACGCCGCAAGACAGATTCAGCGCACCGCTTCGCCCTTCGGGCCTGCTAGGTGGTGAGGGAGGGT
>NZ_MDSK01000156.1 GCF_002940205.1 Xanthomonas arboricola pv. guizotiae
CCGGTAACGCCCTCGCGCACAAGTGCGCTCCTACCCTGCCAACGGAAAGCCAGATGCCGCTGGCCAGGCCTGTCGTAGGAGCGCACTCGTGCGCGACGTGGCTCTCCCGGTAACGCCCTCGCGCACAAGTGCGCTCCTACCCTGCCAACGGAAGGCCAGATGCCGCTGGCCACGCCTGTCGTAGGAGCGCACTCGTGCGCGACGTGGCTCTCCCGGTAACGCCC
>NZ_MDSK01000157.1 GCF_002940205.1 Xanthomonas arboricola pv. guizotiae
CTGCATGGTCAATTGTTCGCCACTTCTGACATGTACTGGAAAATTCCGCTGGTTGCGCCTCGCGTCGCGGCTGGTATTTCAGCAGCCTGTTAGGGCCGCGTGCTGGTCGTTGCTGCGCTTGTGATCTAGGGCCTGTTAACACATCCGAAGCCCATCAACGACCAGGACGAAGTTGAGGAATCCAAGGAACATGACGTCCAACTTCTCGAAGCGCGT
>NZ_MDSK01000158.1 GCF_002940205.1 Xanthomonas arboricola pv. guizotiae
CCCGACCCAGGCCAACGCTCCGCTCCACGTAGGAGCGGACCCGGCCGCGAAGCCGTCCCGACCCTGGCGCCGCCATGGCTTGGATCATCAGGTGATCGCTGCTGGCGAACGATGCCCCGTGCGCTGCGCGCGCGCAACCGGCATCCCGGCGGGATGCCATCGATCGGGCCGGGCGGCGTCGCGGCCAGGTCCGCTCCTACGACGCTGCGTGCCG
>NZ_MDSK01000159.1 GCF_002940205.1 Xanthomonas arboricola pv. guizotiae
CCCGATCCATCGGCCACATCTGCCATGCGTAGGAGCGCACCTGGGCGCGACTGGCATCCCCGGTAAGGCCCGTCGCGCCCGGGTGCGCTCCTACCGGGCCGGGTCTGACCAACACGACGGAAGAGGCGCTCCAGGCAGCTGCGGATTCCGGACCTACCCATCGGCATCGCAGTGCACGAAGCGCCATGCGCCCGATCCATCG
>NZ_MDSK01000160.1 GCF_002940205.1 Xanthomonas arboricola pv. guizotiae
CGCGCTTACGAAGGCAATGAAACCCGCCAGTTGGCGCTTGATCTTGGCTTCGTGCCGGTGGTCCCACCCAAGTCCAATCGGGTCGATCCTTGGGAGTACGACCAACAAATGTACAAGCGGCGCAATGAGGTGGAGAGGCTGTTCCGTCGCTTGAAGGGCTACCGCCGGATTTTCACGCGCTTCGAGAAGTTGGACGTCAT
>NZ_MDSK01000161.1 GCF_002940205.1 Xanthomonas arboricola pv. guizotiae
TCGCGCCCGGGTGCGCTCCTACGGTATCCAGCGGTTTCATCATCGAGTCGATTTCAAGCTCGACTTCAATTTCCATGGCGATGAGCGACGCCGCTCATCGATCACAACGCATCGCTGCATTGCAATCACCCGGCTCACTCGCCGATCCAGCCTTCCAGCATGTCCGCGAACTCGTCGGCGTGCTCTTCTTCCTGGGCCAG